>NZ_JBIUZX010000001.1:0-666322 GCF_044745265.1 Collimonas sp. NPDC087041
CGGTTAGGGGCGTTATTGATTTCTTGCTTCAACTGACGTACGCGGATCGCCACCCGCAAATAACCACCCGCATAACCTTGCTTCTGGATAGCTTCAAACATGACCTTTGCCGTGCGCCGGTCTCGTTTGGCCCGATGGCTGTCGACTTGTACCCATTGCCGCAACTGCTCGGTGTACGAATCGACAATGCTTCGGCTTATCCGCTCCGGATATTTCGGTTCAATCTTCTCCGAGTCCCGAAGCCATTGCCGTACTGTATTGCGGGACAAATTGCATCGTCTGGCGATCTCTCGTATCGAGAGCTTCTCGCGGATATACATCCGCCTGATCTTGGCTAACATTCCCACTGTGATCACTCCTGGCCTCCCTGCTCAATGTTTGAGCAGGTCATTCAAGCACGTGGGTCAAATTTCAACGATATTTAATGCCTCAAGTGGGTCAATTCTGGACGATCGTCAACAGTCAGACGCTTAATCTGACGGATCTGGAGCAGGGCGTCGACCAAATCAATCGCCTGCGTCGCAACAAGGCGGAAATGCAGATCCAGCCGGGGACTACACCGGGGAGTTCGATCGTCGCACTGAACAATCCGCCGGGCGATCGCTTCTGGTACAACGTCGGCGTCGATAACTATGGCAGCAATCAAACGGGCTTAGTGCGCACCAACCTGAGCGCCGAAGCGGACAATCTGCTCGGCTTGCAGGAACTGTTCTCGATCAGCTATAGCGGCAGCCTGGATACGAATGCCTTGGTCGGCTCTTTCACGCTGCCGATCGGTTACAGCACCTTCAGCTATACCGGGGCGATTTCCGAATATCAGAACCTGGTGGGCAATACGGCGCTCCTGTATGGCAACACCACCAGCCACACCTTCGGCTGGAACTATGTGCTCTCTCGTAGCCAGGCGGTTAAAAATGCTCTGGATGTCACCTTGTCGCGACGCAAGGTCGAGCGCAATGTCAATGACCTGGATCTCGATCCGCAGCGCCTGACGGTCTTACGCGTTGCTGCTAACACCTTGCACCGCTTTGCCTTTAATGAACAGCAGGCCAGTTGGACGCTGGATGTCGGTCTGTCGCAGGGCTTGCACGCCTTGGATGCCAGCTCGGATGCGCCGGGGATTGGCAGTGGCGATGCACATAGCCAGTTCACCAAACTCGACACCACGGCCACCCTGTCGCTACCCATAGGAAAAATCGGTGCCACCGCATGGAACTGGCGGGCGCAATTGAATGCGCAGTGGAGCAAGCAGGCGCTGTTCGGTTCAGAACAGATTTTTGCAGGTGGTATGTCGTCGGTACGCGGCTTTCAGGATAACAGTGGCAGCAGTGGCGACCGCGGCTTAACGTTGCGTAATGACGTGGCCTGGGTCAATGCACCTGAGTTCGCCGGTGTTCATGTTGAACCCTATGTCTTTCTGGATATGGGGCGTACCGAACTGATCGCGCAAGGGGCTTGGCAGCAGTTGGTCGGCACCGGCTTTGGGGCGCGGCTACAAGCCATGATCGGCAAACAACGTTTTACGGGCGAAGTGCTGTTGGCGCGCGCCTTGATGCAGCCGGATAGTTCGCCCCCCAAAAGCACGTTATTGCTGGCGAGTTTGAACTGGTCATATTGATTTTTGTAATTCACCGCACAGAGGAACAATCATGTCTTATGCATCTACTTATCGTCAAATTCAACCCTTGCTAGTAGCGTGCAGTCTAGCGGCCGCCGTCATTGCACCAGGGGCGTATGCGCAAACGCCCGCTGCGCCGGTGAGTGCCCCAGCACCAGCAAGTAATTTTGGACCTGGCGTGATCGCCAAAGTCAACAATGTCGCCATCACCGAGGCGCAGCTGCAGCGCGCCATCCAGCAATCCGGTTTGCCGGACAGTCCGAACCTACGCGTCGCATTAAAAAATCAACTCATATCGCGCGAGCTGTTTCGCCAGGACGCAGAGAAGACGCACGCCTACGACAACCGTCCCGAAGTGAAGCAAGCGATGCAAGAAGCCAAGGACGCGGCCATCACCCAACTGTATCTTCGCGATGTCATCAAGCCTGCGCCGGTCACCGAGGAGCAGGTCAAGGCGCAGTTCGACACGATCGTGGCCAGCCTGGGCGACAAGGAATACAAATCGCGTCTGATTCAAGTGGGCGACGCAGCTTCTGCGGCCGATGTACTGGCCAAGCTGAAGGCAGGGGCCGATTTCGCGCAGTTGGCACAGCAAGTTAGCCTGGCGCAGAACAAGGCGCGAGGTGGTGAGCTGGACTGGATCAGTTTCAAGACACCGGCACAAGAGGGGCATACCCAAAATCTGCCGTTACCAATCGCGCAGGCGCTTGTCGCTTTGCCGGCAGGCGGCGTGACGTCGACGCCGGTGAACTGGAACAACGCCTACTTCATTCTCAAGTTGGACCAGGTTCGCCCAACGCAAGTGCCGAAGTATGAGGCTGTGAAGGCTGTGTTACGCCAGCAGCAGGAATCGGCCGCCCTGGAAAAAGCGACGCTTGCTGTCGTCGGTAATTTGGTCAAGCAGGCCAAGATCGAACAGTGATGGGGGAGTTGGTTGCATGACTGTGATGAAGAAAGACGATCCAACTGGCCTACGTGGAGTGAATGGTTTTTCTGATGACGCCTATCGGCGGGCCGCTAAGGAGGAGCTGGCCGGCGACTCAGAGCGGCGTTCGCGTGGAACCATTCGCATCGTTGCCGTGGCGATCGTGCTGTCGACGCTGTTGACTTACGGGTTTTTGTATTTCATTTTGCCGCCAGTTGCGTCGCACCAAGTAAAGGCGAAGTAATTCGCGCTGTGCCATTTCTTAACAAGTAGTGACAATCAATTGTAGTGGTCGCCGCGCAACGAATTGCAAACGATTGAAAAATTGGTGATTAATGGTCGCATCGCGCTCGTGTTGCCAGGTGGTGCTTTGTAGAATGACTTTTCGCCAAAAATGATATTGCGCAATACCGGCTGCAAGAGAGCTCATTTTGAAAATCTATTTCACCCTGCTGGCCTTGTCGTGCATCCCGCTGCTGCGCTTGTTGGCGCTTGAAATGTATCAGTGGTGCTGCGCGTCGCTGAAAGACTTGGTTCACAAGCAGAAAATTCAACACTAACGGTTTCTCATGATGGAGATACCGGAGCTGCACAGATGGTGTTGATGGGCAGTTGTCTTTGCCGCACAAGCACGGGCTCAATAAGATTGCCCCAATAAAAATAAGTCAGGAACTAGTATGAATCGCTCGCTTCGTCAATTGTTGTCTCGTCTGGATCAGTCGCGCATGTCCAATGCATTGCGCCTTGAGTTGCCAGTCGATCGAACGGAAACGACGGGGGAGAACTTCCTTGGCTTATCGCAGAACGGCGCACCACAAATACGGTTATGGCAGCGTGCAGTTGCGGCGACATTAGCGACGACCTTATGGCTGGCGCCGCTGCAGGTGAGCTGGCATAACGCCACGCAATCAGCGGCACAATTGGCCGTCAGCGAAGAGACGCAGCGGGCCAGAAATTCGGCAGTCGATTGGCAATTCTTTGCCGGCCAGTTAAAACAAGGCGTGCTGCAAGCCCAGCAAAGCGGCAATTGGGTACCGTTGCAAGCGCAACTGGAAGAACGTATTCCTGGGATTACCCGCGTGCTATTGGCCAACGTAAAGGCTGCTTTGCCGTCGGTGCAATTGGGCCTACGTAGCGCTGTGGCAGGGCCGATTACCGATCCCAACGCACCGATTCGTTTCCAGCCGCAGATCACCAGCACTACGGGCCCCAATGGCGCTGTGCCGGTAGTTAACATCACGCAACCTAACGGTGCGGGTCAGTCGTTGAATCAGTACAGTTCGTTCAACGTCGATGCCGTTGGCTTGATTTTAAATAACAGCCTGACGTCGGGCGGAAGTTTAACGGGCGGTAATGTCTCGGCTAATCCTCTACTGAACGGCCGCACCGCAACCCAGATTATTAACCAGGTCACGAGCCAAGGGAGCCCGAGTAATATTTTTGGCACGATTGAGGTGTTTGGTGCACCTGCCTCGGTGATCGTCATTAATCCAAATGGTGTGAACTGTACCGGATGCGGTGTGACGAACGCGCCTCATTTTACGCTGACCACCGGCACCCCGCAGTTTCTCACCGGCCCTGGCGGTACCGTCACCTCGTTCGACAATGCTAGCGCATTGGCCTACAACGTGCAAGGCGGCCATATCCAGATCGAAGGTCTGCCTGGCGCCAATGGCACACCGGGCGCCGGCATCGAAGGAACCGTCGGGGTGATTGATTTGATCGGCGGCAGCATTGGTGTCAACGCACCGCTGTACGCAGGTCAGCAAGTCAATCTGATCAGCGGTCAGCAAGTGGTAGCGCAAGCGCAACCAGGGCAGGGCAGAGCCGGTAGTGACTATCAGGTCAGCAGCAACGGCCCCAACACGGCGGCCAGCAACACGTCCGCACAAAACAGTTACCAGATTGACGCGACGGCTTTCGGTGCCATTTCGGCAGGTCAAATTAAAATTATCGGCACTAGCCAGGGACTCGGGGTGCGCAACGACGGGACCCTGACATCGAGCGTTGGGGCAACCTCCATCGATGCCAATGGGGACGTGCGTGTCGGCGCGACTTATGGCCAGACGACGGTCGGTATTACTTCCACCGGCAACGTCACAGCCAATGGCGACAGCGTCGGAGAGCAGGGGCTCTCTATTGCCGCGAACGGCAATTTGCAAGTCAACGGCAATATGCAGTCCCAACAAAGCGTTAATCTGCAAGCCGGTGGCGGTATTTCCGGCACGGGCGGCGCAGTGGCCAACGCGATCACCGCGACTGCTGGCAATTCGCTGAGTCTGGGCGGCGCCATCCAGGCAACCACTTCTTTGAACCTGACCGCGCAGGGCCATGACGGCACTGGCGACATTACCTTAGGCGGTAGTGTCACTGCCCCGAGCGTGACGGCAATCAATGCGGCGCGGGACATTACCATCGATGGCAGTATGACCAGCACCGGGGCACTGACGCTGGCGGCAACGCGCAATCTGACCGTCAACGGCACGGCTGGATCGGTGGGTGACTTGAGCCTGCAGGCAAAGCAGGGCGGCGTCACCACGACCGGTAACGTGATTAGCACAACGGGTAATGTCGGTATTGTTGCCAACACGGATGCCAATCTGGGCGGCCTGGTGTATGCCGCGCAGAATGCGCAATTGCAAAGCCAGCAGGGTAGCGTCACCGTCGATGGCACGGTCGGTGCACAAGGGACTTTGCAAGTGAGCGCCGCGCAGAATGTGACTCTGGGCGGAACGACTCAGGCCGGTGGCAACACAACGATTACGGCGACGTCGGGTGACGTCAATATAGCGGGAGACCTCACCGGTCATGGCGCGGGCACGGTGACGGCAGGCGGCAATATTGCCGGTGCGGGCAATACCCAGTTCACGAATAACGCATCTCTGACTGCGGGTAGCAATATCGGTTTGGCCGGCACCGTGGGTGTTGGCGGCAATTTGAACGCCATCGCCAAGAACAATCTGGCATTGGGCGCCACGACAGTGATTGGCAATGCGACATTGGCGGCCACGCAGGGGAATCTGAATCTGAATGGCGCGACGACCACGGGCGGCAATATCTTGGCCAATGCAGGAACGGACCTGGTTGCTGCCGGCGCTGTCAACGGCCTGCAAAATATCACCCTCAATGCCGGGCGCAATCTGACGACGGAAGGCACTGTCGGCGCCAGCAACAATCTGACTGCGACAGCGGGTCAAGCGCTGGCATTAAATGGCGTCACCACCAGCCTAGGTAATGCGACCTTAACCGGTTCGAGTATTGCCACAGGCGGCGACTTGAATGTGGCCGGCACGTTACAGGCCACCGCACAAAACAGTCTGAATCTGACAGGCGGTTTGCTAACGGTCGGCAAGGATGCGAATCTGACTGGTGCGGATATCACTGTAGGTGGAACCGCCAGCGCCACCAGCATCACTGCTGCCAATCCGAACCCGGTGAACGCCATCGGCGGCAATCTGACAGCAACAGCGACCAATAGTGTGACGACGAATAACGTCGGTGTCGTCAAGGGTAATGCAACCTTGAACGGCGCTAATAGTGTGACAAACAACGGCAACTGGTTAGCAGCAGGCGACCTCAATATCACCACCCAGCAGGCCACCAACAGCGCCGGCGCAGCCCTGCAATCGTTGGGTACGACCACCATCAATGCTGCGAATCTGACGAACGCAGGCTCGGTGTATGGCGTCAATACAAATGTCAATGCCAGCAACAGTGTCGTCAATACCAACGGCGCCCTGCTGGCTAGAGACAATCTGAATGTCGTCACCAATACCTTTGCGGCCAATCAAGGCGGCTTATTGTTTGCAGGCGACACCAGCACGCCGTCGACGGCGCCAGCTGGTTCGGGCAACGTCAGTCTGACCGTCAACGGCCCAGCTGGCAGTTTCGACAATACGAATGGGCAGATCCTAGCGGCCAATAATGTCACCTTGAACCTGCCGAATCAAACCATTGATCCGAGTGCGGCGAGCTTTGGTAATGTCGATCTGAACGGTACGCTGACCTTGATTGCGAATGCGATCAATGTGAACGGCAATTGGAATTTGCCTGGATCGGGTCTGAATCTCCAGGCCAGCAACGGCTTTACGAATACCGGCACGATCCAAAAATCGGGCAACATCTCCATTAGTGGTGCGTCATTTACGAATAGCGGAAATGTCATCGCCGGTGGCGATGTCTCCTTGAACGGGGTGGTGACGAACCAGGCCGGTGGAGTGATTCACGCGGATCAGGATGTCAATCTGGCTGGCACGGTGGCCAATGCCGGCACGATTGAGGCGGTGCGGGATGTCAATGTGTCGGGCGCCAGCTATGACAATACAGGAGGCACCACGACAGCGAACCGCGATTTCAATGCGACGCTGTCAGGGACATTGACGAATGTCGGCAGCACCATTACGGCTGGCAATAACGTCAATATTACTGCAGCCTCAGTCAATAATAATCGCGCTGCGCCGATCTACCTGCAAAACACCACGACCACGGTGATCGATCCTGCCTTGCTGGGGCAGGCGGTGGTAGGTATCCAGGAAATACAGAGCGGTGGTGGCTGCACAGGGCAGAGCACGTGCCCGCCGGTGACTTATACGCCACAGAATGTGACCTTGGATCAGTTGAATCCGGATTATGCAGCGGGCACACTCACGGCGGTCAAAGCCACGGAATTCTATGGGCAGTCGGACACGAATGGCAGCTTACCTTCCGGTACGGTGTGGCATTTCGCGGGCGATAATCCGATTACGCAGAGTACACCAACAACCGTAGTATTAAATTTGCCGACGGTGCAAACAACAACCCAAAGCCAGGCCAACGGTCAGCAGGGATTGATCACTGCCGGCAATCAAACCAGCATCACTGCCAACAGCCTGTCCAATCAGGGCAGCACCATTAGTGGCAACAATGTGGTGCTCAATGTACAGAGCCTCGATAACGGTCGTTCTGCGTCTGTTGTGACGTCTTTGAGCACCTCGACGGTGGATCAGACGGCCTTAAACAATTTAATTGCGCAGATCACGGCCCTGGGTGTTACCGCACTGGGGCAACCAATTCTCAATCAGTGCGAAAATCCAAGCGATGGCAGTTGCTCGGGTACGCTCGAACCGACTCTTCTGACACCTTCAGCGCCAGGCACCAGTGTCGCGCCGACGACGGGTGGTACGACCACCGCGCTTGGAGTACGTGGTCAGATCGTGGCCAATCAGGATGTGAGTATCAGCGGCGGCAATCTGGTCAATGCCGGCAATATCGTGGCAGGTCGCGATGTGACGTTCAATGTGGCCAGTTTGACGAATCAGGGCGAGACCAGCTACAACGTCAACACCCAGGGCAGTCTTGTGGTGGCCAATAGCAATGGCTTGACGACCAGCGACAATTTTAATCCGCTATCCCAGACGATCGCCATCACCCAGGACCCGGCGACGATCGTCGCCGGCCGCAATCTTGCCATTACCGCAGGCAGTGTCACCAACAACAATGCGAATCTGGCGGCGGTGGGCAATGTCACCATTACCAGCCCAGGAGCGGTCAACAATCAGTCTGGGACGATCCAGGCGACCAACGGTGATGTCAGCATCAATGCTGGGCAATTGAATAATGTTCGTAGTGGCGGCACAGTGGGCTTGCAATCGCGGCAAACCACGTTTGCCGGTCAGACCGTGCAGGACTTGAATCAAGACTTCTTTGGGGTGACGCAACAAGCGGAAACCTCGCTGGCATCGGTCATTACCAGCGGCGGCAACGTCAATATCAATGCTGCGACCTTGAATAACAACGGCAGCCTCATTAACGCCGGCCAGAATGCCAATATCACGGTCACCAGCAGTTTGAACAATGCACCTGACGTGCTGGCCGTGACGAGCTATCACAGTCATGTCGAAAACGTTTGTGGTGTCTTGGGATGCGACCATGTGCGCGAGAACGATCCGGTCAACAACAATACACCGAATGAATCGAACAGTATTATTCAGGCGGTGGGTAGTCTGAATGTCAACGGCCAGAATGGGCAGTATGCCGCACTACAAAACTCTGGCACGCTCAGCGCCTATCAGGTCAATCTGACCGGTAGTAGCATCACCAATGGTTTTACCAATCCGCAGATCGTCACCCCTGCCGGCACTTCCCCACAAAACGTGGTGCCGTTGGGACCGATTGGCACACCAACGGCGGCGACGGCTGCACAAAATGGTGCGAACCAGGCCGCTGGGCAGAGTGGTGCTGCGATTGTTGGGAATGGAAGCGGCCCGCAGGCGCCGACCGGTGGCGCCATCGGTAGTCAAGGTTATACGACTGCGTCAACAGAGACAGTGGCTAACGGGGCTTTCCACTTTACGGCGGGAACACCCGCGGGACAAAGCGGCTTGCCGATGCAGAGTAGTAGCAATGCACCGCAATACGTCGTCACCAGTCCTGCCAGCAGTGTCTTGGGTGGCTTGACGCCGCAAGTGCTATTGAACAGTTTGCCGGCGGCATTGCAGCCCAATGGCAATGTGCCGTTCTACTACGATCCCTATACGGAAGACCAGCAGTTGCAGCAAGCGGCGTTGGCGCAGACGGGTAACGCCAGCTTTATTAGTGGCTTGACGCCGGATGCGCAGACCCAAATGAGCATCACTGATCAAGAGAAGGCTGTGCTGTACAGCAATGCAATCAGCTATGCGACACAGAACAATATTCAGGTGGGACAAGCTTTATCGCAGCAGCAGATCAATGCCTTGACGGCGCCGATGCTGTGGTACGTCGAAGAAACCGTGCCGGATCCGAGTTGCAAGGCCACTGGCACCTTCCAATGCGGGACCATCAATGCGTTGATGCCGCAGGTATATCTGCCACAGGCCACGCCTAGCGCGTTGACGGGCGGCGTCATTCAGGGCAATCAGGTGACGTTGACGGCCACCGGTACGGGGACCGCCCAAGATCCGAACGGGACTGTCACCAACACGGGTTATATCAGCGCCCAGCAGTTGATCATCAATGCGGGTGAGCTCGACAACGAAGCGCGATCGGCCAATATTGGTGTGCAAACCATTAGCGCCGGTGCGCAAGGCTACACAAAATTGACCGGCACCGAGGTTCAGCCGGGTGGTTTCTTGTCGGCGGCAAACTATCAATTGAATGTTGATCGCGTCAACAGCATCAGCGGCCAGTTCCAGCAGCTCAATGCGGATGGCACGGTGAATCAGGCTGGCAGCCAGGCGTTGCTCGATAACCTGCAACAGCAGCTTGGCGGTGATTTTACGCAAAGCACAGCGCAGAACGATATTACCCAGACTTGGGTGCAGACCAAGAAATCCGATCCGGCCACGGAAATCGTGATGGCTGTCGCTGCAGTGGCGTTAAGCATTGTGACTGCTGGCGCCGCGGCCGCAGCGATAGGAGCGATGGAAGAAGCTGCTGCGACCACCATGCTGGAAGCAGTTGCCGATGGCGCGACTTTCGCGGAAGCATCAGCTGCTGGCGGCATCATGGCAAGTTCAAGTTTTGCGGTCGGCGGCTTTGCAAATGCGGCGATTGCCGGGGCGGTCGGAGCGATGTCTAGCAGTGCATTCACGCAACTGGCGACGACCGGCAACCTCAGCATCGGACAAATCTTCAAGGCTGGTGCGGTTGGCGGCCTGACAGCTGGGTTGACTACTGGGGTTACCTACGACAATGGCAGTGTGGGGATTGCCAGCGAGGCCAACGACCCCAATAGCCTTGCCAACCTGGCGGGCGCGCAAAGCGTCGGGAATGGTTTGACAGGCAACACAGTCACCCAAGCCGGCGACTCGACAGCGGCGACATTGGGAACGCGTGTCGGAGCAGTCCTGGCCGATAGTACGATTAGTGCTGGGGTGCAGACCCTTATTGATGGCGGCAGCTTTGGTAATGCCCTGAAAAATAGTTTGGTGCAGGCAGGTGCTGCAGCGGGTGCTTACGCGATCGGGAATGAAGCGGCTGAAGATGGCTCCTTGATTGCACCGGGTACACCTGGCTATGTACTTGCACACGGCCTTTTAGGATGTGCGGCATCGGCAGCTGGAGGGACTGGATGTGCCAGTGGCGCGATTGGCGGGGCCACCAGCGCAGCGGTTACACCGTTTTTATTAGCGGCCATGGACCCGAATGCCACGGCGCTTAGCCCCGAACAGACGGCTGCACTGACGGCTTTGTCTATGTTGGCTGGTGGTGGCGTTGCAGCACTTGCCGGGCAAAACGCGACAACGGCAGCGCAGTTCGCCGAGAATGAAACGCTGAACAATGACCTGGCTTCGCTTTTGCATATCCAGTCTGCGGTAACAGGTGCAAAAAATGCTGCATCGTGGATGGGGACAGCGACTTCAGCTTTTTTGTCGTCGCTATACGGCTCCGTCAAAGAAACAGCGCTCATGGTCTATGACGGCGCGTATCAGCTAGGCGGCCCGGGTAGTCTTGGACCCCAAAGCGGTGTGAACCAGTCGTTGGCACAGAATGGTGCAGTAGCTACAGGACAGGCTATTGTTTCAAACCTCAAGAACACGGCGATTGGTGTGAGCCAGGGGGATCCAACGGCGATCGGTTCGACTGCCGCTACTGTCGTTACAATAGTAGCAGGCGGCTTGGCAGGCGGTGAGGCTGATGTAGTTGAGGTTGGGGCAAATAGCGGGAATTTAGTAAAAATTGGCGCGACCACTGACGGTGAGATAAGCGCAGCGACCAATACCGGTACAAATGGAGCTTATGCGCAGAAAAGTACGACCGGAAGTGGCACTGGCACTTATACAGATGCAAGTGGTAATGCCGTAGCCACAAATAGCACTTTGCCATCCAATACCAGTGTGTCCGGCGGCAGCGCCTCTACAAGCGGTAGTGGGGCGACTGTCGGGGCAAATAGTGCAGGAACTGCTGGGGATGTTGCTGCAAGTGGGACAGGTTCTACGGGCCCATTGTTTAGAGGCACAAGTCCTGGATATCCTGGTAATCCGGTTTTGCAAGAGCTTGGTATAACGCCGACATCAACAGACCCAGGTGTTGCAACTGTTTTTGCGACAGGTAGTGCGACTACATACGGAAACGGTGTCGTTCATATTGCAACCAGCAGTGATTTGGCAGGCGTAAATATATTGCCAGCTGCAAACACAAGTTCGTCATTTGTTGGAATAGAGGCGGAGGTTGCAGTTGGAGTTCCTCCGACGCAGTTTGCCGATACCGCGTCTGTCACAATTACCGCCGCGCAAGCACGAGGAATTTTGGCTGACATGGGAATTAACGTTCCTGCTTATGTGCCTATTGGTGACGTGACGAATACGCTTCAGAGCATTCCCAAATTGACGCCAGCCCAGACTCAGCAGTTTATTAACGCAGCAAAAAATCTCGCAGGTGGAAAATGATAGAGCTAATTGTTGAATTTGATCCGATTCTTGAGCGTGAAGACTATTGGCGTATTGAGGTTCGGTGTGCAACCGATATCAAAAAAGGTGATCGCTTCATTACAGTTGTTCCCTACACCACGAAGCTCATAGAAAATAATACTAAATGCTTGCAAAATGAAGGCACTCCTTTTGGAGTTGATCTTGTTGTAGATCGAATCCGCTCATATGAAAAAGAGTGGGATATTTTGTATGCAGGCATGACTGCGATGATATTTTTTAACGGTGATGCGTCAAAAATAAAAGCTAGAGCTTATTTACGAGATATTCTGCAGTAGATAGAAAAATTCTAAAAATATTGGCTTTACGCGGAGCACAGCGCAAAACGATATTACCCAGACTTGGGTGCAGACCAAGAAATCAGATCCGGCCACGGAAATCGTGATGGCTGTCGCTGCAGTGGCGTTAAGCATTGTGACCGCTGGCGCCGCGGCCGCAGCGATAGGAGCGATGGAAGAAGCTGCTGCGACCACCATGCTGGAAGCAGTTGCCGATGGCGCGACTTTCGCGGAAGCATCAGCTGCTGGCGGCATCATGGCAAGTTCAAGTTTTGCGGTCGGCGGCTTTGCAAATGCGGCGATTGCCGGGGCGGTCGGAGCGATGTCTAGCAGTGCATTCACGCAACTGGCGACGACCGGCAACCTCAGCATCGGACAAATCTTCAAGGCTGGTGCGGTTGGCGGCCTGACAGCTGGATTGACTAACGGGGTTACCTACGACAATGGCAGTCTGGGGATTGCCAGCGAGGCCAACGACCCCAATAGCCTTGCCAACCTGGCGGGCGCGCAAAGCGTCGGGAATGGCTTAACAGGTAGTACCGTCACCCAAGCCGGCGACTCGACGGCGGCGACATTGGGAACCCGGATTGGGGCAGCTGTGGCCGATAGTACGATTAGTGCTGGGGTGCAGACCCTTATTGATGGCGGCAGCTTTGGGAATGCGCTCAAGAATAGTTTGGTTGGCTCGGCAGCAGCGGCAGGTGCGTATGCGATTGGTAACGAAGCGGCTCTAGATGGTTCTCCGATGTCAGTAGGTAGCCCTGGCTACATACTTGCGCACGGTCTTCTGGGTTGTGCTGCTTCGGCAGCACAAGGTACCGGATGCGCTAGTGGTGCGATTGGTGGTGCAAGTGGTGCGCTGATTAATCCAATGATCGACAGTACCGGCACTATTCCAGCTGCTGCGCTAATTGCGTTGACTTCGCTGGCTGGTGGCAGCATAGCCAGCGCACTTGGTTACTCCCCGCAAGGAGCAATGACAGCGGCTCAAAATGAAACTCAGAATAATTGGCTCAATCATATTGTCTGGGTACCAGGAGGGAATTCAGAGGCGGTCCAGCTGACGGAAGATCAAAAGAATTGTTCTCCATCGAACGCCGGGGCTTGTTCTGATGTACAAGCTACGCAAAATGCATCGGCAGCACGAGATGTTGCTTTGGCGAGCGCATGCGCAGCACCTTCCTCCGCAAGTTGCCTGCTTCAGACGGCGCTTGCATCTATGACCGGCAATACGGTTAAATACATAAACGGAACTGCTGTTGCGACGCCTACGCCTCCGCAAATCGATACGCCGCTAAGTCCCGGCGCGGCGGCTCTGGACAATATGCTGGGTAGTCCGTTTGCAGGTATTCTTGGAGGCTTGTCGTATGGGTTAGGGGGCTCAAATACCGATGCCTATTATTCCTCCCAATTAGGCGTTTCCTTGGAAGGGATCGCGGCCGGCGTGGCAGGGATTGAGTTGCCCAAAGCACCTAGTCTCGTTCCTACAAATAATGTAGGAGCGGCATCAAGTGTAGCAGCAGAAGCTGCTGCTGAAGCTGAGGCATTAATCGCAAGTGGTTCCAAAAACCCCGCAGTTTCGGTAGCAGGAGACCCTGTACTCGGCATTCAAACGACCGCATTTACCAATATCATAGCCAAAGTGCCAACATTTGATGGGGTTACAATGTCAGCTGATAATTCTACTTTTACTATTACGGACCCAGTAAAATTTATGAATGGTATCGTAAATGCATATAATGATGCTGGTCAGACGTTGAATCCTCTAACAAAACAATATATTCAAAATTATATTTCCAGCCAAAATTCGTTCCCTGTGCAAGCGGGAATCCCTGGATTACATGCTGAAGTGCAGTCTTTAAATAGTCTTTATAATTCTGTGCCAGATCCTAATGTTATTAATCCAAATGACATTGTTATAGCAACAAATAAAATAGGGAAAAGTAGCTCTACTGGGCAGCAAGGTGGTGCATTTCAAGCCTGTACGAATTGCAGTGGAGTTATTCCATCTTCAGTCAATGTGATTACTGGACGAAAATAATATGAATCGTATATTGTTTAGCGCAATGGAAAAAAGAGAAGGTAAATATATTTATAAAAATAAGATTTTTTCTGGCTTAGGTTTTTCAGTGGACTCGCAGGAAAAGGTTTCTGCTTTTGTAGTGAAAGAAGGTGTTATTTTAAATTCATATCATTCAATTTGCGCGCCAGATAATCAAGAGTATATGCAAGTTAATTTAACCGGACAATTATCTGATTACGTATTGCCTGAATATTTTGGTAAACCGTATAGTGGGATCGGATATGAGTTTACGGGAGATATCTGCGATAGAGAAATTTTTCTCAAAAATGGCGTGACATATTCAGAGGTCCATTGGGATAAAAATGGTGAAATGATGTATTTTGATGTGCCGAATGAATCATTTGGAGAAGTGTATGAATGGTATCCAGGTGGAATTTTAAAAACAATCAAAATATCCACAAATGATAAATTTTCTGGTGCTATTAATTTTTCAGAAGATGGAAAATTAAATTACTTAAGTTCACGTGGTGGTTTATTGGAAAATTTAGAATATATATACAATAAAGCGAAATTTTTTCCTTTTAAAAAAATATCGGATATTGAGAAATTAGAAGGTTCGAAGGAGGTTTCTTTTTTCGGGGAAGATGTTAGTAGTGAATTTCTATGCCATATAATTTCTGCTGGGGTACTTGCCAATACATTGGCTTTAAGATTGGTTAATACGGATATAAAGAATTTTAATTTAAAAAAAATTCCATTACTTCAGAAAATAAATATCGATAATGAGAAAATAAAAAAAGAAGATATCGATGTTTTTAAGAATGCTTTTTATCAAAATTATCTTGAAGTTAATAATGTCGATTTAAGTATTTTTTTAAATGGTGTAAAGATTTTATGATTCTTGCAGTAGATGTTGCTTATTTTGAAAATGTGGCAATTGCTGGGGGAGTTTTTTTCGAATCATGGGATAGTGAAAAAATATTATACGAATCAGTTTGTAGAGTGGATGGCGTTGCTAGTTATATTCCGGGAAATTTTTTCCTTCGAGAACTACCATGTATAAAAAAATTGCTTGAGAAAAATAGTATAAAAATTGATTGTATTGTGATTGATGGTTATGTGACACTTGGCGTCGATCAGTTGCCAGGGCTTGGAATGAAGTTATGGGAAGATATTGGTGGGAAAATTCCAATAATTGGAGTTGCTAAGACAGGATTCTTTGGTACGCCTGAAAATACTAAAATTTATCGTGGCAATAGCTCGAAACCTCTTTTTATTACCACTGTCGGAATAAAATTGGATGATGCTAAATATAATATTTTAAAAATGAAAGGAAAGTTCAGAATTCCCGATTTTCTTAAGGCTGTTGACCATTTGAGTAGGAAGGCAATTAGCCAAGGTGGAATAAACTCGATTTAGTAAAATCTATTTTATTAAATTTTTCAGGACTTAGGAATATGAATAAAACTGAATTGATCGAAGCTATTGTTACCGACTCCGATATCTCCAAGGCTGTGGCACAGCGAGTTTTGGATTCTGTCGTAGGCCATGTGATCAAGGCCATTACTAAGGGCGATACCGTTCAATTGGTTGGATTTGGATCGTTCTCTTCAGGCAAACGCGCTGCACGCGTTGGCCGCAATCCTCGTACCGGTGAAGAAATCAAGATTGCTGCTGCGAAAACCGTCAAATTTTCGGCAGGTAAAGCATTCAAAGATGCTGTAAATAAAAAGAAGAAATGATTTAGTTCGGTAAGCGACGGTGAGAGGTTGCACCGTCGCTTGTACTGAAAATGCGGCTTGTGAGCTTCTTAACGCACGGAGAGCACAAGGTATTTCGGGAATTGTAATTCAAGAATATATTATTCAAACGGCAACAAGTAAAATGATGAATTTTAGAGAGTGCTCGTTGTGAATGATGGTGGCCAAACGCAAAAAAGCCCACCGTTTAGATGGGCTTCGTTGTTAAATCGTGATTCTCGTTGTTAATTTCACGATATGAAATTCAAGCAATCGTCTAACTGTTTGATTTCATTGAATTTTTTGGGGTGGCTGACGGGACTCGAACCCGCGACAACAGGAATCACAATCCTGGACGCTCCGGATTGATGGAATAAAGATTAGCCTGCCTTCTCTGTTTTTGCAAAGATGTGATCGAGTTTGCATCTGATCGGCCTATATTATTCGAGAATTTCCCTCGAGGCCCCTATGAAATCGTGGGTTTTTCTGTGGGTTTTTCAAGGGTATATGAGGGGGAATGCGGGGGTATCCTGTCCTATGACACCTCCGCAAAAGCGCATGAAATAGATGCCGTAAATTGGTTCGAGTCCAATCGTGCCTACCAGTATTCTCAAGTTTGTGGGAATGCTGGGATAAATTGGGGTTAGACCCGAATTTATTTTATGAAAATCGTTAGCAGCAAATCATGAATGGAAGCGCAGTATGGCTTCCATTTTTGCTTTCCGTCTCCCGCGTTCGCGGAATCGGTTCACCTCAATAAGATCCCTAAGAAACTACGTCTTTTCGGCCGCCGTTCGCTTTATTAAGAGGATTGCATCCAAGGATTTGCCCCAGCTTTTCCCCGGAGTGGGGTATTCTGTTTTTTTCTTGAGGGAGAGTACGTCATGACACGTCGCATACACTGGGTGTTTCTGGTCCTGATGACCTGTTTTTTCATGTCAGGCCAAGCCTGGGCACATGCTCATCTGAAAGCTGCACAACCTGCTGACAAGGCCGTAGTTTCCTCTATCTCGGATATTGAGCTTACCTTCTCCGAAGGTCTTAGCCTGAAATTTAGCGGAATCAAGGTGACTGGTCCAGGCAAGCAAGAGGTTGCGCTTGGTGAAGCCATGCTGATGGATGAAGGAAAAACGTTAATGATTCCGGTGTCGAGCAAGTTGCAGCCCGGCTCCTATACGGTTGATTGGCATGCACTGTCGGTCGACGGCCACAAGACAAACGGCTCCTATAGCTTTGTCGTTTCGCCTTGAGTTCACCGCAGTTCTGGCTTTTTCTCTGTCGCTTTGTATTCGATGGAGCGACAATGCTCCTCTGGGGATCCGCCATCTTTCTTTGCACCTTGGTTCCGCATGGTCTGAGATGGCAATTGTGGGCGCGTGCGGCTGTATTGAGGCGTAGTGCGGTCTTCTCTCTTACTCTCGCATCGCTTCTTTCCTTGCCCGTGCATACGGCCATCATCGGTGATGGCTGGAGGGATGCGGTGCGCTTCGACATGCTGTACAGCGTCGCAACTGAGACGACGATAGGGACAGCATGGTTGTGTCAAATGGCAGGGATCGCCTTGCTTATGTGCCTGATTAGGGCATCCGAATCGCTCGTTATCCAGGGGACAGCGCTCACTGGCGCATTACTGCTTGCAAGCCTTGCCATTACCGGCCATGCCGCGATGGGAGAGGGTATCTATAATCGCCTGCACCAAGCCAATGACATCATTCATCTTCTGACGGCGGGTGCCTGGCTAGGCGCGCTGCCGATTGTGTTGATGCTGCTTCCTTGCCTAACGATTCCTGGCACGGCTTCTGATGCAAAAAAAGCACTAATGCGTTTTTCAACCGGTGGACATGTCGTTGTGGTGACGGTGATGTTGACTGGTATTGTCAGCACCTTGCTTATCCTTGATGGGCTGCCGCTTGATTGGGCTTACCCCTATCAACGTTTATTGGCGAGCAAAATTCTGATAGTGGTTGGAATGGCGCTTCTGGCCATTTTCAATCGTTATGTCCTTGTGCCGAGAATGCGCCGTTCGACTTCTGCGATGCGATATTTTTATTGGGTAACGCTGATAGAAATAGTCTTGTCGTTTACCGCGCTCCTGCTAGTTGCTTGGCTCGGCATGCTGGATCCAAACTGATGTTCGGCATCGGTATATGTGGGCTGATCCGGATCAACTCGACCAATTGTAGGCTTCAGGAGGCGATCATATCTGCTGTTGCAAGCTGATCGTACTGGCGCTATATTACGCATGTCGGAAAAGGCCGACTTGGTTTGGTAAGCCCAAGTCCTTCCAGAAACAGAAGCTCTGTCCTTGCCTCGTGCATGAGTCCCGCGACGAACATCGGATGCTGTCCAAGCGTCCTTCGTTCGTCCGTGTGGTTCTCAACAACGATGAACTGCTCCGGTCGAACGACCTACAAAGGAGTAGTTTATGCATGATGTAGTTATTGCCGGCGCCGGCCCGGTTGGTTTGTTTCTCGCCTGCGAGCTGCGCCTCGCTGATCTTTCGGTGCTGGTGCTGGAGCAAGCCGAAGACCCCCATTCTCCCTTGAAGCAGCTCCCGTTCGGGATGCGCGGCCTTTCTGTTCCCACCATCGAAGCTTTCTACCGGCGCGGGTTGCTGGACGATCTCGCAGCATCGCAACACGCAAAAAATGCATTGGGCCGTAGCAGCGCTTCGACTCCGCATTGGATGCAACTGCCGCGCCGCTCGGGCGGCCATTTTGCCGGCATCCAGTTCTACGAAGACAATATCGACACCGCGAAGTGGCCATATCGCCTGCAAAATCCGGCAAGCGCCGGCATGGCAATCGCCATGGAGGACATTGAATCGGTCCTGGCCGTGCGCGCAAGCGCGATGGGAGTCGAGATCCGGCGCGGCTGCGGTGTCGAAGGCTTCGAGCAGTCGGATGACGGCGTCACCATCCGCGCCGGTAACGAAACGTTTCGTGGGCGCTGGCTGGTCGGATGTGATGGCGGCCGCAGCATCGTGCGCAAGGCTGGCGGCTTTGAATTCGTCGGCACTGAGCCCGAGTTCACCGGCTATTCCGTTGAGGTCGAGATGGCTGATCCGGATAAGCTCGTTCCTGGTCGCCATTACACGCCTACCGGCATGTATACCTATCAACCGCCCGGCACTGTCGCGATGGTCGATTTTGATGGCGGCGCATTCCATCGTACCCAACCGATTACGCTGGAGCATGTGCAATCGGTGTTGCGGCATATTTCCGGTACCGATGTGACCGTGACGGCTCTCAAGCTTGCGGCCACCTGGACCGATCGCGCTTTTCAGGCGACGGCATATCGTAACGGACGAGTGCTGCTTGCCGGCGATGCCGCACACGTTCATTCCCCTCTGGGTGGACAAGGCTTGAATCTCGGGTTTGGTGATGCGATGAATCTTGGCTGGAAGCTTGCGGCGACTATCCGTGGCGATGCGCCTGATGGTTTGCTCGATAGCTATTACGTCGAACGGCATCCGCTCGGATCGCAGATACTTGACTGGTCTCGCGCCCAGGTCGCAATCATGCGGCCGAGCCGGAGTTCACGCGCGCTCGAAGCCATCATGCGTGATCTCATCGAGACACGCGACGGCGCAACATATTTCGCCGAGCGCGTCTGGGGCGTGTCCCTGCGCTACGACCTGGGCGGCAGTCACCCGTTGGTCGGTCGCAGCGCTCCCGATTTCGAGCTGGTCGACGGCACAAAACTTGGCGATCACCTCAGAAACGGCAAAGGCCTTTTGTTGGACTTTGATCCTGTCAGACCACTTCAAGCGCTGGCAGAGCACTGGGTTGGTCGGGTGGTGTATCTCGCAAGTGATGCCAAGGAAAAGCTTGGCCTGAGCGCCGTGCTGCTGCGTCCCGATGGCTTCATCGCTTGGGCCAGCGACGCAGTGCCTGACCAGGCAGAAGTCATGCAAGCTGCGTCACGATGGTTTAAAGCTTCATCCCGATCGCCAGCCGGTTAAAGGCATTCATCAACGCCGCTGCCAATGTCAGATCGGAAATCTCGGTATCGGAGAAGTGCGCTTTCAACGGTTCGTATAACTCGTCTGGCGCACCTTTCTCGCTCACATAGGTGAGCGTTTCAGCCCACGCCAGGGCGGCGCGCTCGCGCTCGTTAAACAACTCGCTGATGCGCCAGCCTGCGAGGCAATCCAGCTTTTCTTGCGGCACCTTGGATTCGCGCAGGGTCTGCGAATGCTTGCCGAGGCAGAAAGAACAGCCGTTGATCTGCGAGATACGCAGATACACCAGCTCAAGCAGCGGCAAGCCTAGCGGACTCGCGGCCAGCGCCGTGTTGGTGGCGAGCAGGCCGTGGTAAGCTGCAGGCGAGAGGGAAGGGAACGGTAGTCTGAGTTGGCTCATGGTGAAACTCCTATGTAAAAAATGATCAAGCGTAAGCGGGGTTGTTGAACAGCGCTTCCAGTGACAGTCGAGCGCGGGCCTGTTCGAGCGCTGCACTGACGGCCTCTTCACCGAACACCAAACCTTGAAGATAGGTGAAGTGCAAGTTGAACAGTCCGAGGGTGTTAAGCGCGTGGCTCAGGTAGGCAGTGAGAAAATCCGGTTGCCTTGCCCGCTCGCCCTGGTGAAAACCGCCGGAACCGACCAGCACATGCACGGGGCGGTCCTTCAGCAGACCAGACTTGCCGTCGGGGCTTGAACTGAATGTCCGGTGAATGCGCAGCACGTAGTCGATCCACAACTTGAGCGCAGCGGGCAGCGTAAAGTTGTGCATCGGGGTGGCAATGAGCAGGATATCGCTACGTTCCAACTCGCCGATCAGCGCTTCGGAGACCCCGAATTCTGGCGCATCGAACGGCGTGGCAGAGGTCAGGGCACGGGCGTAATCCATACCGAGCGGTGGCAGCGGATGCGCGCCCAGGTCTCGTTCGATGAGTTCGAGCTCGGGATGGCGGTGTCGCAGGGATGCCAGCAACTCTAGCGCCAACTGGTTTGCATGGGAAACTTGCCCATTCGGGCTGGCATTGATCAGCAGCGCATTCTTCATGCCAGACTCCCGGCCCGAAGATTTTGCGTGAAGTGCATGCCGCGGGCCAGCAGCCCCTGGCGAAAATAGAAGCGTTGCGCCAACGGCATATGCAGCCCGGTGTCCAGTACGAAGTGATCGCAACTGCGCCGCACGGCTTCCTCGCGCACAGCGGCCAATAGCTTCGCTCCCACACCGCTGCGCTGAAGGTTGGGACTGACCACCAGATCATCGACGTAGATGAAACGCCCGTACAGCAGGTTTTCCAGCTCGCGGTAACCGGCCAGGCCGACCACGTGCTCACCGTCCCAAGCGGCCAGTAAACGGTAACCCTGCCCGGTCTGCCGAGCCAGTTGCGCCACATAGGTGGCAGGGTTGTCGACATGCGGCCGCAAGACGCGCATCAGGTCGAAGCTGGCTTGAAAGGCCTGCTTGTCTTCGAGGTGTTGAAGTGTGTAACTCATGTCTGTCGTCCATCGTCCGTTGTAGAGATGGCTCATCTTAGAGCTGGAATGGCTTAAACTATAGAGCCGAAAAATGCATAAACGACTAGGCCATGATTTCTCCCTTTGAGCTGGACCGCAAGCAGTCAGCGCCGATGTATCGCCAGCTTTATCAGCGCTTTCGTGAATCCATTGCCGATGGCCGCTTACGGCCGGGAGATCGGGTGCCTGCAGTGCGTGCGTTGGCAGCGGAGCTCAACCTGGCGCGTGGCACGGTGGACGCAGCCTATCAGTTACTGATTGGCGAAGGCTACTTGACGACGCGCGGGGCAGCCGGGACAGTTGTTACACCGCAATTGGCGCCCGTTTCTTCGTCCGTACTTCACGCGCCAGCTGTTTCGGCGACCTACCAAACCACCCATTCCGGAACGCTACCGCTAGCACTGCAGATGGGCCTGCCCGCGCTGGATGCCTTTCCCCGTAAGCTCTGGACAAGACTGGCTGGCCGTCAGCTGCGGCAGGCCGGCCTCGAGGGGCTCGTCTACCCGGACCCGCGAGGCCATGCCCTCTTGCGCGCGGCGATTGCGACCTACCTGGGGATTTCGCGAGGTATTACTTGCCGCCCGGAGCAGGTTTTCGTGTGTGCCGGCTATCGCGCTTGCCTGGACCTGATTAGCCACACGCTGATGCAAGAGGGTGATACCTGCTGGCTGGAAGAGCCCGGCTACTTCATGGCCAGGAACGCCTTACTGGAAGCCGGTGCACAGCTGGTGCCGGTGCCGGTGGATGAGCAGGGCATGGACGTCGCGCAGGGCATCGCCCGCTGCCCGGATGCCCGCTTTGCAGTGGTCACGCCGACCCACCAGAGCCCGCTGGGCGTATCGTTGTCATTGCCGCGTCGGTTGGCTCTACTGGACTGGGCCAATCGCCAGGGCAGCTGGATCATCGAGGACGATTACGACAGCGAGTATCGCTATCAGGGTAAGCCCTTGCCAGCCCTCAAGAGTCTCGACCAGCAGGGTCGCGTGCTCTATACCGGGACCTTCAGCAAGGTGTTGTTTCCAGGCCTGCGCCTGGCCTATCTGGTGGTGCCGGCCGAACAGAGCGACGCCTTCACCCGTCAGGCGGATCGTCTGCATAACCACTGCCCGTACCTACTTCAGGCGACCGTCGCCGCCTTCCTCAACGAGGGTCACTTCGCGCGGCATTTAAACAAGATGCGAAACCTCTACGCGCGCCGCCGTCAATGGCTGGTCGATGCGCTGCACCAGCAATTCGGCGAACGCCTGCTGATCAACCCCCAAGCAGGCGGCATGCATCTGGTGGCAGGCCTTCGCGAAGGTGATGATGTCGAGCTCGCTCAACGCGCCAGGACTGTTGGCATCGCCGTCGAGCCGCTGTCGCAGTGGTACCTGGAAGCCAAGCCCAGGCATGGCTTGGTGATTGGATTCACGAACATAGAAAGTGCCGAACAGGCGTCGGCGGTGGCGCTTCGATTGGCTCAAATCATTTAAGGTCGTGGATGCCCAAAACGATATGACTAATCTGGCCGGCTCCAATGTGCAGATGGGGCATCGTTGCGAAGGTCCCCACGTTGATATTGAACGTAAGAACTTGCAGTGGCAGCAACCATCAGGATGATTGCTATTACGTTCCAAAGTGCCGATTTCATGTCTGCCACTCCGTGTCCTGTCGGAAGTCCCATGTTACGCCTTCCCGACTTTAACGGTGACTACCAAATAAAGGGCAGCAGCCGGTAAGGCACCTTTTCGCAATAGTCTGCATATCCGGCCAAGTTCTTTCGCAGGAATTTTTCTTCATCCAGAAGCCGCCATACCAGTACCGGCATGACAAACACGAGCATCAACAAGCCCCACCATGCGCCAAGCGCGAGCGGGATGCCTGCGAGCAGCGGCAGCGCTCCGGCGTACATGGGATGTCTCACCAGCGCGTACGGTCCGGTCGAGATGACCTGTTGACCCTCGGCGATTTGAATTGTCGAGGCGGCGTAGGTGTTGGCCTTGAGCACGACGAAGAATGCGAGGAAGCTGACGATGATGAATGCATCTCCCGCCAGGGAGATATAGGCCGGTACTGGAGACCAGCCGAAGCGGTGATCCAACGCTGGAAAAACCAGCATTGCAACGAAGCCCGTTAGCGCAATAAAGATGACGATCTTTTGAGTCGGCTCTTTTTCTGCTCGCGGCCCGGCGTTCATGCGTCGTTCGAGCAGTTTGGGATCGTGGATGGCAAGGTAGGCGGTGATTGATGCTGAGGCGCCGACAAAGACGAGCATGAACAACCATCCTTGCCAATAGTCGAACGTCCCGGCCGGAATAAAAAGCAGGGCAGCCAAGGCGATGGTGCCAAGAAGACTTGATCGAAGTGCTCGACTGTTCAGGCTGTTCATGCCGCAATCCATGTCGGTAGTGTCGCGTTGTGTCAGCTTACTACATACGGATTTAAGCGTTGCTCGGGCGGCGTTTCGTGTTTCCGGTCTGTCAGGTCAGCGATGCTATTGATGTCTCACTGAGGCATCGACATCAAATGCTGGGCGAGCGCTTGAAAGGCCGGCAGCGTGGTCGGATCGTTGGCGGCGTTGCCGGCTTGCGGATGCGAGGCGTAGCGCACGATGACCATCTCGGCTTTGGGATCGATGTAGATGCTTTGGCCATGCACGCCGCGCGCGGCGAAGGCGCCGTCGGCATTGTGGGTGACCCACCACATGTCGCGATAGCTCCAGCCTTGCAGGAGTTTGTAACCGGCCTTGGCGAAGGCGGTCTTGTCGCCGCCGCGGCGAATGTCGTCGACTGCTGCCTTCGGCACGATTTGCTGGCCGTTGAAGCGGCCGCCGTTGCGTAGCATCTCGCCAAAGCGCGCCAGGTCGCGCAGGCCGGTATTCAGGCCGCCGCCGGCAAATGGCGTGCCGATCGAGTCCACCGTCATGTATGCGTCCTGTTCTGCGCCGAGGCGGCTCCAGATGCGTTCAGACAGCAACTCGGCGACGTTGCGCCCGGTTGCGCGCGCGATGACCCAGCCCAGTACGTCGGTATTGACGGTCTTGTAGCCGAAAGCGTCGCCGTGCTGTCCTTGCGGCTGCACGGTCTGGAGAAATTCGTAATAGCTGCGCGGGCCGCTGTAGTCCTTGGGTTTGGGGAGTGGACTGCCGGCTTGGGCGTGGGCCCAGACTTCGGCGTTCGGGTCTGCGTAGTCTTCGCTGTATTTGAGTGCGGTCGTCATGTCCAGCACCTGGCGCACGGTGGCATCGCCGAATGCGGATTTGGCCAGTTCCGGTACGTAATCGGCCACGTGCTTGGCGGGATCGAGGCTGCCGTCCGCCACCAGCATCGCGCCCAGCGTGCCGATCACCGATTTTGTGACCGACATTGCCGCGTGTTGGCCGTTTTCTTTCAGCGAACCGAAGTAGCGTTCATAGACGATGCGGCCGCGATGCAGGACGACGATGCCGTCGGTGTAATTGGCTGCCAACGACTGTTCCCAATTCATTGGCGTGGTGGCGCCGATGGGCGTGAAACGTATCGCATCGATGTCGCTCCGCAGCGCGCGTGGCAGCGCTACCGGATCGCCCAGTCCACGCGAGACGTTGATCGTAGGCATGAGCTGGCGGAAGTTCGATACGCTCCAACGCAGGGCAGGAAAACGGAAGTAGCTGCCATCGTCAAAGCGCAGTGTGCGATCCGCGGGCGGCGGCGAGCCGACCATCCACCCCAGTTTGACCGGGTCGCTGGCTGCGGCGTCAAGGGCAGAAGGGGCGGCGCTATCTGTAGCCTGCGCATTGCTTACTGCGGCACTCAGCGCGAGCGCCAGGCTTGTAGCGACAAATGTCGAGCAGGTCGCGGATAGATATTTCATGGCTTGGAACCCCTAAAAAGCAGGAAAATTCACGGATCATTGGCATTTACTTTACAGCAATTGTCGAATTTGCACGTAGATGATCTTCCTGTCGAGCGGGGTGTTTCGCGCAGATCGCTCGTAAATGCCTTTGCTACTGGTCGAGTTTTACGCACATGGGCTGCGCCGGCATGAGCTTTGGACTCACGCCCATTTCCTGCACGGGTTTTCCTGCCAGCGCGTTGAGCGCTTGCTGCAGTTGCCAATCCTTGTTGCTGCCAAATTCCTTTTGCGGCAACGGTGCACTCTTGGCCGTATCCAGCTTGGCTTGGGCGCGCTGGTCACGCAGGCGCTGACGTTCTTTGCGCACGTCGGCAAAGGGATCGGGCGACAGCTTGCTGGCATAAGCCGGGCGCGGAATGTCTACCTCGCGGTAACCCAGCAGGATGCCGCTCATGTCGGCGTTTTTACGCTGCGGTACGATCCAGTCGGGCACCACGCCATAACCTTCCATCGGACAGCCGTTCGGACGCAAGTTACGTGCATTGGTCCACACCAGGTAGGTGTCGTCGCGCGTGGCGGTACCGGTTTGCGCCATGCCCTTGCCATAGGTTGGCATGCCCAGCAGTTTGGCGCGGCCTAGATCTTTCAGCGCGGCGGCGGTGGCCTCCGCCGCCGAGGCGCTTTGACCGTCGACCAGTACGATGAGCGGCACCTTGCGCCACCAGTCGTCCGCTTGCAGCGGTGCGAGCGGATCCTGGCCGCGCATCACCGGCAGTTCGTAATCGGGCCAATTGGTGGTGATGCGATGCTGTACCTTGTCATCGCGTTGCAGCGTGACCATGGCTGTCTTGTCGCGCCCTGTGAATAGCGCCGTGATGCCGATCGCGGCGTTGAGCGCGCCGCCGCCGTTGATGCGCAAATCGAGGATGACAGCCTTGATGGGCGCTCCTTTTTTGCGCTCCGCCTGCACTGTATCGATATAGTCGCCGATGGAGGGTTCGGGGAAACTGGCGAGCCGGGTGTACAGCACGTCGCCGTCGAGACGTTTGGCAGTTGCCGGGCGTGGCTTGATGATGGCGCGCACCAGCGTGAGCTCCAGCCGTTGCTGCGGTTTGCCGCGCAGTAGCGTGATCTTGAGCGGCGCTCCAACTTCGCCTTTGGCGTACTTGGCAATCTCGGTGTTATCGACGCCGATCAGGCTGTTGTCGTCCATGGCGATCACCTGGTCGCCGCTGCGCACTCCGGCCTGCGCCGCGGGCGCGTCTGGCACGACGTCGATAATATGCAAGCCGTCGGGCCTGGTCTCAAAAATGATACCGATGCCCGGCGCGCCATTACGCACGCGTTCGTCTTCCTTGGCGCGTTCTTGCTGCTCTTTCGCATTGCGAAAATTGGCATAAGGCAGTGTTCTGACGCCCAGGCGTATGGTTTCATCGAGAAAGGCGGGTACGTCAATTTCGGTGATGTGGTCTTTCTTGAGCACATCCACCACTGATTTGAGTTCGCAGATTTGCGGCTCCCAGTCAGGAGGACATGGCGAACTCTCGGCCGCGTTGGCCGAACTGCAGAGACTGGAGGCAATGAGTACGAGCGGCGCTAACAGTTTTACCGGCGTGGACCAATGATCGATCATGACTTCCCCTTGCAGATTGACGTGCAACTCTATCAGTCTCCTGGCGCGGCGAACAATAGTTTTACGTCTGACAGGATGTTGTCAGCGCGAGTTTCGCACATGGTAGGATTGTTCCTCATGTGAAGGAGATGTACTGTGAGTGAAGAAAAGAGCTATCCGTACAAGGGGCAAGCGGTGATTCCGCGGCTGGAAAAGCAGGGCAACGGAAAGTACGCCGCATGCTTTACGATTCATGCCGGTAAAGACAGCGCCGGCGAAATTCGCTACACGCGCGACGTGCCGACCATCGAATTCGATTCCGAAGACGAGGCGCTTGGCTACATCCTGGATTTTTCGGGTGACTGGATTGACCAAAATCCTGTTTAGGAACGTTGTTCAGCTTGTTTGATATTAGTGTGCGGTTTATTGCGAAACTCAAATCATGCCTCTACACATAGGTATCGTTGCCTGTTCAGCCGAAGGCGCAGCATTGTGCTATCGGACCATCTGCGCCGAGGGCGCGCAATTTTTCGGCGCGCACGGGCATCCGGAAATTTCGATGCATACGCCATCGCTTTCCGATTACATGGATTGCATCTACCGCGACGATTGGCCAGGTGTGGGCGAGTTGATGCTTGCGTCGGCCGAAAAACTTGCGAAAATCGGCGCCGATTTCCTGATTTGTCCGGATAACACCATCCACCAGGCGCTGCCTTACATTGCGTCGCGCTCCCCGTTGCCTTGGTTGCACATCGCCGAAGTTGTCGCGGCGCACGCGGCGCAGCGCGGGTACAAACGCCTTGGTTTGACCGGAACGCGTTATCTGGTCGACAGCGAGACGTATCCGGAGAAACTGGCAGCGCTCGGCCTGGAGTACGTGCGGCCGGATGTCGCTGATCGGGACGGGATCAACCGCATCATCATGGATGAGTTGGTCTACGGCGAATTCAAGCCCGAAGCGGTGGCTTACTTCCAGCAAGTGATCGGGCGATTGAAGGATGCAGGCTGCGATGCCGTGGTGCTCGGCTGTACCGAGATACCGTTGATCATCAACGAAGCGAATTCGCCGCTGGCGACGCTCGACTCCACGCGTTTGCTGGCCCGGGCTGCCTTGCGGCGAGCCGGAGCTTGACCCATTCAATCAATAGTCAACAAAGGACAGACCATGCAGATGACGGATATACCGTTCGGCACGACGGATTGGGCAACGATCGAACGCACCGAGCACAAGGGGGAGAGCGGCATTGCCTACTGGCAGACCCGGCATTTCGGCGCCATTCGGGTAAGAGTTGTCGAGTACACGCCCGGTTATCTGGCAGATCATTGGTGCAGCAAAGGACATATCCTGTTTTGCACCGAGGGCGAACTGCACACTGAACTGGAAGATGGCCGCAAGTTTGTGCTCAAACCTGGCATGAGCTATCAGGTCGCCGACGGAGCTGAGCCGCATCGATCGTTTACTGCGAGCGGGGCAAAGTTGTTTGTAGTGGATTAGGGCTGAAAAATTTATCTTGAGCTAATTTTTCAGCAGGACTATGCTGATGTCGCTGCTTCTTCAATTCGACGATTTCTTGTTCGGGAGATCACAATGAACGCCAGGCTGATGCAATTTCTGCGGGATGAGGACGGCATTACTGCAATCGAATACGGCATCATCGGAGGGCTGATTGTGGTGGCGCTGTTTGTGGCAGTCGGATTCCTGACCGGATCTGATAACACCAGCGGTTTGAAGGGGATATACAACGCCCTCGGGACGAAGCTGACGAGCGTCGGCACAGCGGTTGGTTCATGAGCGCGCGGTGGTGGCGCGCGCTGAACTTTCAACGGTCAACGCAACGCGCTTTACGCCTAATCTTCGGATTGCGTCCGTAACCATCTCATGCGTGATCCCCTTTCCTTGAACGTTACAGTTTTGGGATGCGGATACGACTCACCATCAAGGCTCCCGACGCAGCAAACATCAAGACCAAAGGATGGAATTGAAAGCCTGCGACATACACCACGCCAAACCATAATTGCTCGCCCAATGCGCCATGCCATGCGGCGGCAGCGAGCACCATCACCAGCGCCAGCGATGTCGGGATTGGCGTGCCTTCAAAGTATTTCACCTTGTCGCCGCCATCGGACAATTTCTCGGAAGTGACGTTATAGCGCGCCAGGCGCGACACGCCGCAGGCGACAAAAAACACCAGGATGATCCGATCCACCAGGCCCTGCATGCCGCAGCCGTAGGCGATGATGGCAGGCGCCACGCCGAATGAAATGACGTCGGCCAGCGAATCCAGTTCGCGCCCCATGGCCGAACTTTGTGCGCGCCAGCGCGCAATACGGCCGTCGAGCACATCAAATATCAGCGCGATTGGAATCAAGCCGCATGCCAGGAAAATATGCAGCACTTCGCGCGTTTGCAGATAGGTCATCACGGAAAACAAGGAGCCGACGCCGCAAAAGGCGTTACTGAGCGTGAACCAATCGGCGAGGTGGAACTCGCGAATCATCGAAAAAGGCTTGGGTTTGGTCATTGAATCAATCCGGGGATTTTTGAATAAATAAGGTGAAAAAAGCGAAATACAGTGGCCGAATTTATCACATCACGTAAGGGCAGCGGCAAACAAGGTGTCGATGGAACGTAGTTTTTCGGTGGCGTTCTTGCACTCTAAGGTGGGCAGTCTTCGTTCAATACCTTGAAGCGCTGCGCAAGATAATCGATCAAGGTACGGACCGACGGCAACAGGCCGCGCCGCGATGGAAATACGGCATGGATGATTTCCGGTCGCGGTTGCCAGTCCGGCAGCAAGCGTATCAGCCGGCCTTGGGTGAGTTGATCCTGGATCATCATGGTCGGCAACTGCACGATGCCGACACCGGCCACGGCGGCATCGCGCAAGCCGATCATGTCGCCGGTGACGAAGCGCGGAGTGTGCGGCAGCATGGCCTGCGCACCATTCGGTCCGTACAGATTCCAGGCATGGCTTTGTTGCGGAGTGCCCAGTGCCAGGCTCGGCCAATCCGCCAGGTCGGCCGGCGTCTGCGGCTGGTCGCGTCCGGAAAGGAGAAGCGGACTGGCGACCAGGCATTGGCCGCGCTCGGCCAGCACGCGCATGACTAGCTCGCTGTCTGGCAGTGGCGGTGGTCGCACGCGGATGGCGATGTCATATCCTTCGCCGACCAGGTCGACACGGCGATTGCTGGCTTCCAGCTGCACGTTGACATGCGGATAGTCGACCATGAAATCGGCCAGCATCGTGCTGACGTTCGCGTGCAGCAGCGCAATCGGACAACTGATGCGGACGATGCCGCGCGGCTCTGCGCGGGTGACCTCAATCGCTTCTTGCGCGGCGTCGGCCTCCACCAGCATGGCCTTGCAGTGCTCGTAATAAGTCTGTCCAACCTCGGTCACGGAGAAATGCCTGGTAGTACGTTGCAACAGCCGTACTCCGAGCCGCTCTTCCAGCAATGCAATGCGCCGGCTCAACTTGGATTTGGGCATGCCGAGCGCGCGTCCTGCGGGCGCAAAACCACCTTGATCGACCACCTGGACGTAATAGTAGAGATCGTTCAAATCCTGCATGGCAACTCCTATCGTTCACAAAATAGAACGCTGAATGCCAATTTTACTATCTACCGGGCTTATTGTTCCTGTCGTATTCTTATTCCTGCAGCATATTTCGAATTTTTGGCAAGGAGAAGGAAATGAAAAGAGTTCTTGGCGTCTACAGTGCACCCCGTCCACATTGGGTTGGCGACGGCTTTCCGGTTCGCTCGATGTTTTCTTATCAAAGCCACGGCAAGCAACTCAGCCCATTCCTGTTGCTTGACTACGCCGGTCCGGCCGAGTTTGGCCCTGCCGACCAGCCACGCGGCGTCGGCCAGCACCCGCACCGCGGCTTCGAAACCGTGACGATCGTCTATAAAGGCGAGGTCGCGCATCGCGACTCGACCGGGCAGGGCGGCGTGATCGGCCCAGGTGATGTGCAATGGATGACGGCAGGCGGCGGCATCTTGCACGAAGAGTTTCACTCCGAGCAGTTCACGCGTAGCGGCGGCGCTTTGGAAATGGTGCAGCTGTGGGTCAACCTGCCGGCCAAGGACAAGATGGCGGCGCCGGGTTACCAAGCGATTCGTGATCACGATATCCCGATCGTAGCGTTGCCCGACGGAGCAGGTTCGGTACGGGTGATCGCCGGTAATTTCGACGGTCATGCAGGACCGGCACACACCTTCAGCGCCATGAACGTTTGGGACCTGCGTCTGAACCAGGGCGGTATTGCCGATTTGGCGCTGCCGCAAGGCTGGACTGGCGCTGTCGTGGTGTTGCGCGGCACGGTATTGGTCAACGGCGAAACCGTCGCACGCGATGCGCAAATGGTTGTGCTGGATCGGGATGGCAGCAAGGTGTCGATCGAGGCTAATAATGATGCTGTGTTGCTGCTGCTCAGCGGCGACCCGATTGACGAACCGATCGTCGGTCACGGTCCGTTCGTGATGAACAGCAAGGAGGAAATTGCCCAGGCCATATCGGATTTCAATAACGGACGTTTCGCACAAGCTGTTCATCAGGAGTGACGGCAGTTTCCGCGCTAGCGGATAGGATGATGTTGACCGGCCGCAAAAGGGCCGGACAGCATCGTCTATTTTTATTTCTCCGGCACGATTGCATCGGTGGTTGTGCCGGCGCCAGGGAATAAATGCAGTTGCGCGTATTGCAGCAGCATGATGGTCTTGCCATCCGCAATCCGGCCATCGGCGACCATTTGCAACGCCTGCTCCAACGCCAGTTCCAGCACTTCGATATCTTCCCCTTCCTCTGCCAGGCCACCGCCGTCGCCCGCGCGCAATTTCGGCTCGTATTCAGCCACGAAAAAGTACAGTTTTTCCGTCACCGAACCTGGGCTCATGAAGGCTTCGAATATCTTGCGCACATCGGTCACGCGATAGCCGGTTTCTTCTTCAGCCTCGGCCTTGATGCGCTCCTCAGGGCTGGCCTGGTCCAGCAATCCGGCTGCGGTTTCAATCAAGAATCCGTCGTGTCCGTTGCCATAGGTCGGGAAGCGGAATTGCCGAATCAGGATCACGCTGCGGCGTTCTCGGTTGTAGAGCAAGACTGTGGCGCCATTGCCGCGATCATAGGTTTCGCGCGTCAAGGTTTGCCAGGCGCCGTCTCTGCGCTGGTAGTCGAACGTGGTTTTCTTCAGCAGGTACCAGTCATCTGACAATATCTCGACGTTATGAATTCTGACTCGCGCATCTTGCATCGTAGGTCTCCGGGGATTGCTCTGGTGGGATTGTGTTTTTTTACTTTATCATGCAATATCGTGAAATATCAAGAAAAAACATGCAAAAAGGAATGCTCATGCTGACTCGGCAACGCAAGCAACATTTGTTGGAAATCCTGCAGCAAGACGGCCAGATCGTCGCCAAATCGCTCAGCGAACAGCTCGGTTTGTCGGAGGACACGATCCGGCGCGATCTCCGTCAACTTGCTGAAGAGGGATTACTGCAACGCGTGCACGGCGGCGCATTGCCGATTTCTCCGGCGATCGGCACGTTCGCCGAACGGCAGCAGATTTCCAGCGACGCCAAGCCAGCCATCGGGCGCGCCGCTGCGGCCATGATCCAGCCGGGGCAGGTGGTGTTCGTCGATGGCGGCACCACTGCCGTGCAACTGGTGCGGCATCTGCCGCAGACGCTGAAGGCAACGATAGTCACGCACAGTCCGTCTATCGCTGTGGAGCTGGTGGAGCATCCGCATGTCGAGGTGATCATGCTCGGCGGCCGCCTGTTCAAACATTCCATCGTCGGCGTCGGTGCGGCAACAATCGAAGCGATCGGGCGCATCCGCGCCGACCTGTATTTCATGGGAGTGTGCAGTTTGCATCCGGACGCAGGCATCAGCACCGGAGATTTTGAAGAGGCATGCGTCAAGCGCGCGCTGAGCGAAGCGGCGCTGCAGACGGTGGTGCTGGCGTCGCCGGAAAAACTGGATACGGCATCGCCTTACCAGATCGCAGCGTTGAGCCAGGTGAGCGGAATTGTAGTCAACGCCGAGGTTGCGGAAACACTGATTGCGCCGTATCGAAAAATGGGAATAGCGATCACGCTCGCGTAGCCGGTTGCGCGCTATCTTGATTAGGAAAATTTGGTAGTTGTTGCCTGGTGGAATTTCCGAGGCGGCACTAATAGATCCACCATCATATGTCCGCTTTTTTCATTTGAATAGCGGGTCGTAGGGTATTTGCAACAACACAATTAAATGATGTCAAATATCGATTCTGTCGCGCGGAAAGATTTAATATCAAATCGTCTCCTGACAAAAGAGGTGCTGACATGGGATGGCTCAACAGATTGGCGACGAAGTATATTTTGACGCCGGAAAAATTGGCTGAAAATGAATTGCGCGATACGCGCCTTGCATTGTTCCAGGCGGAAAGGCAGTTGCTGGAAGCGGAGATGCGGGTTGATTACCATCGCAATGTGCTGGCCTTCCTGGAGGCTATTTCGGCGGATGGTGTAGAGAGTGTCGCAGAGAGTCAAAGGCCACAGTTTCCTTCGGCGATACAGCACTCGTTGCGTCCTGCTCCTGACCTGGCGACTTACCGCGGAGCCGCTTGAATTTTCGCGGCAGATTCACCGCGAAAATGCCGCAATAAAAAAGCCCGCAGACCGGACCCGGCTGCGAGCTTTGCTGAATCTTTCAGTGATGCCTGAACTCCGCAGCGAGCAAATCAATGCCGCTTGCCCAGGCTTTCCCAATCGTCGATTAGGTTGCTTCCTGAATGTTCGAAGCCTGTTTGCCCTTGGGGCCTTCCGTGACTTCGAATTTGACTTTTTGACCTTCCTTGAGAGTCTTGAAACCACCCATCTGGATTGCGGAAAAATGGGCGAACAAATCTTCACTACCGTCATCCGGAGTAATGAAGCCGAAGCCTTTGGAATCGTTGAACCATTTGACGGTACCTGTTGCCATGATGTTCTTTCAAATAAATGCACATTGAACTAGCCGTAGAAGCGAGAAGCTTAGATCGCGAATCCACTTGCTTACCTTGTTACTGCGAGCCATCCAGGCAGATGTTAAAGCCTGGCGTCGTGCTGGTTGGCGACCCATTCAACCACTCACCAGTTTAGACAATCCACAGATTTACACTAGTGCCAAATCTGACAGGGTCAGTTTATTTGCTTGATTTTGGGATAGAAACAACGCTATGGGTGCTGAGTTAGCGCTAACAATGCGTGATTGGTTTCGCGCTGCTGGTTGTGGCGGCTTTTAAACCGATTGCAAGGAGGAGGCGGACAGCCATTGAGGAATGAATTGCGGCTGTCGCATTGTCGATATGGGCAATCTGCCCGACTGCAGGAAGTTGCTGCAACAGGCCAACTGACCGTTGGCCTGCGTGGAATCAACGTCGATATCCGTCGTAATGGCCGCGGTCATGGTAACGGCGGTCATCGCGGCGATTATCATATCTTCCGTGGTCACCGCCGCGCTGCCAGCCGCCGCGGCGCAGTTCCCAGCCGCGTGGGCCTTGGCGCCATTCAGGGCGGCTGTACATATAGCCGCTGCGAGCACGTTCCCAATGGCCGCCGGCCCAGACGTGACGACCGCCGGCCCAGTTCCAGTAACCTGGAGCCCAGACATAGCCATAGCGCGGCGGTGGCATTGGTTCATATCGTGGAGGTGGTGGCGGTACGCCAATTGAGATGCTCACGCCGACTTGCGCCATGGCTTGGGTTGGAGCGAAGACTGCAGCGGCGCTGGCGGCGATGAGTACAGCCGCGCAGAAAATACGTTTCATATTCTTTTCTCAGTGTTGTTTGATTGGTGGCATGAACTATACATGGCATTGCCATTGTGCCAAACCAAGATGCAATCAATTACATTTTTGTGGAGATGCTTACTAATTGTGGGCTGCGGCGCGCGCGTATGTTGATTGCGCCTTAGGCAAATTAGCAACACCGCAGGTTGCGCTGCCGCTATATTGGCAGGATTTCTGGTATTATTGGTCGCATCCTGTTGCCGCCATTCCTGGTTGGTCGACGATAACCAAAATCAACATCTGTAAGAGCGAGAAAGGCATCCCGGTTATGACACCGCGAACTACCACCACAATCTGTGAGCGACACTAGTCGAGGCCTTTTTCTACCTGCATGATGAAAAAAGCGCGGCTGGTCCGCGTTTTTTTTCGTCCGCGTTTTTGTAAAGCATAGTTAACTTAATTCAATCCGGTGTCGTCCCGAGCGACCGCCGATATGGGGCTCAAAATGATAGCAGTCAAACTTCCAGATGGTTCACAGCGTCAATTCGAAGCGCCGCTGACAGTGGCGCAGGTCGCCGCAAGCATCGGCGCCGGCCTGGCCAAGGCGGCCCTGGCCGGCAAGGTCGATGGCAAGCTGGTCGATACTTCCTACTTGATCGACAAGGATGTCGAGTTGGCGATCGTGACCGACAAGGATGCGGACGGCCTGGAAGTGATCCGTCACTCGACCGCCCACTTGCTGGCATATGCGGTCAAGGAACTGTTTCCCGATGCGCAGGTGACGATCGGTCCGGTGATTGAAAACGGCTTTTACTACGATTTTTCCTACAAGCGTCCTTTCACTCCGGAAGACTTGCTGGAAATCGAAAAGAAGATGGCTGAGCTGGCCAAGAAGGATGAGCCCGTCACACGTAAAGTAGTGGCGCGCGACGAAGCGATTGCCTATTTTGAATCGATCGGCGAAGCCTACAAGGCGGAGCTGATCGGCTCGATTCCGCAAGACCAGGAAGTCTCGCTCTACACAGAAGGCAAATTCACCGACTTGTGCCGCGGCCCGCACGTGCCGTCGACTGGCAAGCTGAAAGTGTTCAAGCTGATGAAGCTGGCCGGCGCCTACTGGCGTGGCGACGCCAAGAATGAAATGCTGCAGCGCGTGTACGGCACTGCCTGGGCCAAGAAGGACGAGCAAGAAGCTTATCTGCACATGCTGGAAGAAGCGGAAAAACGCGATCACCGCAAGCTGGGTCGTGCGCTGGATCTGTTCCACTTCCAGGACGAAGCGCCGGGTTTGATTTTCTGGCATGCCAAGGGCTGGACGATTTGGCAGCAGGTCGAGCAGTTCATGCGCCGCGTCTATAACGACAATGGGTATCAGGAAGTCAAGGCGCCACAGATTCTCGATCGTTCCTTGTGGGAAAAGACTGGTCACTGGGAAAACTATCGCGAAAGCATGTTCACCACTGAATCGGAAAACCGCAGCTATGCGCTGAAGCCGATGAATTGCCCTGGCCATATCCAGATTTTCAATTCCAGCCTGCACAGCTATCGCGACCTGCCTTTGCGTTTCGGTGAATTCGGCCAATGCCACCGCAACGAGCCATCCGGCGCATTGCACGGCATGATGCGGGTGCGTGGCTTTACCCAGGATGACGGCCATATTTTCTGTACAGAAGAGCAAATTCAGGAAGAGGTTGCCATCTTCGACAAGCTGGTGCGCAAGGTCTATCTCGATTTCGGCTTTACCGAAGTGGCGGTCAAGCTGGCACTGCGTCCTGAAAAGCGGGTTGGCGAGGAAGAGGTTTGGGACAAGGCGGAAAATGCCTTGCGCGAAGCCATCCGTGCCTCCGGCGCCGAGTGGGAAGAGTTGCCGGGCGAGGGCGCCTTCTATGGTCCGAAAATCGAGTACCACCTGAAGGATTCGATCGGCCGCTCCTGGCAGTGCGGTACCATGCAAGTCGACTTTTCGATGCCGGGCCGCCTCGGTTCGGAATACGTGACTGAAGATAATGGCCGTAAAGTACCGGTCATGCTGCATCGTGCTATTGTCGGTTCGCTGGAGCGTTTTATCGGCATGTTGATCGAAAATCACGCCGGCGCGATGCCTTTGTGGCTTGCTCCTGTGCAAGTTGTTATTTTGAATATTTCCGACGCGCAAGCCGAATATGTTCAAAATGTTGCACAAACGCTGAAGAAACAAGGGTTTAGAGTAGAGACCGATTTGCGTAATGAGAAGATTACCTATAAAATACGGCAGCATTCTTTGCAGAAGCCGCCTTATATACTGGTTGTCGGTGATAAAGAGCGTGATGCAAACACAGTGGCCGTGCGAGCGCGGGGCAATGTCGATCTGGGTGTAATGCCTATCGATGTACTGGTTGAGCGCCTCAAGAACGAGGTTGAAACCAAAGCCTGAACGGGGAGACCCGGAGCGCAAGAGCACGGCTTAATTATTTGATTTTTAAAGGAAACTGCAATAGCTACGGACAAGTCACATCGCATCAACGGCGAAATTACTGCGCCAGAATTGCGCTTATCCGGTGTCGAGAATGAAGCACTCGGTATCGTCAGTCTGGCTGAGGCCTTCCGCTTGGCGGAAGAGGCAAACGTCGATCTGGTGGAAATCGCACCGACGGCCCAGCCACCGGTAGCCCGCTTGATGGACTACGGCAAGTTCAAGTACCAGGAGCAGAAGAAGGCGCACGAAGCCAAATTGAAGCAGAAGGTCATTCTGGTCAAGGAAGTCAAATTCCGTCCAGGTACCGATGATGGTGATTACAACATCAAGCTGCGCAATTTGACTCGTTTCCTGGACGAAGACGGCGACAAGGTCAAGATCACGCTGCGTTTCCGCGGTCGTGAAATGGCTCACCAAGACATCGGTATGCGCATGTTGGAACGTCTGAAAGCAGATCTGGAGCCGTACGGACAGGTCGAGCAGTGGCCGAAGATGGAAGGGCGCCAGATGATCATGATCATTGGGCCTAAGAAGAAGAAATAATAATTTGGGGACAGAGTTTAAGAGCCACCGCAGCGTGGCGAATTACTCTGTCCTCAACTGATCAAGTTTTGTGGTGGATGCCAGGTTACCTTGGCAAAACATCCAAAAAGCAGCAGGCCAGATCCCGCTGCGAAATCCAGCTGTGGTTGTTGTGCAGTTGGGTTTAAACAAGTGAGAGCAGGCATCCAAGCGCAACGAATTGTTGCCACCTGCAATCATGTTAAAAAAGGAGCTGTCCCTAGAGGACAGATAGTGTCATGCCTAAAATGAAAACGAAGAGCAGCGCCAAAAAGCGCTTCCGCGTCCGTCCGGGTGGTACTGTTAAACGCGGTCAAGCGTTCAAACGTCACATCCTGACCAAGAAAACTACCAAGAACAAACGTCAATTGCGCGGTTCCGTCGGTGTCCATGAAACAAACATGGCTTCCGTTACCCGCATGATGCCAACCGCTTAACCTCACACTATTAAGGAGTTACTATGCCTAGAGTAAAACGTGGGGTTACAGCTCGTGCCCGTCATAAAAAAGTTCTCGCCCTTGCCAAGGGTTACCGCGGTCGCCGCAGTAAAGTCTACCGTGTTGCCAAGCAAGCAGTCATGCGCGCTGGTCAATACGCATACCGTGACCGTCGTAACAAGAAGCGCGTATTCCGTGCATTGTGGATCGCCCGTATCAACGCTGCTTCCCGTGAGCATGGCGTGACATACAGCGTATTCATGAACGGCCTGAAGCGTGCTTCGATCGAGCTGGACCGTAAGGTTCTGGCTGACATGGCAGTGATGGACAAGCCAGCGTTTGCTGCGATTGTCAATCAAGTCAAGGCCAAAATCGCTGCGTAAGTTATTTGCGTAGTTTTGCCAACGCCGCGTATTTCCGCGGCCTGGCAATCCCGAGCGGGGCAGAGGTCAACACCTTGTGCCCCGTTTCTGTTTTTAATATTCTGTTTTATTTAGTCATTTGGGGACAGAGCCGCACAGACCGTGTAATTCGCCACGCTTCGCTGGCTTTTAAACTCTATTCTCAGTACTAAAAAACTAGCAGGAAAACTGCATGAACTCCCTAGAACAACTAGTAACGCAAGCCCAAGCCGATTTTGCTGCCGCAGTTGATGCCGCCGCACTGGAAAATGCGAAAGCCAAATATCTGGGCAAGACCGGCCAGATCACCGAGCAAATGAAGGGATTGGGCAAGCTGGCTGCGGATGAGCGCAAGACGCAGGGCGCAGTCATCAATCAAGCCAAGGAACAGATCGAAGCCGCGCTGAATGCGCGCCGTGACGCCTTGGCCAATGCGCAGATGCAAGAGCGCTTGAACGCAGAAGCGATCGATGTCACCTTGCCGGGCCGCGGCCGCAGCGTCGGCGGCATCCATCCGGTGATGCGCTCATGGCAGCGTATCGAAGAAATTTTCCGCTCGATCGGTTTCGATGTGGCCGATGGCCCTGAAATCGAAACCGACTGGACCAACTTTACCGCACTGAACAGCCCGGAAAATCATCCGGCGCGTTCGATGCAGGATACGTTCTACATCGACGGCAAGGATAGCGAAGGCAAGCAACTGCTGCTGCGTACCCACACCAGCCCGATGCAAGTCCGTTACGCGCGCATGAACAAGCCGCCGATCAAGGTGATCGCGCCGGGCCGCACTTATCGCGTCGACAGCGATGCCACGCACTCGCCGATGTTCCACCAGGTCGAAGGCCTGTGGATTGCCGAGGACATCAGTTTCGCCGACCTCAAGGGCGTCTACCTGAATTTCGTCAAGGCGTTCTTTGAAACCGACGATCTGCAAGTGCGCTTCCGTCCTTCGTACTTCCCGTTCACCGAGCCATCGGCCGAGATCGACATTGCCTTCGGCAGCGGTCCGCTGAAAGGCCGCTGGCTGGAAGTGTCGGGCGCCGGCCAGGTGCATCCGAACGTGGTGCGCAACATGGGCCTCGATCCCGAGCAGTTCATCGGTTTCGCGTTCGGCTCCGGTATCGAACGCTTGACCATGCTGCGTTATGGCATCAACGATCTGCGCCTGTTCTACGAAGGCGATCTGCGCTTCCTGAAACAATTTAACTAAACTGTCGCCGTTCAGCATCAACAGGAGCATCGACGTCGTCATCCCCGCGTCTGCGGGAGTGGCACAGAAGGTGTAGCTCTCTGCGGGTGCTGAATGGTCACCTAAAATCCTGATACAGGTTTTTGAAGGTTTTACCTATGCAATTCTCTGAAAACTGGCTGCGTTCCATGGTCGATCCGAAGATGACTTCGGACGAATTGTCCCATTTGCTGACGATGTCGGGTCTTGAAGTGGAAGAGGTCGAGCCGGTTGCGCCGCCTTTTACCAATATCGTGGTCGGCCTGGTGGTCGAGACCGCCAAGCATCCGAATGCCGATCGCCTGAATGTCTGTCAGGTTGATGTCGGCGCCGGCGCTTTGCTGAATATCGTTTGCGGTGCGCCGAATGTGCGCCCGGGCCTGAAAGTGCCTTGCGCAATGGTCGGTGCAGTGTTGCCGCCGGGCGCAGACGGCAAGCCGTTCGAGATCAAGCTCGGCCAATTGCGTGGTGTTGAATCGCAAGGGATGTTGTGCTCCGCGCGTGAATTGAAATTGTCGGAAGACCATGGCGGTTTGCTGGAATTGCCAGAAGATGCGCCGGTCGGCCAGAATTTCCGCGACTACTACCAACTGAATGACCTCAAGTTCACCATCAAGCTGACGCCAAACAAGGCTGACTGCCTGTCGGTGCTGGGTGTCGCACGTGAAGTTTCAGCTTTGACTGGTACGCCGTTGAAGCAACCGACATTCAAGAAAGTCGGCGCCACGATCGACGAGAAATTGCCGGTCAAGATTTCGGCACCGGACCTGTGCGGCCGTTTTTCCGGCCGCGTGATCCGCGGCTTGAACGCCAAGGCTGCGACACCGCAATGGATGAAGCAGCGCCTGGAGCGCAGCGGCCAGCGGCCGATTTCGGCGCTGGTGGATATTTCCAACTACGTGATGCTGGAATTGGGTCGTCCGACCCACGTGTTCGATCTCGATAAAATCCATGGCAGCCTTGATGTACGTTGGGGCAAGCCGGGCGAATCGCTGAAACTGTTGAACGGTAATACAGTTGCTGTCGACGATTGGATCGGCGTGATTTCCGATGAGCGCCAGATCGAATCGCTGGCCGGCATCATGGGCGGCGACGCCACCGCAGTGTCGCTGGAGACGCAGAACATCTATCTGGAAGCAGCGTTTTGGTGGCCGCAAGCGATCCAGGGCCGCGCCCGTCGCTTCAATTTCTCGACTGATGCCGGACATCGTTTCGAACGCGGCGTCGATTTCGCGACCACGGTCGAGCACATCGAACGCATCACCGCATTGCTGCTGGAAATTTGCGGTACGCCGGAAACCAAGGTCGGTCCGATTGACGATCAAAGCGTCAACCTGCCGAAGCGCGATCCGGTCAGCGTACGCACCGCGCGCGCCATCAAGGTTATCGGCGTGCCATTGTCGGACAGCCAGATCGCCGATATCTTCACGCGCCTGGGCCTGGCCTTCACGCAAGAGAATGGCGTGTTTTCGGTGACGCCGCCTTCCTACCGTTTCGATATCGAAATCGAAGAAGACCTGATCGAGGAAATCGCTCGCGTCTATGGCTTTGAAAATATCCCGGCATTGCCGCCGGTGGCGCCGAACGCGATGTATATCGCGCCGGAACAGCAGCGTTCGTTGTTCACGATTCGCCGCCAGCTGGCCGATCTGGATTATCAGGAAGTGATCAACTTCAGCTTTGTCGAAGAAGCCTGGGAAGCCGATTTCGCCGGCAACCTGCAGCCGATCAAGCTGCTCAACCCGATCGCCAGCCAGATGAGCGTGATGCGTTCGTCGCTGATCGGCAGCCTGGTAGCCAACGTCAAATACAACCTCAATCGCAAGCTGAACCGGGTACGGATTTTTGAAACCGGTGCGGTCTATTCGCGTAATCCGGAAGTGCAGAACGGTCCGCTGGCAGTGGCTGGTTTCGAGCAGCCGAAGCGCGTGGCCGTGCTGGCCTATGGTCCGCAAGCGGAAGAGCAGTGGGGCCAGGCCAGCCGCAATGTCGATTTCTTCGACGTCAAGGCAGATCTGGAAGCGCTGTTTGCACCGGCTGTGCTGCGTTTCGCCAAGCTGGAACATCCGGCCTTGCACCCTGGACGTTCGGCGCAAGTGCTGTTGGGCGACCAGGTAGTCGGCTTTATCGGCGAACTGCATCCACGCCTGCAGCAGAAATATGACCTGCCGTTGGCGCCGGTCCTGTTTGAAGTCGATGCGCTGGCGTTGCAGCAACGGCAAGTGCCTGCTTATGTCGAAATTTCCAAGTTCCCGGCGGTGGTGCGCGACCTGGCGGTAGTGGTCAAACAAGCGGTCAATGCACAGGATTTACTGGATGTTTTTGCTGCTGAGCAGCAACGGAATCCAGCGTGCCGAATTCTGCAAGCCATTGTTTTATTTGATGAATATCATGGCAAGGGACTGGAAAATGACGAAAAAAGTCTTGCTTTCCGTTTTACCTTGCAAGATACTGAAAACACCCTTCAAGATGACACAGTGGACGCCGCCATGTCAGCTTTAATCGCTGCTGTCAGCAAGGTGCCAACAGCAAAATTGCGAGCTTGATCTGCATTTGAGCAGCGCTAATTGATGATAAAAACCTGCAGCAAAATGCCGGTGCGCGGTGCGCTCCGGCAGCAGCAATTCCAAAAAGACAGGGGCGTAGCCACAGAATGAACAATATGCAGACTGTAGAATTTGAATCCGTTCTGGACGCCGACCTGAACCGGGCCATGCGTGAAGCGCAGGCCCGTTCGCAGGCAGAAAAGAATTTACCGACCTTGACCAAGGCGGAACTGGCTGAACTCCTGTTTGAACAGGTCGGCCTCAACAAGCGCGAAGCGAAAGACATGGTCGAGACGTTTTTCGACGAAATCCGTAACGCGCTGGAGCGTGGTGAATCGGTGAAGTTGTCCGGTTTCGGCAACTTCCAGTTGCGCGACAAGCCGCAGCGCCCGGGCCGCAATCCGAAGACCGGGGAAGAAATTCCGATTACCGCTCGTCGCGTGGTCACTTTCCACGCCAGTCAAAAACTCAAAGGCATGGTCGATGCTGCCAGTATGCAGCCGATCCAACAATTTACTGCCGCCCTTCAAGCTAATTCATGAACGATCGCATTAGTAAGTCTGAACTGGTCGTATTGCCGCCGATTCCGGCCAAGCGCTATTTCACCATCGGCGAAGTCAGCGAACTGTGTGGCGTCAAGCCGCACGTGCTGCGTTATTGGGAGCAGGAGTTCACGCAACTCAAGCCCGTCAAGCGCCGCGGCAACCGTCGCTATTACCAGCATCATGAAGTGCTGCTGATTCGCCGCATCCGCGAGCTGCTGTACGAGCACGGCTTCACCATCAGCGGCGCACGCAACAAACTCGATGGCCGCCTTGGCGCGGAGATTGAAGCTGCGCCGGAGTCCAGGAAAAATGAAGTCAACCTGGTTGAAGTGCGGCACGAGCTGGAGCAAATACTGGAGCTGCTGAAACCCAAGGCAGAGCAAGCGCAAGCTGTTGAATAGATGCTGAACAAGCAGGGGGAGAGAAATCTCCCCTTTTTTTATTTGAAATACCGAACGCTGTCAGTCTCGTTCGTTGCCATTCTCTTTCTTGTCGATCCGGTTGAAGACAGCACCACAAGGAATTGGCAATTTGGCAGGCTGCGGCAGCTTTTGAATTTTGTCACACAAAAAATTACCTATGCTTAACGACCCACGCTTCCCCAATCTTTTCATCCTTAACCATCCTTTGATCCAGCACAAGCTGACGCACATGCGGAGCAAGGAAACATCGACGCGTACGTTCCGCCAGTTGTTGCGTGAGATCACGCTGCTGATGGGCTATGAAATCACGCGCGACCTGCCGTTGACCACGCAGTTGATCGAGACGCCGATGCAAAGCATGGACGCTCCGGTGATTGCGGGACGCAAGCTGGCGGTGGTGCCGGTGCTGCGGGCGGGGATCGGCATGAGCGATGGTTTGCTGGATCTGGTGCCATCGGCACGGGTTGGGCACATTGGGGTGTATCGTGATCCGGATACGCATCAGCCGGTGGAGTATCTGGTGCGTTTGCCGGATCTGGCGGAGCGGATTTTTATCGTCTGCGATCCGATGGTGGCGACTGGTAATTCTGCGGTGCATGCGGTGGATGTGCTGAAGAAGCGTGGCGTTAGCGACGAGCAGATCATTTTCCTGGCGCTGGTGGCTGCGCCGGAGGGTGTGCAGGTGTTCCAGGATGCGCATCCTGGGGTCAAGTTGTATGTGGCTAGCCTGGATTCGCATCTCGATGAGCATGCGTACATTGTGCCGGGCCTGGGTGATGCTGGGGATCGTATTTTCGGGACAAAGTAATTTTTTGCGGTAGCGAGATGGCGGCGTAGGGTACATGAACTTGTATTCAACAACGTTCGATGTCATCTGCAACGAAGTTAAATGGGGTCAGAGTTTTTTTTCGGCGGAGTTTTGCCGAAAATTACTCTGACCCCTTTTAACGGGCCACGGAGTGAGTGCGGTGGCGCATCTGCAGTGAACAGTTGTCGTTACCTAATGCGGTTACCACTCAGTGGGAGCTTGCCGGGGGTAGCCCGGCAGCTAGTCACTTTTCTTGCTTCGCCAAGAAAAGTAACCAAAAGAAGGCGATCGCACAGCCGTTGCCCGCCGCTGGCGGGTCCCCAAATGAGCCGCGCGCCAGTCGGATGGGACACAAACTCGCTTCGCTCAAACATGTGTCCCATAATTCCCGACTGTCACCCGTCCCATTTGGCAACGTCAGCATGCGAAAAGTCAAAAGCAACGGCAACTTCAAAAGCAACGTCAAAAGCCAATTCAAAAGCAACATCAAAACCAACAGCAACATCAAAACCAACAGCAACATCAAAACCAACAGCAACATCAAAACCAACCCATCGCAGTTAAATGGGGTCAGAGTTTTTTTTCGCGGTCTTTTGCGAAAATTACTCTGACCCCATTTAACGGACCACGGAGTACATCAGATTGTGGTCGATACCTTGCCTGCAGCAACCTTAAGCCAACATTTTCAACACCAGCTCAGCCACTGCAACTGAAGACGCCGGATTTTGTCCGGTAATCAGGTTGCCATCAACTACCGCATAACTGCCCCAATCCGCGCCTTTGCTGTAATTGCCGCCCAGTCGCTTCAATTCAGCTTCCACCAGGAACGGCACGATGTCGGTCAGTTGTACCGCGGCTTCTTCGCTGTCTGAGAAACCGGTGACCTTTTTTCCTTTGACCAGCGGTGTGCCGTCAGTTGCGCGCACGTGGCGCAATACGCCTGGGGCGTGGCATACGGCGGATACTGGTTTGCCTGCGGCGTACATGGCCTCGATCAGTGCGATCGAATCCTTGTCTTCCGCCAGGTCCCAAAGTGGGCCGTGTCCGCCAGGGTAAAACACGGCGTCGTAATCTTTCGCCTGTACTGTCGACAGCTTGATGGTTGAGGCCAGTGCGGCTTGCGCAGCGCTGTCTTTGCGGAAGCGCTCGGTGGCTTCGGTCTGGGCGTCGGGTTCGTCGCTCTTCGGGTCGAGCGGCGGTTGGCCGCCTTGCGGAGAGGCTAAGGTCAGTTTGGCGCCGGCGTCCAGGAAAGCATAATAGGGGGCGGCGAATTCTTCCAGCCAGAAGCCGGTTTTCTTGCCTGTGTTGCCCAGTTTGTCGTGCGAGGTTAGTACCAATAATATGTTCATGCGGATTCCTTTTGGTTTAGCGATAAGCGATGCCAAGATCGTTCATTCTTCGCCGGCGCGTATCACCAGCTTGCCGAAATTTTTGCCTTCCAGCAGACCGATAAAGGCTTGCGGTGCATTCTCAAGGCCGTCGACCACATCTTCCCGGTATTTGAATTTACCGGCGGCGACCCAGCTGCCCATCTCTTTGAAAAATTCCATGTAGCGCGGTTGATAGTCAAAGATGATGAAGCCTTGCATCTTGATGCGGCGTACCAGCAATCTGCCCATCAATCCCGGCAGATGGTCGGGACCTTCCGGTTTGCCGGTAGCGTTGTAGTTGGCGATCAGGCCGCACACAGGCACCCGGGCGTGCAGGTTTAGCAAGGGCAATACGGCGTCGAATACGGCGCCGCCGACGTTTTCAAAATACACGTCGATACCCTTGTCGCACGCGGCGGCGAGCCGTTGTGGGAAGTCTGCGGCGCGGTGGTCGATGCAGGCATCGAAACCCAATTCCGCCACCGCATATTTGCATTTGTCGGCGCCGCCGGCGATACCGACTACACGACAACCCTTGAGCTTGGCAATCTGACCGACCACCGAGCCGACTGCGCCGGTGGCGGCTGCCACCACCACGGTTTCACCGGCCTTGGGCTGGCCGATGTCGAGCAAGCCCATGTAGGCAGTGAAGCCGGGCATGCCGAGCAAGCCCAGCGCGTAGGATGGTTTGCCCAGTTTGGGATCAAGCTTGGTCAGATCTTTGCCGTCGGACAGCGCGTAGTCTTGCCAGCCGCTGTAGCTCAACACCAGGTCGCCGGCCTTGTAGGCCGGATTTTCCGATGCCTCTACCCGCGCTACCGTGCCGCCGACCATGACTCCGCCAACTTCAACCGGGGCCGCATACGAAGGCGCATCGCTCATGCGGCCGCGCATATACGGATCGAGCGAGAGATAAACCGTGCGCAGCAATACCTGGCCGGCAGTCGGCACAGGTACTGGACTTTGGTCGAGCTTGAAGTTCTCGGCAGTCGGCGCGCCGTTCGGGCGGGAGGCCAGCAGGATACGGCGGTTGATGGTTTTGCTTTGTGACATGTTCGCTACTCCTTGAGTGAGACGAAAGCCGGCATTGCTTTGCCGGCGCGGACAGAATCGGTGAAGCGTCAGCTTTACAGCGCCGCTTCCAGGATCTTGCGGCTGACTGCGAGGGTGTGGTCCTGGTGCTCGCCGAGCCGGGTCATGCCGTGTTGTTCGAGTTGCACCAGCACTGTTTCGACTGCAGGTTGGCCTAGCTCATAGTCCGACAAGCGGGTCTTGATGCCCATGCTCTCAAAGAAGTCACGGGTGCGTTCGATGGCAAGGTCGATGCGCGCATCTTCGCTGCCTTCGGTAATTTGCCAGACCCGTTCCGCGTATTGCAGCAGTTTGGCACGTTTGCTCTCACGGCGTACGGATAGCAAGGATGGCAAGACGATCGCCAGGGTGCGCGCATGGTCGATATCGTATTGCGCAGTCAGTTCATGGCCCAACATGTGTGTGGCCCAGTCCTGCGGCACGCCGGCGCCAATCAGGCCGTTCAGCGCCAGGGTGGCAACCCACATCAGGTTGGCGCGGGCATCATAGTCGTTCGGTTCGGCCAGTACGCGTGGCCCGATTTCGATCAGGCTCAGCAACAAGCCTTCGGCGAAGCGATCCTGGACCATGCCTTGCACCGGATAGGTCAGGTACTGCTCAACCGTATGGACGAACGCATCGACCACGCCGTTGGCGATCTGGCGCGTTGGCAGCGTGAACGTCTTGCTTGGGTCGAGGATCGAAAATTGCGGGAACACCAGCGGGCTATGGAAGGCCAGCTTGGCCTGGATTGACTTGCGGGTGACGACGCCGCCGTTATTCATTTCCGAACCGGTCGCCGGCAAGGTCAGCACGCTGCCGAAGGGCAGGGCGCTCGTGATATTGGCACCGCGCTTGACCGCGATGTCCCACGCTTCACCTTCAAAATTTGCGGCTGCGGCGACAAACTTGGTGCCGTCGATTACCGAGCCGCCACCGACTGCCAGCAGAAAATCAATGTTCTTGCTGCGCACTTGCTCAACCGCTTGCATCAATGTTTCGTAGCTTGGATTCGGCTCGATGCCGGCAAACTCATGGATTTCACGCTTGCCGAGTGCCGCTTTGACTTCATCGAGCGTGCCGGTTTTTTTTGCGCTGGCGCCGCCGAATAGAATCAGTACGCGTGCAGTTGGCGGCACCAGATGGTCGAGTTTGGCGATGGTGTCGCGGCCGAAGACGATTTTGGTTGGATTGTAGAATTCAAAGTTCAGCATGAGATTTCCTTTGGCAAGTAGACCGCTCAACTAGTTCGAGCGGTAAAAAATGGATGCGCTTGCAAGTACGCAGGCGCGTGTGATGATGTCTGGATGAGTCAGGGTAAAGCCAGTACGTCCAGGGTAGTTTCCATGGCGCTGTCGAGTGGGCTGCTATCGCGCTGCAGCTTGGCCAGCAGGCTTGCACCTAACCATAGCTGATAAAGCATCTGCGCGGTTTTTTGGGGTTCGAGTTCCTGTCGCAGGGATGCGTCGGCGATACCTTCCGCGATACAGCCGGCAATGCGCGCCATGACTTGTTGCGTGCCGTGGCACAAGACCTCGCGCATGTCGTCCGATAGGTCGGCTACTTCCGCGCTGAGTTTGACTACCAGGCACTTGTCCATGGCTTCGGCGCCGGCTTGGGTCTCGCGCCAGTTGCTCCAGTAACGCAGCAACCGCTCCCGTGCCGGGTCGCGGGCCTGTTGATCCGGTTGGGCTGGAATCTGCAAGACCTGTTCCAGCGCCTGCAGATAGTCTTCGACATATTGCTCCACCAACGCCCGGCCGTATTGTTCTTTCGAGCCGAAATAGTGATAGAACGAGCCCTTTGGTATTGCCGCAGCGCTCAGAATTTCACTTAGCCCGACTGCCGAGAAGCCTTTGACCGCGATGATTTTCTGTCCTGCATCGAGGATATGGCGCTTGGTGGTGTCGTAGTTGGTTCGCATGATGTGGCTATTGTAAATCAAAATTAGACCGGTCGTCTAATTTATTTAAAACTGACGATATCGCATGAAATTCGAGTAAAAATGGTTTGATTCGATACTTTGGTGTTATCCAGTCATGCTTTACCGACGACTATTCATGTTTACGCATATCCGCTATGCTGGTGCTACTTATTATGCAATTTTCATATATATCCGAAAGTTGACATTCCCTCACATTTTCTAGCGCGCCCATGACATCCCGTACCAACCACCACCTAGATACCTACTTGCTGCGTGTTCTGCACACTTTGCTGGTGGAAAAAAGCGTATCGCGCACCGCGATCAAGCTGGGACAGTCGCAGCCAACCATCAGTAATACGCTCAAACGTCTGCGCGAATTGACCGGCGACGCGATCCTGGTGCGCGGCAAGACCGGCATGGTGCCGACCGAACGCGGTCAGGAGTTGCTGGCGTTGGCCAAGCAGGGGTTGGAAGTGATTGAGAAAATCGCAGCGCCGGTGGCCGCGTTCGAGGCCGACAGCACGGCGCGGGTGTTCCATATCGGCACGCCGGACTATCTCAACGTATTGCTTATCCCCTCCATCATCGAGCAGCTGCGTCGTCGCGCGCCTGGCGCCAGCCTGATGGTGCATGCGCTGGATGCCAATTTGGATTATGCGAATGCATTGGAAACCGGCCGCTTCGACCTAGTGATCGGCAACTGGCCCGATCCGCCTGAGCACTTGCACCTGGCGCAATTGTTTGATGACGACGTGGTGTGCATGATGCATCGCGATCATCCGGTGGCAAAGAAGGGATTGACCCTCAAGTATTACCTGGAGATGCCACACCTGGCGCCGACGCCATACATTGAAGGGCATCGCAGTGGCATTGATGCGGCGCTGGCCGAGCAGGGTTTGAAGCGCAACGTGCAGGTGACGATTCCATATTTTGCGCTGGTGCCGCACGTACTGGCGAAATCGGACCTGATCTTCACTACCGGCCGGCAGTTTGCTGAACATATCACTGAAGAGTGGCCGATCGGCGTGTTTCCACTACCTTTCGACATGCCGAAAATGCGCTTCTACATGCTGTGGCATGCGCGCTCGCACGTGGCGCCGGATGTGGTCTGGCTGCGCCGCCTGATTGCCGAAGTATCGGCCGGCCTTGGCATGTCGACCGGCCGCTGACGTCGCGTCGGGGGACGCCAGGCCGGTACCGATGATCATTGGATGATACCGATGCCGACCTGGCGGAAGTACAAAAAACTACATCACTTTTCGCTGTAATCAACCGTCGGCCGCTGGCGCGATGTGCGCGAAGTCGCCCGCATGTATTGCGGCGGCCACGAGGTGACATCCTTCAGCGCTTCGGCTGCATGCAACGGCCAGTAAGGATCGCGCAACAGTTCGCGCGCCAGCAGGACCAGGTCGGCCTGTTCTGTACGCAGCACGTGCTCGGCCTGGATGGCATCGGTAATCATGCCGACCGCACCACTTGGAATACCTGCTTCGTTGCGGACACGTGCAGCAAACTGGGTTTGATAACCAGGTCCGACCGGAATGTCGGCAGCGATATTGCCGCCGCTCGACACGTCAACCAGATCGACGCCAGCCTTGCTCAACAAGCGGCTCAGCGCGACGGTTTCATCCGCATTCCAGCCGCCTTCGATCCAGTCTGTCGCCGATACCCGCACCAGCAACGGCAATTCTTCCGGCCAGACCTTGCGCACTGCGGCTACTACTTCCAATACCAGGCGCGCGCGATTCTCAAACGATCCGCCATATTGGTCGGTGCGGTGATTGCTGATCGGCGACAGGAACTGGTGTAACAGATAGCCATGCGCGGCGTGGATTTCTATGACCTTGAAGCCGGCTTTGTGGGCGCGCACAGCTGCATCGGCAAAGGCCTTGACCACGTTGTTGATGCCGTCCGCAGTCAATGCAGTGGGCATGGTGTAGGTGGCGTCAAATGGAATTGCCGACGGGCCTTCAGTTTCCCAGCCACCTTGTTCCGGTTCGACACGGCCCTGTTTTTCTTCCCATGGGCGCCAGACACTGGCCTTGCGGCCGGCATGGGCCAACTGGATGCCGGCGACTGCGCCTTGCTGTTCGATGAAATGCGTGATGCGGCGCAACGGCGCGATGTGTTCATCTTTCCAGATGCCGAGATCCTGCGGCGAAATGCGGCCTTGCGGCAAGACCGCGCTGGCTTCAAAAATCACCAGGCCGGCGCCGCCGACCGCACGGCCGCCGAGGTGGACCAGATGCCAGTCATTGGCGAAACCGTCCTGCGCCGAGTATTGGCACATTGGTGCAACGGCGATGCGGTTAGCCAGCGTCACGCTGCGCAAGGTAAGGGGTGAAAATAATTTGCTCATGTCGATTTCCTTTTTGCCGATGCGTCGCCGGGGAAGCTTACATTTCCCGGCGACCGCATGGGGTGGTTAAGATTCTGTGTTGATGTTGAACTGCAACGCGGCCAGGCTGGCGTACAGCCCATTCTTTGCCACCAGTTCAGTGTGCGTGCCGGATTCGACGACGTGCCCGTGCTCCAGCACGATGATGCGGTCGGCGCGCTGGACGGTCGCCAGGCGATGCGCGATGACCAGCGTGGTGCGGCCGACCATCGCCGCTTCCAGCGCGCCTTGTACTGCGCGTTCCGATTCGGCGTCGAGGGCGCTGGTGGCTTCGTCCAGCAGCAACAGCGGCGGGTTCTTCAGCAGTGCGCGCGCAATTGCAATGCGTTGCCGTTGACCGCCCGAGAGGCGCACGCCGCGTTCGCCCAGGAACGATTGATAGCCTTCTGGCAGGCGCACGATGAATTCATCGGCAGCGGCCATTTTTGCGGCGGCGATCACTTCAGCGTCACTGGCGTCGACTCGGCCGTAGCGGATGTTTTCCATTGCATTGGCGGAGAATATGACTGTGTCCTGAGGAACGATGCCGATCGCGCCGCGCAGGGTATGCAAATCCAGATATTTGATATCGACGCCGTCGAGCTTGATGCTGCCTTGCTGTGGATCATAGAAGCGCAACAGCAGCTGGAACAGGGTGGTCTTGCCGGCCCCTGACGGACCAACCACGGCGACCGTTTCGCCAGGTCGGATATCCAGCGACAAGCCATGCAGCGCGGCGCTTTCCGGCCGCGATGGATAGCGGAAGCCGATGTTTTCCAGCGTCAGCGCCGCACCTTGCGCGGTGCGCGGCGGCAGGGTGTCCGGCAGCAGCACCGATTGCACTGGCGATTGCGCCGACAACAATTCCAACAGTCTTTCCGTAGCACCGGCCGCGCGCTGGGCGTCGCCCATCACTTCAGCCAAAGCGCCGATGGAGCCTGCCAGCAGTGCCGCATACAGGATGAACTGGCCGAGTTCGCCGCCGCTCATGCGGCCCTGGACCACGGCATGCGCACCGAGCCACAACACGAACACGATGGCGCCGAATACCAGCAGGATCACCATCATGGTCAGCACCGAACGGGCGCGGATGCGTTCCATCGCCGTGCCGAATGCATTTTCCACCGAAACGCTGAAACGTTGCGCTTCGATATTCTCGTGCGTGAACGCTTGCACGGTCGGCATTGCATTGAGGATTTCACCAGCCATCGCCGAGGCGTCGGCAACCCGGTCCTGCGAGGCGCGCGAGAGTTTGCGCACACGGCGGCCGTAAAACACGATCGGCAGCACCACCAGCGCCAGCATGACGATGATGATCGAACTTAGCTTGACGCTGGTGATGAACAGCATCGCCAGGCCGCCGATGAACAGCAAGCCATTGCGTAGCGCCATCGAGATGCTGGTGCCGACCAGCGCCTGGATCAGCGTGGTGTCGGTAGTAATGCGCGACAGTACTTCGCCAGTCTTGGTGGTTTCAAAGAATTGCGGGCTTTGCGTCACCACATGCGAATACACGGCGCTGCGCAAGTCGGCGGTGACGCGTTCGCCGAGCCACGACACCATATAGAAGCGCGCCGCAGTCGCCACACCCAATATGCAGGCAACGCCGAACAGGGCCAGGAAATACAGATCAATGTGACTGGCTCCCTGGATGCCGCCGGTGCTGAAGCCGAGGTCGATCATTTGCCGGAATGCGTACGGGATCGCCAGGGTGGCGCCGGCCGCAATCAGCAGGGCTATGCTGGCCATTACGAACTGGCGCTTGTACGGGGCCAGGAAAGGAAGCAATCCGACGAGTGCGCCCAAACTGCGCTTTTGAGGTTCTTTGGAAGATAGGGTTGTCATGTTGCTTCGGTTGGCGTGCTGATCGTTGGATGTTTTCGCGCTGGTCGATTGATATTTCAATCGGCAGTGCGTAAATTATGTTTTTGATAATTCTATACGTATTTGCATTGCAATGCGGTAAGAGCTGCGTTGCCATCCGCATACTTCCGGCATGAAGCTACAACCATTTATCGAATATCGATATACTTTGTCCATCGCATGGCGGCCGACAGAAGCTTGCTAGTGTAGTGGATGTTGCGTCAAGACGCAGGATCTCAATGGGAGTGAAGTGGATTCAAGCAATCAAATGATTTCTAATTCTTACGACCCTGGGAGAATCCTTTGGCTCAATTGCAGCAACCGGCGCATCCGGAAAACTGCGTAGCAGAAGACGAGATTCAACATCAACTGGTCGCAGGCCTGCTGGCGACACACGCATATACCTCCCCAAAATATCTCTACGACGTGCTCGGCTCGCGCCTGTTTGCGGCGATCTGCGAGTTGCCGGAATATTATCCGACCCGCACCGAGGCTGCGATCTTCAAAAAACATGCAAGCCAAATCGCCGCCGCAGTTGGGCGCGATGCGATCCTGATCGATCTGGGGGCCGGCAATTGTTCGAAGGCGGCACGCTTGTTTCCTGCATTGCAGCCGAGGCAGTATGTGCCGATCGATATCTCCGTGCAGTTCCTGCAAGAATCGGTCAACGCACTACGGCAACAGTTTCCGCAGATCGAGATGACTTGCCTCGGCATGGATTTCTCCGCCGAACTCGAGCTGCCGTCTTCCGTGGCCGAACAGCGTCGCCAGTTTTTCTATCCTGGCTCGTCAATTGGCAATTTCTCCCCACTGGAAGCGCTGATGTTCCTGCGCCGCATCCGCAAAGCGATGCACGGCGGCGATAGCCACAGCGGTTTGCTGATCGGGGTGGACCTGATCAAGGATCATGCGATCCTGAATGCGGCCTACGACGATTCGCTGGGTGTCACCGCGGCCTTCAACCTGAACCTGCTACATCACGTGAACCGCTTGCTGGATGCCGATTTCCGACCGTCCGACTGGCGTCATCGCGGCTTCTACAATGCCGACCAGCATCGCATCGAGATGCACCTGGAAGCGCGCGACGATGTCATCGTGCATTGGCAGAACGGCGGCATCCGGCGCTTTGCACGGGGTGAACGGATCCATACCGAAAGCAGCTACAAATATACGGAGCAGGGCTTCATCGAATTGCTGCACCAGGCCGGATTCGGTCAGGTGCAAACCTGGCGCGATCCTCGTAAATGGTTCATGGTGTGCCACGCGCAGGCGGCATGACCTGATAATGACAATGCCGACAGCACAGACGACAATAGCAAGGACGGACAACCCGATGCGTAAGCTAGCCCGCCTCTTTTCCACCGTGCGCGACGAAACCGTGCGGCTGGTGCAACCGCTGTCGGACGAGGATTGCTGCGTGCAATCGATGCCCGATGCGAGCCCCGCCAAATGGCACCTGGCGCACACCACCTGGTTTTTCGAGACTTTCATCCTGGAGCGTTTCGAAGCCAATTTCCAGCCGTTTCATCCGGCTTTCCGCGTGCTGTTCAATTCCTATTACGAAGGCGTCGGCGAGCAGCATCCCAGGGCGCAGCGTGGCCTGATCACGCGGCCATCGCTGGCCGAAGTGCAGGCTTATCGGCAGAATGTCGATCAACGTGTGCAGGATTTGCTAGCCCAGTCAGCTGCGGCCGAAGACAGTGCTCCAGGCGAGTTGTACGTACTGGTGGAGCTCGGGTTGCAGCACGAGCAGCAGCACCAGGAACTGCTGCTGACGGATATCAAGCACCTGCTGTCGATGAATCCGTTGAAACCGCCATACCTGGCGTCCAACGCAATATCGGATGCGCGCGAGATTAACGGAGCAGCGTCAGCCGTGCGCTGGCAGCAATTCGATGCCGGGATCATCGAGATCGGGCATGCAGGCCCGGGATTTTTTTTCGATAATGAGACACCGCGCCACCGGCAATTTGTCGAACCGTTCTCGATGGCCTCGCGACTGGTCAGCAATGGCGAATTCCTGGCATTCATCGAAGATGGCGGCTACCAGAATCCGTTGCTGTGGCTGTCAGCCGGTTGGGATTGGGTGACGCAGCAGAAATTGACGCATCCGCTGTACTGGCAAAAGGCGCATGCGCAATTCGATTCGTCGTGGCGCGAATTCACCTTGCATGGATTGCAGCCGCTGGTTTTGCACGAGGCGGTCACGCATCTTTCCTACTTCGAGGCCGAGGCCTATGCCCGTTGGGCGCAGGCGCGTTTGCCGAGCGAGGCCGAGTGGGAGTGTGCTGCAGCGACCTTGGGACAGGATTATTTCGGCGTAGCCTGGCAATGGACCAGCAGCAGCTATGCGCCGTATCCCGGCTACATGGCGCTGCCGGGCGCGGTCGGCGAATACAACGGCAAGTTCATGGTGAACCAGTATGTGTTGCGCGGTTCCTCATCGGCCACTCCGGGTGGGCATGCGCGCCTGACTTATCGCAATTTCTTTCCAGCCACCGCGCGCTGGCAATTCAGTGGAATCCGATTGGCGCGCTCAGGCAATTAAGCTGATCTCAAGCGCCCGGTTGTACCTTCGCCAGTTGTTCGATCAGGAAATCGACGAACACACGCACTGCCGGCAGCAATCCGCGTTGCGTCGGATACACCACTTGCACATGCCCGGCTGGCATCGACCAGTCTGGCAGCACCCGTATCAGCGTTCCTTGCGCTAACTCTTCACTGCAATATTCTGTCGGCAGCATCGTCAGCCCGAGGTTGCGCAAAGCGGCACGCTTGCGCAGCGGAAAGTCTTCCACTGCCAGGCGCGGCTGCGCCACCAGTTCATAACGTTCTCGCTCCGGGCCGTCGAGCAGCAGATGGACGCGCCGGTCTTGTTCTGCAGCACCCAGGAAGGGCAACTTGACCAGGTCGCGCGGGTGTTGCGGGATCGGGTATCGGGCCATGAGTTCAGGGCTGGCAACCAGGCATCCGGATGCGGCGCGCAATCGTCTGGTGGCGAGGTTAGGGTCTTCATCGTCGGTAGCCCTGACTCGCACCGCAACGTCCACGCCTTCTTCCAGCAGATTGACGCGGCGATTGGTAAACATCAGATCGATGTTGACCTTCGGGTAGCGCTCCAGGAATGCCGGCAGCGCTGCAGTAACTTCCGATTGCGCAATCGCCACTACGCAACTGACGCGGACGGTGCCGCTCGGCTCCGCCAGGGAGCTCGTGACGGCCAGCTCTGCTGCTTCGGCCGCGGCAATCACCACCTGGCAATGCTGGTAGTAGCGGTTGCCGAGATCGGTTAGCGAAATGCCGCGCGTATTGCGCTGTAGTAAACGTGCGCCAAGCCGGGTTTCCAGCTCTGAGATACGGCGCGACAGGCGCGACTTGGGAATCCCCAGGCTGCGTCCGGCGGCAGTAAAGCCGCCTTGCTGCACCACGCTAGCAAAGAAATACAGATCGTTCAGGTCTTGCATGGCTGCTTTCCAGTGTTCTATGTATGGAACAATATATCTTATTTTTGATGTCTAGTTCTATTTTCGGTGAATGGGTATGATCGCTTCAATGGTTCACGAACCAGTTACCTCAAACTCTGTTGGCATCGATGGATACGGATCGCTATGGATTTTGAGCAATATCTCAATTTATCGAACGGACACATCATGAAACTCTTACATATTGATTCAAGCATTCTCGGCGACGCTTCGGCCTCCCGCCAATTGACCCGTGAAGTCGTGGCAACCCTGCAAGCCGCGGATGCCGACCTGCAACTGACCTATCGCGACCTGAGCAAGGACGTCACTGCCCACCTGAGCGGCGGCACTTTCGCTGCCAAAGGCACGCCGGCGGAAGAGCGCAACCTGGCGCAAAAGCTGGAAGTGGAACTGAGCGAAACGATCCTCAACGAATTCATGGCCTCCGACGTGATCGTGATCGGTGCACCGATGTACAATTTTTCAGTGCCGACCCAGCTCAAGTTCTGGATCGACCAGATCAGCGTCGCCGGCGTGACTTTCCGTTATAGCGAAAAGGGCCCAGAAGGCCTGGCCAAAGGCAAGCGCGTAATCATCGTCTCGACCAGCGGCGGCAAGCATGCCGGTGGCGCGACTGGCGTTGGTCACGAAGACTACCTGAAACTGGTATTCGGTTTCCTCGGCATTACTGACATTGAGATCGTTCGCGCAGAAGGCCTGAACTACGGTCCTGACGCCAAGGACGCCGGCTTTGCCGCCGCCCGTGCAAGCATCGTCAACCTGACGAGCGCATTGGCAGCAGCTTGATTCCAGTCAAGTCAGAACGAAAAAAAACCGCTACCAGGTAGCGGTTTTTTTTCGTCTGCATGTATTCGGTAATCGCAGAAAGTGTAGCGCGCTGGCGCCGGCTGATTGCTGGCGCCCGGCAACGCTGATGCAGGCCGGCTGTACGGTAATACTGGGCTGCATGGAGTCGTCGCCGCGTGATCGCCACGGCCACGACTGCAAAGCTTTGATCCTTTAGGCTGCTGCGGCGCTGCTGGCGATTTCCTGGTTGGCTGCCTCGCCGGCGATTTCAATCTGACGGTTCACTGCGCTCAGGATTGCCTTGAATGAAGCGGTCAGTGTATTGGCATCGATGCCGACGCCGAATCCGGTTGGCGCATCGTTGAGGCGCAATTCGATATAGCTTGCGGCTTGCGCATCGGCGCCGGCGCTGATTGCGTGCTCATGGAAATCCATCAGCTTGATATCCAGGCCCAGCGCATTGACGAAGGCGTCGATCGGGCCGTTGCCATGGCCGTTCAGCGTATGCGGCTGACCGTCGCGCTGGATATCGATTTCGATCTTCACAGGTTGCGCCTGGTTCGAATCTTCACTCATGCGATGGCCGCGATAGACGTATGGCGATTGCTTGTCGAGATATTCCTGCTTGAAGATGTGATAGATGTCGCTGGCGGCGATTTCCTTGCCGGTGGCATCGGCGGCTTTCTGGATCGCGCGGCTGAATTCGATCTGCAGGCGGCGCGGCATGGCCAAACCGTATTCCTGTTCCAGCAGATACGCCATGCCGCCCTTGCCGGACTGGCTGTTGACGCGGATCACTGCATCGTAGCTGCGGCCGAGATCGGCTGGGTCGATCGGCAAATAGGGGATTTCCCAGATGGCGTCGGCCTTCTGTGCGGCGAAGCCTTTCTTGATCGCATCCTGGTGCGAGCCGGAGAAGGCGGTGAAGACCAGGTCGCCGACATATGGATGACGCGGATGGACCGGGATCTGATTGCAATCCTCGACGCATTGCCGCACTTCATCGATGTCGGAAAAATCGAGTCCCGGATTGACGCCCTGGGTGTACAAATTCAAGGCCAGTGTCACCAGGTCGACGTTGCCGGTGCGTTCGCCGTTGCCGAACAAACAGCCTTCGACGCGGTCGGCGCCGGCCATCACGGCCAGCTCGGCGGCGGCGACGCCGGTGCCGCGGTCGTTATGCGGATGAACGCTGATGATGGCGGCGTCGCGACGGGCCAGGTTGCGGTGCATCCATTCGATCTGGTCGGCGAACACGTTCGGCGTGCTGCATTCGACCGTGGTCGGCAAATTGAGGATCACTTTGCGGGTTGGCGTGGCTTGCCAGGCATCGACGACGGCGTCGCAGACTTCCTTGGAGAAATCCAATTCAGCCATGCTGAACGTTTCGGGCGAATACTCATAGCGCCATTGGGTTTCCGGACGGGCGTCGGTCAATTCCTTGATCAGGCGGGTGCCGGAGACGGCGATTTCCTTGACTTCATCGCGGCTCTTGTCGAACACGATGCGGCGCCAGGCAGGGGCGATCGGGTTGTACAGGTGGACGATAGCTTGCTTGGCGTTCTGGAGCGAATCGACAGTGCGACGGATCAAGTCTTCGCGCGATTGCGTCAATACGATGATGGTGACGTCGTCAGGAATATGCTTTTCTTCGATCAGCTTGCGCACGAAATCGAAGTCGGTTTGCGAACCGGATGGGAAGCCGACTTCGATTTCCTTGAGGCCGATTTTCACCAGCAATTTGAAGAAGCGCAACTTGCGGTCGGCATCCATCGGTTCGATCAGCGCTTGGTTACCGTCGCGTAAATCGGTACTCATCCAGATCGGCGGCGCGCTGATGACCTGGTTGGGCCAGGTGCGATCGCTCAATGGGATTGGCGGGAAAGGGCGGTACTTGGAAGCAGGGTTATGCAACATCATGATAGAGATCTCCTGAAGCTGTTGAAATGTACAGATGAACAAAAAGGGAAAACGGATTCGGCGGTGGCGCGAAGGTTGCTGGCGGCCACTCGGAAATCAACGCGAGGCCAGTCAACCGGTGGTTAGCGGTAGTAGCAGTAGTGCGGAAACGCGAACAGTCGCAGCAAGCGCGTTGCGGTTGCGGAATGTGACGAAGATGGTGCGGGAAAGCGGCTTGGTGTACATGGAATCCTGCTTTTAAACATCGGGATCCGTTGTCGGAATTCCAGTTTTACTACTGTTGATTTGTCTGGCTGGCAGTGTTGCTGTGAAGCTTTGCCAAGGTGCCCCGTCAGAACGGGGCCAGGATCATAGTGCGCGTAGTAGCGATAGCGCTAGTAGCGGCACTAGCAGCATCGCTGGCAGGGAGCCAGCAATGTGTAGTAGTGAGCAGGATTGGATGCGTGTGGAAAACATGCACTTAATGTATGGGATACAGTCCGGGCTTGTCAAGCACGAGTAACGGCATTGGCCAAAATAGTTGTAAATCGATGCAAATTGGCCGCAATCGTTATCTTGCGCCAAACAGACCGATCAGGCCGATGACAATCAGGTACAAGGCGATGATGTAGTTCAACAGCCGCGGAATAGCCAGGATCAGCACGCCGGCGATCAGTGAAACAATAGGGGTCAGGTGCAGGTAGGTCAACATGTGCGCTCCTTTGCTTGCTGTAGGGAATCTTGTACATCCAGTATCAATGATACGTCGTCGGATGTGTTGTGCGCTGTAGGACAAGTCCGTTTCCCATTGTAGGAGATGGGCGGATCGTGGGACTTGAGGGAAGAAAAAAACGGCTTGGCTACCAACCGCAGCAGGAGGAGATACTGCAACGGTGCTGGCTAATGCCGACAAGGACACACTATCCGACGGGCTTCAGAACTGGAAATACTGCGGTCAGCGTCAGCAACGGGCAGGTCGTTGGCGATGATCATTTCCAGGTCGTAAGCGAGGCGGATACACTCCCTTCCCGGGGAATTCAAATGCGGCTCTGGGAGTGCCCAAAGCGCGCCATAAAGGATGACTCGTGTTGCCGCTTAAAGCGTCAGCTAAATCGCGCGCGGACCGGCAAGCAGTCGCGTGATAAAGGCTGAACGCTCAGGTTTCGGCTTGGGCAGTGCCTGTTCGATCATCACGGTCCATTGATCGGACAACTGCTGGCAAGTGGCGCGCAACACCGGCGCCAATCCTGGCCAGTCCGACAGCGTGCGCAGATGGCGTTCGATGGTCGTGGCCGACTGTACGCAGGCGCCGCTTGCTAGGTGGTGACGATTGTATTGGGAGATCAGGTGCAACACCGCCGAGATCAATAGCTCAGGCGGGGTCTGGTATTCCTCTGCGCCGCCCGGAACCGGGGCTGCCGCGTGGTGCGAACCGTCCATCAGATGCTCCTTGCTCGATTGATTTAAATAGTAATGATTCTCATTTAAATTATTGATCATCGAGAACGCGAATGCAAGCACTTTGCGATTTTTTTACACAATGGCCAATCGGGGATGGCAGACCATCAGGTATTCGATGCCTTCCTGGCGCGCTTCCCTGAAGCCCAGTTTTTCATACAAGCGCCGCGCCGGATTGCCTTCCAATACCTTCAGTGCCGTCGGTAAACGGTCACGGCTGGCCTGCGCCAGTATGTGTTCGAGGATTTGCCGGCCCAATCCTTGCCCTTGGCACTCCGGCACGATCTGGATTTGCACGATGTACCACTGCGCTTCTTCCTTGCAGGCTTTCAACAGGCCGATCTTGCGGCCTTTGAGGGAAACGATCTGCGCGTGTTCAAAGCGATATCGAATACGCGCCAATTGAGAGGCTTCGTCAATTGCCGCGCCTGCCCGTACCAGGTGCGGGGTCATGGTGGCATCGCGCAGCGCCAGCAGGAATGGCAGGTCCTCCTCGGTAGCTGGCGTGAATGCGAGTGCGTTTGGCGCCATGCATTTCCCTTCCGATATCTATTTGTTCACCAGCCGTGGCGAAAGCGACAGCGTCAGCACAGCGCCGAGCAATAGCGACGCCGCCAGCACGAACATGCCGCTGTTGGTGCTGTGCGTCTGGTCCTTGAGCCAGCCGACCAGATAGGGACTGACGAAGCCGGCCAGGTTGCCCAACGAGTTGATCAACGCAATCCCAGCCGCCGCCGCCGCGCCGCCGAGAAACGCGGTTGGCAAGCTCCAGAACAGCGGAAGTACGGTAATGATGCCGATCGTAGCCAGTGTCAGGGCCGACATCGCCAGCAGCGTGTTGTGGTCATAGACGGTGCTCATGACCAGGCCGATGCTGCCCAGCAGCGCCGGGATCGCTACATGCCAGCGCCGTTCGCGCCGTTTGTCGGCGCTGTGGCCGATCAGGATCATGGCGATAGCCGCGGAGGCGTAAGGGATAGCGGTCAGCAGACCGATGTTGAAGGTGTCGGTGACGCCGGTGGTCTTGATAATGGTCGGTAGCCAGAAACTGACGCCGTACAATCCCATGACAAAGCAGAAATAGATCAGCGCCATCAGCCATACTTTGGGATTGGCAAACATCTGGCCGAGCGAAACTTCCTGCTTCTGGCTGGTTTCAGCCTGTACCTGCGTTTCCAGCAACACCTTTTCTTCTTCACTCAACCATTTGGCGCCGCGGATCCGGTCCTGCAAATAAAAGATCACCACCACACCGAGTATCAGCGAAGGGATAGCTTCCAGCACGAACATCCATTGCCAGCCCGCCAGTCCGTGGACGCCCGGCATGGCTTTCATGATCCAGCCCGACAGCGGGCCGCCGATGACGCCTGATAGCGGCACGCCGGTCATGAACAGGGCAGTCATCTTGCCGCGCCGATGGGCAGGGTACCAATAAGTCAGGTAGAGGATCACGCCAGGGAAGAAGCCGGCTTCGGCGACGCCGAGCAGGAAACGCATCACATAGAATGTGGTCGGGCTGTCGACGAAAATCATCGCGCCCGAGATGATGCCCCAGGTGATCATGATGCGTGCGATCCAGAGACGAGCGCCGACCCGGTGCAGGATCATGTTGCTGGGAATTTCAAAGATAAAGTAACCGATGAAGAAAATCCCGGCGCCGAGGCCGTAGACGGTCTCGCTGAACTTCAGGTCGTTGAGCATCTGCAGCTTGGCGAAGCCGACGTTGACGCGGTCCAGATAGGATGCGACGTAACACAGGAACAGCAGCGGCAGCAGGCGCCAGGTGACTTTGGCGTAGGTCGCGGCTTCGAAGCTGCTGGGTTTGGATGGGATTGAATTATCGGACATGTCTCTCTACCTTTTTGTGTAGTTATAAGAAACGACGGTGGAAATTTCAGCTGCCTTTTAATTGAAAAGCATTGTAGCCGCACACCCATCGGATGGCTACGTCGTTTACACTTGCCGGGCAGGCGCCGGGAAACGCGCCGTTCCACACTCATTGCCGGGGTTATTGCCATATGGAGTTGCGTCAGCTGCGTTATTTCGTCGCCATTGTCGATCATGGTTCGCTGTCGCGCGCAGCAAGGGTCTTGCATATTGCGCAGCCGGCCCTGACCCAGCAGATCAAGCAGCTGGAAGATGAACTCGGCGCACAACTGCTGCACCGGTCGGCGCAGGGCGTGTTGGCTACCGATGCTGGCAAGACCTTTTACGAACATGCGCAAGCCATCCTGAAACAGGTGATTGACGCCAGATCGGCAGTGGCACAATCGACCGACAAGCCAACCGGCACCGTCGCGCTGGGCATCCCGCAAAGCGCTTCCGGCATCCTGGCCTTGCCGTTGCTGACGGCGATGCGTGCCAGGTATCCGGATATATCGCTGCAATTGACGGAAGAACTGACCGGAAACCTGATCGAGCAATTGAAGACCGGTCGTATCAATCTGGCGATCCTGTTCGATGACGGCCAGTTGACGTCGTTTGCCACCACGCCGCTGGTGGAAGAGGAAATGATGTTCATCACGCGCGCCGGATCGCAATATGCGACAGCACGTCGTTCGATCACTTTCGCCCGTGCAGCCAAGGCCAAGCTGATATTGCCGGGTTTGCAGCACGGCGTGCGGCCGCGCATCGAAAGCGTCGCCAGGGCAGCGGGCATCGCGCTCGACAATGTGATCGAAATCAGTTCGGTGACCATCATGAAATCAGCCATCCTGGCAGACATCGGCGCCACCATCCTGCCGGTGGCGCCGTTGCTGCCGGAGATCAAGCGCGGGGAAATGACCGCCTATTCGATCAGCGGAGAAAAGCTGTCGCGCACGCTGACATTGTGCGCTTCGAAGAATATTCCTCTGACCACGGCGGCGGCAGCGGTGGAGCGGCTGGTGCTGGAAGTGACCGACGAGTTATGCCGCAGCGGGCAGTGGCTGCACGCCAAAATTCTGGCGCGGCCTTGAGCGCTCCGAGAGTGCCGGTTTGCCGGGCCGGCACTGTGCTTCCACGTGTTGACTTCAGGTCAGCAATCCTGCCGTCGCCTCATTGATTGCACTGATTGAAAAGGTGTTCCTGACAGGAGATCGCGCCAGGTTGTACCACTTTTTGTAGCCGTCGAAATCCATGGTGACAGCTTTCCTGAACTTCTCTTTGTCGCTGTCATTTTTCGCCACGTGTACTGTCATTGGTTCAGTATCGGTGGCGATCAGCATCAAGCGATTTTTGTCGCTGGTCTCCGCTTTCACCAGGATATCCTGGATGAGTTTTCCCGAAACGGTTTTAATCATCTCGCCATTTTGAAAACTGGTGTACCAGCCGGGTTGATAGGCGATGTAGCCGTTGATGCTCATGGCAAGACCGACTTCCAGCGCGGTATGGTGGTATCCGGAAACGATCGCTGCCAGCGGCAGCAACAAGATGTTCGGATCGAAGGATTTGCCCGTACCATGGAGGAAATTGCTGATAATTTCCGTTGCCCAGATGGTGTCCGAAGTGGTGCCGGAAATCGAGGCGCCTTCAGGCAATCCCAAAACGTGGTCGATGCAACGCACTACGTCGCCTGGCAGCAGAGGGTGGAAGAAGGAATTTCCGGCCTTGATGTTTTGGTCGTCGGGAAATCCCAGTACGTCGGTAATTTCCTTATCGACTCTTTTGCCAGGATTGAAATTCCAAGGCGTCCTTGCCCTGGCTTCGCGGGAGAAAGCCAATTCGCCATACGCAGTGGTCCGGTATGCCGGGCGTGTGCTGCATAAGAAATCCCAGCGTACCGATACATGCTGATTGTTCCCTGTCGGGACGGTTAACTGGATATCCGTTGCATTGATCTGATTTGCGACCGCTTTCAGAAAATGAAAATGGATCTGTTCCGCGACACCGCCAAACAGGCGGATAATTTCACCGATGGTTTTCGAGTCGCGTTTTTTCTTGTCGGCACACAGCGTTGCGATGTGTTGCGTCGCGCTGGCAAACACAAATGCCTTGTCCTTGCTTTCGAGCTGAACGCTGACCTCCGGCGTCCACATCTTCAATGGGCTATCGGCCGAATAGGCGGTGGCAACCGCGTCCCGGATTTCCACCGCACTCTTCAGATTATTGTCTTTTTCCTTGTTCTTGATATGAACGCTTACCTGTTCATTGAGAGAGTTCAGCAGGTTCAATGCGCAGCCGGCGATGTCGTTTGCCGCCGTGCTTAGGACGACGTCGGTGTCGAATAAATCGCACAATTTTTTTGCCATCGCGTATTCGTTGACAGCCTTGTCGAGCTTTAATTTGTTGATGTCCGGGGTGATGAGCTTTTCCATGAGCGACTCCTGTTGTCTGGTGGGGGATTGGTTGCGGCGGGTTACGCCGCATTGAAAGAACAGAGGCCTTGCGGCCTTCCTGTTCCCGATCCACCATACCGAGTCTCATGCCTGGATTTCTGACTGTTTCTGGCTTTGCACATGCAACCGAGCCTGTCACAACAGGCTTGGCGGCGACGCGAGAGTTGTATCGCCATGTCGGTGCAAATGCCTATAACAGATGTTTTCCTGCGGAAAGTAGGCTATCGTTTTTTCTTATATCCCTATCCCGAATCAGTATTTCCTGCGCGACGCGCAACTCACTTAGACTTCATTCACAGCAGGTTTCAGTGTGTTGCAAGGGCCGCCATCATGGCCTCATCGTCTGACAGTCGAAGACCTTATCGGGTATTCACATGGCAGGCGCATTTCAGGTTATCCGCCTGAGGCGATAGAAAAAATGCACATGCGATGATCTACTGCCGGACCATTCTCGAGGAATCTGTGCTGCGGCTCCGCCTTGATCAAGCGGAGCGAGCCGGAATCATTTAGCGAACACCGCCGGGAGGTCCCGGCACCCCATTAATTTGTTGCCATCTGCGATTGCGCAAGCCGATCATGTTCGGCAAATACTTCCTTCGCCGCAAACATGCCGTTCAGCGCTGCCGGAAAGCCGGCGTACAGCGCCATCTGCATGATGGTCTCAGTGATTTCCAGGCGTGACAGGCCAACATTCAGCGCAGCAGCAAGATGCACCTTCAACTGCGGCTGTGCGGTGCCCATTGCGGTCAACGCAGCTACCGTTGCCAGTTCGCGTTGCTGCAGCGTCAAGCCGGGGCGTGAATAGATTTCACCGAAACCGAACTCGATGACGTAACGCCCAAGATCGGGTGAAATGTCGGCCAAGCTGTCGATGACCTTTTCGCCGGCGATGTCGTCGACTTCCTTCAAGCGTTTCAAGCCTTTTTCGTATGTGGTAGTTGTGCTTTGTTCCATGCGATTCTCCGGTTATGCGTTGAGGGTCGCTTTCAGTTTTTCTTCCATGCCGGCGTACAGTGCGACTTTGTCGCGCAGCATCGCCAGCGTGTCCTGAAGTACCAAAAGCTCTGCTTCGAGCGTTTCGGCGTGCTGTTCCAGCAACACCTTGCGCTCAGACACACTGCCAAGTTGCTCTCCCATCCTGCGCAGTTCGGCATAGCGCAACATCTGCTGGATCGACATGCCGGTAGCGCGCAATCTGAGCAAGAATTCAATCCAGCGCAAATCTTCCTGGCGATACAGGCGATGCTGATTACTTTGGCGCGGCACCGGATCGATCAACCCGATCCTTTCGTAGTAACGCAAAGTATGGATGCTCAGTCCGGTGGCTGCGGAAGCTTGTTGAATTGATATGGAAGTGGTCATGGAATCAAGCTTAAAAGTTAGAGTGCGCTCTAGGTCAAGCATTAATTATGCGGTAGAACTCGGGAGAGCTGCTGCGATCCTGAACGGACAAGAAAATGCGCCACAATTGGCGCCGTCCGACGATGGGCGAGGGATTTGGATTTTGGAGAGTGGCCAGCTGGAGCAACTGGCGGGAGAAGTTCAGCGGCCCCTGCGGTACAAGACAGGGGCCGTTGTGGGCGGAGGGATTAGTGATTCAGTGTTTTGACTGTACAGTTTTGCGCCAGGACTGCAACCTTGACAGCAGGAAGGTCAGGACTGCTTCCCAGTCGAATCAACTGGCAACTCACAGCTCCAGCCAACTTGCCTTGAAACTCGGCGAGCCCCATCAATCGGGACTCAGGTACGGATTGATTAAATACGATGTAGGCGGGAAATTCTTGTCCTTTGAAGTCCTTGGTTGTACCAATGATGCCGTTCAGTGTTTGCGGATTGCCAAGGGCCGCAACCATACCGTTGTCGATATTCACCACTGCATTTTTTCTCTCTTCGATGGCGTTTACCCGGAATGAAGTTTGTTGAGCGGCTGCAAGGTTAACGGCGCATGCACTGAAAATGCCGAGGCAGAAAAAGGTCGATTTTTTAAATGTGAGTATCATTTTTAATAGTAGCGGAGTCGCAATAAAGGTGTTGTTAGAAGCGGGCGCAGGCAATCCTGCGATCCAGGTCAGTTGATACTTTCAAGCGGCAACCGGTGAGCAGCGATGTTTTCGGCAATCGCTGCAGACCGGCATGCGTTTTACTGTTTTACTAATTCCACGCGGCGGTTTTTTGCACGTCCTTCTTCGTTTCCATTGTCTGCAATCGGGTTGTCCGCGCCCATGCCTTTTGCACTGAGGCGAGCTTTGTCTATCCCTTTCGTGACAAGAGTCGCTACGACCACATCGGCGCGTTGTTGCGAGAGCGCCTTGTTGTGTTGCGCATCGCCGCTGTTGTCGGTATGCCCCTCGACTGACAATTTAAGGGCGGGGTCCTTATTCAACAATTTCCCGATTTCGTCTACTGCCGCCATGCCGTCCTGCTTGATCAAGGCCTTGTCGGTATCGAAGTTGATGTACAGCGCAATATGTCCCTTGGTGTTGAGTTCGCTTTGCATCGCGTCGGCTGTCACGAAGGCGACTTGCTGCTTCATCGCCTGTTCTTCGATAGTGGAAATTTGCGTTGAAGTGGAGCTAGTTGTGACCGCAATCCAGATATTTTTCTCTGGTGTGCGAATCAGGTAAGCGTCGTACGCATCGACGTAATCCTTGAGGTGCAATTTATTGACGATGAGGTCGCCAAGATCGCCGCCATTCGCCTTGACGAAAGCAGGATCGCCTGGCAGCACGGTATTCACTTTTACGCCGCCGAGTGCCTTGATTGCCGCTTCATAGTTGCGTTGCGAAGCGAGCTGCGTCAGCTGCGCATCCGCATCCCGGAAGCGGCGATTTTCGATACGTCCTTCCACCGCGTGCAATTCATTTCCAGCGACTACGTAGGCGCGATCGAAAGCCGATTTGTCGCTGAACCGATCGCCATCTGCCAGGCCTTGTGGCCAATCGAGATAAGGAAAGGGCGGTAGCGGAATAGTCGAAACCGGGACGCTATTCAGGTCAAATCCTGTCTTTGGATTTGGAGGGTTATTTGCGGACTCCGCATTTGCCGGTTTGCTAGGCGCAACGGCGGCTGCAACTGCAACATCGGGTTGTGGTACGTCACTTTTTCGCTTGCACCCAAATAATGGAATGGCGATGCAAAGGGCAACGGTAAACGCTAGCTTTGAATTGGATGACATGTTCAGGCTTGGGTATGGGAAATGGGTTTAAGAAGAGGTGTTGCAAAATTTCCACGCGGGAATAAATTTTTTTGATTAGAAAAGTTGTCAGATTTCTTGAGGATTTACTTCAATGTATAGAGCGAAATATAGCGGATTTTGAGCCATCAACTCGTAAAAAAGTTTCCGCACAACATGTTATTTTCTGTATTCAAATGTAAACAAATGTAATGACGCGGTAAAAATTGGTTGCTAAAATGCATTTGTTGTCGATGGGTAACTTTATTGTAATTCAAAATTCGAGGAAATCATGCAACAAATTAAATTGCAATCGCGTCAATTGGGCCAGGGTATGACGGAGTACATCATCATCGTTGCGCTGATCGCTATCGCGGCTATCGGCGTGTATCAAGCGTTTGGTGGCGTGGTACGTGGTCAGACCGCTGCTGCTGCACAAACGCTGGCCGGCGGTTCCGCAGCCGGTGTTCGTAGCAACGTTACAACAACGGGCACCACTGCTCAAAATGAAGGCACCAAGACAAAAGACTTGAAGTCTTTTGAGCAATAACAGCATGAAGCAAAGCCGATGCGACCTGTGGTTAGGGTCGCATCGGCTTGTCTGGACTCACCTTTCCATTAATTGAAAAAAAGGCATTGAATCATGCGCGTCAGGACTTTTTTGCAAAGCGGGCAGACGCTGGTGCTGTTTCTTGGCTTTGCTGCAGCCCTGGTCGGCGCGCTCCTGATCGCCTTTAATTCGGGCCAAACAACTAACGCCAAAATGCGCGCGATGAATGCCGCCGATGCCGCCGCTTACAGTGGCGCAGTCTGGCAGGCACGTACCTTGAATTTTCAGGCCTACACGAATCGGGCCATGGTCGCCAATGAAGTGGCGATTGCACAATCTGTCAGCCTCCGTTCTTGGGTTTCTTACGTCGATAGTTTTGTGAATAACGGCCCAATGGCTTTGCTAAAAATTGTGCCTTACCTGGGAGAAGCGCTGATCGAAGTTGGCAGCGTGATTAAGGAAGTCGACCAGGCCGTACAAAGCGCGTTGCCTATCGCCGAAATTGCCTTGCGCGGCATTAACCAGCTCTATTATCCGGCGCAAGAAATTATGAATTTGTCTGGGACCGTGGTCGCGCAGGATCTGGCGAAAAATGTGGCGCAACAGAACGGCGCGCAATTGAGTAACGCGGCGGTAGAGCTTTTTGCCAAAAATGAATTGGCATGGATTGGATTCACAGATTCCTATATCGGCACCAGAGGCGGGAAAGTCGGTAGCGACAGGCGTACCAGATTGCGTGAAGTGACATTGTTGTCGCGGGACGGGTTTACCTATTCACGCAACTGGAGTATTGGCGTTCCTTTTGTCTTTAAGTTTCGCAAGCAGGGCGGCACAGATCTGATTGACTTCGATGCATGGAAGGGGCTCGATTCGTCGCAAGTCCAAACTGGATGGACGCCTAAAGGCTGGCTCGCGACTGTCCCGACCGGGTGGGGCGGCGCTCAAGCATATAACCCGAATAAGGTTAGCAAAGCTATTTCGCAAACAGGTGATTGGAATTCGATCGACGGGCGGCTCGCCCAAGGTCTTGCTAATGGTCAGAACGCAAAAAATATTGAAACGCCTTTTCCAAATTATCGGGACATCAAAAATCCCACAGTGAAAGACGCCGATCTACACCTGCCGTTCGTGGTTGAAGTGGTGATCAACAGGGCGCAAATCAAAACTTCCGATGACCCCAACATTCAGGGCAAGGCCATTCTTCACGATGGCACGATTGTTGATCCTGCCCCCAATTTTGCCAGCGGAAATGCCGGGGTTTTTGCGCTTTCTTCCGCCTGCGTGCGTTTCTCTCGTCCATACGGCAGCGATCGTGCCGGAGGTATCGAATATCCAAGTTTGTTCAACCCATACTGGCGCGCCTCGCTGGCGACCAACAGCGCGATATCGCGCGGGATTGTCGACGCTGTCAAAGGCCTGGCGCCAGTTGCAGCAATTATTGATGGGAGCGGTTCATGCAATTGAAGGCGATGAGGGAAATGCTTAATTCAAAGTTGATTCTAATGATGTCGATGGCGGGTCTGGTTTTGGCAGGGTGCGGACAAAGTGCGTCGTCGGCCGGAGAACCGACTGCCGCCGCCGGGAATACTTACGAACTGGTTCAACTGGTGCGCCCGGAGCCAGCGGATGGCCCGTTTCAGGTAGTCAAAGAGACTGCCTACAAGATGTGCTCGATGATGGCGGAGTTGAAACACCTGCCGGTGAAACCTTTTCCCAATCCACCGGCCGGTTATGCGACCGAGCGCATTACCGTCGTCACGGACGGCAAGTCTTTTGTGAGGAAGAGCGAATCCCTTTACTCGACGGATACCTCTACCATCACTCCTGAAAACGGTTGCGAATACAAGATTTCTCCGAGCAAAGCCTATAGCGTCACGCTTCTGCACGGCGGCAAGCAAATCGATATCTCCGCTGCTGATGATGGCAAGGCGACGGTCGATACAACCGATGCCGGCACGTACACCGCATCTTCGACATCGGGGAAAGCATCAGACTTCAGCGAGCAGCGAACGGTAAATGGTGTCAATTTGCGCTGCTGGCCAAAATCGCATCCCATGCTGGCTAACGGCTTGCTGCTCGATATGTGCATCTATGAAAAAGATGGCGTCCTGGTGGAGTCCAACCAGCAACCCATTACGCTTTACTCCAAGGCTCGCCCGGCTGGCAAGGATCCGCGCTTTCCGTATGTGGTGATCACCGAGCCGGTGTCATTGCGTCAAGTGACGGATGGCGCTGCGAAACGCTTCCAGGCAGAAAGCTACAGCCAATGAAAACATCGCGCTATCGGCGCCAATGCGGCCAGGCGATGGTTGAGCTGATCGTCGTATCGGGCGTGATGGTCGCCTTGTTCCTGGGCATTTGGTACCTGGGGAAATTCCACGATATCCAGGCGGCGACGATCCAGGCCGCACGTTATGCAGCTTGGGAGCGCACGGTGCATCCTGCAGGCTACGCAGACAGCCAGATAGAGCAACAGACGCGGGCGCGTATCTTCAGCTGGAATCGCGATGCGTTTCGGTCGACAGATGGCATTGCCAGCAACGCTGCCTGGAATACACAAACTTCGATGTGGCTTGATCACAGGAATCAGGACGCGTTGATTGCCAAACCTAGCGACGTTACGGTTGGTACTACTTCGGGCCCTTTGCCGGGCAGCGCAGCGGGGACAGTGGATAGCGTGTTGAACGGTCTCACTGGAGCAATCGGCGCCCTGACAGGCGGCGAGAAATTGAATACCGGCGGATTTTACAAGAGCCAGGTTAGCGTCAAGATCGCCAACGTTGGATCACTGCCTGAGCCTCTGGATAACTTGAATTTGACATTGACGGAGTCAAATGCCTTGGTCACTGATAGCTGGGATGCCGATAGCCCACGCCAGGCGGCAATGCGCACTCGCAGTTTTGCACCGACCGCCATTTTTGAAAAGATTCAACCGATCCTTACTCCGTTGGAATGGGCATTGTCCATTATCGAACCCAGCTTCAAGAATTTCAAGCCGGGCGAAATTTGTCCGGACATTGTGCCCGCCGACAGGTTGGGAACGGGTGCGCGGAATATCCCAATGTACCAGTCCGCTTCCGGATGCTATTGAACATAACGAGATCATGAAAAAGCATGTACTTGGCCTTGCCTTGTCGCTGGTTTCAATGCTGGCTTGTTCCTGTGCTTATGCCGGGTGGCTCGATTCGCCGGACAACCTGCAATTGCAAAATGTTGGCCCGGAGATGCGGCTAAACGGAATTCCGATGGATATCCGTTACTTCGTAACTGATCAACCGGCCGATCAATTGCTCAAGCAATTTCAGGACGCCTGGGAACGAAGCAGTTATCGCACAAGCGTGAAGAAGAACAAGTTAGGGGATTGGACCGTGCTGAATCAGAGCTTCGGCGATGAACACCGCAGTGTGCAGATACGCGAAGCCGGGCCTGGAAAGATTGAGGGATTTGTTGCATTGACATCGCCGAAAAGAATGCGTGAACCCGTCTTGCAGTTGCGCCTGCCTACCGGCTTGCAATCGATGTCGGTGGTTGAGTCTTCCGATTCGGACCGGAGTTCACAACAGGTCACCGCCGTTTCCAGGCGATCTGTTGATGCGACTGCCAGCTCACTGGAAACGGCCTTGCGTGCCAATGGCTGGAAAGTGCAGGAGCGTCGCAAAACGGCGGCCGGAACGAGATTGGCGGCGGACAAGGGAACGCGCGACTTTGACGCGGTGCTCACCCCGGACGATGGCGGTGGTGCGGTCGTCATGATGAACACCGTGACGATGTCATCGCGATGACCGCAGCGACTCTGATGAAATCCTATTTCCGTGATCTGGAAAATCCGTTTTGTGGCGTTGTCGCTGCATTGTTTTTATTGGGTGAAAAATGAAACGTCACGCATATCACCGAGCGTATGCGCAAAGCGGACAGGCGCTGATGGAGTATGTCGTGATTGTGACAATGGTCGCGATCGTCATGTTCATTCCGATCCCATCGGTGGTCGGTGTGCCCGAATTTGTCGGGAAGACGCCGGCAGAGGTTTTAGCTTTTGCATTTAGAAATTTTTTTCGCGGTTTCAGTTTTCTGACTTCCGTCCTCTAATTTTTTTACTTAAAAGAAGTCGCTTCCTTGAAGATATCAAAAAACACTCTGCTACTCGGCGGTGCTGTTGCTCTCGGAATATTATGTTTCGTTGGTGCTCAGTACTATTTACGAAACTATCTTGCGCAGGCAGAAAAAAAACTGGCAGGTCAGTATGAAACCAAACAAGTGATTGTTGCTGCTGTCGACATCGCTCCTGGCAGCGTGCTGTCGACGGACAATCTGGCCGTACGCAAGATCCCAGTGCGTTATCTATCCAGCAATGTGCTGCAACCGGACGATCTGGAGACGGTCAGTGGCCAGCGCGTGGTTACCGGATTGAAGCCGGGAGATCCGATTGACCGGGGTGTGCTGGAGCGTTCAGACAGGCCGCCACTATCGACTACTGTTGCCAAAGGCGAGCGTGCCATTACCTTCCCGGTGGACGAGATCAGTTCGATCTCCGGCTTGCTGGTGCCGGGTGACATCATCGACTTGATCTTTACTGGTAAAGGTCTGACTGAAAACTCCTATCTGCCACGTACTTCTTCTGCGGGCGGCGGCGGAGCTGCTGCTTCGGGTACCGAATCGGGACCTAAAGAATTGACGCATGTCAGGCCACTGCTGCAGGCCGTGCCGGTTCTTGCGACAGGAAAAATGACGAAAAAGCGCATTGTGAAAACCGAGGACGGCAAGGAGCGCGAGGAGAACCAGGATTTCACGACCGTGACATTGAAGGTTTCACCCGATCAGGCGGAGAAAGTCCTGATTGCACAAAAGCTCGGTAGTCTCACTGCCGTCTTGCGTAACACGGAAGATACCGCTTCATTCGCTTCCACTCCGCTGGATGAAGTGACGTTTAAAAAGGTGGCGGATGCACCGGTTGCCGGTCGTGGAAATTTCATTGAAATCATCACCGGCGGAACCGGCAACGGTTTGCAGAAGACCCAGGCAGACGCATTCGGGCAAAGCTTGCTCTCGGCGATCACAGCCAAAGGAGGCGCCAATGCAAGCAGCTCTGGCGGATACGACGTCAAGAGTCGGCTTGGTATCGCCTCGTCTTCCGACAAGACCGATACAAAATCCAACAAAATATTCCCTAGATAAGAACGAAAGACAGACGTGATTAGATTTCTTGTATGTTTTTTATGCGCGCTTGCGCCTGTATTTGCCAACGCCAAAGCGGCGTTGCCGACGGATCTTGAAATGTTTGCGGGGGAGGCCCGGGTATTTCCAGTGGAAGTGACGCGCATTGCGATTGGCAATGGCAGTGTCATTTCCGTGACGACCATGGACAACAAGCAGTTGTTGGTGATCGCTGAGAAAGAAGGATCGTCCACTTTGCATCTTTGGCTGAAGGACGGCACTGAACAAGTGAGCACGTTCAACGTGATCGATTCCAGCATGAAAAAGAAACTGGAGGACATCAATAAGCTGTTGGTGAATGTCGACAATGTCACGGCGCGGATTGCCGGCAACAAGATTGTCCTCGAAGGTGACATGGTCAGTGACGCCAACCAGGACCGGGTCAAGGCGATCGCCGACATGTACAAAGATGTCGTGAATTTTGTCGGCAAGGTCGGTTGGGAAAAGATGGTTTATCTCGAGTTCAAGGTGCTGGAATTGACTAACAAAGGCTCCAGTTCGCTTGGTATCAGCTGGGATTCTACGATCAATGGCCCTGCGGCCGGTGTCATTGCGGATCCGGTAGGCAATTCCTTGTATCGCTATATTCCGGACAAGGCATCGTCAGGAGTTGATATGTCGAGCAATTTCCCGTTGAAAGTGTGGCCGCCGAAGGGGTTTGTCACGTTGGCGTCGGTGATTACATCGAAGATCAACCTGCTTGTTCAGGATGGAGAGGCGACAATGCTGGCGGCGCCGAATCTGACTACGCGCAGCGGCAGCACCGCAAAATTCATTGCCGGCGGCGAAATACCTCTACCGGTCCAAGGCGCATTCGGCCAGACCACGGTTGAATTTAAGGAGTACGGCATCATCGCCGAAGTTACTCCTGTGGCAGATAGCTCAGGCGTTATTTATGCCAAGGTCGATGTCGAGGTGAGTAGCATCGATCGATCCGTGACGATTCAGAACATCCCTGGCCTGCTAAAAAGGAAAACGACCGCCGAATTCAATGCGCGTGACGGCGAGACGGTGGTGTTGAACGGTTTGTATTCGTACCAGATTTCCAAGGATTCTCAAAAATTGCCTGTGCTTGGCGACGTACCGTTACTGGGCGGTCTGTTCCGCAACAAGAACGATGACAAGCAGACCCGAGAAGTGGCAATCATCATCACTCCGCGGATCATCCGACCTACATCGACGCTGGCGCGTGGACCGAAAGATGTGAATGCGGAGAACCTTTATCAGTTCGATAAAAAACTGCGTGACAACGCGCCGATGCCGAACTTGCCCGCCAAATTAACCGTGACCGAATAACGATATGCTGGTTATTGAATCCAAAAGCCCGGACGGGCGTCTGCTTGATCATATTCTCAGTACTCCCGTTGTATTGGGCGGACAAGGAGACTCGCCGATTCCGCTGCCCCCTGCAGCAGGGCGGCGTGCTGCAAAAATAGTTTTTGACGGCGACGGCCCGGTCAGCGTGATCGATATGGGGTGTGCATCAGGCGTGTTTGTCAATGGCGAACGGATTGTTCGCTACGGCCCGTTGCGGGTCGATGATTCGATCAGCATCTGCGGGCAGGTTTTGCGCATCAAGTCGCTGGGCGCTCCCAAGCATCTGGACAGTCTTCAGCCGAAATCTCCGCATAGCCTGGAATCTCCTGTGGTGGCACTAGGTGCTGATTTTAATGCTACTTCGGTTGCCGTTGAGGTCAAGCCGATTCGCCCTGCGGCGGTAAGCCAACCGACGGCCGCATTTGGCGCGGTTGATCCTGTACGTGATGTGGAACCGGTTAAAACGGCCAAGACGCAGGCCGCAGAAGAGGATCGCAGCCGTCAGTTGGCGCTGTCGAAGCAGGCTGGATTACTGCATTCGGAGTTGATTCAGACGCTGGATTTGCGGCGTCAGGACGTCACGCGCATGGCGGATCTGGAATTGCGGACTTTGGCTAACAAGCTGATCTGGGAGTTGATGGACAAGGTCGGCCTGCCGGCCGGGATAGACAGGAAAGAGCTTGCCGAATTCGTCCTGAACGAAGCGGTCGGGCTGGGAGTGCTTGAAAGCTTGCTAGCTGATGATTCCGTCACTGAAATCATGGTCAACAGCGCACAAGATATTTTTATCGAACGATCAGGCCAAACGCGTCGCTCGGATATCGCATTCAGTAGCGAAAAAGCACTGATGGGTGTGATTGAGCGGATTGTGTCGCCAATCGGACGGCGTGTCGATGAGTCTTCGCCTTTGTGCGATGCCCGTCTGAAAGACGGCTCGCGGGTCAATATCGTGATTCCGCCGATTGCTCTGAAGGGGCCTTCGATCTCAATACGTAAATTTGCGAAACGCCGGTTGCAGATTGAGGATTTGGTCAAGTACGACTCGGTGGATGCGACCATGGTCGAATTCCTGAAAATTTGCGTCGAACAAAAGAAAAATATCGTCATTTCGGGTGGTACCGGTTCAGGCAAGACTACCTTGCTGAACGTCATTTCAAACCTGATCCCGCCATTCGAACGGATTGTGACGATTGAAGATGCCGCCGAACTCAAGCTGTATCACGACAACCTGGTTACGCTGGAGGCACGCCCAGCCAACGTCGAGGGACGCGGGCAGGTCTCGATCCGCGAACTGGTGAAGAACGCCTTGCGGATGCGGCCGGACCGCATCATCGTCGGCGAGTGCCGCGGCGGTGAGGCACTGGACATGCTGCAGGCGATGAATACCGGTCATGATGGCTCGTTGACCACCGGACATGCAAACTCCCCGCGCGACATGTTGTCACGTCTGGAGGTGATGGTGCTGATGGCCGGGATGGATCTGCCGATTACGGCGATCCGTGAGCAGATGGCTTCGGCGGTGCAGATCATTGTCCAGCAGACCCGTTTCGCATGTGGTACCCGTAAAGTCACCAGCATCACCGAAGTTACCGGCATGGAGCGCGGCATGATCCAGATGCAGGAAATTTTCCGCTTCCAGCGTCTCGGCTTCAACGAAAACGGCAAGGTGCGTGGCTATTTCACGCCCTGCGGCTACGTACCGACTTTCTACGAAGAGTTGCGATCATATGGTGTCGATCCGGATTTCTCTATTTTCGAAGAGCGCCAGATGCCGGGTTCTGATGCGCGCCAATCAGCGGGCCATACGATAAATGGATAACTGGCTGCTTCCTGTCGTCATCGGGTTGGGGTTTGCCCTGACCGCCGCGATGCTGTTGATTGGCGTATCGTCCGCCGGACGCCAGATGGCCGAAAGCTATCGTGACAACGTGCTCGATTCCACCAGCGCCCAGCTGTCCGAGATGTTCATTTTTCTGGACAGTAGTCGGCTGCTGAAGATCAGCGCCGGCGCCACGATCATTGTGCCGCTGGTGGTGTTTTTATTGACCGGCAATCCATTGATTGCGCTCGGTGCCGCCGCGGCCTGTCTGTTCGGACCGACTCTTGCGCATAACCGGCTCAAGAAAAAGAGGCACAAAAAACTGGTTCGGCAATTGCCCGACAGCCTTGACGCGCTAGTCGGCGCATTACGCTCTGGCATGAGCCTGACCCAGGCGCTGGGCTTGCTCGCGGAGCAATTGCCAAAGCCGTCCAGCCAGGAGTTCGGTCTGGTGGTGCGTAAGTTGCGCATGGGGGTAGGGCTGGATGATGTCTTGAATGAATTGGAAGTGCGTGCCGAATCGCAGGAATACACGATGTTCACCACCAGCATGCGGATTGCGCGCGAAGTCGGGGGCAATTTGACGGAGTCGCTGGAGCGGCTGGCCGACACAATGCGGAAAAAGCTGGCAATGGAAGACAAGATTGATGCGTTGACTTCGCAGGGCAAGTTGCAGGGCATCATCGTTGGTTGCCTGCCGCTGTTCCTGATGTGGGTGTTGACGCAGATGGAGCCGGAGGCGATGCATCCGTTGTTTCATACCTGGTTGGGATACGGCGTGCTGTTTGTTATTTTCCTGTTGGAGCTGGTTGGTTTTGTTCTGATCCGGAAAATTGTTCGAATCGATGTTTAGACTGAGGTCGCCATGATTGCACTTCTGTTGCCTGCGCTGTTTGCGATTTCCATCGTGGTGCTGTGCATTGTCACCTATCGTGTGGTGTCGGCCGTGCCAAGCGAGGATCGAACCTATGCCGATAAACCGCCGGGATTGCTGCGCAAGGTGTGGATCCTGGTCGAGATTGTCTCGCACTATGTGGGGCCTTACCTGTCGGTTGAGTATCGGGAAAAAACCATTCGTCGCCTGCGCAAGGCCGAGCTCGACTATGCGCTGAGTCCCCAGCAATGGGTTTCCTCGAAAATCGTCTATGCCATTCTGGTTGGCTTGTTCGTCACCCTGATGGGATTGTGGATGGGCGTACACAGCGTCGTCTGGACTGCCATTGGCGGATTTTGCGGATTCGTTTACCTGGAGCTGTGGATGCGGGATCGCATCAAGGTAATTGAAATCCAGGTGTTGAAGAATCTGCCGAACTTCCTCGACATGCTGACGCTCGCCATTGAATCTGGTTGCAACCTGACGGTTGGGATCAATATCGCTGTTGAAAAATCTCCTGACAATCCTTTGCAGCGGGCATTTGCCAGATTGTTACGGGAAATTCGCTCCGGGCGTACGCGTATCGATGCACTCCGTGCGTTGGAAGAGCGTCTCGATATTACTTCCGTCACGTCGATGACGACCGCGCTGGTGCAAGCAGAGAAGACCGGCGCCAGCCTGGGTACCGTGTTGCGGGCGCAATCGACCCAGCGCACCAATGAACGTTTCGCACGCGCAGAGAAATTGGCGATGGAAGCGCCGGTAAAGATGCTCGGGCCTTTGATCCTGTGCATATTCCCATGTACTTTCCTGGTGCTTGGCTTTCCAATCGCAATGAAGATGATGAATGCATTCCATTAAACGAGGTGATATTTTGGTAGTGAATCAACGTATTTTGATGCTGGTTGCAGTTGTCGCCAGTTTGTTGTGCAGTGGTTGTGCCACCACTAGCCTGGACGCTGAAACCGAGCCAGGGAAGATGAGCGAAGCGACCATGCAATCCTTGCTGGCGCAGGCGGAGCAAGTCGCCGCCAATGGCAATCTGATTGCTGCCGGAGATATTTATTCAAAGGTAGTGAAAGCCTACCCGAACAATTCGGCAGTCTGGTTTCGTCTGGGAACCACCTATTTGCGTAACGACCAGCCGGACCTGGCAGTCATCGCCTATCGTGAAGCACTCCGTTATGACCCTTCGATGTCCAAGGCTTGGTCCAACCTGGCGATTGCCCATCTGTCGCAATTCCGCAAAGCCGCTACCAGGGCCGTTGCCAGCGATCAGATCAGCGAAGGCAATCGCACCACCTTGAAATCGTTGCTGGCGGATGTGGACCACGCAGTCGAACCAGCCACGGCCCAGTTCGAAGCACCTACCAATGACATGAGATGATCGTATGAAAATGAGACGGCTACTTGATTGGCGTAAGCAGGGCGGCGCTGCTTCAGTGGAGTTCTACGTCGTGTCGTTTTTTGTTTTTATTCCCATGGTCATGGCAGTGTTGCAGCTGGGTTTATTCTTCGTGGCGAAGAATACCGTCAATCTTGCGACGTTTTCTGCGGCTCGTGCCGGTGCGGCTTCCGGCGGTGACAAAGGGGAGATGGCGAATAATTTCGCCAAGGCCGTCGCCCCTTTGTTTGCCGATACGCGCACCGATGTCACCAATGCAAATTACCCCACCGTACTGGGAACCGCCTATGCCAAGGCGCGCCTGTATATGGCAATTCCAGTGATGAATTCAATTGATATATTGAATCCGACGGCAAGTTCATTTAGTGATTTTGGTGTTGTCAAGCCGGGTGGAGGGGGGAAGATTATTCCAACCACCAATATCATGAATGACACCAAGATCGGTAGCGCGTCGGGCCAGACGCGTGCAGAGGCGCTGCTGTTCAAGATTGAAGTCAGATTCTGCTATCAGATGCCTATTCCCATCATTGACAAGATGTTGTCAACGATATTGCTGGGACTGAGCGACGATATACATATACTCCCGTCTTTGGATCCGAAAGATGTTGCTTGCTACAGCGGTGTGGATGGCTCATATGGGATTCCGATCAAATCGCAAGCTGTGATCCGCATGACAGAGCCGCCTGATTCTGGAAAAATTTTTTAGCAACGAGGTTATGGTTCCAACTTTGCATATATCGATAGCGCGCAATCTGTGGACCCGGGCCGTGGGACTATTGAGCCGACGCAGCCTTGCCGACAATGAGGCGCTGCTGATTATTCCTTGCCCCAGTATTCACACCTGGTTCATGCGCTTTTCCATTGACGCTGTATTCCTCGATAAGGCCGGGGTGGTGACGCATGTCGTTGAAAAAATCGGCCCCTGGCGCTTTGTTTATGGGAAGCGTGCTTATTCTTGCCTTGAGCTGAGTGCCGGCACGGCGCGACGGCTGGATTTTCGGGTCGGGCAGCAATTTTCTGCACTGGCTGGATCGTTGAAGGTCGATAAGTTGCAACTTGACCTTTCTTAGGCGGGCAGCCGGGTCCGAGATCGAAAGTGTCGCCAGCCGGCAAGCAGAATTGCCAGCGCCGAGATCAGCAATATCGGCGCATTCCCCGTGCGCATGAACGGTGTTGCACCGTCGCGCAGCCTGACCTCGGCATCGAGCGTTGCCGCCATGTCCTGTGGCAATGCGTCTTGAATCACGCCGTGCTGATCAATGATCGCAGTAACGCCAGTATTTGACGCTTGCATGAACCATCGCCCGGTTTCCAGGGCGCGCATTTGTGCCGCTTGCAGATGTTGTTCGGGAGCGAATGAATGGGCGAACCAGGCAAAATTCGAGATATTTAATAGTATCTCTGCCTCGCCGGCCTTGCGTGCAATGGCGGTGTCAAACAAATCTTCGTAACAGATGCTCAAGCCGATTTTTCCCTTTGGAATGGCCAGCATTTTCTGATTTTCCGAGCCGGCAGCCAATGCGCTGAAGTTGATATTGAGCAGAGGTCCAATCCACTTGGCGCCGTTAGGAAAATACTCGCCGAAGGGCAGCAGATGTTCTTTGTCGTAGCGATAGGCGGGAGCGGCAATACCCGTTTGCGGCTTGACGACAATAACGCTGTTGGTTTCCCGATATTGAGATTCGTTCAAGCCGCGATTCGCGATGACTGTGCCGACAACAATCGCGGTGGCGCGCGCATCGGCGATCATTTGAAAGGCAGTCCTGACATTGTCGGGCATGCTGTTCCACTCAATTGGGAACGCGGTTTCTGGCAAGACCGTCAGGTCTGCGGTGCTGTTGGCGGCAAAATTGACGTAGGTTGCTACTGAATTTTTTAGTCCCGTGATTGAGAATTTTTCCATCTGGGGAAGGTTTCCCTGCAGCAGCCGTACTGTCATGCTGCGCCCACTGTCCCTGTTCCACTCAACTGCCGACAGCAATCGGCCGCTGCCCACGATGGCCAGCAGGCACAACAACGGCATTGCGATACTGCGCAATTGCCATTTTCCTGGCTTGCATCTCAACAGACATTGGGCGAGCAGTGCGGCTGCGAATGCGCTGATAAAGCTTAGACCGTAGACACCGACGACAGGTGCGAATCCGGTGAGAGGGCCAGTGGTCTGGGTATAGCCGGTTGTTAGCCAGGGAAAGCCGCCGAACAGATTGCCGCGCAACCATTCCGAACAGGTCCATATGCCAGCGCCGGCGCTGGCGATTAACATCGGTTTTCCGCGTCCGTTGACTAATCCTTGCTGCAGCAAAGCGATAACGGCGGCGGCGCATGCCGGGAATATGCTCAGGTAAAGCAGCAAGCAGAGCAGCAGTGCTGCGGATAGCAAGGGACCGGCATCGGAGAATGCATACAGGCCGGTATAGATCCACCAAAGGCCAACGCTGAACCAGCCCAGGCCAAAACAGAGCCCCAGCAGCATGCCAAGCCGCGGACGACAATCGTGCAGCAACGCAAAGAAGCCGGCCAGGCAATACGGAGCGAACCACCACGCATAGGTCGGCGCGAAGGACAGCGTCAAAGAAATACCGAATATGGCCGCCAGGCCGCATTTAAACAGGGTATGGAGCTGCCAGGATAGTACTTTTTTCCGGATTTTTGGGTGGGCTTGCAAGGTCTGTATGTGCTTTTATGACGGCGGCGGAATAGATGATCCGGCAACTGGCCAGGAGTAAGAAATGGCAATGCTCGATACAGTCTGGATGGTACCCTAAGGCAACATCATAGGGTGTAGATGGTGCTGAGTTTATGTTGAAAATTTTCATTGCAGATGAAGCGATGAATGGCCAGCGGAAGTCCTGGTGATGAACTTTTGGTTTGCTTATCAATTCAGTCAGCTGCAATTGAGCCAACGCAAGTCTGCAGCTACCGATTAAAATTAGCGCTAACTTATTGAAACTTAAAATAAAAGCAAGATCGACCGATGAGAAATAAGGTCGGGCCTGCGATGGCTTTCAGGATTGGTGAAGTAAAAATGCATATTCTTCTGGTGGAAGACGATTCGGTCCTGGCAGACGGGATTTTGCGCATTTTCCGCGGCCATGGGATGGTGGTCGACGTGGTACAGAACGGCAATGAGGCCGATGCACTGTTGCAGCGTACGGAAATTTCCGTGGTGGTGCTGGATATCGGCCTGCCTGGCATCGACGGTTTCGAGGTGATCCGGCGCCTGCGCGCACGCGGCAGCCAGGTGCCGGTGCTGTTGCTGACAGCGCGCGATTCGGTGCAGGATCGGGTGTATGGCCTGGAGCTGGGGGCCGACGATTATCTGGTCAAGCCGTTCGCTACACAGGAGCTGGTGGCGCGGGTGCGGGCGCTGCTGCGCCGTAGTGCGCCGCAGCCGCTGGAGATGCATCTCGGTGGACTGTCGCTGAATACGTCTTCACGCCGCGCAAAGATCAATGGCAAGGTTATCGACCTTTCGGTGCGCGAGTGGGCAGTGCTGGAATATTTGTTGCAGCAAGCTTCGCGGGTGGTGTCGCGCCAGCAGATCATCGATGCCATCCTGCCATGGGGGGCGGAACTGACGTTGAACGCGGTGGAAGTCTATATATCCCGAATCCGCCTGAAGATTGCTGATGCCGGGATCGAGATCCGCACTATCCGCGGCTTTGGCTACATGCTGGAAAAAGTCGATTCATGAGCATGCCGAGTATCCGCATCAGCTTGCTGAAGTGGCTGATCGTGCCGCTGCTGATCGTCAATCTGATTGGCGCCGGCCTGACTTATTGGATGGCCTGGATACCGGCTCAGATTGCGTTCGACCAAAGCCTGGCGGACGCGGGTTGGGCGATGATCCCGCGCTTGCATGAAGCCGGCGGAGAAGTCGAGATCGATCTGACGAAGCAAGCCGAGCAGGTCTTGCGGGTCGATCATTTCGACGCCATTTTCCTGGTGGTGCGCGACCGGCAAGGAAAATTGCTGGCTGGCGATGGCGATTTTCCGGCATTGCCCCAACGCGAAGAGCTGAACGACCCGACGCCGTACGACGGCGTCATGCGCGGCGAACCGGTGCGCATCGTGGCCTTGAAAACCATGATTGGCAACCAGCCGGTTTTTATCGGCGTGGCCGAAACCCTGCGCAAGCGCATGCATATCCGTTCGGTGATTTTCCTGGCGTTGGCGTTACTGGAAGGCGTGCTGGCGATGGTCCTGATTGCCGCGATCTGGCTGGCGGTGAGCAAGGGTTTACTGCCGTTGAAGAAAATGAAAGGCGATTTGAATGCGCGCAGTCGCGACGACCTGTCGGCACTGAATGAACAGGATGTGCCGTTGGAATTGCGGCCTGTGGTCAAGGCTATCAACGGCTTGCTGGACAAGGTGCAGCTGGACGCCAAGGCGCAACAGAGTTTTCTCGCCAATGTCGCGCATCAGTTGCGTACACCATTGGCGGGGTTTCGCACACAGCTGGAATGGCTGTTGCAAAAGCACGCCGATGAACCGGAAAGTGCACATTCGATCACCCTGATGGCGTCGTCGACCGAGAGGATGATTCGCCAAACCAACCAGTTGCTCACGCTGGCACGGGCCGAACCGGCCAAATTCGAGAAAGAACGCTTGCGCGTGGTGGAACTCAACAAGTTGATCGAGGAATCGGTCCAGCATTTTGTGGAAGAGGCGCACAAGAAGAATATCGATCTCGGTTTCAATTTGCAGCCGACGCGGGTGATGGGCGATCATTTTCTGTTGCGCGACTTGATCGATAATCTGATCGACAATGCAATTCGTTATACCCCGCACAACGGCACGGTGACTGTCAGTTCGCTGCACGGCAAGGACGGCGGCATATTCTCGGTAGAAGATTCCGGCCCCGGGATCGCGCCTTCCGAGCAAGAGCTGATCTTCGACCGTTTCCACCGGCTCGACGACAGCGTCGCCGGCAACGGCCTGGGACTGTCGATTGTGCGCGACATCACCAAGGATCACGGAGCCAGGATCAGCGTCGAATCCGCGGCATCCGGCGGCACGATTTTCTCGGTATATTTTCCGTTTCCTATCCTGGGCGCTCCCTCAAAATTGCCGCCTTGAGCTACCTGGTCGGCACACTGCATTCTTTTTCGCGGACCTGATAAGATAGCCCGACATGTCGTCTGATGCATCCAGGCAGCGATAGTGCTGTCGATTTTCTAACAGGAAGATCTGCTCATGAACTTGTCTAGCCGTCCCGCAGTGCTGGAATTGATCGGCAATACGCCGTTGATTGAAGTGACGCGTCTCGATACCGGTCCTTGCCAGTTGTTTCTCAAGCTCGAATCGCAAAACCCTGGAGGTTCGATCAAGGATCGCATCGGTTTGTCGATGATCGATGCGGCCGAAAAAGAAGGGCTGTTGCAACCCGGCGGCGTGGTGATCGAAGCAACCGCCGGCAATACCGGCCTCGGCCTGGCATTGGTGGCTTGTGCCAAAGGTTATCGGGTGATCCTGGTGGTGCCGGATAAAATGTCGACGGAAAAAATCCAGCACCTGAAAGCATTAGGTGCAGAAGTTCACATGACGCGTTCCGATGTCGGCAAAGGTCATCCGGAGTATTACCAGGACTACGCGGCCAGGTTGGCGCGCGAAATGCCGGGCGCCTTTTATGCTGATCAATTCAATAATCCGAACAATCCGCTGGCCCATGAGCGCAGCACCGGCCCTGAAATCTGGGAGCAGTGCCAGCATCGGCTTGACGCCATCGTCTGCGGCGTCGGCTCGGCCGGCACGTTGACCGGGTTGACCCGTTTTTTCCGCAAGGTGCAGCCGCAGCTGGAATTCGTCCTGGCCGATCCGAAGGGCTCGATCCTGGCCGAATATGTCAAGAGCGGCCAGCTGGATACGCCGCCCGGCTCTTGGGCGGTGGAGGGCATCGGCGAAGATTTTATTCCATCGATCGCCGATCTCTCCGGCGTCAAGCATGCTTACACGATCAGCGATGAAGAAAGCTTTCGCAGCGCGCGCGAACTGGTGCGCGCCGAAGGCATTCTCGGCGGCTCGTCGACCGGCACCTTGCTGGCAGCGGCGTTGCGCTATTGCCGCGAACAGACGACGCCGAAGCGGGTGGTGAGCATCGTCTGCGACACTGGAACGCGTTATCTGTCGAAGGTCTATAACGATAACTGGATGATCGACCAGGGCTTGTTGAAGCGCGAATTGTTTGGCGATTTGCGCGATATCATCGGCCGCCGCTTTGCTGAGGGCAGCGTCATCAGCGTAGCCCCGAACGATACCTTGATGACTGCTTTCAACCGCATGCGCAGCGCCGAGATTTCACAACTGCCGGTGATAGAAGGGCAACTTGTGAGCGGCATTATCGACGAATCCGATTTGCTGCTGAAGGTTGCCGCCGACACCGCCCATTTCTCCGAGCCAGTCAGCAACACCATGACGCGTGCGATCGAAAAACTGGCGCCCGATGCCGGTATCGATGCATTGCGCAACACGCTCGACCGTGGCCTGGTTGCCATCGTCGCAGACAGCCAGCAATTTTATGGCTTGATTACCCGTTTCGATTTACTTAACCATTTGCGCAGGAGTCTGTCATGAGTAAAAATAACGATATTGAACCGGAAAGCAACCTGCATTTCGCCACGCGCGTGATCCACGCCGGACAATCACCCGATCCAAGCACCGGCGCCATCATGCCGCCGATCTATGCCACCTCGACTTTCGTGCAGCAAAGCCCCGGCGTGCACAAAGGCCTCGATTATGGCCGTTCGCACAATCCGACACGCTGGGCGCTGGAACGTTGCGTGGCCGATCTGGAAGAGGGATCGCAAGGGTTTGCGTTTGCCTCCGGCATGGCTGCTGCGGCGACGGTGCTCGAACTGCTCGATAGCGGCGCCCACGTGGTCGCCGGCGACGATCTGTATGGCGGCACCTACCGCCTGTTTGAACGTGTGCGCCGGCGCAGCGCCGGGCTGTCGTTCAGCTTCGTCAACCTGACCAATCCCGACAACCTGCTGGCGGCCCTGCGGCCGGACACCAAGATGGTCTGGGTCGAAACGCCGACCAACCCGATGCTCAAGTTGGCCGACCTGGCGGCGATCGCCAAGATATGCCGTGAGCGCGGCATCATCGCGGTGGCCGACAATACGTTCGCCAGCCCGATGGTGCAGCGACCGCTCAGTTTCGGCTTCGACGTGGTGGTGCATTCGACTACCAAGTATTTGAACGGCCATTCCGACATCATCGGCGGCATCGCCGTGGTTGGACGTGAAGCGCGCCAGGCGGAGTGGCGTGAGCGGCTGGCGTTCCTGCAGAATTCTGTCGGCGCAATCGCCGGGCCGTTCGACAGTTTCCTGGCTCTGCGCGGCGTCAAGACACTGGCGTTGCGGGTGGAACGGCATTGTGAAAATGCGATGGAACTGGCCGGCTGGCTGGAGAGTTTGCCGGAGGTGGCGCGGGTTCATTACCCAGGCCTGCGTTCGCATCCGCAGCACGAACTGGCGCAACGGCAGATGCAAGGTTACGGCGGCATCATCTCGGTTGACCTGAAGACCGATCTTGCAGGCGCCAGGCGCTTCCTTGAACATTGCGAAATTTTTGCGCTAGCCGAAAGCCTCGGCGGTGTCGAAAGCCTGATCGAACATCCTGCCATCATGACCCACGCAACCATTCCGGCCGAACACCGGGCAACACTTGGCATCAGCGATTCATTGGTGCGGTTGTCAGTCGGGGTTGAAAATATCGCTGATCTGAAAAGCGATTTGCGCCGTGCGCTGGCAGCGATCAACGCATGAATGATGGCGCCGTAAATTGGGAAGAGCGTATCGCCGCGTTGTGGCGGCAGATCGATGCAATGGAGGCCGCGCAGTTCGTTGCGGCGATCGATGCGCTGGCGGCGGAACGGCCGGCCGCTGACGCTGCCGCCTTGTTCGAGCGCGCCTGCGCTCGAGACAGCGTCGGTTTCGAGTCTGGCGCGGAAGGTTTCTATCGGGCTGCGCTGGCCGCCGGACAGTTGGATCCGTATCGCCAGGCGCGCGCCTCGATACAGCTTGGCAGCACATTGCGGATCCTGGGGCAATTGGATGAAAGCGAGCGTCTCCTTGCCGTTCAGCTTGATCGCTACGCGCAAACGGGGTACGGCAAGGCGTTGTACGACGAAACCCGGGCTATCCTGGCGCTCACCTATCTGGCGCAGGGGCGAGCCGTCGAAGCGGCTTGCCTGGCACTGGAAACACTGGCGCCGCATTTGTCGCGGTATCAGAGGTCGGTGGCGGGAAACGCCTTGGAAATCCGCAACGCTGCGCTCATCGATGCGCAGCGTAGACCTCTTCCTTAGTCACGGTCATTGCAGCGGCAAAGGGATTTTTCGTTTGTGAGGCAGAGCCCCATCCAATTGCAACGGCAACCGGATGGGTTTTTTTTGTTTCTAGTGCTTATTGATAATTGGCCACCAGCGTAGCGCCAGTGATCGCATGAACTGCTTTTAACAGCAGATAGTAGGTGCCTGCCGCAGGCGCGCCGATTGTGATGTTTTCTGTATTGCCGAAGTTGTCGGATCTCGCATCCCACCAAAGAGTGGTTGGCGTTTCGCCCAGCTTGACGAAGATGTCGCCATCGCCAGTGCCGCCTGACAACCGGAAGCTGAGGTTGCTAGCGCCGGCTGGAACGACGAAGCTATAGACGTTGCTGGCGCCTTCGGACATTGTAAGGTTGTTGATGGCAACACCTTTGACTAGGCTACTCCCGCCGCCACCACCGTTGGTACTGCAAATGACGCCGACCACGCTAAATGCTGCGGTGACATCGGCAACCTTGTAACCACGGTTGGCCGCAGCCTTTTCGACGCCGCAAGCGCCATCGTTGAAGGTGCTGTTGGCGGTCCAGTACAGGCGATTGGCGTCGACCATTACCTCAAAGGCCTTGCGCGTGCTCCAGCCAGCTGTGGTGGCGAGCAGGTAGAACGCCTTGTTGTAGATGCCGCTGCTGTAATGGACATCCAGGTTGTTGGTGTAATTCCGTACGTGATCGATGGAAACGCCATCCTGCGGGGGATTGTTCATGTAGCGCAACGATCCGTTTCCTTTCATGACATCGGCGCCAAACAGGAAATTGTTGCTGCCCTTCATGTACACTTTCACGGCCTCGCCGGCCATGTCGGAAAAAGCCTCGTTCATGCCACCCGACATGCCGCTATAGACCAGACCGGAATTCTGCTCGGTGAAGCCATGGCTGGCCTCATGGCCAACCATGTCGAGGGTGACCCAAGGATAGGAATAGCTGCCGCCGTCGCCGAATTGCATCGATTGTCCATCCCAATATGCATTTTGCACATTGAGCCCGTAATGTACTTTCATAAATAACGTTTGATTGATCGGGCGCAAATTGAACCAGTCACGGTACATGTTGAAGACGACATTGCCGAAGTAATGCGCGTCGTTGAGCGGCGAGAAGGCGCCATTGACCAACTTGTAGGTATTGCGCGGGCAAGCGAAGCGAAACGGTGCATCACCGCTAACAGCGTTTCTTAGATCGACTGTAATCACGTTGGGCGTCACCATGGTGCAATTGTCGTCGACGATCAGCGGTCCGTATTGCACGCCGTATTCATACTGCCCGGTTTTTGCGTTGCCGCCGGGGCCTTGCGCATCGCGGTGCGCCATGCCTTCCCATTGCTTGAGTACAGCGCCGGTATTGGCATCGATCATGTAAAACGGACGGCTCGGTTTGGTGGCGCTGGTGTTGATGAATGACACCAGGTAGGTCAGTTGCGCGACATTGTTGCGTCCGAGCTGGACATACAGCTTGGCCTGCTCGTTCTCTGTAGCGGTAGCGCCGGCAAGTGACTTGGCTTGTCGCAGTACGTCGGCTTCTGAATAGACTGGTTTGGCGCTCGCCAGATCCTGTTCGATATTGCTGATCAATGCACCGGACATGGACGGTTGCGCCTGCGTGACCGTACGATGTTCGACAATGCTTTCATTCCACACAGGCACTCCCTGGAAATACTGCTGGTAACGTGTTACCACCTTGCCGTTGGCATATTTCTGGCTACGTACGGGTTTCATGTCGTCGCTGCCTAAGCCGACAAAATCCTGGGCGGTGGGCGCTGCATTGAGTTTCGCACTGCCGATTTGCGGCTTGTAATTTTCGAGGTTGATGCGGTCTGCTGCGATGGCGCTTGAACTCGCCGCGCATGCTGTCGTGACGAGCAAAGCCAGAAGGGAAGTGCCGCTGACAGGGGGTAATGCAAATTTCATGATATCTCGCTATAAAAACTATCTAAATAAATACGGAAATAAACCAAATGCCTCAAACAAAAAAGACCGGGTTCTTAGAGCGTCGACCATGCGCATCGCAAGGTCCGGTAGCGCGTCATGACGACGAATGCCAGACCCGCAACGCGGCGGGTAGCTGCTATTTTTAAGAAGACGAGATGCGTTTCATTTGTGAAAAAATGTGGAGATTGGAAAATGAAACGCGTGCGACACGCCGGACTTTTATTGCGCTGAGGCAATCCGTAGTTTTAACCGTTTTGACGAGAAGAAATTTTTAATCTGGCGTATTTAAGAAATGCCTTGCGGCAAAAAATGGCTGTCCGTATTTGGAGCGTTTTGAGGAGGGACGGGTGATTGTTTTCTTGCTGACCAGGTAAGTGTAAGAGGCAATAAAACTCGGATGGAGTGCTGTTTTACAAACGATCGTCTCGACACGTTGATATGAGCTTGCCACTGTATCCATGTCGCTACGAATGATCGTCTCCCATCAATTCTTCAAGCAATTGATGGGAGTCTTTCCCGCTCGTTTACTGATAGTTTGCCACTAGCGATGCACCGCTCACTGCGCGATACGCATTCAGCAACAGGTAATAGGTTCCTGCTGCTGGCGCGCCTATTGTTACGCTTTCCGCATTGGTGCTGCCGTCGGATTTACCGTCATATGATGTGGTGGTGGGCGTTGCGCCCAATTTGACATAGATGTCGCCATCGCCGCTGCCGCCGGACAATTGGAAGCTGAGATTCCTGGCGCCGGCTGGAACGGTGATGTTGTAGACATTGCTGCCGCCGCTAGCCAGCGTGATGCCGTTGATCGGCACGCCCTTGACCAGCACATTGCCGGCGCTGGTGCTGCAGCTGACACCGACGCCATTGAATGCGGCTGTGACATCGGCGACCTTGTAGCCGCGGTTGGCGGCAGCTTTCTCGACACCGCAAGCGCCTTGGTTGAAGGTGCTGTTGGCAGTCCAGTACAGATGGTTGGCATCGGCCATCACTTCAAATGCTTTGCGGGTGCTCCAGCCGGATGTGGTCGCCAACAGGTAGAACGCCTTGTTGTAGACGCCGCTGCTGTAATGCACATCCAGGCTGCTGGAATAATTCCGGGCGTTGTCGATTGAACGGCCATCCTGGGTTGGATTGGCCATGTAACGCAGTGCTCCGCTACCCTTGAAGATATCGGTGCCGACCAGGAAATCGTTCTTGCCCTTCATGTAATTTTCCGCCGCTTCGCCGGCCATGTCGGAAAAGGCTTCGTTCATCCCGCCTGACATGCCGCTATACACCAGGCCTGAATTCTGTTCGGTGAAACCGTGGCTGATTTCATGGCCCGATACGTCCAATGCGACCAGCGGATAGAACGTGGTCGCGCCATCGCCAAAGTTCATCGCGCTGCCGTCCCAGAAAGCGTTTTCATAGTTATTGCCGTAGTGGACTTTCATGTACAGGGTTTGACTGATCGGGCGCAGGTTGAGCCATTCCTTGTACATGTTGAAGACAACGTTGCCGAAATAGTGGGCGTCGTTCAGCGGCGAGAAGGCGCCGTTGACCGCTTTGTAGGTGTTGCGCGGGCAGGTGAAATGAAACGGCGTGCTGCCGCTGCTGCCGTTTTGCAGATCGACGGTCACCACGTTGGTCGTGACCATGTTGCAGTTGCTGTCGACAACCAAGGGGCCGTATTTGCCGCCGGGCTGGTATTCATACTGCCCGGTCTTGGCATTGCCGCCCGGTCCGCTGGCGTCGTAATGTGTGATGCCTTCCCATTTTTTCAGGACGGCGCCGGTGTTGGCGTCAATGATGAAATACGGACGGCTGGGTTTCGCTGCGCTCTTGTCGACGAACGACACCACATAGATCAGCTGCGCCACATTGTTGTTGCCAAGCTGGATGTACAACTTGGCTTGTTCGTTCTCGGTAACCGCCGCGCGCGCAATCGATTTGGCTTGTTGCAGCACGTCTGCGGCTGTATAGACCGGCTTGGCGTTAGGCAGGTCGTTGTCGATATTGCGGATCAGGCTGCCGGACATGGCTGGTTGCGCCTGGGCCGCAGTACGTTGTTCGACGATGGCCTGATCCCACAGTGGCACGCCCTGGAAGTATTGCTGATAACGGGTGACGACCTTGCCGTTGGCATAGCTCTGGCTGCGCAGTGGTTTCAGTTCATCGCTGCTCAGCCCAAGAAAGGTTTGCGCCGTTACCGGCCCGGCTTGTTTTGCGAGGGAAGACTGCGGGACGTAGCTTTCAAGGTCAACTCGATCGGCCGCGATAGCGCCTGAGCTTGCGAGCAGCAGTAGTAAAAATAAAGGGGCTTCGACGTGGCGTAATGCTGGTTTCATGGAATCACACTCTCTTTCAAAGGATGCGTGGATATTTCATAAGATTGACCAGGTACTTTGCGGAGAAACACGACCGACCGACCCGGAGCGTCCACGGCACTTGGTCAAACGATCGATTGCAACGAAACGTTCGAACTGTTGTCACTGATTCAGTGAGTACAAAGCGCTGTTGACGATTGAGGTGGCGACGATGAATTTCACAAATTTAAATACGCAATTAAAGTTACGTATTGTTACAAAGTGAAATGCCATGCGGCAACATACAAGAAATTTTGTTGTCGAAATAGCTGGTATTTCTTACAGGGAATTTTGCTGTGGGGATTGGCCGGCAGATGCCGAAGCGGCGCGCCGACACGGGTATCCCACGCGACATTGCTGCGGCGTGGCTGGATAATGGCAAGAAACGCTAAGGAAAGCGCAGTTTTGCCGACGTATAATTATGAAATTACAAGACTTTTCGTTGACGGGGGAAAAAATGACAATTAAATCTGTGCTTGCCATCCTTGCTTGCGGTGCGTTCACCGTCTGCGCCGCAGATCCTTATGACAACGGCTATGCACCATACCAGCCTGCAGCACCTGGCTACTACGGTAATCCTCCGGCCCCCGCTTATGGCGGCTACGGTGGCTACGGCAATGCGCCGTCCTACGATGATCGTTATGGCGGCGACAATTGGACGCCACCCGGCAGCTATCGTGATTCCTGTCGCGACATTGTGGTACGGCGCGGCATGCTGGAAGCGACTTGCGGGAGCAATAATGGCGGCAGAAGAACGGCAATTCCATTGTCCTCATGCCGCAGCGGCAGTTTTGAAAACATCAACGGCAACCTGCAATGCATGGGCGGCGGTGGGCGCGACTACGGCCAGTCCAGCCGGGACGTGCCGCGCGGAAGTTACCTGCAATCCTGTTCGGAAATTCGCGTCAGGCGCGATGTACTCGAAGCCAACTGCGGCGCACCCGGTAATCGCCGAGTGCAATCGTCAGCGTCGTTGTCTTCCTGCAGAAGCGGTAGTTTCAGCAATATAAACGGCTATCTGCAATGCGACAGGTAATCGCATTGAGTGTAATCAAAGTAGATCCACACTCAGCAAATTCACATAACAACTCTCACGCGTAGTGCTGACAAAATCGACCAGGTACGGTTGTTGCGACATCTCCGGCAGGCAGGCAGCGTATAAGCGTCCGGTCAGGCCGCCGGCGGTGATGCGTTTGGCCAGCACGTAGTCACGGGTCAGGTAATTTTGTGCGGCCCAGATTGGCAGGGTGGCGATGCCGCGGCGACTGGCTACCAGTTGCAGCATCGCTACCGTCAGTTCGGTGGTGCGGCGCGCAGTCTGGATGCCGGCCGGTTTCAAGACTTGGCGGACTACGTCGAGCATGTCGTCCGGCACCGGATAGGTAATCAGGGTGTCGCCGGCAAAATCTTCTGCTACCAGGTATTCCTTGCCTGCTAACGGATGATCATGGGCTACCAGCGCGACAATTTCAAAACTGAATAGGGCGTGATAGTCGACCTTTTCGTCGGGATCGACTTCGGCCACGATTGCCACATCAGCGCGATGTTCATACAGCAGGCCGACTGGATCGGCCTGGAAGCCTGAGACGATATCCAGCTCCACCTCCGGCCAGCGTTTGCGGAAGATGTCCATCGCCGGCATCAGCCAGTCGAAACAGGTATGACACTCCACCGCAATCCGTAATTGCCCCGCCACACCCTGCGCCATGCGCACCAGATCGCGTTCGCTTTCCGCCACTTGCGGCAATACCGCGTCGGCCAGTTTCAGCAGGCGTTCGCCGGCTGGCGTGAAGCGCACCGGTACCGATTTCCGTTCGAACAATGTCGTGCCATGGTGATCTTCCAGTTGCTTGATCTGATGCGACAGCGCTGACTGGGTGACGTTGAGCAGCGTTGCCGCACGCAACAGGTTGCCGGCTTCGCGCAGCGCGCGCAGGGTTTTCAGGTGGCGTAGTTCGAGTATGGATTGCATGGATGTTGTCGAAACAATCAACAAAATTGTTGTATGAGTAAAATTCAAGTTGAATCTGAATATTTATCGTTTGAATCATAATCCAAGCGGGCCCAACATGCGAGACATCGAATTTGTTTTTTATGGAGATAGAGATGGCCTTGGCACACGTATTAGGGTTCCCGCGCATTGGCGCCCACCGCGAACTGAAGTTTGCCCAGGAGGCGTTCTGGAAAGGCGCGTCCGATGAGGCGGCATTGCGCGCTACCGGCGCCACGCTGCGCGCCCGCCACTGGCAGGCGCAGGCCGATGCCGGCCTGGATTACGTCACCGTCGGCGATTTCGCCTGGTACGACCAGGTATTGGGCACGTTGGCATTGCTGGGCGCGATTCCAGGTCGCTTCGGCTTCGATTCGAAACGTCTGACCTTGGCCGATTACTTCACATTGGCGCGCGGCAGCAAGCAGCACTTCGCGATGGAAATGACCAAATGGTTCGACACCAATTATCACTATCTGGTGCCGGAGTGGACCGCCGACGTGCAATTCGATGGCGGCGTCGATTGGCTGCTGGATGAAATCAGCGAAGCGCGCGCTCTCGGCCATAAGGTCAAAGTGGCGCTGGTTGGTCCGCTGACACTGCTGTACCAGGGCAAGATCAAATCCGGGATTGCGCACAAGCTGGATTTGCTACCGAAGGTTGTGGCCGGCTACCAGCAATTGCTGAAGCGCCTGCAAATCGCCGGCATCGAGTCGGTGCAGATCGACGAGCCGATCCTGGCGCTGGAATTGGATGATGCCTGGCGCGACGCTTTCGTTCCGACTTATACGCAGTTGAGCGGCTCGGCGCCGGCCTTGCTGCTGACTACCTATTTCGGCGAAGTCAGCGACCATGCGGCGCTGTTGCGCTCGCTGCCGGTGGCCGGCATCCACCTGGATCTGGTGCGCGGCGCCGACCAGTTGGTGCAGTTTGCCGCCGATTGGCCACAAGACAAGGTATTGTCGCTGGGCGTGGTCGACGGCCGTAACTTGTGGCGTACCGACCTGGATCAGGTCCTGACCAAACTCAAACCTCTGCAAGCACAATTGGGCGATCGCTTGTGGGTCGGCTCCAGCTGCTCGCTGTTGCACGTTCCTGTTGATCTGGCCAACGAGCCCAAGCTGGACGACGAGTTGAAGAGTTGGCTGGCGTTCGCCACCCAAAAGCTGGCGGAAATCGTCGCAATCAAACAAGCCTTGAATGGCAATGCGACACAAGTCGAAGCGCAATTCGTGGCGTCGCGCGCGGCGCAGGCCAGCCGTCGCAGCTCGACGCGCATCCACAATCCATTGGTGCAAAAACGTTTGGCTGCAGTGACTGCCGCCGATGCCGAGCGCTCGGCCGGTTTCGAAGCACGTATCGCCAAACAGCAGGCCAAATGGCAGTTGCCGGCTTTCCCGACCACCACTATCGGCTCTTTCCCGCAGACCGCGGAAATCCGCCAGGCGCGCGCCGCCTACAAGCGTGGTGAAATCGGCCACCTGGATTACCTCGACAAAATGCGCGAAGAAATCCGCGTGGTCGTGGAAAAACAGGAGCAACTCGGCCTCGACGTGCTGGTGCACGGCGAGCCGGAGCGCAACGACATGGTCGAATATTTCGGCGAACAGTTGTGGGGTTACGCCTTCACCGCCAACGGCTGGGTACAAAGTTACGGCTCGCGTTGCGTCAAACCGCCAATCATCTACGGCGACGTGTATCGTCCAGAAGCGATGACAGTCGGCTGGAGCCAGTTCGCCCAGACCCTGACAACGAAGCCGATGAAGGGCATGCTGACCGGCCCGGTGACGATGCTGCAATGGTCGTTCGTACGCGACGATCAGCCGCGCGAAACCACCGCGCTGCAAATTGCGTTGGCATTGCGCGACGAAGTCTGCGACCTGGAAAAAGCCGATATCGGCATGATCCAGATCGACGAACCGGCGTTCCGCGAAGGCTTGCCGCTAAAGGCGCGCGACTGGCCGCATTACCTTGATTGGGCAGTGCGTGCCTTCAAGATCAGCGCCGCCGGCGTCGGCGATGAAACACAGATCCACACCCACATGTGCTATTCGGAGTTCAACGACATCCTGCCGTGGATTGCTGCGATGGATGCTGACGTCATCACCATTGAGACCTCACGTTCGGACATGGAGCTGCTGGACGGTTTCGGCCAATTCGCCTACCCGAACGATATCGGCCCAGGCGTCTACGACATCCACTCGCCGCGCGTACCGCAGGTCGACGAGATGGAGCGTCTGCTGCGCAAGGCGCGCGGTGTGATCCCGGATGCGCGTTTGTGGGTCAATCCGGATTGCGGCTTGAAGACACGCGCCTGGCCAGAGACTTATGAGGCGCTGGAGAACATGGTGCTGGCGGCAAAACGCCTGCGTCAGACAGTGGAGCAAGAGCGCAAAGCAGCTTGATTTTTAAGTGAGGTGGGCAGAAACCTGCTCGCCTTACTGAACTTCAGATGAAATGAAAGAGGGGGCGGGTAAATTATTTACTCGCCCCCTCTTGCCGTTAACCGATTACCAATGAAGCGACGGTAACACCTTGCTGCTTCAGGAAATTTCCTTGGCGCTAACGATGGATTTCGATACCAGGCCATACTCGATCGCTTCTGCTGCGGACATCCAGAAATCGCGGTCGATATCGGTCGTCACTTTTTCCAGTTTCTGTCCGGTTTCCTTGGCGATCAAGGCGCCGATGCGTTCGCGCACGCGGATGATTTCGCGCGCCTGGATCGCGATGTCCGAAGCCTGGCCGCCGACGCCGCCGCTTGGCTGATGGATCAGGAAGCGGGTGTTTTGCAGGCAGAAGCGCCGTTCCTTAGGGACCGACAAGAAAACATTGACTGCGGCGCTGCCGACCCAGCCGCTACCGATCATGTTGACCGGCGCATCGATGAAGCGGATGACGTCATGGATCACATCGCCGGATTCGACGTGGCCGCCTGGCGAACAGACCAGGAAATTGATCGGCGCCTTGGATTCGCCGGAGAGGGCGATCAATTGACGTACGATATCGCGCGCCACGGTGTCGTTGATCTGGCCGAACAGTAGCACGGTACGGGACTTGAACGCTTTCTCTTCCAGGAAGACGTCGCGCTGGGATGCATTGGTTTCCACTTTTTCTTCCATGATGTGCCTCTAAGGTGTTGGGGAATTCATTAATTGCAAAAGAGCCAGTGTAAACCAAAAAGCCCTCGCAAATTGAAATCGCGAGGGCTTCGTTTGTGATGGCTGTTTGACAGCCATCAGGGCAATTCTAACAATCAGAACGCAGGAACCACTGCGCCCTTGTATTTCTCTTCAATGAATTTCTTCACTTCCGGCGAGTTCAAGGCGATCGCCAGTTTCTTTATTGCCGCGCTGTCCTTGTTGTCTGGACGTGCTACCAGCAGGTTGGCGTATGGCGAGTTGGCATCTTCAATGAACAGCGAATCCTTGACCGGATTGAGTTTGGCTTCGATCGCATAATTGGTATTGATCAGGGCCAGGTCGACCTGGTTCAGCACGCGCGGCAGGGTTGCTGCTTCCAGTTCCTTGAATTTCAGATGCTTCGGGTTTTCGATGATGTCTTTTTGCGTCGCCGAGATATTGGTCGGATCCTTCAGCTTCAACAGACCTTGGCGCGACAGCAGCAGCAATGCACGGCCCGAATTCGATGGGTCGTTCGGGATGGCGACGGTGGCGCCATCAGGCAGGTCGGCCACTTTCTTGTACTTTGTCGAATAACCGGCGAACGGCTCGACGTGGACCTTGGTGATCACAACTTCGATATCGTTCTTGTGGTTCTTCTTGAACTCGTTCAGGTATGGCAGGTGCAGGAAAAAATTGCCGTCGACACGCTTTTCGTTGGTTTGGACGGCCGGCTGGATGTAGTCGGTGAATACCTTGACCTGCAGATCGACGCCTTCCTTGGCCAGGATCGGTTTGACGAATTCGAGGATTTCAGCGTGCGGCACAGGCGTGGCGGCGATCACCAGCTTGTCGACGGCTTGCGCCGGTGCGGCAGCGATCAGGCTGAAAGTAGAAAATGCGGCTGCTGCCAGTCCGAGTGAAAGTGAAAATTTGCGTGACATATAAACTCCCTGTTTAGATTTTAAGAACACAAGCTGCAAGAATTATTTACGCGTGAAATGCTGCACCAGCCGGTCGCCGGAGAACTGCAGCGCTTGCACCAGCACCACCAGTACGGCAACGGTGGTGACCATCACTTCGGTCTGGAAACGTTGATAACCGAAACGAATTGCCAGGTCGCCCAGTCCGCCGCCGCCGATCACGCCGGACATCGCCGCATATGACATCAGCGCAATGGCCGTCACGGTAGTCGCAGCGATCAGGCCGGGCAGCGCTTCCGGCAGCAGCGCGCCGAAAATGATCTGGCGTTTGCTGGCGCCCATGGCCTGGCAGGCTTCCACTACGCCGCGGTCGATTTCACGCAAGACGTTCTCCACCAGGCGCGCGAAGAATGGCGCGGTGCCGAGCACCAGCGGCGGAATTGCGCCCAGCACGCCGAGCGAGGTACCGACCAGCAGCACCGTGACCGGGATCATCACGATCAGCAAAATCAGGAATGGCACTGAGCGCAGTACGTTGACGATCAGCGACAGCACGCGGTAGATGCCGCGCTGTTCCAGCAACTGGCGCTTACCGGTGATGAACAGCAGGATCCCGAGCGGCAGGCCGAGCAGGATCGTGAACAGCAGGGAAAAGCCGGTCATGGCCAGGGTTTCCCAGGTGGCTTGCCAGATGTCGCTCCAGTCGATGAGAGAGAAGTCCATTATGCGAGCACCTCATGGCGGATATTGTGTTGATCGAGCGTCGTGAAGACTTGAGCGACATCGGCCGGCTCGCCACGCAACTCAACAAGCAGCTGACCATACGGCGTGTCCTTGATACGCGCGATAGTGCCTTGCAGGATGGTGATCAGGGCCGGCGTGGCAGCGGCGATGCTGCTCAGGATCGGCTGGTAAGTGATGTCGCCGACGTAGGTCAGACGCACAAGTTTTCCGCGCAACTGATCGATACCCGCCGTGCTGGACGACAATAGTGCAGTCTCCGCCGAAAACGGCGTGCTTTCGGCGACCATGCTTTGTGTCACCGCGTGTTGCGGATGCAGGAATACTTCAGCCACCTCGCCGGTTTCGACGATGCGGCCAGCTTCGATCACCGCGACGCGGTCGCAGATGTTGCGGATCACTTGCATCTCATGCGTGATCAGCACAATCGTCAAGCCGAGCTTGCGGTTGATGTCGAGCAGCAGGCGCAGGATGGCTTGCGTGGTTTCAGGATCGAGGGCCGAAGTGGCTTCGTCGCACAGCAGCAGGTGCGGCGTGTTGGCCAGCGCGCGGGCGATGCCGACGCGCTGTTTCTGGCCGCCGGACAATTGAGATGGGTATTTGTCGCGATGCTCGCTCAGGCCGACCAGGTCGAGCAATTCGGTGACGCGGGCGTGGCGTTGCTGTTGTGTGTACTTGCCGGTGATCTTCAGCGGCCAATCAATATTGGCGGCCACAGTTTTGGCGTTGAGCAGGTTGAAGTGCTGGAAGATCATGCCGATCCGCTGGCGCAGCCGGTGCAGGCCGTTATTGTCGAGCGCGGTGATGTCTTCGCCTTCGATCGATATGCTGCCGCTGGATGGCCGTTCCAACATGTTGAGGGTACGGATCAACGTACTCTTGCCGGCGCCGGAGCGGCCGATGATGCCGAATATTTCGCCTTTTTTGATATGCAGATTGATGTCGCTCAATGCGGCGACCGGAGTGTCGGCGCTCTTGGCATTGCGTTCCAGCGGGTAGGTTTTATGCAGGTGCTCGATGCGAATCACGGATGTACTTCGTTTTAACTGTCAGGCATGCAAGTCTAACAGTGCCTCTATATACACCAAAGTTATATATAGTTATTTGCATATAACAATCCTGACGTTTTAGCTATACCGCTGATGATCGATTCGTGATCTGTTGCGCGCAGGGGCCATGCATTAAATGATGTTTTATGGCATAGTGGCCGCACTATGAAAGCACTCAAAAGCGCGCTCGCCAAATCAGTTCTTGCTGACCCAAGAGCTAAGGTGCAGTTGCGTACCTACCTGGCCAACAAGAATTCTCGGCCATCGCTTTCGTCAGTCGCCATGAGCGGCGCGGTAATCAATCTGGATTCCGCGCAAGAAGGCAGTGTGTTGTACCAGCTTAAAGTCGTTCCTAAAGCCGCCTGAGCGGAACGATGAACGTAGCGCTACCTGCCTTAATCGTTTTCCTGCTACTTCTCCCCGGATTTATTGCCCGTTCGCGATTCAAGCGAGCGGAGCGCGCGTCCCTGGATTTTTCTCCGTTTGGCCAGATTGTCACTGAGGCGGTGTTGTGGAGTTGCGTTTTTCATCTTTTGTGGCTGATCGCATCAGGCGTGCTGTTCGGAAGGGCGTTGCAGCCGGCGGTGCTGTTGAAGATATTGTCGGCAGATCCGGCTAGCCAGTCGCGGGCGGTGGATGCGATTGCCACTCAGTTTTTCTGGATATGCGCGTATTTCCTGAGCCTGTACGCCGGCGCGCTGATCGCGCCGACAGCATTCCGCATGTTGATAACCCGCTTCCGGCTTGACCGTTTCAATGCCGGCTGGTTTGCTCCGTTATTCCGCTTTCATCAGGCGCCGTGGTATTACCTGCTGACGGGCGCCGACTTCGATGAAGACAACCAGCCTGACTTTATCTCGGTGTCCGCCATCGTCAATGTGGCCGGGCAGGCGGTTCTGTTCATCGGCATCCTCGACGATTTTTTCGTCGATGCCGATGGCGGCCTGGATCGGCTGATCCTGCAACAGGTCATGCGGCGGCCGTTGCTCGCCGATCAGCGGTATGACCCGGCGGACGACGATCCGACGCGCTTCTACGGCGTCGAGGGCGATTATTTCGTGCTGCGTTACAGCGAAGCCATCACTTTGAATATTGAGTACATCAAGCTGGCGAAGGTGGAAACTGATGAGGCAGTTGATGAGCCGGGCGACGGCGCGCAGGCAATCGATGCGGCCGCCGAGATCGCCGGCTAGAGATTGAACAGGCTCTAATCAGACGCTTGTCGCAATCAGCGAACGTGGCCGCATGTCGGCCCAGTTTGCCTCGATATAGGCATTGCAGGATACGCGGTCGCTCGCAGCCAGCGCAACTGTCCAGCCCGCTGGAATGTCGATGAAGATCGGCCACAATGAATGCTGACCTTCATCATTGCGCAGCACCAGGAACTGCGCTTGCTTATCGTCAAACGGATGGCTCATCTTCACTCTCCTCAGGGTTTTTCATTTGGCTCAATGCTTCAATTTTCGATGCGCTTGCGCCAGCAGCGGCGGCGCCACCGGTCCGCTGCAGCATCAAGACCGCGTCGGTAATTTCATCGAGTGCGCGATGGCGCGCGAAATCGTCGCGCAGGGCCGCAGCACGTTGGCGATAGCGTGGTTCCCCCAGGACCTTGCGCACTGCATCGCCGATCTGGCGCGCGTTGGGCTGGCCGCTGCCGAGATTGATGCCGGCGCCCGACCAGGCTATGCGCGCAGCAATCTCCGGCTTTTCCTCGGTATTGCCGGAAACCACCAGCGGTATGCCAAGGCTCAACGCATGATTGACTGAACCATAGCCGCCGTTGGTGACCATCGCATGCACCTTGGGCAGCAATTGCGCGTAGGGCAGGAATGGCAGCACCAGCGCATTCGCTGGCGCCGCGGCGGCTAGATCGGCTGGCACCGGGCCGCCGGTGGTGGCGATGACCTGGATATCCTTGGATGCCGCCAGCGCTTTCAGCGTGGGGCCGATCAGCTGTTGTGGATTCTGGTTGGCCAAGGTGCCTTGCGTGACCAGTACGACCGAACGGCCGTCGTGCAGCTCCGGCCACCAGTCTGGCTCCTCAAAGCTGGAGTCGGCCGGCGCCAGCAACGGGCCGACGAAACGTACTGACGGCGGCAGATCGCTGCGCGGATACTCGAAAGAGGCCGCGGTCAGCTGCAGGTACAGGTCGGGCAGGGTGATCATGGCGTCGATGACAAAAGTCGGTAGCGGCGGATGTCCGGAACGCACTAGCACACTGTCGAAGTAACCCTGGACTTCGCCGAACATGGCTTGCTTCAGATTGCTGTTCATGGCCTGGTTGCGCAGGCGTCCTTCCGGCGTTGCGGACGGCGGCAGCGCGGTGCCGAAGAACGCGGTGTCACAACTCGACAGCGGCAATGCCGAGATGCCGATGGCGACAATGGGCGGCCGTGCATGACGCGGGCCGAGCAATAGCGGGATGGTGCCGCAGAACATGGTGTCGACCAGGATGGCGTCGGCCGGGAAAGTCTGCAGGATGGCATTGATCCCGGCCAGTTGCGGCATCATGGCGTCGGCGAAGAAATGCTTGAGGCCGAAGCACAACTGCGCATGGCCGGAGTTCAGGCGGCGTTGTTCGGGAAAATGTTCATCCATGCGCCGGTAATCGAAATCGATGGCGCGCTCGAACGCCACGAAAGTAGCGCCGGCGGCTTCGGCCTGTGCCTGGAACTGGCTCCCTGTATGTACCAGCACCTGATTTCCGAGCTGGCTCAAGTGCTGGGCAATGGCCAGCATCGGCGAGACATGGCCAGGCATGGCAGTGGCGGCAATCAGGTAGCGTGCCATGGCGCGGCTCCGGTTTGTGAGTCAGTAATGAAACGCAAGGTTGTCTCCTAGATGCTGATTTCGAGCGGTGCGCGCGCCTTCTTGATGCCGAGGTTGACGAAATAGCGTTCCAGCAGATTGCTGTCGACCGGACGGATCGCTGCACCCAGTGCTTCCAGTTGCGCATGCGTTGCCGCGCCGCAGACTTTCGGTGGCGTCGCCGACGAGTCGTAGCGATCCAGGATTGCCAGCACTGCGGCCAGGTCGCGGTCCTGTGTCACGGCCAGGCGTTGATGGGCGCGTTGCAGCCAGCTTTCCAGGGCCAGTGGCTCCAGGCTCAGGCCGAGACGCGCGAACACCGGCGGAATATCGCGTACCCGCAATGGCATCTGGCCCATCAGGTGGTATACCTGGCCATGTGCTGCGCGTTGGCCGGCGAGGCCGAGGATGGCGCGGGCGACATCGTCGACCGGGGTCAGGTTGAGCGGCAGGTCCATGTCCGGGATTGCTTCCAGTTCGGCGTACAGATGCGCCACGCGCCAGATCAGGTCAACGGCGTTGCAGATCGCGTGCGTATGGTCGCCGGTCACCGCGCCAAGCCGGTAGATGGTCACTGGCAAACCGCGCGCCTGGGCCTCCCTGGCCAGCGCATCGCCGACCCATTTGCTCTGGCTGTAACCGTCCAACAAGCCATTCCAGGATGCCAGCGGCGAACGTTCAGTCACCAGCCCGTCGCTGGTGCCAGGATCGATTACCGCCAGCGTGGAAATATAGTGCAGGCTCTTCGGCCGTCCTTGCGCGCTCCAGTCAAGCAGGGTTACCACACTGTCGACATTGGCTGCCTTCAGGCTGGCGTACGGATGCAGGAAATCGACCTGCGCCGCGCAATGGTAGATGGCGTCGCAATCATCGCGGATCATCTGCGCCGCGTCCTGGCTGAGGCCAAGTTGCGGCGCGCCGAGGTCGCCAGCCACTACTTCAATCCGGTGGTCGTCCCAGATCGATCCTAGCTGGCGTTCGGCCAGCGTACGTTGCAGGCGAACGCGGGCTGCTTGCGCATTGTCGGCGCGCACGTGGCAGATCACGCTAGCGCCGGTGTCGCGCAGCAGCGTGGCCAGCAGATGGCTGCCGACGAAGCCGCTGGCGCCGGTCAGGAACACCCGCTTGGGTTGCAGCGAAGGTTGCTGGCCAGCGCTGCGGATGTGTGTCGGCAGGTGCAGTTCGCGCGCCAGGTCGAGGGCGGCAACAGCGCCGCCTGAGTTATCGATCAAGGCGGCCAGGGCCGAGATGGTCGGATGTGTGTAGATGCCGGCGTGTGGGAAATCAGCGCGGATCTGTTCGCGGATACGCATGCCAAGCTGGATTGCCAGCAGTGAATGGCCGCCTAGTTCGAAGAAGTTGTCGTGGATGCCGACCTGTTCCAGATGCAGGGTTTCTGCCCAGAGCTGTGCGAGTATCTTTTCAGTGGTCGTGCGCGGCGCGGCATAGGGTGTGGCGGCTTGCCGTTCCGGCGCCGGCAGCGCCTTGCGGTCCAGTTTTCCGCTTGGGCTCAACGGCAAGGCGGGCAGGTTGACGAAAGCCGATGGCACCATGTAATCAGGCAGGATGTGCGCAGCGTGTTCGCGTAGTTCTGCCGGCTGCGGATCGTTGCCGGAAGTGGCGACCAGATACGCCACCAGCCGTTTTTCACCCGGCACGTCTTCGCGCACCACAACTGCTGCCTGCGCGACCTGCGGATGCTGCAGCAGCGCCGATTCGATCTCGCCCGGTTCGATGCGGAAGCCGCGAATCTTCACTTGCTGGTCGGCGCGGCCAAGGAAATCCAGGCTGCCGTCGGCGCGCCAGCGGGCCAGGTCGCCGCTGCGGTACATGCGGCTGCCAGGTGTGCCGTAGGGATTGGCGACGAAGCGTTCGGCGCTCAGCACCGGGCGATTCAGGTAGCCGCGCGCCAGACCAGCGCCGGCGATATACAGCTCGCCGGTCACGCCGGCAGGCACCGGTTGCAGGTTGTGGTCCAGCACGTACATCCGGGTATTCCAGACCGGCCGCCCGATTGAAGGCAGTTCGTCGCCGCTCATGGGTGAACTCAAGCTGGCGCAGATGGTAATTTCAGTCGGGCCGTAGGCGTTGATCATGTAACGTCCTTGCGACCACTGCGCCGCCAGCGCCGGCGGGCAGACATCGCCGCCGACCACCAGCGTGTGCAACTGCCTGAACTCGCCAGCCGGCAAGGTCGCCAGGGCTGCCGGCGGGATCAGCGCGTGGCTGACTGCGTGGCGCGTCAGTACATCTGCGAGCTCTTCGCCGAGCGGTTGCTGTGCGGTTGGCACCACCAACGCGGCGCCGGCCGCGAAGGCCATCATCTGATCCATGATCGAAGCATCGAAGCCGCAGGAGGAAAATTGCAGCACCCGTGAATGACCGTCAATCGCAAGCTGTTCGATCATGGCGGTGGCCAGGCTGGCGATGCCGGCATGGGTAACCACCACGCCTTTCGGCATGCCGGTAGAGCCAGAGGTGTAGATGATATAAGCCGCATCCTCGGCATGAAGCGCGGGGTTACAGCCCTGATTGGCGAGATTGTTTTCTGACTGTATTGCCAGCGCAGCTACCGTGATATCGGCGTCCAGCGCCAACCGGTGGGGAATATCGATCAATTGCGGCAGTAGCGCCATGTTGGTGATCACGCAAGCCGGCGCGGCTTCATAGAAGACGAATGGGCTGCGTGCCGCCAGGTAGTTCGGATCGATCGGCAGGTAGGCGGCGCCAGCCTTGACGATGGCCAGATGTGCCAGCACCAGGTCGAGCGAACGCGGCAATACGGTAGCGACGATTGCGCCTGGGCCGACGCCTTGGCCGCTCAGCAGATGCGCCAGGCGATTGGCACGCGTGTTCAACTCAGCATAACTTACCGTGCCGTCGTCGAGCACTATCGCGATCGCATCGGGGCGCGCGGATGCCTGCGCTTCCACCATGGTGGCGAAGCTGTGCAGCGGCAGGTCGCGCGTGCTGCCGCTCCATTCGACCAGCAGGCGGTGCCGTTCAGCTGTGCTCAGGATGTCGATGGCCGCGATGGGTTGATCCGGTGCGGCGCAGGCCTCTTCCAGCAAGTGCAGCAAGCGTGCTGCGATGCTGTCGATCGTGTCACGCTCGAACAGATCGGTGCTGTACTGGATGCCGCCGCTGATTCCACCCGGCAGGCCGTCAGCGTTGCGTTGTTCGCTCAAAATGAACGACAGATCGAATTTGGCGGTGTCGATGGCGACCGGCTGCGGTGTGACCGACAGGCCGGGCATGCTGAACGCCAGCCGGCTGCTGTTCTGGAACCCGAGCATTACCTGGAATAGCGGATGGCTGGCGCGCGAGCGATCCGGTCGCAACATGTCGACCAGGCGGTCGAACGGCATTTCCTGGTTCGCATAAGCAGCCAGGTTGGCCGTCCGCACGCGCTCGATCAGATCGCGCAGGCTGGGCTGGCCCGAGGTGTCGGTGCGCAGTACGAGTGTGTTGACGAAGCAGCCGATCAGTTCATCCAATGCATGATCGCTGCGGCCCGCCACGGGGCTGCCGATGGCGATGTCGTGGCCGGCGCCGAGGCGGCTTAACAGGCCGGCGAGGGCGGCCTGCAGCACCATGAAGACGCTCGCTTGGCCGTCGCGCGCGAGTTGTAGCAAACGCTCGTGCAGTTGTGCGCCGATCTGCAGCGGCACCACGTCGCCGCGATGACTTGGTGTCGAAGGGCGCGGATGATCAGTCGGTAGAGCCAGCTGTTCCGGTAGGTCGCGTAATGCCTCGCGCCAGAAATCGCGCTGGCGGCCGATCAGGCTGTCTGGATTGTCTTCGCTACCAAGCAGTTCTTGCTGCCACAGCGCATAGTCGGCATATTGCAGCGGCAGCGGCGCCCAGCCGGGCGAAATGCCACGGCAGCGGGCGGCGTAAGCGACGCTGAGGTCGCGCCCCAGCGGCAGCAGCGATGCGCCGTCGCCGGCGATATGGTGGGTCAGCAACAGCAGCACATGCTCATCGGCGTCCAGGCGGAACAGATAGACGCGCAATGGCGGCGTATTGCTGAGTTCAAAGCCATAGCCGGCCGCGGCGCGCAGCATGGCAGGCAATGTTTCCTCGGTGGTGTCGACTTCAATGAATGGCGGGTGCGCGGCGGCATCGTGCGTGGCGTCGAGAATTTGTTGATAAGGCACACCGGCGTGATTCGGATAGATTGTGCGCAGGCTTTCGTGGCGTTGCGCCAGATCGCCCAGGGCGGCTTGTAGTGCGTGGCGATTCAGACTGCCAGCCAGGCGCAAGGCGAGCGGCATATTGTAGGCAGGGTTTGAACCTTCCAGCTGATTCATCAGCCATAGCCGGCGCTGGGCAAACGACAGCGGAATCCGCTGCGGCCGAGGCATCGGCGACAGGCTTGCGCGTGCTACCGATTCCTGATCCAGCCGCTCCGCCAGGCCGGCGATGGTGGATACCTGGAACAGCGTATCCAATGGCAGGTCGATCATGAATTGCTGGCGGATCATCGAGATCAGTTGCACGATAAGCAGCGAATGTCCGCCCAGTTCGAAGAAGTTGTCGTGGATGCCGACGCGGTCCAGATGCAGGGTATCGGCCCAGAGCTGGGCGAGTATCTTTTCAGTAGGCGTGCGCGGCGCGGCATAGGGCGTGGCGGCCTGCCGTTCCGGCGCCGGCAGCGCCTTGCGGTCCAGTTTTCCGCTTGGGCTCAACGGCAGGGCGGCCAGGTTGACGAAAGCCGACGGCACCATGTAGTCAGGCAGGATGTGTGCAGCGTGTTCGCGTAGCTCTGCCGGCTGCGGATCGTTGCCGGGAGTGGCAACCAGATATGCGACCAGTCGCTTTTCGCCCGGCACATCTTCGCGTACCACGACTGCGGCCTGCGCTACCTGCGGATGTTGCAGCAGCGCCGATTCGATTTCACCCGGTTCGATGCGGAAGCCGCGAATCTTCACTTGCTGGTCGGCGCGGCCAAGGAAATCCAGGCTGCCGTCGGCGCGCCAGCGGGCCAGGTCGCCGCTACGGTACATGCGGCTGCCGGGTACGCCGTAGGGATTGGCGACGAAGCGTTCGGCGCTCAGCACCGGGCGATTCAGGTAGCCGCGCGCCAGACCAGCGCCGGCGATATACAGTTCGCCGGTCACGCCGGCAGGCACCGGTTGCAGGCCGCTGTCGAGTACGTACATCTGGGTGTTCCAGATCGGGAAGCCGATCGGTACGCGTTCGGGATTGCGTTCGTTGGCTGCGGCGGCGAGGCAATCCCAGTAAGTGACGTCGACAGCGGCTTCGGTCGGGCCATACAGATTATGGAGTTCGCAGCCGAGGCGCTGCTGGAATTGCGCCTGCAGCAACGGCGCCAGGGCTTCGCCGCTGCAGATCACGCGTCGCAGCGAACGGCAAGTGGAGGCATTCGGTTCGAGCAAGAACACTTCCAGCATCGATGGCACGAAATGGACGGTCGTGATGCGTTCCGCCGCGATCAGGCCGGCAAGGTAGGCGGCGTCCTTGTGGCCGCCGGGTTTGGCAAGCACTAGCGTGGCGCCATCGATCAGGGGCCAGAAAAATTCCCATACCGAGACGTCGAAACTGGACGGTGTCTTTTGCAACACCCGATCCTCGGCTTGCAAACCGTAAGTCGCCTGCATCCAGCCCAGGCGATTGACGATGGCACGATGCGACACCACCACGCCCTTCGGCTTGCCGGTCGAACCGGAGGTGTAGATCACGTAGGCCGGATGCAGCGGTGTCAACGCCGTGCTGCGCTCATGGTCTTGCAGATTGGTGTCGGCATAGGCGTCGATTGCGGCTGCTGTCTGCGGCAGGTCGAGCAGTAATTGTGGGACGCTGGCAGGCAGCGTCGGCGCCAGGGCGCTGGTGGTGAGCAGGCAGACCGGTTGCGCATCGCCCAGCATGAAGGTGATCCGGTCTTGCGGATAATCGGGGTCGACCGGCAGGTAGGCCGCGCCGGTTTTCAGGATTGCCAGCAGCGCCACCACCAGTTCCAGCGAGCGCGGCACGGCGATTGCGACGACCCGCTCGGGACCGGCGCCCTGCGCACGCAGCAGGCGTGCCAGTCGGTTGGCGCGTTGATTCAAATCGGCGTAGCTCAACGCGTTGCCGTCGAAGCGCAATGCCTCGCCATCCTTGCTCCGTGCTGCCTGTGCTTCGATGAGTGCCGCCAAATTGGTGTCTTCCACCGGATATTGGGTGTCGTTCCAGCCATCCAGCAATTGTTTGCGTTCGGCGCTGTCGAGCAAGTCTATGTGTCCGATGCGTTGCTGCGGCTGGTCAATGATCGCCGCGAATACCCGCAGCAGGCGGCGCTGGTGGCCGGCCAGCACCTCGGCACTGTAGAGCGCTGGATTGGCGTCGAAATCGATTTGCAAGTCCTGGCCGTTGCCGCGCTCGTAGAAAAAGATGCCGAGGTCTTCGGCGGTGCCGTTGGACAGATTGCGCGGCTTGGCGGTGTGGCCGCCAAAACGGAAATCGTAATCGAATGGTTCGATGTTGATCACGGTGGTGAACAGTTGCTGGTTATTGCCCAGGATGTTCAAGTCGTTGCGCAGGTTTTCATAGCGATAGGATTGATGCCGCAAGAGTTGCCGCATCTGCCGTCCGATCTCACGCACCAGTTCATCGACCGGCAGTTCGGCATGCATTGCCAGGCGCACCGGCAGTGCGTTCGCCACCATGGCCGGCACCTGTCGCATGCGTTCGTTGTGACGGGCGGTAACCGGAATGCCGATCACCATATCCTCGGCGCCGGTGGCGCGGTACAGATACGCCGATGTCGCTGCAATCAATATCTGCGGCAAGGTTGCGCCCAGTTCGCGCGCGATGTCATGCAATGCACTGACGCTGGCCGCTGGCAAATGCACGGTCTGGCGCAGCAGGCCGCCAACGTTGACCGAACGCTGGCTGGCCAGGCTCAACGGATCAGGCGTGTCGCTGAAATGCTCCGTCCAGTATTGGCGGTCGCGAGGAAAGCGGCCGGATTCGCGATACGCGGCATCTTCCAGCGCGAGTTGTGCAATCGGCGCGAAGGCGGTGTCTTCTGAAGCTTGTGTGTTGTTGATCAAGGCGCTGTAGACATCGGCCAGGCGGCGCGCAATCAAGCCGCCACCGAAACCGTCCAGCACGATGTGGTGGCAGCGGTGATACCAGATGAAACGGGCAGGGGCGATGCGGATCAAGGCGCACAACCACAGCTGGCCATGCGTGAGATCGACATTGCGGCTGAAATCTGCGCGCATCCAGGCTTCGGCGGCTGCCGCTGGATCGTTCTCGGCACTGAAGTCGAGGTACGGCAGCAACCCGGTGAAGGTGGGCGCAACAATCTGTCGTGGACCATCTTCGGTTTCCACAAAATGCAGGCGCGCGGCTTCGGCCTCGTTGGCCACCGTCTGCAGTGCCGCGAGGAAAGCCGCCGGGTTGATCTTGCCGTCAATGTCGACTGCTTCGGCAAGGTTGAAATTGGTGTCCGGCGACGCGAATTTTGCACCCAGCCACATGGCCAGTTGTCCGGAGGTCAGTGGTATGGCGGTAGGGCGGTCGAGGGTAGGCAAGCGCTTCTCCATATCAAGGGTGAAAACGGCAATGGGCTGGCTGCGCGCGGGACGAATGCATGGCTTACCCTCTGGTGGGGCGGATTGTCGATTGTCACGACGTACTGCCCGTCAAATTGCAGAATCAGCTGCCTGGGTCGACAGTTTTGCTGCGTTGCAATGCGTGCGGCGACGTGTTGATACACATTCAAATATTCCCTATGGGAAATAAATATATCTGTTCGCTTTTTGCTTTGCTAGCTATAAGAAGTGACAGGTGGTGAAAGATGGAGATTGGTGATAAAAGGCCTCACCCGGGCATTCCGTATGCCGGGTTCTATTGGCTTTCTTTTATGGTTGTGATGCGCCGCAGCGTAGGAGCTTGCGCGATTCGCTTATTGCGGCGCATGGGCCGCAGGCGCCATGACGAGGGAGGTTTAAGGCAGTGGAAAGACCAGGCAGGTGGTAGTGCCATGCGCATAGATTTTGCCTTCAACATCGACAATCTCCGCTTCCGCCACGCCGACCCGGCCACCGACCTGGATCACCTTGCCGATGGCGCGCACCGGCCCGGTCTTGTCGGTGAGTGCGCGTATCAGATTGACCTTCAATTCGAGCGTGGTGTAGCCGCTGCCTTTGGGCAGTGTCGATTGCACCGCGCAACCGAGCGCCGAATCGAGCAGGGTGCAGAAATAGCCGCCATGTACGCTGCCGATCGGATTGTAGTGCTGCATGCCAGGTGTCCCCTGAAAAACAATGCGGCCCGGTTCTGCTTCAATCAGCGTGAAATCCAGTGTTTGCGCGATGGGTGGGGGTGGCAATTCGCCGTCAAGAATGCGTTGCAAAAATTCGATGCCGCTGGATTGCTTCAGTTGCTCCAGCGTTGAGACGCCGGGGGCGGCCAATTTAGCGCGGACGGCGGCTTCCTGGGCCAGCCATTGCGCCTGTGTTTCTTCACGAGTTGGCATTCTTTCTCCTGTTTTTATATTACCGGCGAGCCGGGCGGCACCATTATGCCTTGCTGGCACTAACTGGCGCTTGTGAAGGCGGCATTTCAGCATCAGCCGGAATTGCCAAATGTTGCGCCAAACAAACATTGTGCGGATATTTTAACCAGTCACCGTCTTGCATATTTTCCCTATGGCGCAGGGTTTTCGGAACGGGTAACAGTGTTGTTTTTCGCCGATTCTCGACAAATGTAATCAATTGTATCCATGAAATTATCTGTGTACTATTAAGACAACAAAAGAGCACGACCGTGCGTTTATATAAGGAGATGTGGTTATGAAATCGCTACGCCGAATCGCAGTTGCTTCTGTCTTTTTTTGTTGTTTCACAATGGGGCCGGCCCAAGGTGTGTTGCCGAGTTTGTTCGGCACTGCCGCCGCCGCTACCTACGCCCAGACCAAGTATCCGATCGTGCTGGTGCATGGCCTCAGCGGCACGTCCAAGTACTTTGGCGTGATCGACTACTGGTGGCAAATCCCGAGTGACCTGCGCGCCAACGGTGCTACTGTTTATGTCGCCGATGTCGCGGCGTTCAACAGCGATGAACAGCGTGGTGAAGAATTGCTGAAGCAGATCAGCAGCGTACTGGCTGCCACCGGCGCCGCCAAGGTCAACCTGATTGCGCACAGCCAGGGCGGTACGACATCGCGCTACGCCGCCGCAGTCAAGCCGCAATGGATTGCCTCCGTCACCACCATCGGCACGCCGCATGCCGGAACGCCGGTCGCCGATACGGTGGCGATGACGCCGCAGGCCTTGAAGAACCTGCTGGCAGACGGCACCTCGGTGCTGGGATCGCTGCTGAGCCTGTTTGTCGGTAACCCACAACCACAAGATCCGCTGGCCGCACTGAATGGCTTGACCACGGCTGGCGCGGCCGATTTCAACCGGCGTTATCCGAGTGCCGGTGTACCTGCCAGCTGCAGCAGCAAGAGCGGCGCCGCGTCCGAGGTCCGTAACGGCAACACCCAGTTGCTGTATTCGTGGGCTGGCAACCAGGCTGGCACCAACCTGCTGGATGTGACCGATCCGATCATGGTGCTGGGCAGCGTCATCATCAAGACAGCCGGCGGCGGCGATAACGACGGCTTGGTGCCGGTATGCAGCGCACGTTTCGGACGCGAACTAGGCGTCTATGGCTGGAACCATCTGGATGAAGTCAACCAGCTGTTCGGTCTGCGCGGCCTGTTCAGCGCCGATCCGGTGGTAACTATCCGCACCCAGGCCAACCGCCTCAAGACAGCCGGTCTGTAGGAGCCGGCAAATGCGAACCAGATACTGGCTACGACTGGCGCTGATTGTTGTCGGCATCGGTTTGCTTGCATATGCACTGGGCTGGTTCCGCTGGGCGGAACCAGCGGCGCCTGCGGCAACCGCTGCGCAGGCTGGTTCCGCACCTGCCGGGGCAGCAGGTTTCGGCCCCGGTCATTGGAGCGACGTCGCATCGGCAAAGGCAAAGGCAACGGCCGCTGCCGACACCAGTCCACCGGACGGACTGCAAGTCGGCGCGGACCAGCATTTGCGCATCAACCGGGCTTTGCGCGATGTGTTCGACTATTACCTGCTGGGCGGTTTGCCAGGAACCAGGGCAGAACACATGGCGCAATTGCTGGCACACCTGAAGGCCAGCCTGCCGCCGCTCGCGTATGCCGATGCCGAGCGGGTTGCGCGGTCCTACGTGACCTACCTGGCGGCCCACGATGCCTTGCTGGAGCGCCAGGCCATGCCGGTCGTCACAGCCGACAGCAAGATGGCGGCGCCGGACGCTGATCGCATGGCGGCGTGGCTGGCCCAGTTGTCGCGGCTGCGGCAGGATACACTTGGGATCGAGGTGGCAAAGGTCTGGTTTGGCGATGAAGAGGCCGAGTCGCAGCGCATGCTGGCGGCGTTGCGCAGCGGCGCCGGGACCGCGCTCGGCTCCGCTGCCGACGATCCGCGTCAGAAAGGAATCGATCAATTGCGAACGCTGCGCCAGCAAGGCGCCAGCCAGCAGGCGCAGCATGACATGATGGCGCAGCAATTTGGTGCCGCGGCGGCACAGCGTTTCGATCAGTTGGGGCAGGAAGAGCAAGCCTGGCAGGATCGTTACGCGCAATATCGCCAGGCCGCCGACCAGATCCGCCAGCAGGCAGGCACTGCCGAGGCAGATCGTGAGCGACAAATCGACACCCTGCGCGCGCAGACTTTTGCCAGTGATGCCGATCGCATGCGGGCGGCGGGGTTGGACCGGCAGTGATGTGAGTCCGAGGCCGACGCCGACGCTGGCGTCGGCCGTTTTATAATGTGCAACTCGGTTGCAAATGTGTTGCAAGCAATGCCTGTTCGCGATTACACTCGCAGTCTGGATCCAGCATCGGATTCCTGTTCCCAGACTCAACCCAGGCACTCATCGCAATGTACTGTCAATCAACCGGACTACTTCATCTGCCGTCGCGCTTAGCGTGCGGGGCGGATGCGCCTGTTGTCTGGTGTGACGATTGCATCTGCTGCGGCGGGACAGGTGTCGCATGCGGCTGATCATCGACGATCATTTCACTGCTCGGCGCCGCCGCAAGCTGCGCTGGCAGCAGTTGGCGCTGTGGCTGGCGTTAACGATCCTGGTGATCCAGCTGATCGGGATGGCTTTCCATAATCACAGCCTGGCCGAGCAGTCGACCGAATGTATCAGCTGCGATCTGGCCGCTGATTTCCCGGCACCAGTGCCGACTGTGCCGGTACCGGTACTGACACCGGTGCTGGTATTTGCCTACCATGCCGCCATCGAGCTGGTGTATGTCTTTGTGCCGGCCCCGCACAATTACCTGACTCCTCACTCCCAAGCCCCGCCTTCTGCCTCCGCCGTTTGACGTTTAATTTGACGTTTATTTAGCGTTTTATCTTTCATGTCGACCTGGGACAGCCTAGAGGCTGTCTGTTTCCCATCCCTGATTGCGCCTGCGGATACCGCCGCGCGGCCAGGGAAGGGCGGTTGTGTTGTTGGTCCTATCGGAGTTTGAGAATGAAAACACGCTTGTTGCGGCTGAGCGCCTTGATTGCGCTCGCCTACGGCTTCGGCATCCCTGCTGCCTACGCGCAGTCTGCCCCAAAAGAAATCAGCGGCGCCATCCATGATGCGCAAGGCCAGCCATTGCAGGACGCTGTAGTTGCCTTGAAAGACGCCACCGGCAATGCCGTCGGCAGCACCAAAAGCGATCAGCAAGGCCATTTCGCTTTCAGTAATATCGCGCCCGGCAGCTATGCCATCAGCGTAGACAAGGCAGCCTTCCAATCGGAAAGCGGCACGATAACGGTTGCCGACGAAGCCGGTGCGACCGCCAACATCACGATGAAGCCCACTGCCACCGGGAGCGTCTCCGCAAGCGAGGCGGTCGTGGTGAGGGCTGATCGCCTGGATCGCGCCCGCAACGGCATCCAGGTCGAAACCGGCAGCAGCATCTATCGGATCGGGCCTAAGGAAATCGCCGCCATGCCACAAGGCGAAGACACCGCATTCAACGAAGTGCTGCTGCGTGCGCCGGGCGTTGCGCAAGATTCTTTCGGCCAGTTGCATGTGCGCGGCGACCACGCCAACCTGCAATACCGGCTGAACGGCATCATCCTGCCCGAGAGCATTTCCGGTTTCGGCCAGACGCTCGATACCCGCTTTGTTGAAAACGTTAGCGTGCTCACCGGTGCGCTGCCGGCGCAATATGGTTATCGCACTGCCGGCGTGGTGGATATCCATACCAAGACTGGTGAGCAGGTCGACGGCGGCGATATCGGCGTACAGATCGGCAGCAACAACACACGCCAGATCAGCGGTGATGTCAGCGGCAGCACCGACCGCTTCAGCTATTACATCAACGGCTCGTTCGAAGCCAACAACCTCGGTATCGAAAATCCGGTCGGCACATCGACTGCATTGCATGACCGGACTTTGCAAAACAAGGGCTTCGGCTATTTTTCCTACATGCTCGATGCAGATACCCGCGTCAGCCTGATCCTGGGAAATTCCGAAAGCCGCTTTCAGATACCGAACAGCCCGGGCCAGACGCCAGGCTTCCAGCTTGACGGCGTGAACAATTACCCGTCGGCCGATATCAACGAACGGCAGACTGAAACCAATCGCTACGGCATCCTCGCCTTGCAAGGCAAGCTCGGCAACGATATTGATTACCAGGTGGCAGCGTTCAGCCGTTATTCGAAAGTGTTGTTCGAGCCGGACCAGGTCGGCGATCTGTTGTATACCGGCGTCGCCTCGCGCGTGTTGCGCACTGGCCTGGCAAATGGTTTGCAGGCCGACGGCAGCTATCGCCTGAATGCGAATCACACTTTGCGCGCAGGTATCAACTACACGCAAGAGCATCTGAAGAACGGCGACGATTCCCTGACTTTCCCGGCCGACGACAGTGGCGCGCAGTTGTCGACGCAACCGATCTCGCTTTCCGACAGCAGCCAGAAAACCACCAGCCAGGCCGGTATCTATCTGCAGGATGAATGGAAATTGAGCGACAAGGTGACCCTCAACTACGGCGCCCGCGCCGATTGGGTCAATGCCTATGTGACCGCCAGCCAGTTCAGTCCGCGCATCGGCGTGGTCTATCAAATGACGCCGCAGACCACTTTCCATGCCGGTTACGCCAAGTACTTCACGCCGCCCGCCAGCGAACTGATCGGCTCCAGCACCATTGCCAGCTTCAACGGCACCACCAATGCATCCGCCAGCAGCCAGAACGATCCGGTGCAGGCAGAGAGTTCGGATTATTTCGACCTTGGCGTCAATCACCAGCTGACCCAGCATTTGACGCTGGGCCTCGATGGCTACTACAAGAAGGTCAAGAACATGCTGGACGAAGGCCAGTTCGGTTCCGCCTTGTTGTATACGCCGTTCAACTACGCGCAGGGCAAGGTCTACGGCCTGGAGCTGACGCTGAACTATCGCAATGGCAACCTGGCTTCCTACCTGAACGTGGCGCGTTCGACTGCACTTGGCAAGAACATCGTCTCGAGCCAGTACAACTTCAGCCAGGATGAACTGAACTACATCGCCAACAACTGGGTGCACCTGGACCACGACCAGAGCATTACAGCTTCAACCGGCGTCTCCTATCTGTGGCAGGGCACGACCTGGACCGCCGATGCACTGTTCGGTAGCGGCTTGCGCAGCGGCTTCGCCAATACCGATCACCTGCCGGCGTACACCGAAGTCAACCTTGGGGCCAGCCATGTGTTCAGCGACAGCCCGATCGGCAAGTTCACCACGCGCTTGAGTGTGATCAACGTGTTGGACAAGGTCTACGAGATCCGCGACGGTTCCGGCATCGGCGTCGGTGCGCCGCAGTACGGGCAGCGCCGCGGCTTCTATCTGTCCATGAGCAAGTCGTTCTAAACGCAGCTTACTATTAACGAGCACTAAAACGGGAAGCATGCTTCCCGTTTTTTTTTTGACTCGGATTTTGCGTATCTCTCACATCGTTTTTCTGGATATTTCGTTTCGTCGAACGCTATCCCCACGATATTTCAACATGCGGAAAGAGCGTTTCACAATGTGGAATATACAAATGCGGGGCAGCATTTCCATATTTCATTCTCAGAAATTTTATTCCGTATCGCGAAAAATGAAAGTTAAGTCGTTGAGTTTAAACGAATTAAAAATACTTATATGTCTTATATAAGACATTGTTGCCCCGCACAGATAGGTCTACTATTTAGTCATCGGATTTGATTTTACTTTTGTCTTTTAACAGGAGAACGACGATGACTACACGTGAACAGCAAGTAGCAGCATTGGCCAAGGACTGGGCTGAGAATCCACGCTGGAAAGGCGTTAACCGCAATTACTCCGCGGAAGACGTGGTCCGTTTGCGCGGTTCGGTCCAGATCGAACACTCGCTGGCAAAGCGCGGCGCCAACAAGTTGTGGACGCTACTGCACGAAGAACCATTCGTCAATGCCCTCGGCGCGTTGACCGGCAATCAGGCCATGCAGCAAGTCAAGGCTGGCTTGAAAGCGATCTACCTGTCCGGCTGGCAAGTTGCCGGCGACGCCAACCTGGCCGGTGAAATGTATCCAGACCAATCGCTGTATCCAGCCAACTCGGTGCCGCTGGTGGTCAAGCGCATCAACAACACGTTCCAGCGCGCCGACCAGATCCAATGGTCGGAAGGCAAAAACGATATCGACTTTTTCGCGCCTATCGTAGCCGATGCGGAAGCCGGTTTCGGCGGCGTGTTGAATGCCTATGAATTGATGAAGTCGATGATCGATGCAGGCGCTGCCGGTGTTCACTTCGAAGATCAACTGGCGTCGGTCAAGAAATGCGGCCACATGGGCGGTAAAGTGCTGGTGCCAAGCCGTGAAGCAGTCGAGAAGCTGAACGCAGCGCGTCTGGCTGCCGATGTCTCCGGTACTTCTACTTTGGTGATCGCTCGTACCGACGCTGAAGCGGCTGACCTGCTGACTTCCGACGTCGACGAAAACGACAAGCCGTTCCTGACTGGCGAGCGTACCGTCGAAGGTTTCTACAAGACCCGTCCAGGTATCGATCAGGCTATCTCGCGCGCGCTGGCTTACTCGCCATACGCCGATCTGGTGTGGTGCGAAACCGGCAAGCCGGACCTGGCTTTCGCCAAGAAATTCGCAGAAGCGGTGCATGCCAAGTTCCCAGGCAAGATGCTGGCGTATAACTGCTCGCCATCGTTCAACTGGAAGAAGAACCTGGACGACGCCACCATTGCCAAGTTCCAGAAGGAGCTGGGTGCGATGGGCTACAAGTTCCAGTTCATCACGCTGGCCGGTTTCCATGCATTGAACTACTCGATGTTCAACCTGGCGCATGGCTATGCACGCAACCAGATGTCGGCTTTCGTCGAACTGCAGGAAGCCGAATTCGCCGCCGCCGACAAGGGCTTTACCGCAGTCAAGCATCAGCGCGAAGTCGGCACCGGTTATTTCGATGCAGTCACCCAGGCAATTCAGCAAGGCCAGTCGTCGACCACCGCGTTGCACGGCTCGACAGAAGACGAGCAATTCTTCGAAGCCAAGGTTGCGTGATTATTGTATAAAAAATAAAACAATTCCGTTGTACGGCAATGAGATCGCCGTACACAAACGGGAAGTGGTTGGTGTTATCGCAACGGCCGCCCAGGAAGCCGCATCCCACAAGGATGCGGTTTTTTTTTGCTTCTCTTTTTACCAGGCACGGGATAAGCAGAGGAGATCGAGATTAGTCAAGTCCCCGATCGGCGCTAAAAACAACATATGAATATACTGCTTTTGATGATTTCGTTGTTTTAAGAAAAGTTGTTCTGATATTATTTCCTGCCGACTGAGCTCCCGCCCGTGCCGAATCGAGTGCGCAAGGAGCCATCAACTAGTCGTAAGGCGACAGTGGCGGTATTGCATTCAATGTTGCCGTCACGCTGTCGCACAAAATCTAAAAAGCTTTATTCCTTGGAGGAGTGCATGAAAAAATATTCTTTATTACTCGTAGCGGCGGGCTTGGCCAGCAGCGGTGCAATGGCGCAGACCAATGTCACGATCTACGGTATTGTCGATACCAGCATCCGCTACCTCAGCAGCGACAACGCAGCGGGACAAAAGAATTTCATCGTTACGAATGGCGCAATCTCCAACAGCCGTATCGGTTTCAAGGGTACTGAAGACCTGGGCGGTGGCCTGAAAGCGATTTTCCGCCTGGAGAATGGCTTCAATTCTGATACTGGCGGCATGTCCAGCCCCGGCACCTTGTTCAGCCGTCAATCGTATGTCGGTCTGACCGGTTCTTTCGGTCAAATCACATTGGGTCGCCAACAGACTCCGCTGTTTGACCTGATGGCTGACCACTTCGATCCGCTCACCGTTGGCAATTACGACCAGAATGCATGGATGCCAGCCGGCGCCACGCTGGTCCGCAATTCCAACATGATCAAGTACTACGGCACATTCGGCGGCCTCTCCGCTGGTGTCAGCTATGCAGCGGGCGAGCAGGCTGGTTCGGTTCGCCGCGGTAGCCAGTTTGGCGGCACCTTGCAGTACACCACCGGCCCATTGTCGTTCGGCGGCGGCTATCAGCAAACTGTCAGCGCCGTCAATTCGGACTGGAAAGACACTACCTATAACCTGAGCGCTTCATACTCGTTCGGCGCGGCCAAGCTGTTCGGTGGCTACTATCAGATCAAGGACAGCACCGGCACCACGCCAGCGTATTTCGGCGTCTCTAATAGTGTCGCAGCCATCAATGGCGGCATCGGCGGTGTTGAACGCAAGGACAATGCCTACTTCCTGGGCGCGACTTTCCAAGCCACTCCGGCATGGAGCCTGACTGCAGCCGGTTACTATGACAAGAGCAAGAATGTCACCGTGGCTACGATCGGCAACCTGGGCGATGGCAGCCGATATGCGCTGGTTGGCGTAGCGGAATATGCGTTGTCCAAACGTACCCAAGTCTACGGTACCGTGGATTACAACAAGGCCAAGGACGCAGCCGTGTCGGAACTGGTGGGCAAGGATAGCGTGACTGGTGTTGCCGTGGGTATCCGCCACATTTTCTAAGCAGCGTGATGCTGTAATTGAAAAGCGCAGAACCGCAAGGTCTGCGCTTTTTTTATATCCGGCTTTATATCCGGCTGTGTATTTGGTCGGGCGTCGCGATCATGCCATCGCGGATTTCAAAGATGGCGTCGCCCAACAGCGCCAGGTCTGCCGGATCGTGGGTGATCACCATCATCGGCACATCGAGGCGCTGCTGCAACTCGGAGAGTTCGCGCCGCATGCGTTCCCGCAAGCCGAGGTCGAGCGCCGAAAACGGTTCGTCGAGCAGCAGGATGTCCGGCTCCAACACCAATGCCCGCGCCAATGCCACGCGTTGCCGCTGGCCGCCGGACAGTTGATGCGGGTAGCTGTTGGCGGTGACGGTCAGTTCGAACAACGCCAGCCATTTCTGTACCGCTGGATGCTGTTGCGGGCGGCGCATGTTGAAGCAGCCGGTACGCAGGCCGAAGGCAACGTTCTGCGCCACGGTCAGGTGCGGAAACAATGCGTAATCCTGGAACAGGTATGCCACCTTGCGCCGTTGCGGCGGCAGGCAAATGCCGGCGGTGCTGTCGAACAGCGTGTTTTGCTTGAGCCGTATCAGGCCCTCGTCAGGAGTCAGCAAACCGGCAAGCGCTTGCAGCGTCAGGCTTTTGCCGGCGCCGGATGGGCCATACAGTACGACGCGATTGCTGTCGGTGCGCAAGGCGATGTCCAGGTTGAAGCCACGTTCTTCAGCTTGCAGATGCTTGCGGATATTGATTTCGATGGTCATCGGTCAGCTTTCACGATGGCCGGCGCTGCTGGTTTTTAGGCATCAGCCAGCCAGCAATGAGCAGCACCACGATACAGGTCACCGAGGTGATCAATACCAGCACATTGGCGGTATTGTCGTCGCCGGCCTGGACCGCTTCATAGATGGCGATCGACAAGGTCTGGGTGCGCCCCGGCAGATTGCCGGCGATCATCAGCGTTGCGCCGAATTCGCCGAGTGCGCGCGCAAATGCCAGCAACACGCCGGCGGTGATGCCTTTGGAGGCCAATGGCAGCGTTACGCGGAAGAACACGCCGGCTTCAGATACGCCCATGACGCGCGCGGCGTTTTCCAATTGCGGGTTGACGTTGTCGAATGCGGCGCGCGCCGATTTAAGGACCAGTGGAAAGGCGACGATGGTGGCGGCAATCACCGCTCCCTGCCAGGTGAATACCAGCTCGATGCCCCATTTTTCCAGCCAGGCGCCGAACACGCCGCGGCGCCCCAGCAGCACCAGCAGGTAATAGCCGAGCACGGTCGGCGGCAGTACCAGCGGCAGGGTCAGGATGGCGTCGACCAGGTCGCGCGCAGAAGAGCGCCAGCGCGATAGCCCATAGGCAGCAGCAACGCCGAGCAGCAGGTTGAGCACGGTGGCCCAGCCTGCGACTTTCAGCGAAAGCCAGAGTGCGACCCAAACGCCGCTCTCGATGTTCATTGATTCTGCTTTCTACTCACCTTGGACGCTGCTCCCGAATGTCCGAATACACCCGAATGACTTGACGATCATACCGCCCAATCAGGGTTTCAGGAAACCGTAGCGCGCCAGCGTGGCTTGGCCAGTCGGCGACAGCACATAGTCGACGAATTTGGCGGCGATATCTGCCTGTTTGCTATTGGAGGTGACGGCGATCGGGTAGGTGACTGCTGTCTGCGACGGTACGCGCAAGGCGACCTTGACCTTGTCCGGCATGATCGCGGCATCGGTTGAAAAGACAAAGCCGGCCTCGACTTCGCCACGCGCGACATAGTCCAGGCTCTGGCGCACGTTCTGCGCCGGTACGCCCTTGGCGGATACCGCATCCCACAATTTTGCGTTCTCCAACGCCGCCTTGGTGTAGCGGCCGACCGGCACCGAGGCCGGATTGCCGTAGGCGATGCGTTTGATCGCCGGCTGGGTCAGGTCTTGCAGCTGTGTGATATGCAATTGGCTGTCGGTTGGCACGATCAGTACGATCTGGTTATTGGCGAAGTTCTTGCGAGTCGCCGGCAACACCGCCTTTTCCGTTTCTGCCTTGTTCATGGCGTCCTGGTCGGCTGAGGCAAATACATCTGCCGGCGCGCCCTTGACGATTTGCTGCAACAGCACATCGGAAGCGGCGAAGTTGAGAATGACCTTGGTGTCCGGATGCTGCGCCTCGAAAGACTGGCCGAGTTCCTTGAAGGCGTTGGTCAGGCTGGCTGCCGCGGAAACGATCAGGTCGGCGGCATGGACTGCCGGGGTCGACAGCAGCAGTGGAATGGCGCAGGCAAGGACTAGGCGTTTAAAACGAGGCGGCATCAAATTATCTCCTGGGCAGCAACGGACAAAAGCGAAATATATGGCAGGATACAGCGAGAGTCAACTCGAAACTGTCCGCTATTCTTATTGCGGCAACCTGTAGGGTGGGCACAAGTGCCCACGCGGAACGTCGCTCAATCGATGAGTGAATTCAACATGGACAGAAAATCTACCCACGCTTCGGACTGTCGGCAGCGAAGCAGCAAACCTGAGAAAGCCCTCCGGTTCTCAATAAAATAGCTGAGTTGCAGCGGCCTCCTTGCTACAATCCCGCTCATGGTAAATTCCAAATCAGTTCGACTCAGGGTGATGCAGGGCGACGCGATTGCGTTCGGTCCGGGCAAGGCGGCATTGTTGCAGGCGATTGCGCAGAACGGTTCGATTTCCGCTGCAGCCCGGGCGCTCGGCATGTCGTATCGCCGCGCCTGGTTGTTGGTGGAAGAGATGAACCACTGCTTTACGCTACCGTTGGTGGCGACCGCGACCGGCGGCGCCAAGGGCGGCGGTGCGCACGTCACCGAGCAAGGACACGACATCGTCAAGCGCTATCTGGCGATGGAGCGCCGCGCGCAAACTGCCGTGGCGGCGGACATGGCCTATTTCGATTCGCTGATGACGGCGCCGGAGGAATCGGCAAGCAACTAACTCTGCCACCGAAAGCGCACTACACACCATACAAACCACGTTTCACTGGCCATCACACACCCATGCTTTTACGTAGCACGCTCCTCCGCTATCGCATCCGCCTACAGCGCATGTTCGGTTTTTCCGAAAGTAACTCGATGCTGCTGTGGGCTGCAGTCGTCGGTTTTCTGGGAGCGTTGGCGACCATTTTTTTCCGCGAATGCATCTACGGCCTGCAAATGCTGCTGACTGGCCATAGCGGCAGCTTTGTCGCGATGGCCAAAAGTTTGCCGTGGTGGTGGCGGCTGTTGCTGCCTGCCGCCGGCGGGCTGGTTGCTGGGGCGATCCTGCTGCTGGCCAAGCGGGTGCCGGCTGCCGCCACTTCCGATTACATGGAAGCGGTGGCGATCGGCGATGGCAACATTCCGGTGCGGCACAGCTTGCTGCGCAGCCTGTCGTCGCTGGCAACCATTGTCTCTGGCGGTTCGATCGGGCGCGAAGGGTCGATGGTGCAGTTGTCGGCGCTGGCGGCTTCGCTGGTCGGCCGCATCACCCATTTCAATCCGGCTCGCTTGCGCCTGCTGGTAGCTTGCGGCGCGGCGGCGGGGATTACCTCGGCCTACAACGCGCCGATTGCCGGCGCCTTCTTTGTCACTGAAATCGTGCTGGGCGCGATCGTGATGGAAAGCTTCGGGCCGGTGGTGGTGGCTTCAGTGGTCGCCAACATCACGATGCGCGAGTTGCCAGGTTACCGGCCGGCCTACGAGATGCCGCCATTCCCGCCGATTGCCGGCATCGAGATCTTGTGGTTCGTACTGCTCGGCATCATGGCCGGCGCGGCGGCGCCGCAGTTCCTGCGTCTGCTCGGTTTTTCCAAAGATCTGTTCAAAAAAACCGGTTTGCCGCTGCCGCTGCGGCTGGGCCTGGGCGGTTTACTCGTCGGCCTGATTTCAATCTGGATGCCGGAAGTGTGGGGCAATGGTTACAGCGTGGTCAATTCGCTGCTGCACACGCCCTGGCTCTGGTGGAGCGTGCTGGTGGTGTTGGTCCTGAAAGTCGTGGCGACTGCGATTACGACCGGTTCCGGCGCCATCGGCGGTATTTTCACGCCGACGCTGTTTGTCGGCGCCGCCATCGGTTACCTGTTCGGCCAGGCGTTGCATGTGCTGCTGCCGGGGACGACTTCGGCGCCGTTTGCTTTCGCCATGGTCGGCATGGGAGCCTTCCTGGCGGCGGCCACCAGTGCGCCGCTGATGGCGATCCTGATGATTTTCGAGATGACGCTGAGTTACCAGGTGGTGCTGCCGCTGATGTTGTCCTGTGTGGTGGCTTACTTTATCTCGCGCAGCATCAATGGCGCTTCGATGTACGACATCACCATCAAGCGCAATCGCGATGCGCAGGAGCGCGTCAAGCTGCGCGGCATTCACATGAGCGAGTTGATCCGGCCGGCGCAGACGGTGCTGCCGATGGATGCATCGTTCGCCGAGATCAGCGGCATGTTCCTGAAGTATCCGGTCAAGTACATTTATATCGTCGACCAGAAAAATCGCTATTGCGGCGTGGTTGCTTTGCAGGACATCACCTCCTGCCTGCTGGACAAGAGTGATACCGAGCAGCGCCGGGCGGCGGATTTCCTGCGGCGCGAATTCCTGCACGTGGTGACGCCAGAAATGTCGCTGGGGGAAGCGTTGCAATCCTTCCTCGATCATCAGGGCGAACGCCTGCCGGTGGTGCGCAGCAAGAACGACCCGGAATTGCTCGGCGCCGTCTACAAAACCTCGCTGCTGGATGCTTACTTCCGCCTGGATCGCTCGCAGGAATTGCACGCCTAGCGGCAAGTGCACGGAGTTATTGTTCTTTCGTCATTTCATTTGACGATTCCACGAGAATAATTTACAAAAAATTACTTATCGAGTGCGCCGTATCTGCGAGGATTGCACTATATTGGTCGGCGGGCCTTCCTGTTTTCAAGCGGCAAATGATTGGCCTATTGATAATAGTCAAAATCAACTCAGAGGAGCGGCAATGGATATTCTGTGGACAATCATCGTGGGTTTTATTGTCGGTGTGATCGCTAAATTCCTGCATCCGGGGCGCGAGAACATGGGCTTTATCGTGACGACTTTGCTGGGTATTGCGGGTTCTTTCCTGGCTGGCTATGTCGGCCAGGCTCTCGGTTGGTATCACGCAGGGCAGGGCGCAGGCTTCATCGGTTCCATCGTTGGTGCTTTCGTGCTGCTGCTGATTTACGGGTTTGTCAAAGGCAAGGCGGCTAGCTGATGTTGGAGCGCATGCGCGGGAAGAAAAATCAACGCAGCACCGAGGTGCTGCTGCCGGAGACTGAGCATGCGCTGCAGGCGGTGCGCCAGCGCTGTCGGCAGATGGTGGCGCGCAAGGCGCTGCTGTCGGCCGGCGCCTCGGCGTTGCCGATCATGGGAGTCGACATTGCGGTCGATATTCATTTGCTGTCGCGGCTGATCGAAGACATCAATGCCGAATTCGGCCTGACCCCAGAGCAAATCGAAAAACTCCATCCCAAACTCAAGGTGGCGACCTACAGCACCATCGTCGGCCTCGGCAGTACGCTGGTCGGGCGGGTAGTGACGCGCGAAGTCCTGCTGAAGCTGCTGACGCGCAGCGGCGTCAAGCTGGTTTCCAAGAACGCCACCCGGCTGGTGCCGATTGCCGGCCAGATGGTGTCGGCGGCGATCGGCTTCTCGGCCTTCCGGGCCGTCGGCAACCGGCATATCGACGCCTGCGTCAAGGTTGCGGAAGAGATGCTCAAAGTGCAAGCTGCGGCTGAATAGTCTTGCTCGCCAGTCATCAAAACTCTGCGGCGATGGCTGCAATGATAGAATGCGGGTCGTTTGCAGGTGCCAGCACCGCGCACGACCATCTCACCCCGTTCCTGCATCGACCACGCCAGCGCCCCTAATCTGCGCGCTTGCCGCTGCGGTCTTTGATGTAGAGTGGGGCAAAACCACTTCACCACGATAGAGTTTCTTATGTTGAGTTACCGCCATGCCTTCCATGCGGGCAATCATGCCGATGTGCTCAAGCACCTGGTTACCATCCAGCTATTGCGTTACCTGGGCCAGAAGGATACGTCCTACATGGTCATCGATACCCATGCCGGCGCTGGCGTCTACGCGCTGGATGGCGGCTATGCATCGAAAAACGCCGAGTACGAAACCGGCATCAGCCGTCTCTGGGACCGCAAGGACCTGCCGCCGGCAGTCGCCGAATACGTGGACGTGGTGCGCCAGCTCAATCCGGACGGCAAGCTGCGCTACTATCCCGGCTCGCCATATTGCGCCGATGCAGTGATGCGCGAGCAGGACCGTCTGCGCCTGTTTGAACTGCACCCGAGCGATGGCAAGATCCTGACCGACAATTTCCGCCGTCTCGAAGCCGAACGCGAGCGTGGCAGTGGTCGCGGCAAGCGCGTGATGATCACGCAAGGTGACGGCTTTCTCGGCCTGAAAGCCCTGTTGCCGCCGCCATCGCGCCGTGGCCTGGTATTGATCGATCCGCCTTATGAGGTGAAGGAAGACTACCGGCACGTCAAGAACACGATTGAAGATGCGCTGATCCGTTTCTCGACCGGTACCTACGCTGTCTGGTATCCGTTGCTGAACCGCATGGAATCGCGCCAGATGCCGGACAAGCTCAAACGCATGAAAGCCAATGGCTGGCTCAACGTGACGCTGACGGTACGCACACCGTCGCCGGACGGCTTCGGCTTGCACAGCAGCGGCATGTTCGTGATCAATCCGCCGTGGACGCTGGAGCCGATGCTCAAAGAGTTGATGCCGTACCTGGTGAAAACCCTGGGAACGGACTCCGGCGCCGGCTTTACGCTGGAGTCGGGACAAACCAGGGCGGTCGATACCGGCACCCGGCGCGTGTAGAAAGGCGAGTAACGGGCCCTAGACTTCGGGCCTGAATTTCAGCACCGCCCCATTCATGCAATAGCGCAAGCCGGTGGGTTTCGGACCATCGTCAAACACGTGGCCCAGATGGCCGCCGCAGCGGTGGCAATGCACTTCGGTGCGGGACATGCCGAATGTGCTGTCGCTCCTGGTGGCGATTGCATTGGGCAACGGCTGCCAGAAGCTGGGCCAGCCGGTGCCGCTGTCGTACTTGGTCTTGGACGAAAAATTCGTCAGATCGCAACCGGCGCAGGAGAATGTGCCTGGACGTTTTTCATGGTCAAGCGGACTGCTGAAAGGGCGCTCGGTGCCTTCCTGGCGCAGGATCGCATACTGGATTGCGGTCAGGCGTCGCTTCCATTCCGCGTCGGTGTACACGACTTCAAACACTTCGGCAGCAGCGCTGCGCCGGCCCAGGCCCTGCAACAACCCGCCCGTCAGCAGCGCCGCGCCAGCCCTCAAGATTGCATTGCGTCGGGTAACCATGGCAGCACTCCTTTCGTTTTAAACCGGCATTACTGAGTTATACGGCCAGGAATGTCGTCCGGATGCAAAAGGGCGGTATGGCCTGTGCTTTATTACAATCTAATCAAAAAGACGGATAATGCGAATCCTTGTTGCGAATCCTTGTTGAATTACATCCGCATTTTCAGGCTCATCAATGTGCATATTGATTGTTTGATATGCCATTAACCGCATCAAAATAATGATAAATACAAAAGATTTTTTCCCCGCAAGCAATGGCGGGTTGCCCGTGCATACCAAACGAAAATTGCTGATCACGCTGATAGCGGCGGCCACCGCCCACATGGCGCAGGCACAGAGCGTTGACGATCAAAAAGAGTCGAAAACAGCGGTCGATGCGACCATGCCGACCATTACCGTCACCGGTTCCGGCCCGGCTCCCGACAGTTATCGCAGGAACACGGCGTCGATTGCCACCTTCGGCGACGCATCCTTGCTTGATACGCCGTCATCGATTTCGGTCATTACCCGCGCTCAACTCGATGACCAGCAATCGCGGCTGCTGAGCGAAGTGGTGCGCAACGACGCCTCGGTCGGGGATAACTACGCGCCGGTCGGCTACTACGAAAATTTCATGATCCGCGGTTTTTCGCTGGACCTGGCTTCCAGTTACCAGATCAATGGCATGAGCATCGCGGGTGAGCAAAACGTGGCGCTGGAAAACAAGGAAAGCGTTGAAATCCTGAAGGGGTTGGCGGGCTTGCAGAGCGGCATGGCAGCGCCCGGCGGGCTGGTCAACTACGTAACCAAGCGGCCAGCCGATGTGCGCTCAGTGACGCTGGAAACCGATTCGCGCGGTTCGCGCTATCTGGCGGCCGATATCGGCACCTTGTTCGGTGAGCAGAAGCAGTTCGGCATCCGCATCAATGCCGCGCACGAAGACTTGCATTCCTATGTCAATAACGCCGATGGCGAGCGCAGCTTCGCTTCGCTGGCGGCCGACTGGAAAATCTCGTCGCAGGCGCGCCTGCAATTCGATGCCGAATACCAGCATCGCGAGCAGCGCTCGGCGCCTGGCTATCAACTGTTGGGCGGCACCGTTGTGCCGACCAATGTGTCGCCCAGCACGCTGCTCGGCGCGCAGCCTTGGGCCAAGCCGGTCACCATCAATTCCGTCAATATGAATCTGCGCCTCGATCTCGACCTGACACCGGACTGGCGGGCCTCTGTGGCTGCCAGCCGCAGCCGGGTTGTGATCGACGACAATTCGGCCTTTCCATACGGTTGCGGCTACGGCACGACCTGCGGCGAGGGTGGAACGCCGGCGCGCTATTTCAGCGCCAACGGCGATTTCGATATCTATGATTACCGCTTCCCCGACGATACGCGGCGCAATGACCAGTTGCAGGCAACCCTGCAAGGCAAAGTGGCTACTGGAAAAATCAGCCATGACCTGACTTTCGGCGCCAGCATGTTCCGCCGCACCGTGTCGCAAAGCGATGGCGTCAATGAATATGTCGGCAGCGACAATATCTACAACCCGAACCCGATCGTCTATGCACCGTCGCCGCTGACGCCTGACGCATCCTACCTGCGCCTGGACAGCCGGCAAAAGGCACTGTTTGCCGTCGATCGCATCAGTTTGACGCCGCAATGGCAATTGATCGCCGGCGCACGCCAGGTGTGGGTCAACGAGCGCGCACTTGATAACACCGGCGCGGCGACGCGCACTACCGACAAGACCTTGCTGCTGCCGCAAGTGGCGCTGGTCTACAAGCCGCAAGCGGATCTGTCGCTGTACACCAGCTACAGCAAGGGCCTGACGATGGGCGGGCAGGCGCCATGGTGGACCGAGAACGCCTATGCGTTCCTGCCGCCGACCGTTTCGCGTCAGATCGAAGCCGGTGTCAAATACGACTGGCGCGACCAGCTCAGTCTGAGCGCGGCGGTTTTCCAGATGACCAAGCCCTATGAATATCCGAAGCCGGACGAGAATGGTTTCACCTATACCCAGCAAGGCACGGAAACCCACAAGGGCATCGAATTGAGCGCCGCCGGCCAGGTCAGCAAGCAATTGCGGCTGACCGCCAGCCTGGCCTTCATCCAGGCGCAGGCAAACGATACTGGTACGCCAGCCTATGATGGCCACCAGGTAATCAATGTGCCGCGCTGGCGCGCCGCCGTGTACGCCGCCTATGCGTTGCCGAATGTCACCGGCCTGAGCCTGCTCGGCGGCTGGCAATACAGCGCCAGCAAGGCAGCGACCCGCGAAGGCGACGTCAGCGTGCCAGCGTATTCGCTGTTCAATGCCGGGTTGCGCTACAAGACCAGCTGGTCGGGACATCCAACCACTATCCGCCTGAGCGTGGATAATCTGTTCGACAAGCGTTACTGGAAGGATGTCGGCGAATACATCGGCGACGGTTACCTGCACCTTGGCGCGCCGCGCACTGCGCGATTGTCGCTCCAGTACGACTTCTAATCCGCATGGGGATGCAGGCATGAGCGAGGAAAACCGAGACCCCGGCGCGACGCCGCCTGTCCTGAGCCATGGGATGGGCCTGGAGGTGGTCGCGCCGAGCTGGCCGTCGCTGACCTTGGAAGAGGTGGCGCAGCTGTTGCGCCACTATCCGCAGGTTGGCGCGGTGACGCGGCTGACGTGGCATAGCCCGCGGCCGTTTTCCAGCGCCTGTGTCGTCGATACCGCATCCGGCCCGCTGTTCGTCAAGCGCCTGCTGCGCGAGATCCGGACTGCCGACGAGCTGGCGGAAGAGCATCGCTTCATGGCGCACCTGCGGCAGCGCGGGTTTGCTGCCAGCATCGTGTTGCATACCGCCGATGGCCGCAGTGCACATGCCGAAGGCGAATGGACCTATGAGGTGCATCGTCTCGGCCAGGGCATCGACCGCTATCGCGACGCCACCTCATGGACGCCGTTTGCCAATTGCGCCGATGCGGCCGCGGCAGGCGCCGCCTTGGCGCGCTTGCATCTCGCTGCACGCGGTTACGATGCGCCGGCGCGCGGCGTAAAACTGCTGGCATCCGGCTTTACCTTGTTCCATGCGGACGAACCGCAGGAAGTGCTGTCGCGCATGCAGCGCTACATCGAACAGCGCCCAGCGCTGACCGATTACCTGGCGACACGCGATTGGCGCCGTGACGTGACGCAGGCATTGCTGCCGTTCCATGCGCAGTTGCGTCCGCTGTTGCACGGCTTGCAACCACTCTGGACGCATAACGACTGGCACGCCTCCAACTTGCTGTGGCAAGGCACGGAAGCGGCGCCGGCGGTGGCGACGGTAGTCGATTTCGGGTTGTCCGACCGTACCTGCGCGGTCTATGACCTGGCCATTGCAATCGAACGCAACATCATCGAATGGCTGGCGCTGCCGCAGCAACCGGACAATCAAAGGCCGCTGGTGCATATCGACCAGCTGGATGCGATGCTGGACGCCTACCAGGCGCTGGCACCATTGTCGGCACTTGAGGCGCAAGCCTTGCCGGCCTTGCTGCCGCTGGTGCACGCCGAATTCGCGCTGTCCGAGCTGGCGTATTTCCACGGCGTGCAGCAATCCGCGGAGAATGCAGCGCTCGCCTACGATACGTATTTTCTCGGACACGCCGAGTGGTTCAACAGCGACGCCGGGCATTATCTACTGGCGCATTTGCGGCAATGGGCCGCCGGTCTTGCCAATCCCAAGGAATCTTGATGTCAGCTCTGGAAATCGTCGCCGTTATCGTCAGCGCACTGGCCGTCTGGCTGACTGCGCGCCGCCATTTGTGGTGCTGGCCGATCGGCCTGGTGTCGGTGCTGCTGTATGCGCGCATCTTTTTCGAAGCCAAGCTGTATTCGGACCTGCTGCTGCAGTTGATCTTTGCCGTCATGCAGTTGTACGGCTGGTGGCAATGGCACAAGGCGAACACTGAGCAGCATGAAATCCTGCCGCAACGGCTGCCGCTATCTGGCTGGATCAGCGGCATGCTGATCGGCGCCGCAGGCAGCGTCTTGCTCGGTTATGTGATGGCACGGTTTACCGATGCCCACATCCCGTGGCTCGACTCGGCACTGACGGGTTTCAGCCTGGTGGCGCAATTCTGGATGGCGCGCAAGTACGTCGCCAACTGGTGGTTGTGGATTGCCGTCGATATCATCTATGTCGGCGTGTATATCTACAAGGATCTGTACCTGACAGCGGGTTTGTACGCCGGATTCATTGTGCTGGCGATCATCGGCCTGCGCAACTGGCAGCGCCAGCTGGCGCTGTACGAGCGTGCCGCCGGCGAGCGGCACGCGTTGGATAGTCAACAGCCCGGCACCGTCTAGGGCGACGGCGAAAGCTTCTTTACATACCCAGGTTCTGGGCCCAGGCCAGCGCCGAAAGATGGGCGGCGTTGACTTCGGTCGGGCTGATCTTCAACGACGAAGACAACGGCCCGATCAACGGTGAATTCAGCTCGCAAGCCTCGGCCAGCGCCACATAAGGGCCGTACGGTCCGCTGCGCGTCAGCAAGGCTGCGGCCACATCATCCGACAGCTTGATGCTGGCCAGCACCTCATCCATGCTGACGCCAAGCAGGCGATCCAGCAATGAAAAAATCCCCGCCACGAACAGGTTCTCCGATTCGCCTTTGGGCAGGTGCTGCTGGCCGAGCAATTCGGAGAAGCGGCCACGGATGATCGCTGTTTCCATCAGCACCGGCGAGTAGCCACTGCTGCTGGCGGTAGCCAACAACAGCGACAGCCACTGGAACAAGGCCTCATACCCGAGCAGCGCCAGCGCCGAGCGCAACGACTGCACCTCGGTTTTTAATCCGAATGCGGCCGAATTGATGAAGCGCAGTAATTCATACGACAAACCGGGATCGCGCTTGAAGACTTCTTCGATTTTTTGAATGCTCTCGTTTTGGCCGACCATGTTCATGATCTGCACGATGATCTGTTGCGCCGGGTTCAATCCTTTGGGCCGATTTCCCGCGCGCGGCGTCAGGTGCAGCTTGCCGACAAACGCATCCAGGCCGAGCATGGCGCAGGCGTCGTAATCCTGCCAGGTGGTGACCGGCCGTCCCAGCATGCGTACCGACGATTTCTTGAAAGCCGCGTAGCGCCTGGCTTGTGCCGCAAAATCCCCGGCCGAAAAGCGCACTTCGACGTGCGATATCTCGGGCAGCAACTGTTCTTTCACCACATCGGCGCCGCGCAGCGAAACGCCATAGCCCTCAGCGCGCAATGCCTTGAGCGCACTTAACGTATCGGGATCAGCCAGGTCGGCGCTGTGAAGCGTCAGCACGGTGCTCGCGGCTGGAATCCGCTTGATCGCATCGCCCCGGAGCAGGGCTGGCGACGCTTCCAGAAACAAAATCTTGTCGCCCAACAGCCAGCCATCTCTTTTGCTGGTCAGTTGATCTGCGACGAAGGCCAGCAGAGCATTCAGCTCGGCCTCGCTGGCTTGCACGCCGTCGCTGCCGCCTTGTTGCCAGGCCAGGTCATAACCGACAACGCGCTGTTTCGGATCAAGCAGTGGTTCTCGAACAATGAAGTTTTCGTTACTCATCTTGGATTTTTTGTGGGTGATGGTTGGATAGGGCAGCTCAGGCTGTCTCAGGCAGGGGAGTTGAGCGCCGCGTTTGGGAAACCGGAAATGCAAAGCGATAACGCTTGCCGCGAGCATATTGAGGCGGCTGCTTCAATTGACATGGTCGTTTCCCTCCGCGTTGCAAGATCAAAATCCCCTGATCCGTGTTAACGGCGATTTGGCTGAAAAGTTAAGGGCAATTGATGTACTGATCTTGCGATGACGGTCTGGCGAACATTGGTTGTTGTTTGTTTGTTACAAAACGTAACCATATTTTTGTTTTTTGCGGGAAATATTCTTTGGGTCAATATTTCGTTGCAATGGTTGTTTTTTCTTTTCTTTTTTCTGGAGACTGGCCGGAAAGCCAAGCTGGCATTGGAGTTTTTGATTGTTATTAAACGTTTTTAAATGAGCGAAACGAGGTAAAAATGCCCGAATTCGCCCTCATATTTTTGTTAATGAGAAATTAATAACAATTGGCAATTGTCAAACATTGTTATAACTGTATTTTTGTAAATTTATACCCTTAGAATGTGTCTCGCCGTGTTGGCAATTCATTAACTTGAATAAAACCTTCAACTTTATAACTAAGGGTAAAAATGAAACAAATGACTATCGCTAAACTGGTTGCAGTTGCTGCTGCAGGTCTGTTGTCCCAAGCGGCTTTCGCTGACGGCGGCACGGTCAACTTCAACGGCCAGATCGTTGATTCCCCATGCTCGATCGATCCATCCAGCCAAAACATCACAGTGCCGATGGGTACTGTTTCGCGCGCAGTATTGAACGGCGCAGCAGGCAAGAAGGCAACGCCATCGAAGTTTCAGATCCTGTTGACCAACTGCGGCGCTACTGCCAAAGGCGCAACCGTGACTTTCACCGGCACAACCGATGCCAACGTGACTGACGACCTGGCTCTGGCAAACGCCGGCCAAGTTGGCGTGACTACAGCGACTGGCGTGGCCATCGAACTGGGTGACTCCGCCGGCACCAAGGTTCCTGTCGGTTCGGCATCGGGCACCTACGTTCTGGGCCTGGGCAACAACCCGCTGAATTTCCAAGCTACTTACGTGTCGACCGGTCCTGCAGTCACTGTCGGTCCAGCCAACTCCACAGCGCAGTTCGTTGTTACCTACCTGTAATCAACGCGCTTCCGCACACATCCTGAATCGGCATTAAGCGGTTTCGCCTTGTTTGGCGGGATGTGCACCTGGCGCGCGTTACTGCCAGGTTTTAAGGATGTGCCGGCATGCCGAAACGCAAGCGCATGCCGGCCGTCATTTTCCCCTTGCCAATGCATCAATTTGTGAGCACGCGCTGCTTGCTTAGAAATTTGTGCATAGGACATTTTGATAGACGAGGTTTTCCATGTTGAACAAACGACTCATTATTTCCGCCGTCTTCGGCTGCGTGTTGGCCGCATGCGCACTGGCGGCAAGCGCCAGCGTGATGCTGGGCGGCACCCGCGTGATCATTGGCGAGAAAGACCGGCAGGCGTCGATCCCACTCAAAAACACCGGCAGCTCGCCCTATGTGGTGCAGACCTGGATTGATGCTGGCGAAGGCAAAAACAAGGCGCCGCTGCTGGTGACGCCGCCTTTATCGCGGCTCGATCCGGGAGCGGAAAACATCCTGCGCATCGTGCGCATCTCCAACGATTTGCCGAGCGACCGTGAATCGGTGTTCTGGCTCAACGTCAAGGAAATCCCGGAAAAATCGGACCAGCCGAATGTGCTGCAAATCGCGGTGCGTACCCGTATCAAGGTGTTCTACCGGCCGGCGGGCCTGGCCGGCAAGCCGGATGAGGCGCGCAGCTTGATCACGCTGGCCGTGGTGCCGGGTGAGGACGGCAAAGGCGCTGCGCTGCGCGTCAACAATCCGAGCGCATACAACATCACCTTTACCGGCTTCAAGATCAACGGCGGCAAGGAACAGACCAAGGCCGGCATGGTGCCGGCATTCGGCGCAATGGATTTCCCGCTGACGGCGATCAGCAGCCTGCAGCCGGTCGATGTCAGCTACACCACCATCAATGACTACGGCGGAGAAACGCCGGAAGTTGTGACCAAGGCTGCGGTGGCAAGCGCCACGCCGGCAGTCGTCGGTAAATAAGCGCGCTGTTGCTACGGGCAGCAGCCGGCAACACCTACTCCTGTCATGGCAAAAGAATCTGTCGCGCAAGGCAGAAATAACGGAAGGAACGCAGTGATCAGATCGTCACATCAACGCAAGCCGGTACGACTGGCATTGTCCGCGATTACGCTGGCTGTGCTGGCGCAACTAGCTCAATCGGCGCATGCGCAGGGGCCGTCGGGTTCGGTATTCAACGAGGAGTTCTTGAATATCGGCGGCGAGCAAAGCCGTGCCGACTTGTCATTGTTCGCGTTCGGCAATCGTGTCCTGCCTGGCAATTATCTGGTTGACGTCAACCTGAATGAAAGCGGCATCGGCCAAAGCCAGGTCGATTTTGTCGACAAGGGCGACGGCAAGAATGCGCAGCCTTGCCTGACGCGCGCCATGCTGGACGGATGGGGCGTCAAGGTCGAAGTGTTTCCGGCGCTGATGGCGGCCGGCGATCAATGTGTCGACCTGGCGCAAGCGATTCCCGGTTCCAGCGTCTCTTTCGATGGCGAAAAACTACGCCTGTTCGTCAGCATTCCACAGGCCGCCATGAAGCGCCAGGCGCGCGGCGCCATCAGTCCTGACAAATGGGACAAGGGCATCAATGTCGCGATGCTGGATTATCAGATTTCGGCGGCGCGCTATGACGGCGGCAACAATGCCTCCAGCACGATGAACAACAGCATTACCGAATTCAACGCTAACCCTAGCGCTACCACGCCAGCGCGCAACACCTTGTATGCCGGCCTGCGCGGCGGCTTTAACCTGGGCGACTGGCGCTTCCGCAATTTTTCGACCTATAACCGCGGCGTCGACGGCGAAGGCCATTGGCAGTCGGTGACTTCCTATTTGCAGCGCGATATCGCTTCGCTCGGCGGCCAGTTGACCATCGGCGACAGCACCACGCCAGGCAATTTCTTTGATGCTTTCCAGTTCCGCGGCGTGCAACTGGCATCTGATGACGGCATGCTGCCCGATAGCCAGCAAGGCTATGCGCCGACCATCCGCGGCGTGGCGCAAACCAACGCGCGCGTCACCGTGCGCCAGAACGGTTTCGTGGTGTACAGCACTTATGTCGCACCTGGTCCGTTTGTACTGGATGACTTGTACCCGACCTCTACCAGCGGCGATCTGGAAGTTACGATTACTGAAGCCGACGGCCGTGAAACCAAGTTTCGGCAGGCATTCTCCGCTGTGCCGACCTTGTTGCGCGATGGCGCCTGGCGCTACAGCGTGACCGGCGGCCAGTATCGCAACGGTTATTCCACCGTAAGCACAGGTTCCGGCAACGCCAAGCCGAATTTCGTGCAGGGCACGCTAGCGCGCGGCCTCGGCCGGGAGTATTCGGTGTACGGCGGCATGATCGCTTCCGATGTCTATCAGTCCATATTGTTCGGTGCCGGCAAGAACTTGCGCGACTTCGGCGCGATTTCTGCGGACTTGTCGCAAGCGCACACCAAGGGGCAATTCAACCAGAGTTATGACGGTCAGTCATTGCGCTTCCTGTACGCCAAATCGTTTGAGAATTACGGCACCAGCGTGCGCATGGCTGGTTATCGCTATTCCACCGGAGGCTTCCGCACTTTCCAGGAAGCGGCGCAGATGCAGGACCTGCAGAATGGCCAGACGCTCAACAACCGGCGCAATCAGGTGCGCCTGGAGCTGGCGCAGCAATTGGGCAGCAGGGGCGGCACCGCCTATGCATCGATCCAGCAGCAAAGCTATTGGGGCACCGATCAGAAAGACCGCTTGATGCAGATCGGTTACTCCAATTTCTACAAGCAGTTCAGCTACAGCATCTTTTATAACTACAGCACCAACCTGAACGGTCCTTCGAACCGCCAGTTGATGGCGACGCTGTCGATTCCGCTGGGCGATACCCGCTCCTATGCGCGTTACACGGTGGCCAAGGGCAACAACGGCGAACTGACCCAGCAAGCCAGCGTCTATGGCTCGGCACTGGACGATGGCCGCCTGACCTACAACGTCACGGCCGCGCATTCGAATCAGAGCGACAACAGCGGCAGCGCCTCTGCCAGCTACCTGGCGCAATACGGTCGGGTCGATTTCGGCCGCGCGCAGGGCTCCGGCTATGGCCAGACTACGTTGGGTCTGGCAGGCGGATTGGTGGCGCATGGCGGTGGCGTGACCTTGTCGCAGCCTTTGGGAGAAACCATGGCGCTGGTGGAAGCGCCGGACGCCGCCAATGTTGGTTTCGAAGTCTATCCGGGTGTTCGCACCGATAGCCATGGCAACGCTGTCCTGGCCAATCTGAGCCCATATCGCGTCAACCGTCTGGCTGTGCGCACCGAGGATCTGGGCGACAGCATCGAGATCAAGAATGCCGCGCTGGACGTGGTGCCAACTCGCGGCGCAGTGGTGCTGGCGAAATTCGAAACCTCGATCGGCTTGCGCATCATGCTGAACCTGAGCGACAAGGGCGGCAGGCCGTTGCCGTTCGGCGCCAAGGTCGATAACGAGCAGGGACAGGAAATGGGCATCGTTGGCAGCGAGGGCCAGACCTTCATTACCGGCGCCAAGGAAAGCGGCGTATTGAACGTCAAGTGGGGGCAGGGCGCCGCAGAACAGTGCAGCGTCAAGTACCAACTGCCGCTCGAGAAGAGTCCGGCGCCGATTCGCGAACTTAACGCACAGTGTGAGTAAACATGGAAATGCTATTTAATAAAATCATCGGCATCAGAGGCTGTCTGACATGGATTGCATTGTCGGCAGCGGCGTTGCTGAGCGCATCCGCCGCGCAGGCGGCTTGTGTGCGGCCAGCCGGTGCAGTCGAGAAAATCATCCAGATGGATATGGGTACGGTGGTCATTCCGAACAATGCTGCCGTCGGCGCGGTATTTGCCAGCAAGAGTTTCACTATCCCAATCGCGGGCGCGTCGGAAACGGCATGGAACTGCAACGGTGGCGGTTATGTAACAGGCAGTATTCTGCAAGGTTCGCCGGTAGCCGGTATGCCGAATGTTTATACGACCGCCGTGACCGGTGTCGGCATCAGGCTGTCGCGCTTGATTACCGGTATTGGACCTACCTATTATCCGCACGTGCTGAGCTGGCCATCTAGCACCACCGTAAATTTTTTAAGCCCCTCCTATTTCACCGTCGAGCTGATCAAGACCGCCACCAAGACCGGCAACGGCCCACTGGCAGCCGGTACATATACTACCTATGTAGGCAATGGCGACAACAAGTCCGCCATCACTTCCATCCTGTCTGGCAACGGTATCACCATCATCACGCCGTCATGTACGGTCGACGCCGGCTCCCAAAATGTGGTGGTGAATTTCGGTTCGATTTCCCGGGGTAGTTTCAAAGGCATCGGTTCAACTGCCGGCGACCGTGCTTTCAACATCAAGTTGAATTGCCAACGTGGCGAAAACGCCCAGAACACCATTTTGCTGAACATGCAGGCTACGGCCGATCTGTCGAAGAGTCCCGGGGTTACGCAGTTGACGCAGAGCGTCGGTGTGGCAACCGGGGTTGGCATCCAGATCCTGGACAAGAACAGCCAACCGGTCGTATTCGGTACCGCAGCGCCGGTCGGCCCTTCGGCGGATATCCAGTATGTGGTGCCGTACACGGCGCGCTATTACCAGACTGGCGGTACGGTCACCACCGGCAGCGCCAACGGCACTGCCACCTTCACCGTCGAATATCAGTGAAGGCAAGCGCTATTGTTTAGGATTTGATGAGCGCCGCGCGTTGCTGCAGCAAGGTGAGCCAGCGTTCGCCGCATTGCGCGTCGCTGATGCACAGTGCGTAGTCGGTAACGGTACGGGCCGCGCGTTCCAGCAGCTGGATATCGGCTTCATGTTGACGTGCGACGTGCGGGTCTTCCAGGAACAATACGCGGCGGCATTGCTGGCGGTCGAGAATCAATTCGGCAATCTGCGCATCGCCGCCCAGCGGGCCGCTGAGGAAGGGGCGAACCCAGTTGCGGCCAGCTTCTTCCCCTTTGATTTTTTGCGCCAGCTTGTTGAGCAGGCTGCCGGTGGTGCCGGTAGCGCAGCGAAATGCGAACTGGTCCAGCAATGCAAAATGGCGTTCCGCAATATCCAGCATCCGTTCTTTCATCGCATCGTGGGCAATCAGCGCGATGCCTTCGTTGCCAAGGTCGAAGGTCGGATCGAGCGCCGGGTTTGGCGCGGCGCCTGTTGCCATCGCTTCCAGCTCCAGCCACTCGCGGGCGCCGGCCAGCGTCGACAGGAAGGGCTTGCCGTGGATGACGCATTGCCGCTTCAAGGCAACCGCTTCAGGAAAGGTCGACGACGGATCGACCGGATCCATGATGTAGATCACGGCATCCAGCGTGCGCGCCGGATCGGCGTCGACCACGCGCGACACCAGTTTCATCAGGCCACCCTGGCGGCCGTACGGAAAGCGTTCGATATGCGGGTACTGATCGAGCAAGCCCAACTGCTGCATCGCATCGAGCGTGCGGCCGACCACGATCAATTGCGGCTTCAAGTGCTGTTCGATGCTGTTGCGGCTGCCGTTGAGCAGCTGCGCCAGCGCCGAATCGGGACCGTGTTGATGACTGCGGCTGGTGGCCAAGCCGATCCGGAAGGCAGGCGATTTGAGGACGGCGGCTGGAGAAGAATTGGCAGTCATAGGATGGAATCAGGAGTCGACAAGGGCAACATTGCGCGATTCCGACTTTACCATATCGCCATGCGTTTTCGACCAGCGTTTGGGACATGATCGCAATCATCGCCGGTGGCGCAGATTGGCAACGCCAGGTCAAATGGCACTACAATGCCAGTATGAATAAGGCATTTGTTAAAGAATCTGAGGGCGATGACGACGATCTGGAATTCGGATTGCCGCCGATCCCGCCAGGCACCAAGAATTACATGACGCCGGCCGGTTACCAGCGCATGAAGGATGAGCTGTTGCACCTGATCGACGTCGACCGGCCCGAAGTGGTGAAGATTGTTTCCTGGGCGGCATCGAACGGCGACCGTTCCGAGAATGGCGATTACATTTATGGCAAGCGCCGCTTGCGTGAAATCGACCGCCGTATCCGTTTCCTGACCAAGCGTCTGGATTTGGCCGAGGTGGTCGACCCCAGCGTGCATCACGGCCGCGACCAGGTGTTTTTCGGAGCGACCGTGACTTACCAGAATTCCGCCGGCGAGGAACATACCGTGACGATCGTCGGTATCGACGAACTCGATCCTCTGCACGGAAAAATCAGCTGGATTTCACCTGTCGCTCGCGCGCTGACCAAGGCCCATGAGGGCGAAACAGTCACCTTCATGACGCCCGCCGGTCTGGATGAACTGGAAATACTGACGGTCAGTTACCCGCAACCCTAGGTGGTGAAGCGCTCGCTACACCTGTCAATATCATTCTCTGCGTCATTCCCGCGTTCGCGGGAATGACGACCTATCACCGGGTGCGAGTAGGCAGGGCGCGTCCAATTTACCGTTTCTGATACTGCTGATTACCGAACAAGATATCGCGTGCCTTGTCGTCGGTCAGCGGCTTGCGCGCCCCCGCCAGCACTTCAACGCCACGCTTGACCGCAGGCCGCTCGGCGATCCCATCAAACCAGGTTTTCAGGTTTGGGAAATCGCTCAATTCGATACCCTGGTTTTTCCACGAACGGATCCACGGGAAAGTGGCGATGTCGGCAATCGTGTATTCATTCCCCGCCAGGAAGCGATGCTGCGACAACTGCTTGTCGATCACGCCGTAGAGGCGCTTGGCTTCATTGGTATAGCGGTTGACCGCGTACTCGATCTTTTCCGGTGCATAGATGCGGAAATGGTGCGCCTGGCCCAGCATTGGGCCGACGCCGCCCATCTGGAACATCAACCATTGCAGCGTGTTGAATTTCTCGCGATCGGTATTGCCGAGGAACTTGCCGCTCTTGCCGGCCAGGTACACCAGGATCGCGCCCGATTCAAATAGTGAAATCGGCTTGCCGTCAGGGCCATGCGCATCGACGATGGCGGGAATCTTGTTGTTCGGCGAGATCGACAGAAAATCCGGATTGAACTGGTCGCCGGCGCCGATATCGACGCCATGCACGCGATACGGCAAGCCGCATTCTTCCAGCATGATATGAACCTTGTGACCGTTTGGCGTGGGCCAGCTGTAGACGTCGATCATGATGTTTCCTTTTTTTGTGCTTATTTAGCGATTAATTACGATTAATTAAGCCGGCCGCCGCAAGATGCGTGGCCGACGGTTCAGATTTTTGCCAGGCGCTGCAACGCTTGCTGCAAGGTCTGGTCTTGCTTGGCGAAGCAGAAGCGGACGATCCCGGATTCGCGCGGCGAGCCGTAAAACGCCGACACCGGAATCGCCGCAACGCCAATCTCCGAAGTCAGCCAGACTGCAAAATCAGCCTCGCTCATCGCTGAAATGGCAGAGTAGTCGACGCATAGGAAATAGGTGCCGTCGGCTGGCAGCAGCTTGAAACGGGTGTTTTTCAAACCGTCGCGGAACAGGTCACGCTTGCGCTGGTAGAACGCCGCCAGTTCCAGGTAGGGCGCCGGATTCTGCATGTAAGTTGCAATGCCGTGCTGCACCGGCGTATTGACGGTGAATATATTGTATTGGTGCACCTTGCGGAATTCCGCCGACAGCGCCGGCGGCGCCGCGACGTAGCCGATCTTCCAGCCGGTCACGTGATAGGTCTTGCCGAAGCTGGAGACGATGAAGGCGCGCGCCGCCAGTTCCGGATGGCGGCAGATGGATTCGTGGCGCAGGCCGTCATACACCATGTGTTCATATACCTCGTCCGACAAGATCAGGATGTCGGTGCCGCGCACGATCTCTTTCAACGCTTCGATATCGGTCAGGTTCAGTACGCTGCCGGTCGGGTTGTGCGGCGAGTTGATCATGATCATCCGGGTGCGCGGGCTGACTGCCGCCGCAATCTGGTCCCACGGAATCGCGTAGCCGTTAGCGCCGAGCGTCATCTGCACCAGGACCGGCTTGCCGCCGGCCAGTTCGATCGCCGGCACATAGCTGTCATAGGCTGGCTCGATCACGATCACTTCATCGCCGGGATGCACTGCGCACATGATGGCGGTCAGCAGGCCCTGGGTGGCGCCGGCGGTCACCGTGATATCGGTCGCCGGGTCGTAGCTGTGGCCGTAGAGTTTTTCAATCTTGGCGGCGATCGCCTGGCGCAAGGCCGGCACGCCGGTCATTGGCGGATATTGGTTGAAGCCGTTCTTCATGGCGTCGCTGACGGCATTGACCAGCGCTGGGTCGCAATCGAAATCGGGGAAGCCCTGGCCCAGGTTGACCGCCGATTTTTCGCTGGCAAGCGTCGACATCACGGTAAAAATGGTGGTGCCGACGCGCGGCAGTTTGGATTTGAGCGGGCTGGCGCCGCCGTCGCTGGTCGCTGCTGTGGAATCGCGTTTCATCTGCTATCAATCTCTGCTTATGTCTGGATTTCGCATTTTAGCGGTTTGTTGCAGACTGCACAGGACGGCGCAAATTAATCGCCTGCAGCTTGCGGCGGCAGCCACGCCTGCGGCGCGACGATCGTGAACAGGCCGGCCTTGGCGGTCTTGCGCGCCAGCTTCAGCAGTGCCTTGTCCTTGGTGATCAGGGTGGCGGCATGCGCGCCGAGCGCCAGCTCCAGGAATTTCTGGTCGTCGCGGTCGGTGCACAGCGGCAGGCGGATGTCGGTGCGCGGCGTCAGCGCTTCCGGCGCCAGGCAAGTGATCAGGGCGTCATATTCGGCGTTGAAGCCGGGCCGGGTGGCGTCGGTGATAGGCAAATGCGTGTAATGCAGCACCATCTGCCACTCCAGGCGGCAATCGCCGCGGGTCACCGCTTCCACCGTGCCATCTTGCAATGCTGTCATCAAGGCGGCCCAGCGCGGGTCGCGAAATACAAATAGATCGAGGCAGACATTGGTGTCGATCACGACGCGCGGTTTCTGTATGGCTGGCGCTGCTGGCAATTCTTGGTTCATGCGGCTTTTCATCGATCGGAAGGGCGCATTTTACCTTGATCGGGATGGTCGCCGGTAGCTTCCAGCAGTTGCGCGAAAGTGCTGGCGAAATGATGTACATCCCCTGGCCAGCGGGCCGAGACGTAATTGCCGTCGGCGACCACAAAAGCCGGCCGGCCATCGGCCACGCTATCGCGAAACAGGCCGCTGCTTTTACGAAAGAAATGCGGTGAGTCCGGGGTGACGTCGATAAAATCTTCCGGCCGCGCCAAGGCCCGGGTGACCTCGGCCTGGACGCTGCGATAACCAGCTGCTTCGCCGGCTTGCTCGCCGTATGTGCGGTAGTAGGCCGGATCCCAGAAGCGGCCAAGGAATGTCATCAGATGCCAGGCGCTGCGTTCCAGCTTCCATGTCAGTGCGGTGGTTTTGCGGCCATGCAACGCCGACTTGCCGCTTTGCGCCGAGCGGCTGCGTGCCGCCAGTACGACGCCATGGCAAATCGCGGCGACTGGCTTGCCGCTGTCGAAGAAGGCGCCGACGAATTGCTGCAAGGTCGCGTCCTCAAGGTAGGCGCGCATGCCGCGCGCGCGGTGCCCACCGGGCAGCAGCAAGCCATCAAAATCGGCGACTCGCAGATCGGCATAACGCAGCGGCGCCTGGAATGCCGGCGTGGCTTGCAATTCGGCATAGGCGGCGCGCGCGGTGGCATTGGCGCGCAATGCCAGGCCCAGCAACTTGATTTTTTTCAGCAGCGGAATGAATCCCCAGGCATCCAATCCTTCGCCAGACAGCATCAGTGGATCGGCTGCGGCGCAGGCGCCATTCGGGGTGGCGAACAGCACGCGATGGCCGCGATCGCTCAACACACGCCAGGGGATGGCCACTTCGCTCGGATCGAAGTCCAGGTTCGGGATCGGAATCAGGACGGTTTTTTGCGCTGCGCTCATGGCTGAGGGGCCTTGGATTAGAGGGAGTAATGCATTTGCCAACGTAGTTGATGGACAAGCTATGCGGCTATGTTTATCCTCTAATGCTACAGGGAAATGTTCAACAGCAAGGGAATATCAAACCGATGAAAATTCTTGAAACGGAACGTCTCGTTTTACGTACGCTGGAAGTCGATGACGCTGAATTCTATCTGCGGCAGGTGAATGAACCATCGTGGCATCAGTTTATCGGCGACAAGGGGATCAGGACGGTGGAGGCGGCGCGCGCCGCCATTCTGAGTGGTCCAGTGGCGATGTACGAACGCGAGGGCTTCAGCCTCTATCTGACCGCATTGAAAGACAGTGGCCTGCCGATCGGTATCTGCGGCTTGATCAAGCGGGATACTCTGCCGGATGTCGATATCGGCTACGCCTTCCTGCCGGAGCACTGGGGCAAAGGCTACGCCCAAGAGGCCGCCGCCGCAGTGCTGGCCTATGGCAATCGGGCTTTTGGCCTGCAGCGGATCGTGGCAATCACTGCGCCGGACAATCAGCAATCGATCAAATTGCTGGAAAAGATCGGCCTGAAATTTGAAACCAGGCTGCGCCTGACCAGCGACGGCGCGGAAACCAATTTGTTTGCTTACCACTTCTAGCCAGGCGCACTGCGTGCCGTTGCCGCATTCCCCAGTGCGCAGCGGCAGAATGGTCATGTTATGGTGGCTATGGTGGCTATGGTGGCAGTCCGTGATCTCACTTCAGGAGGTGCACATGAAACTGATCGAGCCAGACGAAAAGGCCGATTTTCACGCAGCGTTGCGTGACCGGCATCTTGCCGTTGACGATTTCGAACTGCACGAGATCGACACCACCGATCCCAAGACCGATGAAATCTTTGCATTGACCGGCTTCGTGACCGTGACCAGGAAATCCACCGGACATAAGCGGCAATACCCGATCGGCGACGGTTCTCACTGGGTTGAGGAATTCCGGCGCGATCTGCAGGAAGGAGCTTTCGACTGAATCGGATGGCCTTTGGGCGAGGCAATCGGGCGGGCGCCGATGCGATTGTCGATGTTTCGGTATCATTGCGGACATTGTTCGGTTTATTTGGATGTTCACATGCTGATTGTTTTATCGCCCGCAAAATCCCTTGATTACACTACTCCCAGTACTACCGACAGCCACACCACGCCGGATTTTGTCGATCATTCCGCCGAGTTGATCGAAGTCCTGAAGCAACTGTCGCCGGCCCAGATCGGCAGCATGATGAAAATCTCCGATCCGCTGGCGCAATTGAATACCGCCCGTTTCGCCTCATGGTCCAAGACCTTCACCAGCGATAATTCCAAGCAGGCTATCATGGCCTTCAATGGCGATGTCTACGAAGGCTTGAATGCGGCAACGCTGAACAGCACGCAGCTGACCTATACCCAGAACCACGTACGGATTTTATCGGGCCTGTATGGCGTATTGCGCCCGCTCGACCGCATGCAGCCGTACCGGCTCGAAATGGGCACCAGCCTGGCCAATCCGCGCGGCCGGAATCTCTACGCATTCTGGGGCGACACGGTAACGCAGGCCCTGAACCAGCATCTGGCCAAGCAGAAGAAGAGGGCGCTGGTCAATCTGGCATCGGAAGAGTATTTCAAGGTGGTCAGGCCGGCGGTGCTGGATGCGCCGATTATTTCCCCGGTTTTTGAAGACTGGAAGAATGGCAAGTACAAGATCATTTCGTTCTACGCCAAGCGGGCGCGCGGCCTGATGGCGCGCTACGCGGCATTGAACAAGATCACCGATCCGGAAAAGCTCAAGGGCTTCGATCTCGATGGTTATCAATATGTTCCGCAGGATTCCGACGCCGAGCGCTGGATGTTCCGTCGGCGCCTGGCCGAGTAGGCAAAGGCAAAAGCAAAAGCCGTTTTACGCATCGTACTGAATACTGAGTATCGACACTGGACAAAGGATAAATAATGAGCACTGCCAACCTCGCTGTAACTTACCAGGACGTCGCTGCCGCTGCCAAGCGCCTGGAAGGGATTGCCCGGAAAACACCTGTGCTGACTTCCGGCCAGGCCGACAAGCAGGCCAACGCCACGGTCTTTTTCAAGTGCGAGAATTTCCAGCGGGTCGGCGCCTTCAAGTTTCGCGGCGCCTACAACGCCATCAGCAGTCTCAGCGAAGAGCAGAAGCAGCAGGGCGTAGTGGCGTTCTCATCTGGCAACCATGCGCAAGGCATTGCACTGGCAGCGCGCATGCTTGGCGTGCACGCCACCATCGTCATGCCGAGCAATGCGCCGGCGATGAAACTGGCGGCTACGCGTGAATACGGCGCCGAAGTGATTCTTTACGACCGCGAGCGCGAAGACCGTGAAGTGATCGCGGCGCGCCTTTCCAGCGAGCGCGGCTGCGCCACCATTCCCGCCTACGACCATCCGGATGTGATTGCCGGCCAAGGTACGGCGGCCAAAGAATTGTTCGATGAAGTCGGGCCGCTCGATTACCTGTTCGTTTGCACCGGTGGTGGCGGTTTGCTGTCCGGCTGCGGGATTGCCGCAGCGCATTTGTCGCCGGGTTGCATCGTCATCGGCGTTGAACCGGAGGCCGGCAACGATGCGCAGCGGTCGTTGCGCAGCGGTGAAATCGTGCATATCGACGTGCCGGACACGATTGCCGACGGCGCGCAAACGCAGCATATCGGTAAGCTGGTGCTGCCTATTTTGCAAGCTTATGTGAAGGACATCATTACCGTCAGCGACGACCAGTTGCGTACGCAAATGCGGTTTTTCGCCGAACGCATGAAGATCGTGGTCGAGCCGGCCGGTTGCCTGGCCGCTGCTGCCGTGATGCACCGGGCTTTTGAGTTCGATGGCGCCAAGGTCGGCGTGATTGTCAGTGGCGGCAATGTCGATATGGAATCTTTTGGCCGCAATATTGCCCTTGCTAAAGCATTTTCTTAAATATTTCGTGTAACCGGTTTGGCCCTTATAAGCGGATTTGGTTGCCTGTAGGGAATGGGGAGTCCTGATTTTGCGGGGGATTTCCGGCATAAAAGCAGCTTGCAGCGATTGTTAAACATTTTATTGCCGGTTTGACCGCTTTCGCTGCAGCGCGTTAGAATGCCGGGTTATTAAAAACCTGGGCCTTGGTAAATATGCGTCGCAAACTTGTAGCGGGTAACTGGAAAATGAATGGCAGTCTGGTTGCCAATGCGGCTTTGCTGGCGGAAATCAAGGCCGGCGCAGCAGCTCCAGCTTGCGATGTTGCGTTGTGCGTACCGGCGCCTTACCTGGCGCAGTGCCAGGCTGCACTTGCCGGATCGGCAATAGCATGGGGTGGGCAGGATGTGTCGGCGCATGCAGCAGGCGCATATACCGGTGAAGTTTCGGTATCGATGCTGAAGGATTTTTCTTGCAGATACGTCATCGTTGGTCATTCCGAACGACGCGCCTATCATGCAGAGAGCGACGCTGTCGTGGCGCAGAAGGCATTGCGCGCGCTGGAAGCCGGCGTGACGCCAATCGTCTGTGTCGGCGAAACCCTGGCTGAGCGTGAGGCCGGTCAGACCGAGGCAGTGGTCGGTCGCCAGCTTGATGCGGTATTGAGTGTGCTGGCCGATGCTGACCTGGCAAGAATCGTGGTGGCGTATGAGCCGGTATGGGCGATCGGCAGCGGCAAGACAGCGACGCCGCAAATGGCGCAAGATGTGCATCTGGCGTTGCGCGCCCAGCTGGCAAAAAAGAATGCCGCGGCAGCGCTTGAAGTAAAGATTTTGTATGGCGGCAGCATGAAGCCAGACAATGCTGTTGAACTGCTGGCCATGCCGGATATCGACGGCGGCCTGATTGGCGGCGCAGCATTGAAATCAGCGGATTTCCTGGCGATCGTTGCCGCAGCGTGATTGGAAGTGTCCGCATCGATGTAGTCGCTTGATTAAATCGATGCAGTAAGTGAAAAGATTGATAGGGCGCAGATGCCATCGCGGCTCGGCAGTTCGGATCAAGTAAATATAGAATCAACTCTCATTGGAAGTCATTAAATGAACACAGTATTTAACATCATTGTCATCCTTCAGGTTCTGTCGGCACTGACGATCATCGGTCTCGTGCTGCTGCAGCATGGCAAGGGCGCCGATATGGGAGCCGCGTTCGGTTCGGGCGCTTCGGGCAGCCTGTTCGGCGCTAGCGGTTCGTCGAACTTCCTGTCGAAGTCGACCGGCCTGGCCGCAGCGATTTTCTTCATCGCGACATTGGCTCTGGTGTACCTGGGTAATCATCGCGGCGCTGTCACCGGCGGCGTGATGGATAACCTGCCGCCGGTCTCGGCTCCGGCAGCTGCAATTCCTGCTACGCCGGCAGCGCCTGTTGCCCCAGCTGCTGATGCAGCCGGATCGGCAAGTGCGGCAGCAGCTTCGGTGCCTGCACCGTCGACCGGCAGCGCGCAATCGAACCAGATTCCAAAGTAATTATTTGCGGGGCGCAGCGGGTAAATTGCCGAGGTTTGGCGAATTACTCTGTCCCCGGCAAATTAAATGCAATTACTGAGTGAAATTGCTGACTTTTAACCCTTTTGTGCATTGAACAAAAGTACTAAATCAGGTTAAAATAAGCCCTTATGCCGACGTGGTGAAATTGGTAGACACGCTATCTTGAGGGGGTAGTGGCGAAAGCTGTGCGAGTTCGAGTCTCGCCGTCGGCACCAAAGAATACAAGGCCAGCAACGGTTGCCCCTGCGCTGGCTTTTTGTCGAGGAACTGTAGGTTGGTTTGCTGGATTGGGGGCGTCAGGTCTGATGAAACAGATCGGCAAATCACTCTACTGACCGTTCAAACTACTGGCGCATAATCGTGAACCTCGAAAATTATTTTCCTGTCCTGCTGTTTATCCTGATTGGCATTGCGGTCGGTATCGCACCGCAACTGATTGGTCGTATCCTTGGGCCGCATCGGCCTGATCCCCAAAAAACATCTCCTTACGAATGCGGCTTTGAAGCATTCGAAGATGCGCGCATGAAGTTCGATGTGCGTTATTACCTTGTCGCCATTTTGTTCATCTTGTTCGATCTGGAAACCGCTTTCTTCTTCCCGTGGGGCGTCGCGATGCGTGACCTCGGTTGGCAGGGCTTTATCACGATGATGGTGTTTATCGCTGAATTCGTGGTGGGCTTCTGGTACATCTGGAAGCGCGGCGCGCTGGATTGGGAGTAAGTCATGTCTATTGAAGGTGTTTTGAACGAAGGCTTTGTCACCACTACGGCTGACAAACTGATCAACTGGACCCGTACCGGTTCGTTGTGGCCGATGACCTTTGGTCTGGCCTGCTGTGCGGTCGAAATGATGCATGCCGGCGCCTCGCGCTACGACATGGACCGTTTTGGTGTAATCTTTCGCCCGTCGCCGCGTCAGTCCGACGTGATGATTGTGGCAGGCACGCTGTGCAACAAGATGGCGCCAGCCTTGCGCAAGGTTTATGACCAGATGCCGGAGCCGCGCTGGGTGATTTCGATGGGTTCCTGCGCCAATGGCGGCGGGTACTATCACTATTCGTATTCGGTGGTGCGCGGTTGCGATCGCATCGTGCCGGTCGATATCTATGTCCCAGGCTGCCCACCGACCGCTGAAGCGCTGCTGTATGGCATCATCCAGCTGCAAAACAAGATTCGCCGCACCAATACGATTGCGCGCTAAGAGAGCACAATGACGACCAAACTGGAAACCCTTGAAGCCGCCGTGCGCAATGCGCTTGGCGACGATCTTCAAAGCTTGACCGTTGCCTTGGGCGAGATCACGATCGTAGTCAAGGCTTCGAATTACCTGTCCGCGATGCGCGTCCTGCGCGACCATGCCGATACCCGTTTTGAAGAATTGATCGACCTCTGTGGCGTCGACTATTCAACCTATGGCGATGGCAGCTGGGAAGGCGCCCGCTTCGCGGCAGTGTCGCACCTGCTGTCGATCGAGCATAACTGGCGTTTGCGCGTGCGCGTATTCGCCCCTGACGACGAACAGCCGATTCTGGCTTCGGTGACCGATATCTGGGCATCGGCCAACTGGTACGAACGCGAAGCGTTCGACTTCTTCGGCATCCTGTTCGAAGGCCACAACGACTTGCGCCGCATCCTGACCGACTACGGTTTCATCGGCCATCCGTTCCGCAAGGACTTCCCGGTCTCGGGCTATGTCGAGATGCGCTACGACGCAGAGCAGAAGCGCGTAATTTATCAACCCGTAACGATTGATCCGCGCGAAATCACGCCGCGGGTGATTCGTGAAGAACACTACGGGATCAAATAATGGCAGAAATCAAGAACTACACGCTGAACTTCGGCCCGCAGCATCCGGCCGCACACGGCGTTTTGCGCCTGGTGCTGGAGCTGGACGGTGAAGTGATCCAGCGTGCTGACCCGCATATCGGCCTGCTGCATCGCGGCACCGAAAAGCTGGCGGAACAGAAAACCTACCTGCAATCCGTGCCGTACATGGATCGTCTCGACTACGTGTCGATGATGTGCAATGAGCACGGCTATGTGATGGCAATCGAGCGTCTGCTGGGCCTGGAAGTGCCGCTGCGTGCGCAATACATCCGCGTCATGTTCGACGAAATCACGCGTCTGCTGAACCACCTGATGTGGATCGGCGCGCATGCGCTGGACGTCGGCGCGATGGCGGTGCTGCTGTATGCATTCCGTGAGCGCGAAGACCTGATGGATTGCTACGAAGCCGTTTCCGGCGCCCGTATGCATGCGGCTTATTACCGTCCAGGCGGCGTTTATCGCGACCTGCCGGACACCATGCCGCAGCACAAGGCATCGCTGGTGCGCAATGCCAAGGCAATCAAGGCGCTGAACGAAAACCGCCAAGGTTCGCTGCTCGACTTCATTGAAGACTTCACTGTCCGTTTCCCGAAATACGTCGACGAATACGAAACACTGCTGACCGATAACCGTATCTGGAAACAGCGTCTGGTCGGTATCGGTGTAGTCTCGCCGGAGCGCGCCAAGGCAATGGGCTTTACCGGTCCGATGCTGCGCGGTTCAGGCGTCGAATGGGATCTGCGCAAGAAGCAGCCTTACGAAGTTTACGACTTGCTCGATTTCGATATCCCGGTCGGCAAGAACGGCGACTGCTATGACCGTTACCTGGTGCGCGTGGAAGAAATGCGCCAGTCCAACCGGATCATCAAGCAATGCGTAGAATGGCTGCGCAACAACGGCGGCCCAGTCATGACCGACAACCACAAGGTTGCGCCGTCGTCGCGGGTCAACATGAAATCGAACATGGAAGAGCTGATTCACCATTTCAAGCTCTTCACTGAAGGTTTCCATGTGCCGCCAGGTGAGGCGTATGCCTCGGTTGAGCATCCGAAGGGTGAGTTCGGCGTCTACATCGTCTCCGATGGCGCCAACAAGCCTTACCGCCTGAAGATCCGTGCACCTGGCTTCCCGCATCTGCAAGGGTTGAACGAAATGGCCAAGGGCCACATGATCGCCGATGCCGTCACCATCATCGGTACGCAAGACATTGTTTTCGGTGAAATCGACCGCTAAGGAGATTCTGATAACCTACTGCGCGACTTAATCTCTGGCCTGCGATGCTCACTGTACCTTCGTGCAGTTGCGCTTCTCGATCAGACCTTAAGCCGCTCGCTACGGTTCTCAGAGCCTCCTGATGGCAGCTGCTGAGAGCTACGGAATTTGTTACTAACTACTCGCGCAAAGTATCGCGCACGAATGGCCAACACATGTTGTTAAGTCAAGATACATACAAAAAGATCGATCGCGAAGTAGCGAAATTTCCCGCCGACCAGAAGCAGTCGGCGGTGATGGCTGCATTGGCGATCGCACAGGACGAAAAGGGCTGGCTGGCGCCGGAAACCATGCAGGATGTCGCGGATTACCTCGGCATGCCGGCTATCGCGGTGCAGGAAGTCGCGACCTTTTACAATATGTACAACACCAAGCCGGTCGGCAAGCACAAGATCAGCATCTGCACCAATCTGCCTTGCCAGTTGTCCGGCGGCGTGCGCGCGGCGGAGCATCTGAAGCACAAGCTCGGCATCGGTTTCCGTGAAACTACCGCTGATGGTCAGTTCACGCTGGTCGAGGGCGAATGCATGGGAGCTTGCGGCGATGCGCCGGTGCTGCTGGTTAATAACAAACGCATGTGTAGCTGGATGTCGAATGAAAAGATTGACGGCTTGCTGGAGGAACTGAAGAAATGACCAGTCTGCACAATCGCCACATCAATCCGCTGATCCTGGCTGACCTGGACGGCAACAACTGGCACTACGCCGATTACGTCAAGCGCGGCGGCTATACCGCCCTCAAGCGCATCCTGTCCGAAGGCATCACCCCTGAGCAAGTCATCGCCGAACTGAAGGCTGGTTCGCTGCGCGGCCGCGGCGGTGCAGGCTTCCCGACAGGTCTGAAGTGGAGTTTCATGCCACGTCAATTTCCAGGCCAGAAATACCTGGTTTGCAATACCGACGAAGGCGAGCCGGGCACATTCAAAGACCGCGACATCATTCGCTACAACCCGCATGCGTTGATCGAAGGCATGGCCATCGGCGCTTACGCCATGGGCATCACGGTCGGCTACAACTACATCCACGGCGAAATCTGGTCCGGCTACGAACGCTTTGAAGAAGCACTGGAAGAGGCGCGTGCCGCCGGTGCGTTGGGCGACAAGATTTTCGGCAGCACCTTCAACTTCCAGTTGCATGCGTTCCATGGTTATGGCGCTTACATCTGCGGCGAAGAAACCGCGTTGCTGGAATCGCTGGAAGGCAAGAAGGGGCAACCACGCTTCAAGCCGCCTTTCCCTGCCAGCTTTGGTTTGTACGGCAAGCCGACCACGATCAACAACACCGAGACTTTCGCTGCGGTGCCTTTCCTGCTGAACATGGGCGGCGAAGCCTATGCGGCGCTGGGCAAGCCGAACAATGGCGGCACCAAGATTTTCTCGATTTCCGGCGACGTCGAACGGCCGGGCAATTACGAAGTGCCACTGGGTACGCCGTTTGCCAAGTTGATGGAACTGGCTGGCGGCATGCGCGGCGGCAAGAAGATCAAGGCTGTGATTCCTGGCGGCTCGTCCGCTCCGGTGATTCGCGGCGAGGTCATGATGGACACCGATCTCGATTACGATTCGATCGCCAAGGCCGGCTCGATGCTGGGTTCGGGCGCCGTGATCGTGATGGATGAAACGCGTTGCATGGTGAAGTCGCTGCTGCGCCTGTCGTACTTCTATTTTGAAGAATCCTGCGGCCAGTGCACGCCATGCCGCGAAGGCACTGGCTGGCTATATCGCCTGGTGCATCGCATTGAAACCGGTCATGGTCGTCCGGAAGACATGGATCTGCTGGATACGGTAGCGGGCAACATCATGGGCCGCACCATCTGCGCGCTCGGCGATGCGGCGGCGATGCCGGTACGCGGGTTCCTGAAGAATTATCGCGAAGAATTTGAATATCACATCGAGCATAAGCATTGCTTGGTGCCTAGTTATCAATAATTGCGGAACTGAGGCTGCAGCGTAGCGAATTACACGCTGTGCGACTCAGTACCCAACTGACTAGATAAGACGGTTGAATAGCAAAGAAAAGTGGCAGGACAGATTTGTCCTCAACTAATCAAAACATAGGCAAGAAAAGCAAAAGCCATGGTTGAAATCGAAATAGACGGCAAGAAAGTGGAAGTCCAAGAGGGCAGCATGGTAATGGATGCTGCCAACAAGATTGGTACTTACATTCCGCATTTCTGCTATCACAAAAAACTCTCCATCGCGGCCAACTGCCGCATGTGCCTGGTCGAGGTGGAAAAAGCGCCTAAGGCCCTGCCTGCCTGCGCCACTCCGGTGACTGCGGGCATGATCGTGCGTACCGCCAGCGACAAGGCTACTACCGCGCAAAAGAGCGTGATGGAATTCCTGCTGATCAATCACCCGCTGGATTGCCCGATCTGCGATCAGGGCGGCGAGTGCCAGTTGCAGGATTTGGCGGTTGGCTACGGCAAATCGTCGTCCCGTTACGAAGAAGAAAAGCGTGTGGTCGCGCCGAAAGACGCTGGCCCGCTGATCTCGATGCAGGAAATGAGCCGTTGCATCCAGTGCACCCGCTGCGTCCGCTTCGGCCAGGAAATCGCCGGCGTGATGGAATTCGGCATGGTCGGTCGCGGTGAACACTCCGAGATCACGACTTTCGTCGGCAAGACCGTCAATTCGGAACTGTCCGGCAACATGATTGATCTGTGCCCGGTCGGCGCACTGACCTCGAAGCCGTTCCGCTACAGCGCCCGTACCTGGGAATTGTCGCGCCGCAAATCGGTCAGCCCGCATGATGGCCTGGGCGCCAACCTGGTGGTGCAAGTCAAGGCCGGCAAGGTGATGCGCGTGCTGCCGCTGGAAAACAACGACGTCAACGAATGCTGGTTGTCGGACAAGGATCGCTTCGCCTATGAAGGCTTGAACAGCGCCGAACGTCTGACCAAGCCGATGCTCAAGCAAGACGGCAAATGGCAAGAAGTCGAATGGCAAACCGCGCTGGAATATGTCGCGCACGGCTTGCGTAACATCCGTCACGAGCATGGCGCCGATGCGATTGCAGCACTGGGTACGCCTTACTCGACGCTGGAAGAACTGTCGCTGCTGCAAAAAGTGGTGCGCGGCCTGGGTTCCGAAAACATCGATTTCCGCCTGCGCCAGTCCGATTTCGCACTGGATGGCAAAGTCACACCATGGCTGGGCATGTCGATCAACGAATTCGCGCAATTGAATCGCGCCTTCGTCATCGGTTCTTTCCTGCGCAAGGATCATCCTCTGCTGTCCGCACGTTTGCGCCTGAGCGTCAAGCGTGGCGCCCAGCTGAGCATCCTGCATGCGACCGACGACGAGCTGCTGATGCCGGTTGCAAACAAGATTATCGCGGCGCCATCGGCGTGGCTGGCATCGCTGGCAGAAGTCGCTGTCGCCGTGGCGCAAGCCAAGAGCGTTGCAGCGCCAGCTGGCTTCGACAATGTCGAGCCGTCAGCTGCCGCCAAGCAAACTGCAGCGAGCCTGTTGTCCGGCGATGCCAAGGGCGTATTCCTCGGCAACGCAGCGGCGCAACATCCGCAAGCGTCGCAATTGCACGCATTGGCGCAATGGATTGCACAGCAAACCGGTGCCAAGTTGGGCTACCTGACAGAAGCCGGCAATACTGTCGGCGGTTATTGGGCCAACGCGTTGCCGGCAGCCGGCAAAGGCCGCAATGCACAACAGATTTTCGCGCAGCCGCACAAGGCATACGTGTTGTTGAACGCCGAACCGGAGCTGGATAGTTTCGATCCGCAAGCCGCTCGTGCTGCACTCGACAAGGCTGAAATGGTGGTGGCATTGTCCGCCTACAAGCATGGCGTCGATTTCGCCGACGTGCTGCTGCCGATTTCGCCTTTCACCGAAACCTCCGGCACCTTCGTCAACTGCGAAGGCCGTGCACAAAGCTTCAACGGTACCGTCAAGCCGCTCGGCGATGCACGTCCGGCATGGAAGGTATTGCGCGTATTGGGCAACTTGCTGGGCCTGTCCGGTTTCGATTACGACACTTCCGAAGCGATTCGCGATGAAGTGCTGGGCACCGGCGAAGTCGCCGAAGCGAACCTGCAGGCACGCCTGAACAACCTGACTGATCTGCAGCCGCAAGCTGCTGCTCAAACGGCCAATGGCGCGCTGGAGCGGATTGCCGATGTGCCGATTTACTTCGGCGATGCCGTCGTGCGTCGTGCCTCGTCGCTGCAGGAAACCGTCGACGGCCAGGCGCCGCAGGCATGGTTGTCGGCAGCACTGGCTGCAAAATTGGGTATCGCCACTGGCGATCGCGTCAACCTCAAACAAGGGCAGGGCGCTGCTGCGTTGCTGGCGGCGATTGACTCGACGCTGCCGGAAAACGTGGTGCGGGTAGCTGCATCGCATGCTTCGACCGCAGCTTTGGGCGCGATGTTTGGTTCTATCGTAGTGGAGAAAGCATGATGGATCATTTCATCGCCGCCATCAATGCCACCGGCTCCGACTTGCTCGGCGGCCTCTGGCCCCTGATCTGGAACCTGATCAAGATCATCGTCGTGCTGGTGCCGCTGCTGCTGTGCGTGGCCTACATGACTTACTGGGAACGTAAACTGATCGGCTGGATGCATATCCGCCTCGGCCCAAATCGTGTCGGTCCTGCCGGTTTGCTGCAACCGATCGCTGACGCCCTCAAGCTGTTGTTGAAGGAAGTCACCTTGCCGGCCCGCGCCAACAAGGTGTTGTTCTTCATTGCCCCGATCATGACCATCATGCCGGCCCTGGCCGCCTGGGCTGTGGTGCCGTTTGGTCCGGAAACCGTACTGGCCAACGTCAACGCCGGCCTGCTGTTCGTGATGGCGATTACTTCGATGGAAGTCTACGGCGTGATCATCGCCGGCTGGGCATCCAACTCCAAGTATGCGTTCCTCGGCGCCATGCGTGCTTCGGCGCAAATGGTTTCCTACGAAATATCGATGGGTTTTGCGCTGGTCATCGTGCTGATGGTTTCCGGCAGCCTGAACCTGACCGATATCGTGATGGCGCAAAGCAAAGGTTACTTCTACGATCACGGCGTAGCCTTCCTGTCATGGAACTGGCTGTCGTTGTTCCCTGTATTCCTGATTTATTTTATTTCCGGCATTGCCGAAACCAATCGCCACCCGTTCGACGTGGTGGAAGGCGAATCGGAAATTGTTGCCGGTCACATGATCGAATACTCGGGCATGTCGTTCGCGATGTTCTTCCTGGCTGAATACGCCAACATGATCCTGGTGTCGATCCTGACAGCGTTGCTGTTCATGGGCGGCTGGGCTTCGCCGCTGGCGATCCTGGACTGGATCCCAGGCTGGATCTGGCTCGGCATGAAGACCTTTTTCATGTTGTCGGTGTTTATCTGGGTGCGTGCCTCGTTCCCGCGCTATCGCTATGACCAGATCATGCGCTTGGGTTGGAAAGTGTTTATCCCGCTGGTTCTCGCCTATCTGGTGATTGTCGCCGCCTGGATTCAAAGTCCATGGAATATCTGGAAGTAATGGAAGGTTTATAGCAAATGGAAGCGATCAAGGATTTTTTCGGTAGCTTAATGCTGCTGGAGCTGCTAAAGGGACTGCGGTTGACTGGCCGCTACCTGTTCGCACGCAAGATTACGGTGCTGTTCCCGGAAGAGAAGACGCCGCAGTCGCCGCGTTTCCGTGGCCTGCATGCGTTGCGTCGCTACCCGAACGGGGAAGAGCGCTGCATCGCCTGCAAATTGTGCGAAGCAGTGTGCCCGGCAATGGCGATCACGATCGAGTCAGACCAGCGTGCAGACGGTTCGCGCCGTACCACTCGCTACGATATCGATCTGACCAAATGTATTTTCTGCGGTTTCTGCGAAGAGTCTTGCCCGGTCGATTCGATCGTCGAGACCCACATCCTGGAATACCACGGTGAAAAACGGGGCGATCTGTACTACACCAAGGAAATGCTGTTGGCGGTAGGTGATCGTTACGAACCAGAGATTGCTGCGGCACGTGCTGCGGATGCTGCATATCGCTAATTCAGCAACAACGATTGCGGGAAGCTTGCATAGCTATGAAAGACTCTCGCAATTTAACCGTTTTATCTGATTAGTTGGAAACAGAGTAATTCGCCGCGTTGCGGCGACTCTCAAAGTCTGTTTCGCAAATTGTTTATAGGCCATTATGGAATTTAAGACATTCTTGTTCTACGCGTTTTCGGTGGTGCTGGTGATCGCCGCCTTGCGCGTAATCACCGCACGCAATCCAGTGCATTCCGCGCTGTTCCTGGTATTGTCGTTCTTCTCCGCGGCCGGCATCTGGATGCTGCTCAAGGCCGAATTCCTGTCGATCGTTCTGGTGCTGGTCTACGTCGGCGCCGTCATGGTGCTGTTCCTGTTCGTGGTGATGATGCTGGACATTAATCTCGACAAGATGCGAGAGGGCTTCTGGGGGTATTTCCCGCTGGCGGCAACGGTCGGCACCATTATCGTGGTCGAAATGGCTGCAGTCATTTTTCACGGTTTCCAAGGTACGGATGCGGATGTGCCGGCTATATCGGCCAACATCGGCAACACCAAGGAACTGGGTAAGCTGATCTACACCGAATACGTTTACGCGTTTGAAATCGCAGCGGTTATCCTGCTGGTGGCAATTGTCGCTGCTGTCGCGCTGACACTGCGCCGCCGCAAGGACAGCAAGTATTTCTCGCCTTCCGCTGCAGTCAAGGTCAAGAGCACCGACCGGATTCGCGTGGTCAAGATGAAGTCGGAGGCCAAGGTAGAGCCGGTGGCGCCAGTGAATCCTGCCAACCCGGCCGCACCAGCGGCTCCACAAAAATAACAAGGACGCAATATGGTACTTTCGCTCGCTCACTACCTGATTCTCGGTGCGATCCTGTTTGCGATCGGGATCGTCGGTATATTCCTGAACCGCAAGAACCTCATCGTATTGCTGATGGCAATCGAATTGATGCTGTTGGCCGTGAATATGAACTTCATCGCCTTTTCGTATTACCTGGGCGATGCAGCGGGGCAGATCTTCGTTTTCTTTATCCTTACTGTAGCGGCTGCCGAATCGGCGATTGGCCTGGCCATCCTGGTGGCGTTGTTCCGTAACCTGGACACCATCAACGTCGAAGATCTGGACAGCCTGAAGGGCTGACGATGTTTGTTTCCGCAGGCTCTGGCAGGCGGAAACGAGCAGGCAAAGAATGAGTAAACAGCGCGCAGACAACGCGCAGACAACAAACAACGAATAAAGATAAGGTTCATCATGGCGGGGCAACTTAACCCACAACTACTTCTTGCCGTACCGTTGGCGCCACTGGCTGGCGCTGCGATTGCGGGCTTATTCGGTACCAAGTTCTTCGGCAACCTGATCGGTCGCAAGACTTCGCATACGGTCACCATCCTTGGTGTGCTGATTGCGCTGATCATTTCGGTACAGACTTTGCTGCAGGTGATCGATGGGGCCACGTTCAATGGCACCTTGTATACCTGGATGACGGTCGGCGGCATCAAGCTGGAGATCGGTTTCCTGGTCGACAGCCTGACTGCGATGATGATGTGCGTGGTGACATTCGTGTCATTGATGGTGCACATCTACACCATCGGCTACATGAAGGACGACGAGGGTTATAACCGCTTCTTCGCCTATATCTCGCTGTTCACGTTCTCGATGCTGATGCTGGTCATGAGCAACAACTTCCTGCAGCTGTTCTTCGGTTGGGAAGCAGTGGGCCTGGTGTCGTATCTGCTGATCGGTTTCTGGTACACCCGTCCGACCGCGATTTTCGCGAACATGAAAGCCTTCCTGGTCAACCGTGTCGGCGACTTTGGTTTCATCCTCGGTATCGGCCTGCTGCTGGCTTACTCGGGTTCGATGAACTACACCGAAGTCTTCGCGCAAAAGGGCATGCTGGCGACCTTGACCTTGCCTGGCAGCGACTGGATGCTGTTGACCGTGGCCTGTATCTGCCTGTTCATCGGCGCCATGGGTAAGTCGGCGCAGTTCCCGTTGCACGTCTGGCTGCCTGATTCGATGGAAGGCCCAACGCCGATTTCCGCACTGATCCACGCGGCGACCATGGTGACTGCCGGCATTTTCATGGTGACCCGCATGTCGCCATTGTTCGAACTGTCCGATACCGCGTTGTCGTTCATCCTGATCATCGGTTCGATTACTGCACTGTTCATGGGTTTCCTCGGCGTCATCCAGACTGACATCAAGCGCGTGGTCGCTTACTCGACCCTGTCGCAGCTCGGTTACATGACTGTCGCGCTGGGTGCTTCGGCCTACTCGGTAGCAGTGTTCCACCTGATGACCCACGCGTTCTTCAAGGCCTTGCTGTTCCTTGGCGCCGGTTCGGTGATCATGGGTCTGCATCACGATCAAGACATGCGTAACATGGGCGGCCTGCGCAAGTACATGCCGATTACCTGGATCACTTCGCTGATCGGTTCGCTGGCGTTGATCGGCACACCGTTCTTCTCCGGTTTCTATTCGAAGGACAGCATCATCGAAGCGGCCCACGCATCGACGCTGTTCGGCTCCGGCTTTGCGTATTTCGCAGTGCTGGCCAGCGTTTTCGTGACTGCTTTCTATTCGTTCCGCATGTATTTCATGGTGTTCCATGGCGAAGAACGTTTCGGCAAGGCGCATGACGGCCACGATGCGCACGCACACGCTGCCAACGATGCGCATGCTGCACATGACGCGCACGGTGCCCATGACGATCATCATGACGACGAAGAAGATGAGCATGAGCATCATGGCCTGGCTCCTGGCCAGAAGCCGCATGAGTCGCCTTGGGTGGTGACTGTGCCATTGATCCTGCTGGCGATTCCTTCTGCCATCATCGGTTTCCTGGCGATCGAACCTATGCTGTTCGGCAGCTTCTTCAAGGACGTGATTTTCGTCAACGAAGCGCATCATGCGATGGAAGAACTGCGTAACGATTTCCATGGCCCGATCGGCATGGTTGCTCACGCATTCAGCTCTGCGCCGCTGTGGCTGGCGATAGCCGGTGTGGCATCGGCTTACTACTGCTATATGGTCAATCCGCGCTTGCCTGCGGCCATCAAGCAGAAAGCTGGCCCGATCTTCACCTTGCTCGACAATAAATACTATATGGACAAGTTCAACGACGTGGTGTTTGCAGGCGGTGCCCGCTTGCTGGGCCGCGGTTTGTGGAACGCCGGCGACCGTGGTTTGATCGATGGTCTGATAGTCAACGGCAGCGCCAAGGCCGTCAACTGGTTCTCGAAGATTACCCGTCTCTGGCAGTCCGGATATATCTATCACTATGCGTTCGTGATGATTATCGGGGTGCTGGGTTTCCTGGTTTGGTTCATGCCGTTCCCGTTTGCCAAGTAAGCTGGCGAAGCAAACTCAGTAAAGTAGATCGATAATAAAATATGATGCAGTCAACTTTTCCTCTTCTAAGCCTCGCGATCTGGTGTCCGGTCGCGTTCGGTATCCTCGTCCTGGCAGTGGGTCGCGACGACAATCCTACTTTGGTGCGCTGGCTGTCGCTGCTGGGTGCAGCGGTCAGCTTCGTGGTGACCTTGCCGATCGTGCGGCAGTTCGACAACGGTTTCCATGGCATGCAGTTCGTCGAGAAGGCGGCCTGGATCGATCGCTTCAACATCAATTACCACCTCGGTATCGATGGCCTGTCGCTGTGGTTCGTGCCACTGACGGCATTCATCACCGTGCTGGTGGTGGTCGCGGCCTGGCAGGTGATCGAGAAGAAGGTTGCGCAATACATGGGCGCCTTCCTGATCCTCTCGGGTCTGATGATCGGCGTGTTCTGCGCACTGGACGGCATGCTGTTCTATGTATTCTTTGAAGCGACGCTGATCCCGATGTTCATCATCGTCGGTGTCTGGGGTGGCGCCAACCGCGTGTATGCAGCGATCAAGTTCTTCCTGTACACGCTGATGGGTTCGCTGCTGATGCTGGTTGCCTTGCTGTACCTGTACTTCCAGTCGGGCGGTAGCTTCGACATCCTGACATGGCATGAACTGCCGTTGGGCATGACTGCACAGATCCTGATTTTCCTGGCGTTCCTGATGGCGTTTGCGGTCAAGGTGCCAATGTGGCCAGTGCATACCTGGTTGCCGGATGCTCACGTGGAAGCGCCTACTGGTGGTTCCGTGGTGCTGGCGGCGATCATGTTGAAGCTGGGCGGCTACGGCTTCCTGCGTTTCTCGCTTCCGATTACGCCTGATGCGAGCCATTACCTGGCCGGTTTCATCATCACTTTGTCGCTGATCGCCGTGATCTATATCGGCCTGGTGGCGCTGGTGCAGAACGACATGAAGAAGCTGATTGCTTATTCGTCGATTGCCCACATGGGTTTCGTGACCCTCGGTTTCTTCATTTTCAACGATATCGGCCTGCAGGGCGGCATCGTGCAAATGATCTCGCACGGCTTTGTGTCCGGCGCGATGTTCCTGTGTATCGGCGTGCTGTATGACCGCATGCATACTCGTCAGATCGCCGAATACGGCGGTGTGGTCAACGTCATGCCACGTTTCGCTGCGTTGTTCGTGTTGTTCTCGCTGGCCAACTCGGGCCTGCCAGGAACTTCCGGCTTCGTTGGTGAATTCATGGTGATCCTGGGTGCAGTCAAGTTCAATTTCTGGATTGGCCTGTTGGCGGCAACCGCCTTGATCCTGGGTGCGGCTTATTCGCTGTGGCTGGTCAAGCGCGTGGTGTTCGGCAAGATCACGAATCATCATGTGAAAGAAATGCTGGACCTGAACAAGCGTGAATTCGTCATGTTGGGCGTGTTGGCGATTGCCGTGATTGCGATGGGTGTGTACCCGGCGCCATTCACCGACGCGATGCAAGTTTCGGTGGCCGACCTGCTCAAGCATGTCGCCATCACAAAATTGAATTGATGAATTGCGGAACTGATAGATTGCGGGACAGAGTTTAAGAGCCGCCGTAGCGTGGCAAATGACTCTCTCCCCAACTAACTAGATAGAAGTGCAGTGCACAAAAATAAGCGGCAAATAAATGAATAACATGAACCTGATCCCTGTTTATCCGGAAATCTTTCTGCTGATTGCGACGTCCGCAGTCCTGCTGATCGATATGTTCGTTTCGGATGCCAAGCGTTACATCACCTATTACCTGACGCTTGCCGTACTGGCGGTGTGTTTCGTATTGACGCTCGGCGCTTTCCAAAGCGGGGAGACGGTCTATACCTTCCACAACATGTTTGTCTCCGATCCGCTGAGCAGCCTGTTGAAGATGGTTTCCTATGTCGCCGTGGCGATGACCCTGGTGTATTCGCGCCGCTATATTGAAGAGCGTGGCATGGTGAGCGGCCATCTCGGCGGTGAGTTCTATCCATTGGCGCTGTTCACCCTGCTGGGCCAGATGGTGATGATCTCCGGCAGCAATTTCCTCAGCATCTACCTTGGCCTGGAATTGATGTCCTTGTCCCTGTATGCATTGGTGGCGCTGCGTCGCGACAACACCTCGGCGACTGAAGCTGCGATGAAGTATTTCGTGCTGGGTGCGATGGCCTCCGGTTTCCTGTTGTACGGTATGTCGATGCTGTACGGCGCTACCGGCTCGCTCGACCTGATCGAAGTCACCCGCGCTGCGGCTTCCGGCAATGTCAACCAGATGGTGCTGGTGTTCGGCGTCGTGTTCGTGGTCGCTGGCCTGGCGTTCAAATTGGGCGCAGTGCCGTTCCATATGTGGGTGCCTGACGTTTATCAAGGCGCGCCGACTGCCGTCACACTGTTGCTGGGCGCCGCACCGAAGCTGGCCGCATTTGCAATTTGCTTCCGCTTGTTGGTCCAGGGATTGTTGCCGCTGGCGTTCGATTGGCAGCAGATGCTGACAGTGCTGGCTGTGCTGTCGATGGCGATCGGTAATATCACCGCGATTGCCCAGACGAATATCAAGCGCATGCTGGCCTATTCGACGATTTCGCACATGGGCTTCATGTTGCTCGGTTTGTTGGCTGGCGTGGTCAACGGCAATCTGTTCTCTGCCGCCAACGCCTATAGCTCGGCGCTGTTCTATGCAATCACCTATGTGATGACAACGCTGGGCACGTTCGGCGTGATCATGCTGTTGGCGCGCTCCGGCTTCGAAGCGGAAAGCATGGATGATTTCAAGGGCCTGAACCAACGTAGCCCATGGTTTGCTGCCGTGATGCTGGTGTTGATGCTGTCGCTGGCCGGTATCCCGCCGTTCATGGGTTTCTACGCCAAATTGTCAGTGCTGCAAGCAGTGCTGGGTAGCGGCCAGGTCTGGCTGGCTGTTGTGGCTGTGCTGTTCTCGCTGATCGGCGCTTTCTACTATCTGCGCGTCATCAAGCTGATGTATTTCGATGAGCCGCAGGATAGCTCGAAGATCGTCGCGCATGCCGATGTTCGTGTATTGCTGAGCTTGAACGGGCTGGCAGTTCTGGTACTCGGTCTGTGGCCAGGCTTGCTGATGGATGCGACCACCACCGCGATCGTACGCACACTGACTGCTTTCCTCGGCAGAGTGGTATCGTAACGTTGTGAACGTTTCCCTTTCCAGCCTGTTTGTCATCCTGTTGGCGCTGATTGCCGCCAACCTGCCATTCTTTAATGAGCGGGTGTTTGCATTGGTTCCACTCAAGTCGGGCGCCCAGGCTGCAATCAAGCCGGTCTGGGTACGTCTGCTGGAACTGTTGGCGCTGTATGCGCTGGTTGGCCTGTTTGCTCATCTGCTCGAGGCCAATATCGGAAACACGTTCGCCCAAGGCTGGGAATTTTATGCGGTAACCGGGTGCATGTTCCTGGTCCTGGCATATCCCGGTTATGTATTACGCTATTTGAAGAAACACCGCTGAACAGCGGGCATTTGTTTTAATCCGCGCGGGATCGGCATCCTTGCGCGGACGCTTGAAAACCTCCCGCATCGATCCTCCCTTATCCCTCACATAGCCTCACACTCACCCCTCGGAGCGCTCGCATGGACAGTCATCTGAAAGAAACCCGGATTACCAGCAGCCTGGCCTACGATGGTCACTTCCTGAAGGTGCAGCGCGATGCTGTACGACTGCCGGATGGCAAGGAAACCAGCCGTGAATACATCAAGCATCCGGGTGCGGTAGTTATCCTGCCGTTGTTTGAAGATGGTACGGTGCTGCTGGAGCGGCAATATCGTTACCCGTTGGAGCGCGTGTTTATCGAATATCCGGCCGGTAAAATCGACGCCGGGGAAGATCATCTCAGCTGCGCCAAGCGTGAGCTGCACGAAGAAACCGGCTACACCGCCAGTGAATGGCAGCACGTCTGCACGATTCACAATGCGATTGCCTATTCCGACGAGCACCTGGAACTGTACCTGGCGCGCGGCCTGGTCGCCGGCGAGCGCAAGCTTGACGATGGCGAGTTCCTCGACGTGTTCCGGGCGCCGCTGACCGATATGCTGGAGTGGGTGAGGGAAGGCAAGGTGACCGACGTCAAGACGGTTATCGGCACCTTCTGGCTGGAAAAGATCGTGTCCGGGAACTGGCAGTTACCTGAATAATCCTGTCGACAGGATTTCTATTGCCGCAAAAAAAGCCCACGCTGCGTTAATCGCAGCGTGGGCTTTTTTGTCGTAGGGTGGGCAAGAAGTTTTGCCCACGTGTTGTCTGAGTATGTTGTCCGGGTAAGCGGAATACGTAACCCGGCGTTCACGCGTGGGCACGGGGTGCCCACCCTACGGTGTGGTCTCTTACATATTTGGATAGTTCGGCCCGCCGCCGCCTTCCGGTGTCACCCACACGATGTTCTGCGTCGGATCCTTGATGTCGCAGGTCTTGCAATGCACGCAGTTCTGCGCATTGATCTGCAGGCGCTCGGTCTTGTCTTCGTTGGTGACGAATTCGTAGACGCCGGCAGGGCAGTAGCGCGCTTCCGGGCCGGCATAATCGCGCAGATTGACGTTGACCGGGACGTTCGGATCCTTGAGGGTCAGGTGGATCGGCTGGTCTTCGGCATGGTTGGTGTTGGAGATGAACACCGATGAGAGGCGGTCGAAGGTCAGCTTGCCATCCGGCTTCGGATACTTGATCGGCGTGTAGTTGGCAGCCGGCTTCAGGCACTCGTGATCAGCGTGCGTGTGACGCAGGGTCCAAGGCGCCTTGCCGCCGAATACCACCTGGTCGATGCCAACCATCAGTGTGCCGACGTACAAGCCCTTGCTCATCCACGGCTTGAAGTTGCGCGCCTTGTGCAATTCTTCATGCAACCAGGATTGCTCGAAGGCGGTGCTGTAGGCAGTCAGTTCGTCGAACTGGCGGTTGTTACCCAGCGCTTCAAAGGCGGCATTGGCGGCCAGCATGCCGGTCTTGATGGCGGCGTGGCTGCCTTTGATGCGGCTGGCGTTGAGGAAGCCGGCGTCGCAGCCGATCAGGGCGCCGCCCGGGAAGGTCAGCTTGGGCAGCGATTGCAGGCCGCCGGCGGTGATCGCGCGGGCGCCGTAGGAAATGCGCTTGCCGCCCTGGAAGAACTTGCTGATTTCCGGATGGGTCTTGTAGCGCTGGAATTCCTCGTAGGGCGACAAGTAGGGGTTTTCGTAAGCCAGTCCAACTACGTAGCCGACCGCGACCTGGTTGTTTTCCAGGTGATACAGGAAGGAGCCGCCATAGGTCTGGGTATCCAGCGGCCAGCCGGCGGTATGCACCACCAGGCCCGGCTGATGCAGCTTGGGATCGATTTCCCACAATTCCTTGATGCCGATGGCGTAGGTTTGCGGGTCTTTGCCTTTGTTCAAGTCAAATTTCGCCATCAACTGCTTGCCCAGGTGGCCGCGTGCGCCTTCGGCAAAGAAGGTGTATTTGGCGTGCAGCTCCATACCGAGCTGGAAGGCGTCGGTAGGTTGGCCGTGACGATCCACACCCATGTTGCCGGTGGCGACACCCTTGACCGAGCCATCCTCGTTGTACAGCACTTCGGCAGCCGGGAAGCCGGGGAAAATTTCCACGCCCAGCAGTTCCGCCTGCTGGCCGAGCCAGCGTACGACATTGGCCAGCGAAATGACATAGTTGCCATGGTTCTGGAAGCAGGCCGGCAACAACCAGTTAGGTGTCTTGTAGGCTTTTTTCTCGCTCAGGAACAGGAAGCGGTCTTCGCTGACTTCGGTTGTCAGCGGTGCGCCCAGTTCTTTCCAGTTTGGCAGCAGTTCGGTCAGTGCCTGCGGGTCCATCACCGCGCCGGACAGGATGTGGGCGCCGATTTCGCTGCCTTTTTCCAGCACACACACCGAAACTTCGCTGCCTTTTTCGGCGGCTTGCTGCTTCAGGCGGATCGCCGCTGCCAGGCCTGCTGGCCCGCCACCGACCACCACCACATCATATTCCATCGCCTCTCTTGGGCCGTATTGCTCAAGAAGACTTTGCTGGTTCTGCCCTGGGGTTGGAGTCATTGTCTCTTTACCTATAATTAATTTTTCGAACGGATGTGCTAATTGTCAGGGATTTTGCTGCAGAATGCTAGGCTTCCTGGGCGGTTAGTGTTGTTCCTCGCATGTCGGATAGGGTGCCGAATCGGACTTCCTTGTGGCCGCCTGAAGGCAGATCACTGCAATATTCATGAAAGTTGAAATAATGGAAACCAGAAAACACGTTCACACTACCAAGATCGCCATGCGCTGGGGCGACATGGATGCGCTTGGTCACGTCAACAACACGATTTATTTCCGTTATATGGAGCAGGCGCGCATCGAATGGCTGCAACAGATCGGCAGCGACTTCGACTCCCGCCACGGGCCGGTACTGGTCAATGCGCAGTGCAGTTTCTTGCGTCAATTGAAATATCCCTGCGATGTTGAAGTCAAATCCTATATCGGCGCCATCGGTCGCTCCAGCTTTGAGGCAAGCTACGAAATTCGCCGTGCCGACATGCCGGATGTGGTGTTCGCCGAAGGCGCAGCAAAAATCGTCTGGGTCGATTTTGACCTGGAAAAATCGATGCCTTTGCCGGACGATTTGCGTCAACTGCTAACCAATCCGCCCATCCCGGTCTGAACGTTCGTTAAATCCGCTCGGCCTGCGTAATCCCCAGCAAGCGGTGCACCAGCTCGCTGGACGTGGATGCGGCAAATTTCTTCATCAGATTGGCGCGGTGCATTTCCACCGTGCGCGGGCTGAGGCCGATCTGCTTGCCGATCAGTTTGCTGGTTTTCCCTTCCACCAGCAGCGCAGCGATTTCCCGCTCACGTGGCGACAGTTCGGCTGATGCCTTGCGCTTTTCGCTCAGGTCTTCAAAGGTCCAGATGCCGGCGGCGTGAGTGTCTTCCGGAACCAGTGCATGGCCGGTGACGTGGCACCAGAACAATTCGCCGTTGGCGCGGCGCATGATCCTTTCGTCGGAATACATGCCCTTGGCGTTCATGATCGGCACGATGCGGGCGCCGGTGCGCTCGAACTCGTCCTGGGTCGGGTACAGCACCTGGAAAGACTGACCATTCAATTCTGTCGGCTGGTAGCCGAACATGCGCGTCAATGCCAGGTTGCATACCTGCATGACGCGGCGTTCGGAGACGCACATGCCAATCGGCGCGTGGGCAAAAATGGTTTGGTAGTTGATCAAGGAATTAGGCAATGGCACTGGGCGATTCAATCTTGCTTCGGTATCTGGTGAGTCGGCATGTCCGGCAGGCGCGCTGCAGGCTTGGTTGATGTTCGTATTTTTACGGTATTGTTAGATATATCTCTTCGTCATATGCTAACAGACGGCTTTCAAAGCAATAATAATCTGAGTTTACACAAACAGGAGGCATTGGTATGAACAAAGTTTATCCTGACGCGGCAAGCGCGTTGGCTGGCATCGTCAAGGACGGCCAGACCATCGCGGTCGGCGGTTTTGGACTGTGCGGCATCCCGGAGGCGCTGATCCTGGCGCTGCGCAACTCGGGGGTACAGAACCTGACTGCGATTTCGAACAATGCGGGCGTTGACGGCTTCGGCCTCGGACAGTTGTTGTCAACCCGTCAAATCAAGAAAATGATCGCCTCCTACGTAGGCGAGAACAAGGAATTCGAGCGTCAGTACCTGGCCGGCGAGCTGGAACTGGAATTCACGCCACAGGGCACGCTGGCGGAAAAGCTGCGCGCCGGCGGCGCTGGCATTCCAGCTTTCTTCACCAAGACCGGTGTCGGCACGTTGGTTGCTGAAGGCAAGGAAATTCGTGAATTCGATGGCGTCAAGTATGTGATGGAGCGCTCGCTCGTGGCCGATGTGTCGCTGGTCAAGGCCTACAAGGCCGATCGCAGCGGCAACCTGGTGTTCAACAAGACTGCCCGCAACTTCAATCCGAATGTGGCGATGGCCGGCAAGATCACTGTGGTGGAGGTCGAGCATCTGGTCGAAGTCGGCGAGATCGATCCGGACCAGGTGCATACGCCTGGCATCTTCGTGCACCGCATCGTGGTCAATGCGACACCGGAAAAGCGGATCGAACAGCGCACTGTTCGTACGGCATAACACAGGATACGGAGAACGACATGGCATGGACTCGTGATGAAATGGCCGCGCGGGCGGCAAAGGAATTGCAGGATGGTTTTTACGTCAACCTCGGTATCGGCTTGCCGACCCTGGTGGCGAACCATGTACCGAAGGAAATTGAGGTCTGGCTGCAATCGGAAAACGGCTTGCTGGGCATCGGCCCGTTTCCGACCGATGACGCAGTGGACCCGGATCTGATCAACGCCGGCAAGCAGACCGTCACGTCGCTGCCGGGATCGTCGTATTTCAGCTCGGCCGATTCGTTCGCGATGATCCGCGGCGGCAAGATCAACATCGCCATCCTCGGCGCGATGCAGGTCTCCAAAAATGGCGACCTGGCCAACTGGATGATTCCCGGCAAGATGGTCAAGGGCATGGGCGGCGCGATGGATCTGGTGGCTGGTGTCGGCAGGGTTGTGGTGCTGATGGAGCATGTGGCCAAGGCCAAGGATGGTTCCACCTCGCACAAGATCCTCGATGCCTGCAGCCTGCCGCTGACCGGCGTTGGCGTGGTCAACCGGATCATTACCGACCTCGGTGTACTGGACGTCACGCCACAAGGTTTGAAAGTGGTTGAGCTGGCGCCAGGCGTCAGCCAGCAGGACATCATCGAGCAAACCGGTGCACCGTTGGATGTGAGCGCATTGCACTGATGCATTGAGATTGCCATAAGCAGGCAAGAGGCGAGGCCCGGCGCATGATTGCGCCGGGCTTTTTTTTCGTCTGCTGGAACGCGGCGGGTACGGCACGGTCCGAGGTTTTGCATCGATTCTGTCGCCGGATAGTGCAAGGTAGGCGGCATATGCGATAAGATGTTGCATATACGCAAAGCAAAACGCGACAGTTTCTTCGTTGCCGTTGATTGCAGCATTCACCAAGCCTCTGCGCAGCAGGACGAAATAGGACTCTCATGACCATACCTACGCACAAAACTGTTCAGTGTATTTCGCCCGCCGGTTTGCATAAAATGGCATACCAGGAGTGGGGCGATCCTCACAATCCCAATGTCTTGTTGTGCATACATGGCGTGACCCGCGTCTCGGACGATTTTGACCAGCTGGCGCGCGCCTTGTGCGACACCTACCGGGTGGTGTGCCCGGATGTGGTGGGCCGCGGCCGTTCCGACTGGCTGCGCGATCCGCAGTATTACGTTGTGCCCCAGTATTTGAGCGACATGGTGACCTTGCTGGCGCGCCTGAACGCGGAGACAGTGGATCTGGTCGGCACCTCGATGGGCGGCCTGATCGGCATGGCGCTGGCGTCGTTGCCGGAAAATCCGGTGCGCAAGCTGGTGTTGAACGATGTCGGTCCGAAACTGGACCTGGAAGCCATGGCGCGCATCGGCGAATATATCGGCGCCGACATGCGCTTCAATACTTTCGATGAAGCGGCTGCCTATATCCGCGCGATCTCGGCATCCTTCGGCGAACACACCGACGCCGAGTGGCACAAGCTGGCTGCAGACGTGCTGCGCCAGGACCAGGACGGTAAATGGATACGTCACTACGACCTGAAGTTGTCGGTGCCGTTCACGATGACCACCGGCGAGGCGTTCAAGGCGTCGGAAGCGTTGCTGTGGGCCGCGTATAACGCGATCAAATGTCCTACCTTGCTGCTGCGTGGCGCCCACTCCGATTTGTTGTCGCCTGAAGTGGCGCAAATCATGACGCAAACCGGCCCCAAGGCCAAGCTGGTTGAACTGCCTGGCGCCGGCCATGCGCCGACCTTGCTGCATATCGACCAGATCGAAGTTGTCAGCGATTTCCTGGTCGGCTGATTCATTACTGCATAAATTTAATTCAAGAGGAGATATAGCCATGACAATCCAACGCTTGCATGTCGGGAAAAGACTGTCGGAAGCCGCCATTCATAACGGCACCGTCTATCTGGCTGGCCAATTGGCCGAAGACACCACCCAGAATATCGAAGGGCAGACGCGCGAAACCCTGGGCCATATCGACCGCCTGCTGGCCGAAGCCGGCAGCGACAAGCACCACATCCTGTCGTGCCAGATCTATCTGGCCGACGTCAAGGATTTCGATGGCATGAATGCCGTGTGGGACGAGTGGGTTGCGGCCGGCAATTCGCCGCCGCGGGCGACCGTCGAGGCGAAACTGGCGCGCTCCGAAATCCTGATCGAAATCGTTGTGGTCGCCGCACAAAAATAAAGAAGACGCAGATATCGCATGGTTTCGCTCACTGCAACACAACGCGCTACGCAGACCCAGCTCTGCACCGCCGGCCTGAGCGCCGAGGATAGCGCGCGCGTACTGGATGCATTGGCGTTCGTCGAGCCGCTGTATGCCGACAACGTCATCACTACCGGCCAGAGTACGCTCGATTTTTCGCAGGGCGTGACCAGCATACTGGCGCTGCTCAATACCGATGTCGAAACCCGCATCGCCGCGCTGTTGTTTGAGTTGCCGCTGATTGACGCCAGCTATTCCGACGCCATCGAACAACGCTTCGGCAAGGAAATCTCGGATCTGGTCGGCGGCATCCGGCAACTGATGCGATTGCACGGTTTTACCTTCGGTTTACCGCAGGAAGTCATGCGCGGCAAGAACGCTGCGCAACAAGCCGCCAGCCAGGTCGAGACCTTGCGCAAGATGCTGCTGGCGATGGCTACCGATATGCGTGTGGTGCTGGTGCGGCTGGCGTCGCGGGTGACTGCATTGCGCTATTTTGCCGAAAACAAGATGGAGAATCCGCGCACCAGCCAGTACGCGCGCGAGACGCTCGATCTGTATGCGCCGCTGGCCAATCGGCTTGGGATTTGGCAGTTGAAGTGGGAACTGGAAGACTTGTCGTTCCGCTTTATCGATCCGGTTGCCTACAAGCGCATCGCCAAGATGCTGGAAGAGCGGCGCATCGAGCGCGAGAGTTTTGTCGACGCCGCCATCACACGCTTGCGCAGCGAGCTGGCGGCAGCCGGCATCAAGGCTGAAGTCTCGGGTCGGCCCAAGCACATCTTCAGCATCTGGAACAAGATGAAGGGCAAGGAAATCGATTTTTCCGAGCTGTATGACGTCCGTGCATTCCGCGTGATTGTCGACGACGTCAAGACTTGCTACACGGTGCTCGGCATCGTTCACAACATCTGGGTGCCGATCCCCAAAGAATTCGACGACTATATTTCACGCCCGAAGCAGAACGGTTACCAGTCGCTGCACACGGTGGTGCTGGCGGATGACGAGCGGGCGCTGGAAGTGCAGATCCGCACTAACGAAATGCATCATTTCGCCGAGTACGGCGTGGCGGCGCACTGGCGCTACAAGGAAGCCGGCGGCTCCAATTTCTCGGCGCAGAAGTACGACGAGAAGATCGCCTGGCTGCGACAACTGCTGGCCTGGAAAAGCGAAGTGGTCGATGCGGTGGTCGAACATGAGGATAGCCGTCGCGAGTGGCTGGAAAAACTCAAGCAGGCCACGCTCAACGATCATATCTATGTGCTGACGCCGCAGGCGCGCGTGATTGAATTGCCGAGCGGAGCGACGCCCATCGATTTCGCCTATTACTTGCACACCGATGTTGGCCATCGCTGCCGTGGCGCCCGTGTCGACGGCACGATGGTGCCGCTGAATACACCGTTGAAGAATGGCCAGACGGTGGAAATCATTACCGCCAAGAATTCGCCCGCCGGCGCCGGTCCGTCGCGTGACTGGCTGACGCCGGGCTATGCCGCCAGCGCGCGCACACGCTCCAAGGTGCGGGCCTGGTTCAATGCCATCGAACAGCAAGAAACCCTGGTCACCGGCCGCAGCCTGCTGGACAAGACGCTGCAGCGCGAAGGCAAGACCGCGGTCAACCTGGAAGAACTGGCGCGCAAGCTGGAATTCGCCAAGCTGGAAGACCTGTTGCTGGCACTGGGCAAGGATGAATTCAGCTTGCGCCATGTTGAACAGGCGCTGCATGACGATCCCGGCCTGAAATCGATCGAGCACGACAGCGAGATGGAAGAGGCTGCGATCACCCGCAAGAGCCGTGCTTCCAGCGTGGTTCGTGGCGGCAAGTCGGGGGTGTTGGTGGTCGGCACCGACGGCTTGATGACGCAACTGGCCAAGTGCTGCAAGCCGGCGCCGCCGGACCCGATCGTCGGTTTCATCACGCGCGGCAAGGGCGTCTCGATTCATCGGGAAAACTGCAAGAATTTCGCTGAAATGTGCGACAAGGCGCCGGAGCGCGTGATCCTCACAACCTGGGGCGCGCAGGAGGCCGAAACCGTTTATCCGGTGGATATTTTCGTTCTCGCCAGCGACCGCCAAGGCTTGTTGCGCGATATTTCTGAAGTATTTTTGCGTGAAAAGATCAACGTCATCGGCGTCAGCACCCAAAGCGCCAAAGGGCATGCGCGGATGGCATTCACCGCTGAAATCGCTTCCACTGCCCAGCTGCAAAAGGCGTTGACAGTGATCCGCGAGGTCAAAGGTGTGTTGGATGCGAAGCGTCAATAGGCCGAAATGCGTTTGGATCGTGCTTCAAACCACAGTGTTTCAGGATATGCAGGCGGCCGCTTTATTTACCAGAAATTTTGTGTAATAATAGCGGCCTCTCCGGGAGGTTAGCTCAGGGGTAGAGCGATCGCCTCACACGCGATAGGTCACAAGTTCGAAACTTGTACTTCCCACCAATTCAAAGTTCCAAAGTCAATATCCATGCGGGTCTCAGCCGAAAACGGGAAACTCGTTTTTGCGTTTCGGGATAATTCGGATATAAACGGCTTCAAGTCGCCGCCTGTGATCCTTGTCCAGGCCTGCACCAATCCAATTCCCATCAGTCCGCATGACCATCACCTAGTTGCTGTGTTTCGCACTGGTTACTTGATCCTATTGTGAATTTATTTTGATGCTAAATTTGCATCTATTTTGCCATTCCATTGATGGAATCGGTTGACGCCAGCAGCGTCGCGATACGAATTTCATGTAGAAAGAGCGAGCATTTGCTCGCTCTTTCTACATGAAACGTGTGCTTGCATTTATAGGAAATCAAACAAGGAGCCGGTCTGCCGCTTGTGACAGCAGACCGGGTTCTCTCGCCCGGCGCCCACATTCGTGGTGCGCCGAATACAACTCCCTCTAGTTGCCAAACACCACGCCGACACCGGCGCGGATAATGGTGCTGTTGTTACCGGCACTGGATACGCCGGCGTTCAGGTTGATGTTGCCGCGTTGATTCCAGCGCGACACGGTGACGCCCAGCGCCGTATTGCCGCGATAGGTTGCGATACCCGCATTCAACGACGTCTTGCCCGGGAGATAAGGCGTAACGTTGTTCAACGCTGCCGATGCTGCAATCCCGCGGCTCGCCGCCTTGTCGACTTCGTTCAACGCATTGGTCACCTGGTTGAAGCGCTGGTCGGTATAGTCGTTGGCGCTTTGCAGGGTTTGCGCTGCGCTGTTGTTGACCATGTTATTCATCTGGCCGACATTGACTGCATCCGTGCTGGCGACACCTTCGGCAACGTTGACGATTGCCCGTTCGTTGCCGGCAGAGCCGACCGATACGGTATTGTCTTGAGTCGCAACCGAATTGGCGCCGATCGCTACCGAGTTGTTGCCGGTTGCCTGGGCATTCTCACCGACAGCCGCGCTGGACGTACCAGGCGTTGCTACTGCAGGAATGCTCTTGTCGCCGGCAGAAACGAAGTGCGGATCAGATTGACCGCCGCCACCGCTGGTGTTTTCCAGGTTGGTCACGCGATTGTCAATATTGGTGATCTGACCCTGCAGGTTGTCACGCAGGGCTGCAATCTGACCACCATTGACCGCCTGCATGCTGCCGGCAGCGATATTGCCATTGGCGACATTGTTCAGCACAGTGCCACTGGCGCCGGCAAAAGTGACTGAGCTGTTGCCGGAGCCGGCGTCATACACGACTGCGTTGAGCGTATTGCCGCTGCCGTCGACCAGACCGGTATCCTTCAATTGCTTGAGGTTGACCGCATCGGTGTCTTGCGTGCCGGCTGCCAGACCACTGATCTGACGGCCGCCGACTTCAACCACGTTGTCGCGAGTAGCGACCGAACCGGCGCCGAGGGCGACCGAATTATTGCCGGTTGCCGAGGCGTTGGCGCCCATCGCCACCGAGTTGGTGCCGGTAGTAACATTCGCATCGTCGCTGCCATCGCCTGCACCGTCCGCCTTGAAGTAACGCGTGGCGCCGTTCAATTGACCGACATTGACTGCATCGTTGTCTGCCACGCCATTGCCCACATTGTGGATCACTGTCGTGCCGCCGGTGCCGTTGCCGAGGTTGATGTCAGTCTTGTTGCCGTCGGTGTAGGTCACCGCCAGGGCGCCCAGGTCGCCAACTTGGTCGGCAACGCTCTTCAGCTGCGAGACATTCACTGCATCGTTATTTTCAACACCGTCTGCCACGTTGACGATCTGGCGTTCCGCTCCCGCCGCGCCAACCGAGACGGTATTCGCGCGATCGGCAACGGAGCCGGAGCCCAGCGCGACTGAGTTTGTTGCAGCGGCGGTGGTAGTTGCATTGTGCCCCAACGCCATGGATTCATCGGCTACCGAATTTGCCGAAGCGCCCACCGCGACCGAGTAGCTCCCGCTTGCCGATGCATCATCTTTGTCGTCACCCATGCCGTCAGCCTTGAAGTAACGGGTTGCGTGCTTCAAATCGCTATTGACGGTGCTGAGTCCTGTCGACAGCGAGCTGACGTTACTGTTGGTGGAGCTCAGGCCGGTCGACAACGAGCCAACATCGCCAGTGATGGTGCTCAGCCCTGTCGACAATGAACTGACGTTGCTATTGGTCGAGCTCAAGCCGGTGGACAGCGAATCGACGTTGCTGTTGGTCGAGCTCAAGCCAGTCGAGAGCGAGTCAACATTGCTGGTAACGGTGCTCAGGCCGGTAGAAGTCGAAGTGGACAGAGATTCGATGTTGCTGTTGGTCGAGCTCAGACCGGTCGACAGCGAGTCGACATTGCTGGTGACGGTGCTCAGACCAGTAGAAGTTGAAGTCGACAACGAATCTACATTGCTGGTAACAGTGCTCAGACCAGTGGAGGTCGAAGTGGACAGCGATTCGACGTTGCTATTAGTCGAGCTCAGGCCAGTCGACAACGAATCCACGTTGCTGGTGACAGTGCTCAGGCCAGTAGAAGTCGAAGTGGACAACGATTCGACGTTGCTGTTAGTCGAGCTCAAGCCAGTCGAGAGCGAGTCAACATTGCTGGTAACAGTGCTCAGGCCAGTAGAAGTCGAAGTGGACAACGAATCGACGTTGCTGTTAGTCGAGCTCAGGCCGGTCGAGAGCGAATCAACATTGCTGGTGACGGTGCTCAGGCCAGTAGAAGTCGAGGTGGACAACGAATCAACGTTGCTGTTAGTCGAGCTGAGGCCAGTCGACAACGAATCCACATTGCTGGTAACAGTGCTCAGGCCAGTGGAGGTCGAAGTGGACAGCGAAGTGACGTTGCTATTGGTCGAGCTCAGACCGGTCGAGAGCGAGTCGACATTGCTGGTAACGGTGCTCAGGCCGGTAGAGGTCGATGTAGACAACGATTCGACGTTGCTGTTGGTCGAGCTCAAGCCGGTCGAGAGCGAGTCAACGTTGCTGGTAACAGTGCTCAAACCTGTAGAAGTCGAGGTGGACAGCGAATCGACGTTGCTGTTGGTCGAGCTCAAGCCTGTCGACAACGAATCAACATTGCTTGTGACGGTGCTCAGGCCAGTAGAGGTCGAAGTGGACAGCGAATCGACGTTGCTGTTAGTCGAGCTCAGGCCTGTCGACAACGAATCCACATTGCTTGTGACGGTGCTCAGGCCAGTAGAGGTCGAAGTGGACAGCGAATCGACGTTGCTATTGGTCGAGCTCAGGCCGGTCGAGAGCGAGTCAACATTGCTGGTGACGGTGCTCAGGCCGGTAGAAGTCGAAGTGGACAGCGAATCAACGTTGCTGTTAGTCGAGCTCAAGCCGGTCGACAGCGAGTCAACATTGCTGGTGACGGTGCTCAGGCCGGTAGAAGTCGAGGTGGACAACGAATCGACATTGCTGTTGGTCGAGCTCAGGCCGGTCGACAACGAATCGACGTTGCTGTTGGTCGAGCTCAGACCAGTCGACAGCGAGTCGACATTGCTGGTGACGGTGCTCAGGCCAGTAGAAGTCGAAGTGGACAGCGAATCAACGTTGCTATTGGTCGAGCTCAAGCCTGTCGAGAGCGAGTCAACATTGCTGGTGACGGTGCTCAGGCCAGTAGAGGTCGAAGTGGACAGCGAATCAACGTTGCTATTGGTCGAGCTCAAGCCTGTCGAGAGCGAGTCAACATTACTGGTAACAGTGCTCAGTCCAGTAGAAGTCGAAGTGGACAGCGAATCAACGTTGCTATTGGTCGAGCTCAAGCCTGTCGAGAGCGAGTCAACATTGCTGGTGACAGTGCTCAGGCCGGTAGAAGTCGACGTGGACAGCGAATCAACGTTGCTGTTGGTCGAGCTCAAGCCGGTCGACAGCGAGTCAACATTGCTGGTGACGGTGCTCAGGCCGGTAGAAGTCGAGGTGGACAACGAATCAACGTTGCTGTTGGTCGAGCTCAGGCCGGTCGACAACGAGTCGACATTGCTGGTGACGGTGCTCAGGCCGGTAGAAGTCGAAGTGGACAGCGAATCAACGTTGCTGTTAGTCGAGCTCAGGCCAGTCGACAACGAGTCAACATTGCTGGTGACAGTGCTCAGGCCGGTAGAAGTCGAAGTGGACAGCGAATCAACGTTGCTGTTAGTCGAGCTCAGGCCAGTCGACAGCGAGTCAACATTGCTGGTGACGGTGCTCAGGCCGGTAGAAGTCGAGGTGGACAACGAATCAACATTGCTGTTGGTCGAGCTCAGACCAGTCGACAGCGAGTCAACGTTGCTGGCAACAGTGCTCAAACCTGTAGAAGTCGAAGTGGACAGCGAATCAACGTTGCTATTGGTCGAGCTCAAGCCAGTCGACAACGAATCAACATTGCTGGTGACGGTGCTCAGACCAGTAGAGGTCGAAGTGGACAGCGAATCGACATTGCTGTTGGTCGAGCTCAGGCCAGTCGACAACGAATCGACGTTGCTGTTAGTAGAGCTCAAGCCAGTCGAGAGCGAATCAACATTGCTTGTGACAGTGCTCAGGCCAGTAGAAGTTGAAGTGGACAGCGAATCGACATTGCTGTTAGTCGAGCTCAGGCCAGTAGAAGTCGAAGTCGACAGCGAATTAAGTTGGTACATCGCCACGGCATCGTTATCTTCAGTGCCTCCTGCGACATTAACGATCTGGCGCGTAGCGCCGCCGATTGCGCCCCCCGCGCCTACCGAGACGACGTTGTCACGGCTGGCAATCGAGTTAGTGCCCAAGGCGACCGAATTGTCGCCTGTTGCATTTGCATTGTTGCCAATGGCAATCGTGTTGCTGGTAAGGGTGGCGCCGCTACCGCTTGTACCGGCGCGGGCGCCAAAGCCGATGGCGATGCCTCGATCGCTGCTGGCGTTGGCGGAATTGCCGATTGCGACGCTTTGTGAGCCGGTAGCAACGGCGCTTGCACCGGCGGCAACGCTGCGGTAACCGGAGGCGACAGCGTCATCGGAGCCGTTGTTTGCGCCATCCGCCTTGAAGTAGCGCGTGGCGTCGGTCAGATTGCTGGAGACGGTGCTGAGGCCGGTCGACAGCGAGCCAACATTGCTGTTGGTCGAGCTTAAGCCTGACGAAAGCGAGTTAACACCGCTGGTGACAGTGCTCAGACCGGTGGAAGTCGAGGTCGACAACGAGTTAACGTTGCTGTTGGTCGAGCTCAAGCCAGACGACAGCGAATTAACACCGCTGGTGACAGTGCTCAGACCGGTGGAAGTCGAGGTCGACAACGAGTTAACGTTGCTGTTGGTCGAGCTCAAGCCAGTCGACAGCGAATTAACACCGCTGGTGACAGTGCTCAGACCTGTGGAAGTTGAAGTCGACAACGAGTTAACGTTGCTGTTGGTCGAGCTCAGACCGGTCGAAGTCGACGTCGACAACGAGCTGATCCCGGTCGACAGGCTGCCGACACCGGTGCTCAATTGCGCAACCGTGACCGCATCTGATGCTGCCGAACCGTCGGCCAGGTTGGTCATGCGACGTTTCACGGTAGCGGAGCCGATCGATACTTCGGATGTCGGCGCTGCGGAGCCGGTCAGGTAGCCGACGCCGGTCGGCGCTGCGGCGCCGGTGGCCGAGCCGTTACCCAAAGCCACTGAATTGGCGTAAGTGGCGTTGGCGCCAGCGCCGATTGCCACGGCATTGGTGGCGGAAGCGATCGACGAAGAGCCGAGTGCAACGCCATACGCGCCTGCTGACGTAGCGGTGTTACCCATCGCGAGAGAATTGGCGCCTGTGGCGTTGGAACGGATACCGACTGCGACGGCGGTATTGCCATAGGCGGTGGTCTGATAACCAAGGGCTACCGCGCCGTTGCCTGAAGCCGTTGAGGTACCGATAGATACACCATAACTGCCGCTAGCGACACCGGTGCTTAGCACACTTGCTACCGCATTGTTGCCAATTGCGACCGAGCCGCCGTTGTATGCCTTGGCATTGCTGCCGAGCGCCGTGCCGGCCATCTGTGCACTATCGGCTCCACTTTGCGCCAGTGCGTTGTTACCGATGGCGATGGCGCCGCGGGCATTATCACCACCTGAGCCGCCGGCCCAGTTGGCTTGCGCGCCGGTACCGATAGCGATGGTGTTTTGGCCGTTGGCCACAGCGGATCGGCCTGCGGCAATCGCACCCGGGCGAGCCGCCGTTGGCAGGTCGCTACTGTCACCAGCACCGGTTGCGACGAAATAGGCATTGGCGCTGACGCCGGCAACTGCGGTGCTCAACTGCGCCAGGTTCACGGCGTCGGTGCCGGTGGTGCCAGCCGCGACATTGGTGATTTGACGTTCATGGCCTGCATCGCCGACCGATACCACGTTGCTACGGCCGCCATCGGTCGAATTGGCGCCAATCGCCACGGAATGGGAACCTGTGGTTACTGCTGCGTCAGCATCGCCGGCCACGCCATCGGCTTTGAAAAAGCGCGTTGCGGTGCTCAGGTTACCGCCGATTGTGCTCAAGCTTGTTGAGGTCGCAGTCGACAGAGACGATACGCTACTGTTAGTTGTGCTCAGGCCGGTCGACAGCGATGCAATGCCGGTCGAAGCTGAAGTTGACAGCGAGGTCACGTTGCTGTTGGTTGTGCTCAAGCCAGTGGATGTGGAGGTCGACAGCGATGTCACGCTGCTGCGGACGGTGCTCAAGCCGGTTGAGGTCGAGGTCGACAACGAAGTCACGTTGCTGTTGGTTGTGCTCAGGCCGGTTGAGGTCGAGGTCGACAAGGAGTTCAACTGGCTAACGTTGACCGCATCGGTGAGCGCGGTACCGGCAGACATGTTGGTCATCTGACGTTGGTTGCCAGCAGTGCCTACCGAGACGCTGTTGGCGCGATCAGCCACACTGCCTTGGCCGAGAGCGATACTGTTGGTGCCGGCCGCCGTGACGCTGGCGCCGCTGCCAACGGCGACGCCATTGGCGACAGCTGCTGCGGCATTGCTACCTATGGCGAGGCTGTTGTTGCCGGTGGCGTTGGCGCCGAAACCCATGCCGATGGCATTGGCGCCATTCGTGACAACGCTGGAGCCGAACGCCAGTGCGCCCGCCGCATTGGCCCTTGAGCCCCAACCGATAGCGAAGGCGTCGGACGCGTTCGCTTGCGAGCCGCTACCGATAGCGATCGCACGTTGATTGGTTGCCTGAGCGTTGGTGCCGATTGCGGTGGCGTCAGTGGCTGTTGCCAGAGAGCTTTGTCCAATCGCGGTGGCATGGCCACCACTGGCGTTCGCATAGGCACCAAGGGCCTGGGAATATTCACCGGCTGTCGCATAATTGCCGATTGCCACGCTTGCGGTCCCGGTTGTGGTGGTGTTTTGACCGACAATCACGCTGTTTTGGTAAGTCGTATTGGCGCCATTGCCGATGACCGTGGAGCAGGCCACAGGCTGGCCACTGACGCCGGAGCAAGCCGTTGTGGGACCGGATGCGCCATCGCCGACGACGGTGTTGGCCGCGTTACCCTGGACGGCGCCAGTGCCGGCCACATACGCTTCAGCGCGGCGCGGCAAGACTGATGCGGTGGTCGCAGCGGCAACCGCCAGCACTACCGCGAGCGATTTAACTGCGTTCGAAGTCTTGCTCTTGGTGCGGCCTTTGGCTGTTTCAGCGACGGCAGTCCAGGTGCCGGTGACCTGATTAAATACTACGCGATAGATTTTGTTCATGGATGCTCCCAACTTAAGAGGATTTGTACTGGGATGAACTTTATCTATCGCGCCTCCTTTCAAATATAGGAATTGTCCGAAAATTCTCGGAAACTCTGACCTTTTCCTTAAAAAAACAACAGACAAATCTGATGTGGTCGAATCTTATTCTTGCTTGCAATATTCCTTAATCGCAATCTTCTGTCGGGTTTTTCTGACGCGTCAGTCGGAAACGAAAATGCGCTGCTGCCAAGCGGACGCTGGGGGAAAGGCCGATCGCGTTGCGGGCGGTAGCCGACTCATTGGCGTTTCGCCTCGACGCAGTGGGCTGTGCATGAGCCGATTCCACCTGCATTGTTTTCCTGTAGCAATTCCTTACACATTAGCGCGGAACCACGTAAACCTTTCCCGATGCGGGCCGTTGATGTCACAGGCGCGCTAATTCGCCATGCATCTGCCAAGCCAAGTGTTCTGTTTTTTTGTATTTTTCGACCATACAGCCAGGGAGTCACCATCATGAAATTGAAATTATCCGCGGTAGCCGTACTGTTTTCCGCCATGCTGCCATTTGCCGCCCACGCCGATCTGCCGGGCGCGCATCCTGGTTATCTGCATGCACTGACCGATCTGCGCGATGCGCGCTGGAACCTTGAGCATCGTCCTGGCGACGCTGCGGTGAGCGGCCAGGAAGATGTCGCCATCAGCGAAATCGACCGTGCAATCGGAGAGATCAAGAAGGGGGCGCGCGACGATGCCAAGAATCTGGGCGATCATCCGCAAGAAGATGCCAACCTCGACCACCCGGGTCGCCTGCATCACGCGATCGAACTGCTGGAGCGGACGCACAGCGATCTGGCGCAAGAAGAAGACAATCCGGAAGCCAGGGGCCTGAAGCATCGCGCCCTGGATCATGTCGACCGCGCAATCGATGCGGCAAAACATGCGCTGCATGATGCTGAACATCATCGCTGATTCGATGGCGTAATCGCTGCAAAGCGCTTGCTGAATGGGCAAAGCCGTGGTCACGGGCTTTGCCCATTTTTGTTTGGGCGCCGTCTTAGGTCTTCGGCATCGCTTCTCTCCTCAATGATTCCACGTTTCTGCCGTTAACCGGGGTATGGGTTCTTATCGAGCGTTTTTCTCGCAACTGTTTTGTCTCGTGAAAACAGCACGCGATGCGGAACAAGCGCTCTTTACAGGCCAGGTCAACGTCTAAATGAGAATAAGGAGATAACGTGCGTCTTAATACTCCAGTCAGTCATGTCGAGTATGAACTCAGCGATACGCAAACCATCGTGTCGACCACCGACACCCAGGGAAACATCACCTATGCCAATCCCTATTTCATCACGGTCAGCGGTTATACCGAGCAGGAACTGATAGGCGCGCCGCAAAATATCCTGCGTCATCCCGACATGCCGCCGGAGGCATTTGCCGATTTGTGGCGAACCATCAAGAATGGTCAATCCTGGACCGGCATCATCAAGAACCGTTGCAAGAACGGCGATTTCTATTGGGTGCAGGCGAACGTGACGCCCGTGATGGAAAACGGCTTGCCGGTCGGCTATATGTCGGTGCGCACCAAGCCTAGCCGCCGTCAAGTGGAAGAAGCGACGGCGCTGTATCAAAAAATCAGGAGCGGCAATCGCGACAAGGTCGTCTTCGACCAAGGCGTCGCCGGCAAGAGCGGCCTGTTGGGCAAGCTGATGGCACTTAAGGATATGTCGCTCGGCAAGCGCATCGCTTTGAATCTCGGTTTCCTGATCTGCGTGTTGGCGGCATTGGTCGTGTCTGATTTGTTCTTTGTCGAACAGGTGCCGGAAACTGCCCATCATTGGCTGGCAGTGCTGGCGCTGCTGGCGATTGCCAGCACCGGCTACTTTTGGTATTCGCTCTACAGTGGCGTCATCGTGCCGTTACGGCAGGCCCTCAGAGCAAGCCAGGTGATGGCCGGCGGCGATCTGACCATGGATATCAGCACCCGCCGCAAGGACGATGTAGGCCAGTTGCTGAGATCACTGCGCCAGCTCGGGGTCAACTTGAATTCCATCGTTGGAGATGTACGCAGCAGCTTTGAGCAGATCGGCGTCGCAACCAGGGAAATCGCGACCGGCAACGCCGATTTGTCGGGGCGTACCGAATCGCAGGCGTCGGCGCTGGAAGAAACCGCCTCCAGCATGGAGCAACTGGCGTCAACGGTCGAGCAGAACAGCAGCAACGCCGTGCAAGCCAATGACATGGCGCATGGCGCGTCGCAGGTGGCGGGCAAGGGCGGCGACATCGTGACGCAAGTGGTGGCGACGATGGGAGAAATACGGGTTTCATCGAAAGAGATTGTCAGTATCATCAGCATCATCGAAGGCATCGCTTTCCAGACCAATATCCTGGCGCTGAACGCGGCGGTCGAGGCTGCCCGCGCCGGTGAACAAGGGCGCGGCTTCGCTGTGGTGGCGTCGGAGGTAAGAAGCCTGGCGCAGCGCAGTGCGACTGCGGCCAAGGAAATCAAGCAATTGATTGATGCCTCCGTGAAAAAAGTCGAGGCTGGCACAGTGCTGGCCGAGCATGCCGGTGTCACCATGCGCGAAATCATCGATTCGGTGCAGCGGGTGAGCAGCATCATGGGCGATATCGCCACTGCGTCACGTGAGCAAAGCTCAGGTATTGCGCAAGTCAATGATGCGGTAAGCCAGATGGATGAAGTGACGCAGCAAAATGCGGCGCTGGTGGAGCAGGCTGCGGCAGCTGCCGGCAGCTTGCAGGATCAGACCTTGAAGCTGGAGCAGGCACTGACGGTATTCAAATTGAACCGCAAGCCGCATGTGGCGGCAGCTGGCACGCGTTCTTTCGGCAACGGTGGGAAGGGGCATGCCGCGCATCGCACATCGGCCCGGCAAGTCGTCGCGCTGCGCACATAGTCGAATCTCCTCGAATCTTCCACCCGAAAGACCGGGCGGCGCCGCAGCGAGGCTTTCACCTATTCAATGGACAGCCGCAGCGCAAATGCCATCAGTGCGGCCGAGAAGGTCCAGCGCTGCATGGTTTGCGCACGCGGACTGTTGCGCAGCCAGCCGGCTATCCTTGCCGCGCCGAGCGCCAGGGTAAGGTCAAACACCAGGCCGATCACGATCAGCACGATGCCGAGTTCCAGCACTTGCGACCATACCGGGCCGCTTTCCGGGTGGACGAATTGCGGCAGCAGCACCGAACAGAACAGCAGCGCCTTCGGATTCAGCAGGTTGCCCAACATGCCTTTTTGCAAGGACGAGCGTAAAGTGGCGCGCGGCTGCTTCGATGCCGCCGAATCGCCCAGGCCGAATCCCGGCGATCGAAAAATCTGTATTGCAATATAGGCCAGGTAGATTGCGCCCATTATCCGCACTGCGCTGTAGAGCCAGGGAGCGCCGCGCAGCAACGCCGCGACGCCGCAAGCGGAGAGCGTCACGTGTCCTGCGCGTGCAATCGCGAGGCCGCCTGCTGTCGCCAAGCCATGCCGGATTCCCCTGGTCGTGCTGGTTTGCAGGACCAGCGCCATGTCCGGGCCGGGCAACGCATACACCACCACCAGCGCGCCGATGAAGACTGTGAGCAGGTGAAGAGAAACCATCATGAACTCCGCATTGAAAAGGTCACTATGATGCGGGAGATTCAGGAGTGTTTTCTGGCAAATAAATCTATATATTTGCTGCTGATTGATGGAATCCGCTAATATTTGAAAATATTATAGGGGATACCGTTTATGAAAGATCTCGACAAAATCGACCGCGCCATCCTTGCAGCGGTGCGGCAGGATGGCCGCATACCCATCGCCAAATTGGCCGAGCGGATTGGTTTGAGTGAAACTCCTTGCGCGCGGCGCTTGAAGCAGCTGGAAAATGCCGGCTACATCGAAGGCTATCGCGCCGTGTTGTCGCGCAAGGCGCTGGATATCGGCGTCATTGCTTTCGCGCAGATCCGATTCAATATCCACGATCGGGCGCTGTCCGATCGCTTCGAGCGCGAAATTCAAGGCCTCGAACGCATCGTGTCTTGCCACAATATCTCGGGCAGCGCCGATTACCTGGTGCAGATAGCGGTGCGCGATCTCGACGAATACGGCACCTTCATGCGCGACGTGATACGTACGCTGCCGGGAGTGACATCGGTCGAGTCGATGCTGTCGCTGCGCGAGATCAAGCGCGATAGCGGTTTTCCTTTATTGTGACGCAATCCGGAAGTCGGGGAGATACCTTGCCGGCAAACTCTGACGAGTTGCCGGGTCTCTTTGCAAGGTATATAGGGCAATGCCGTGCTCTTCCGCGACCCGGGTTTCAGTTTGCGATGGTGACGAGGCGTAGCGAGCCGGCGTCCGGATTAAATCGTGGCGGCCAGACGTTCCCTTACCTCCTTAAGGGTTACCTCGTTGAGTAGTTTTCCATTTTCAAACACGGGAACAAATTCGCAGTTATTGACTTCATTCCAGCTCACCTGGTCCTTCAAATAAAATTCGCCTTGCGCATTTTTATATACCGCAACCAAGCCTTTGGCTGAGTTCTTGGTTCCATCCCCTGTTTTTGGGGCTTTGAAAATTTCACGATTTTCACCGGAAATTTTGGCGAAAGTGGCTTTAACGGCGAAACCATCGGTATCGCGAGTGACGTACTGGTAGGTGTAGCTGCCAATTCCGAAAACCACATTGGTTGAGGCAAATCCTTTGGCTTTGAGCCCTGCACAAATTGCCGTGGCGCGCTCAATGGTGATGGAGTCGCCATAAATCAATCCAACATGCGGATCCAGAATTTTGTAGCCTTGCTTGGTTTCGCTACCGCCAAACACTTCCCACAAGCATTCAATCGTGCCCTTGTATTCCGGTGAGCCGATTTCGGCATCGGCATCACCACAGATCATTTTGACTGGGCAACCGGTATCAGGACGAAATACGACTTTTCCGTCACGCGCCAAAATCTGTGCCTTGAGTTTGACGGTAAAGTCCGTCATCACTTGCCAGAAATCCCAGGAATCGGACACGATACTAACGATCCCAGCCGGATAGATGTCTTGAATCAAACGCCGGAAGGTTTCAAGTTCATTGTCCATGCCGCCGGCACACATGACTGAATGCTCAGTTGCCGCAACACTGCCGCCAACCAGTTCCACATCGCTATTGGCGCCATAAAAATCTTCCAGGAAATCGATGGCGGGAATGGTGTCTGTGCCGGTAAAACTCAATAAGTGCGCCGCGCCGCTCATTGTGGCTGCTTCAACGCCATACATGCCGCGAAAGCTAAAGTCATGTCCTTGCCAATTCACGAACTCGGTGCTGCCATCAGTTTCCAGTGCGTAAGCAGTCAGTATTTTTTTGTACTCGTGCGCCGTAGTGGCGCTGGTGCACATGCCCCATACATTGGTTGAGAGAATGGTTTCCAAATAATTGGTGAGCCAGAAAAACCGCTCGTCGGTATTGAAAATCACAAGGCATGGCACTCTTAATGGATAAACCGAACCCTCCGGCAGCGCCATCATTTTTATGGGCAAGTAGCCCAGGTCGTGGAGATCCGCGATGTGCTGGGTGCCGACATTATTCGGACCCAAATAGTTATTTATGCGACGAGAAAATCGGCGAATGACTTCGTCTTTGGGTTGTTTGAAAAAATCGTCTTCCCAGCTTTTGATTAAAAAGTTTTTTATAAAATACTGCAATCCAAAAAAAACCAGATGATCGGTGTACTCGCGGCGGGTTGTTCTGGCCGTCAGATTGCTGAATACAACTTCAGTATTGTCGGGGTATTGACGACGATGATCGACCTTGTAGCCATCGATTGCAGTGACTGGATTCAAGTTCATTATTTTTCTCCTTGTGTTGGCATGAAGCGCCAAATATCTTTCACATTTAAAAATTCTGTTGCGACGAGGTCGCGCAAACTGTTGGTGGTGTATATCGCGTCAATGCCGCTTTCCATCAATTTTTCCTGATCCGCAGTGCCTTCGTAGTGAGACACAGCCAGGATGATTTTTTTGCAGTTTTTGGCTTTCAGTTTTTTCGCCAATTCGATAAAAGTCCTGCCGCCGGCACAAATGTCGTCAACAATCATGGCCGTCTGCCCACTTAAATCGTCGCAGTAAATCTCCGTGGCGATGATGGCGCCATTGCGCACGTCGCGAATTTTGTCGGCCCGGATCACCGGCAATCCGCCCAGCGGACTGGACAGTTCAAAGATTTTTTTATTCGAACCGGCATCTGGCGACACCAAAACAAGATCTGATCGAATGTCGCTCACCACGTCTCTGATGAATTGATGGTTTTTGACGACATGGACGTTATTCAAAAGAGCCACAAGCACATCACTGTGGGGATCAAAAACACAAACCTTTTGATAGCGCTGTTGATTGATTAAATCGGCGTAGACCTTAACCGACAGTGGTTCGCCTGCATTGCAAACGCGGTCTTGCCTTGCGCCTGGAAAATAGGGGATGCATAAATCGATCACATTTGCGCCCTGGCGGCGAAGCGCATCGGTCAGCAGCAAGAGCTGAATCAGCGATTGATCTCCGCTGTAGCGAAACATGATTTCGACATGGGAACTGCTGGGCGCCAGAATTTGGAGATGATTTTCGCCGCTCTTGAATTGAAAATGCTTAAACGAATCTTCAGCCGGTTGAGGATTCGGTAAAAAATAACGATTGATGCTTGTTGTGTGGCTGCCCATTTGCTGACCCTGTCTTGAAGTAATCAGAGCGCAGTCAATTCTTGTTCGTTTGACTATGCTTTTTTGTTTTATCGGGGAATGAATAAAACATGAATAGATATTAATGTCCGTGAGACACAAAGTAAAGCAAAATTTGACAACTTTTAGCGAGCTGCCATTTATGCTATAAGGAAAGTGTCCCAAAGACATAAAAAGACGAGAAAAATGAATGCCATATTGCAAATAGAAAAACCATTGTTCACGGTGGACAGCGTACTTTTCACCGTCCACGATGGCGTTTTGAAAGTGCTGATGGCCAAACGCGCTGAACCGCCGTTTGTGGGTTGTTGGGGCCTGCCTGGAGGATTTATTGATATCAGTCTGGATGAAGACACTGATATGACGGCGCGTCGAAAGTTGTTGAGCAAGACGGGGCTGGTGCCGAGCTATCTGGAACAATTGCAGGTGATCTCCGGAGCCAAGCGTGACCCGCGTGGCTATAGCGTCACGCTTGCCTATTATGCGTTGGTAGCGCATCAGGAGGTTGAGTCTAGAATCGCCTCAGTTGAAAGCAGTTCCTGGTTGAATGTGAGTGAATTGCCCAAGCTATCGATTGCCTTCGACCATCGCCACATCATTGATATGGCGCAGCAGCGGCTGCAACAGAAAACGCTGTATTCGATGATCCCCGTATTTTGTCTGCCCGAAAAATTTAGCATCGGCCAATTGATCAAGGTGATTGAAGCAATCATCGAAAAGCCCATCCAAAGAAAAAGTTTGATGCGACGCATCGAGGCATCAGGAATGTTCGAAATTTCGAATGAGAAAATATCTTCAGGAGGGCGATTTGCTCAGCTCTATGCACTGAAGCCAGGTGCCGACATCGTTAATTTTGAACGCAATCTGAGTCTTTAACATGAGAGAAACCGTCAAGGAAAACATGATGGCATTTAACGCGCCTGCACCGATCTCCGGATTATCCGATACCAGCAAATTCCCAAACGCTATCGACGACCTTTCATCTTTGCTCTCAACCACGCAAGGGGATGCCGCCACCGGCATCGTTCTGGAAATACTCGATAAATACGCGATAGCTCTCGATACGCAAACTTATCCGGCGAGCCTCTATGCCGAATCACTCTTGTACATGGTTTATTGGTTCCATCGCCTGCGTGACCCCATTCGCAAGAACGGTATTGAAAATTGCATCGCCAAATATCTCAACGTGGATCATCAATCGGCGGTAGTGAACGCATTGTTGTCCGATCAAAAACTGAAGATTCAGGCAAAGCAGCGGATTGATCAGGGAGTCATGGTTCGTAAGACTGTCGACGTGCTTGTGATGCGAGAAGGAGAGCAGGGCAGGGAATTCCTGACGTTGGACAGAGCGTTTTTCCCTGAGGGGATGTCGCTGCCTGGCGGCTTGCTTCGGGATGAGGATGAACAAAACGAGATCGGAATTCCAGCCAACATTTTTGCAGCATTAAGGGTAACCGGCAGCAAAGTGTTCGGATCAGTAGAACCGAAATATGGCATCGCCGAATCAGATGGGCGTAAATACTATTTCGTCCGCAGCGAAGCAGGAAAAGAAGCGCGAATCCATATGGATAGAACCATTTCTCATGGATATCGCGATCACCTCAAAGACATAGCTCTCCCGTCAGATCCGCGCCATATTGTCGATACGGTTGGATTTCTCGTGGAAATTTCGGAACCAGAAGAGGTTGAGGGCAGGTGGCTTCCTGAGAGCGTGATTACCACGCCGAATGCGAAAGAAGGTCCCTTTGCCTTCGGTCACCATAAACAGATTGCCGCTGCGCTTATTGCAAAAAATTTTACTAAAACGCAGGGTGCTTCTCATCATGAATGGATACGGGAAACGGTAAAAAATCCATTGGATGTGTACCGCGGAGTGCGGGCGCGGTTTGCGTCGAACAACGACAGCCTGGATACGCCAATTCTGGAGTTGTTGCCCGTGGTTGAATACGTCCGTAGCCAGATGATGCTGTCTGCAATAGAAGACAAGTGCCGCGACAATGCGGCACTTGCGTCGATGCGCGATCAGTTGCTGCATAAGCTTCACCACGTTACGATCCAGAACGGCCCGATGTGCCCCTATGCGCCGACGCTGCGCATCTTGTTTGAAGCGGTAGGCTTCTTTGATGTGGCCTGCCGTATCGAGAAGGATTTGAGCATCCATTTTCAAAAGAAGTACTGGTACCGCTACGAGGAGCTGATGCATCGGCTTCCCGATGTGCTCATCATTCCGACTTTTGACAACATTTCCGCCACCGATCTCATGAAGATCCGCGGTACCCCAATCTATTTTATTGGGGTATCAACGGAGCCTGTGTATGTTGATGAGTTCTGGCAGTCGCCACTCGAATTCCTGATACACGATCTCAACCATGCCTGGAAGATGATGGACATGGACGACAGGTTTTTGGAAAAACAACCAAATTTGAGCAGGGATGCGCTCATGCATGAATCCAATGAATTCATCCGCGCGTACTTTCCGAGTATCGCCATCCAGAAAACAGACACAGAACAACAGAAGGAGATGAAGAAGCTCAAGAAAATTCTGTTGTTTGAAGTCGGTCACGAAGACGCGAGACCTTTGTTGCCACATGTCGTCAATGAGGCGCTTCTGGAAGATGAGGGATATGAATTTCCGGATAACGTGATTCGTTATGATGAAGCTGCGAACCAGGCCTATTTGGAAAAACGTACCATTCCCGGCATCACTGCGCTTTCCTATGTCAGGCACAAGCTGCAACATGGTTTCTTCGATCAGACCGACTCGCAGAATATCCAGATAGTCTCTCCGAAATATCGCACGGTAGAGTGGATTGTGAGGGCGACAGAAGAATTGCTATCGGAAATGAAAGCGACAATTCCAGCAACGGTTCAAGCGGAAGGATTGACGCAGTACCTGACGCGGCAGGCCTGTTCTCGAGGCCCCACGATTCTTCACTCACCGGAAAATCTGGACCCTGTGGTGGGAGAGTATGGGGATGGGACGATTATTCAGGCCTAGTGGTTAGTGGTTGAGATAGAAGCGCAGATAGAAGCCGAGATAGAAGTCGAGATAGAAACAAAAAAGCCGGCATCCACATTGGTGGATGCCGGCTCGGATGGTCGTTCTGGTATCGACCTGGGGGATCAGTGGAATCAACGCATCCCGCCATGACGCATAACTCTAACTGGCCGTAGCCGCCGCATTGGCGCGCGCCTTATGCAATTTTTTGTAGCTGTCGATCAGGCGCTGGTGCCTATCGAGGCCCTCCAGTTTCATGCTCGTTGGCGTTAACCCAAAGAAGCGCACGCTGCCGTCCACTGAACCCATTACCGCATCCATCCGGGCATTGCCAAACATCCGGCGGAAATTGACCTGGTAATCGTCCAGTTCCAGTTCATCATCCAGCAGCACCTCCAGCACCACATTCAAGGCCTGATAAAACAATCCGCGCTCGACAGTATTGTCGTTGTACTGCAGGAAGGCCCCCACCAGCTCGTGTGCCTCTTCAAATTGCTTTAACGCGAGATGAATCAATAGCTTCAATTCGAGGACGGTTAGTTGCCCCCAGTCGGTATTCTCGTCAAATTCGATACCGATCAAGGTGGCGATGTCGGAGTAATCATCCAGCTCATTGTTATCCAAACGCTCAAGCAGTGCTTCCAGGCTGTCATCGTCCAGACGATGCAGATTCAGGATATCGGCGCGGAACAACAGCGCCTTGTTGGTGTTGTCCCAGACCAGATCTTCTATCGGGTAAACTTCCGAATAACCGGGCACCAAAATGCGGCAGGCTATAGCGCCTAACTGGTCATACACCGCCGTGTACGACTCTTTGCCCAAGTCTTTGAGAATGCCAAACAAGGCCGCGGCTTCCTCGGCATTGGAGTTTTCTCCCTGGCCGGAAAAATCCCATTCAACAAAATCGAAATCCGCTTTGGCACTGAAAAAGCGCCACGACACAATGCCGCTGGAATCGATGAAGTGTTCGACGAAGTTATTTGGCTCAGTCACCGCTTCGCTGGCAAAGGTGGGGCGAGGCAGTTCGTTCAAGCCTTCAAAACTGCGACCCTGCAGCAATTCCGTCAGGCTGCGCTCCAGCGCCACTTCCAGGCTTGGGTGTGCGCCGAACGAGGCAAACACACCGCCGGTCCGCGGGTTCATCAAGGTGACGCACATCACCGGGTACACGCCTCCCAGCGATGCATCCTTCACCAGCACCGGAAAGCCTTGTTCTTCCAATCCCTGAATGCCGGCCAGGATGCCTGGGTATTTCGCCAGCACTTCCTGCGGCACATCAGGCAATGTGATTTCACCTTCCAGAATTTCGCGTTTTACCGCGCGTTCGAAGATCTCCGACAGGCATTGCACCTGCGCTTCGGCCAGCGTGTTACCGGCACTCATGCCATTGCTGACGTACAGGTTTTCGACCAGGTTGGACGGGAAATACACCACTTTGCCATCCGACTGCCGCACATACGGCAGCGAGCAGATACCGCGCTGCGCATTGCCGGAGTTGGTGTCGATCAGATGCGAGGCAAATAAGTCGCCGTCGGGATTGTAAATCGGCAGACAGTACGCATCCAGAATTTCAGCCGGCAGCCTATCTTTTGGGCCAGTCTTAAACCAGCGCTCGTTCGGGTAATGGACAAACGCCGCGTTGGCAATGTCTTCACCCCAAAACGTGCCGGCGTAGAAATGGTTGTTATTCAGTCGCTCGATATACTCTCCCAACGCCGACGCCAACGCGCTTTCTTTGCTCGCGCCCTTGCCATTGGTGAAGCACATCGGTGAGTGCGCATCGCGGATGTGTAGCGACCACACATTGGGAACCAGATTGCGCCATGAAGCGATTTCAATCTTGATGCCCAGGTTCGCCAAAACGCCCGACATATTGGCGATGGTCTGCTCCAACGGCAGATCCTTGCCCGCAATATAGGTGCTGACGTCAGAAGCTGGTTTCAAGGTCAACAAGGACTGCGCATCGGCATCCAGGTTCTCCACTTCTTCAATCACAAACTCGGGGCCGGCTTGCACCACTTTTTTTACGGTACAGCGCTCGATGGAGCGCAAAATGCCTTGGCGGTCTTTGGCGGAGATATCCGCCGGCAATTCAACCTGAATCTTGAAAATCTGCTGGTAGCGGTTTTCCGGATCAACAATATTGTTTTGCGACAGGCGGATATTTTCGGTAGGAATATTGCGCGTTACGCAGTACAACTTCACAAAATAAGCCGCGCACAAGGCCGACGAGGCCAGGAAATAATCGAAGGGCCCGGGCGCCGAGCCATCGCCCTTATAGCGGATAGGCTGGTCGGCCACGACCGTGAAGTCATCGAACTTGGCTTCAAGGCGTAACTTGTCGAGAAAGTTGACTTTAATTTCCATTGGGGAATTTTAAAAATGAGGTAGCCGCTATTATCCGTCGCCACGCCGCTGCCGTGCAATGTATCAATGGTTTCCTCAAAAGCCGCGGCATAACGGGGCACGGTAGGTTTGATCTGGCGCTGCCTGCCAGGGCAAGTTTGGGTTATATCGATACATTCTGCGGCAGGACAATGTCCCGCTCTCGATAGTCCTTGGAGGGGGAGGCGTTACCACCAGCTTCGTAGTTTCTTTATCAAGTCATGATTTTTTGCCATCTCGGCAAGCAGAACCAGATCCAGGTTGTTCTTGTCGTTGACTTCCGCCCACGCAGTTTCGTCGCCATTGTTGATGCGCTCATACAGCTTGCGGATGGTTTCCTTATAGCGTTTTTTTTGGCTAAGGCTGTTCGGATCGTTTCTTTGCATGATGCCTCCTTACGGCGGCGACATTTTGATGTGGTGAGATCTAACTTTCATGGCTGCTGGGTATTCTTCAAATTGCATCAATGAAAAAGGCTCGCACGCTCTGTTGAGCTGCGAGCCTTGGCAAATCTGTCAATACCTTAACTTCACCATGAGGTTACAGCAGAGGTCTTGCAGTTCCTGTTGATCGTTGACTAGTTTGCTTCTTGAATGTTGGATGCCTGTTTGCCTTTGGGGCGATCCATGACGTCGAACTTGACTTTCTGCCCCTCGCGGAGGAATTTTTCGCCGCCCATCTGAATGGCGGAAAAGTGGGCAAACAACTCTTCGCCGCCGTTATCGGGCGCGATGAAGCCAATACCCTTGGAGTCATTAAACCATTTGACAGTACCTGTATCCATAATAGTCTTTCCAAAATTGATACATCACACTGGTCCTAAAAGTGACAAATCGCTGCATGCAGCGTGCTAAGTTGAATTGCTGCGTCAAGCAGCTCACTTTCATGTGCTTTCATGTTGTGAGTCGCCTTGGCATCTGGATTGCGGATGACAGGAAATCCAGTGTGCAAGCGCTTGGCGGCGATTCAGCCGTTAACCAGTTTAGCTAATTTGTCCGATTTCGCCAGAGCAAAATCGACAGGGTGGCACGCAAATTTGATCGATTACATTAGGTTTATGACATTGACACTCGGCGAGTTAATCAAACGACAGCGTTGCGGCGATAGCGGCGCATTGACCCGGCCGGTGCATCGCCGCAGTGCGCTGCGCTGCGCTGCGCTGCGCTGCGCTGCGCTGCGCTGCGCCTCAATCCTTGCCGGGCATGCCTGAGGAGTGTTGGCTCGTAATCAGCCATTGCATGCCATCCCACTTGTAGGTGAAGGTATAGCGAGCCTTGGCTTGAATTCCGGTACTGGCAAACGTGAAGGTATAGAAACCGGCGTCAACCGCGGTGTTGCAGTCAATCTCGATAAACCTGGAATCGATCCGCCCCATGGGTTTGGTTTTGAGGAAACCCTGGAAATATTCCTCTTTCTCTACGGCGGTCAGGCGCGGCTGGTTGGAAAGCGCCGGCAACAGGATTGATCGTTGAGCATAGTTTTCCACCACCTTGTGTGGATCGCCGGTTTGCAGCGAATTGTTCCAGCGGTCGAAGAGGGCGGCTATTTCTTTTTCACTGGTTGGCTTGCAAGTTTCTTTTCGGGCGCCGTCTGGCGTCGTCGATGAAGTCGAGGCGCATCCTGTTAGCGCCACAACGGTAGCGGCTAGCGCAAGGAATATGGGGGTCTGCATTGAAATTCTCCGGGTCATGAGCGCAATGGGAGTGCCGCGCCAGCAAAATAATGTCATGACAATCGCTTCCGATCAAGCTGCATGCATCACCTCATGATCTGGGAGAACAAGGGCGACAAGTGGCGGATGACGCAGGTTGTCAGTTACGGGGGCCGCGCTTTATCGGCAAATGAAAACGCGCCGGCTCATTGAGCGGCGCGTTTTTGTCAGATGTCGGAAGATGGCTTGAAACGCCGGCGACTGGCCAGGCTTGTTAAGCTTTGAATTTGTTTTTGAGCGCATCCAGCTTGCTGATTGACGCTGCCTTGCCGGCATCATCGCTGGCGCCAGAGTCGGCGTCATCGGCAGGGAATTCCTCGGCAAACTCATCCGCCAGGTTCTTCCAGCCCTTGCTGGCGGCGAATGTATTGAATTCTTCAGGTGCTTCCAAGACGATCAACTTATCATCTTGCAGGCCGAGATCGCCGTGGCCGAAATCCGGGCCGACGTAGCCGATCTGGCGCAGCCTGGCCAGGATTTGTCCAATCAATACTTTGTCGGCATACAGCCGTTCTTTGCCGATCGCGGCGCTGAAATCAACATAGACGTCGATGATGCCGTAGCCTTCGTCGAAGATGCGGATTGCTTTGATATCGTGGTTGCGGCCAGTGGCGTCGGTAACGCGGAATGGTCCGCTGAGCTGGATGTCGGTGTCATTGTTCATGGCGTCAGCATACACCAAATGACGTTGCATCTGCTTCCTTGCGGCTGTTGCTTAAAAGGTTACGGTGGCGACGACTGCGTCGGTGAATGTTGTAGCCGGTCCGGTTTGCCCGGACGGCACGCGCGCGTAGACAGTCAGTGCGGTGGCTGAGCCGTTGGCGGAGACGGCGGCCGGCGCGGTCGCTGCGGTGTTGCCCCAGGTGACGGTGCGGCCGGAGTCGGAGAACATCCCGTAGTTAAGGTAGCTTGGCGCGCCGCCGCCGCTGGAAAGGCGGCGTAATGGGATGGCGTCGGTCGAGCCGGTATTGGCGTTGGCTCCCTGTCCAAGCGTGACTACGGGAGAGGCGCCGACCGTGCAAGTGGTCGTCACGCTGGCTGTCACGTCCTGGTTGGCGCTGGCATTGACGACCACCGGATCGTAGGTGGTGGTGAAGCCGAGGGTGGAGATGCTGCAATTGCCGGCGATGGTGACCGTGTTGGTCATGGTGGCCGTGGCGGTTCCTGCCAGGCTGCCGGTACCGGCCATTGTCGATACGATAAGCAGAGTGAGGTTCCGGACAAGCTGTTTCATGACGAATCTCCCGATTGCCATTCATTCGCTAGGTAAACCCAAGTCTTGATTTGAACGTTCCTGCCGCCCTTATCTACCGGATAAAATTTCCTTTGGGAAATAAGTTTGTCGAAATAAGTATAGTCATTGCCGACGTTTTGACAAGTGCAGCATGCGCGCCGATGCGGTGCAGGGCATCGCTGCGCTTTCTTTGCTAGTGCTTCTCAGCGGCGTAGGCCAGCATGAACACATCGATTGCGCGTTCTACCGTATCGCGGATTTTGGCCGGGGTCACGCTTGTGACGACGCCGAGCATCCTGACTTCAAACCATTCTGCATCGAGCAGCCCGCGCAATTGCAGCGCAGCGACCCAAGCATCGGCCTGGCGCAACTGTTTTCTTGCCATCGCTTTCTTGAGGAATTCCGCAACGATTGTCCAGCCCAGCTTCGGCCCGCGTTCGTACAACATCTGACCCAGGTTGGAACGCTCGGCGTGATAGAAGGCCAGGCGTTTGGCGGCAATGACTTCAGGGGATAGCACCGCATGTAAATACAGTGCGCCAAAGCGTTGCAAGGCGCTGCGCAGATCATCCGATTCGACCAGGCTGGTGAAGGTCACTTCAAATTTCTGGCCAGCCTGCTGGCGCATGACTTCGACAAAAATTTCTTCCTTCGAGGAGAAATAGTTGTACAGCGTCGCTTTCGATCCCCCCAGGCGGGCAGAGATTTCCGACATGGATGCCCGTTCGAAGCCGACGTCGTTAAACATTTCCGCAGCGATGTCGATGATCGCCTGCCGTCGCTCTTCACTTTTCTTGCGCATTGATTGGTCCTTGTTCTTGCCTGCTCACAGCGCTGGCCGCAGCTTGCTGCACCTCTGTTGTAAAAAATACCTGTTTTTTCAAGTACGCCAGTTTTACTTGACGACGCCAAAAAGTCAATACTATACTATACCGTACAGTACAGTTATAAATGGATATCGTCATGTCGCTCCGTAATTTCTCACCCTCTGCTGCACCCGCTTTGCGTGGTGTCGCCAGCTCGCTCCTGCTGGCGCTGACCCTCGGCGGCTGCGCGCAGTTTTCCGATATCGGTCCGCGTGCCGAGCCAAAAGACATCGGCAGCTATCAGACCGGACAGTCGTTGAGCGGCAGCGCCGTCAACTGGCCTGACGATAATTGGTGGACGGTCTACGGCGATCGGCAATTGGATGCCTTGATCGCCGAGGGTTTGAAGGGCGCGCCGTCGTTGGCCGCCGCCCAGGCGCGCCTGATGAAGGCGCAAGGCGTGGCGCAGCAGCAGGGTGCATCGCTGCTGCCGCAGGTCAGTGCGAATGCATCGGCCGACTACATGAAGCAAAGCTACAACAACGGCATTCCGGCTGAATTCGTGCCGCAGAACTATAACTACGAAGGCCAGGCGACACTGAACCTCAGCTACGAAATCGATTTCTGGGGCAAGAATCGCGCAGCGCTGGCGGCTGCCACTTCCGATCTGGAGGCAGCCAGGGCCGATGCCGCGCAGGCGCGCATCACGCTGGCGACCTCGATTGCCGCCGCCTATGCCGAATTCGAGCGCTTGCTAAGCCAGCGCGATACTGCAGAAGCGGCGCTCAAGGTGCGGACGCAGACGCTGGATCTGTTCGAGCAGCGTCGCCTCAACGGCCTGGAGATGCTGGGCAGCGTCAAGCAGGTGCTGGCGCGCAAGGCGTCGGCTGAGGCGGATTTGCTGAGCCTGGACGAATCCATCGATCTGCAGCGCAACAAGCTGGCAGCGCTGATCGGCGCCGGACCAGATCGCGGCCTGCAATTGACGCGTCCGGTGCTTGATCTGTCCAAGCCGTTTGCGTTGCCGCAGCAGTTGCCGGTCAATCTTCTCGGTCGCCGGCCCGATGTGGTTGCCGCGCGCCTGCGTGCTGAAGCTGCGGCAAAACAGATCAAGGTGGCCAGGGCGCAGTTTTACCCCAACGTTAACCTGACCGCCTACCTGGGATTTCAATCGCTGGGTTTGGGCATGCTGACCAAGGCTGGCTCCGATATCGGCAGCATCGGTCCCGCCATATCGCTGCCGATTTTCGAGGGCGGTCGTTTGCGCGGTCAATACCGCTCGGCCAGCGGCAGCTATGACGAGGCAGTCGCCAATTACGATGGTGCGGTGACGCAGGCCTTGCAGGATGTGGCCGATGTCGCTGTCAGCGAGAAGGCGTTGTCGGGACGTCTGGCAAAAGTGCAGGAAGCGACCGATGCCGCGCAAGATGCTTTCCGCATCGCCCAGAACCGTTACGAAGGCGGCCTGGCAACCTATCTCGACGTGCTCAATGCACAGGACACCTTCCTCACCAACCAGCGCGACCTGTCGACGCTGCGCTCACGCATGTTCTCGCTTGATGTGGAACTGGTGCGGGCGCTCGGCGGCGGTTACCGGCAGGCTGCCATCTGATCCAATCAAATTCAATACATAGTCAATACATAGGCAAGAAAATGTCCCATTCCGATTCTCAAGCTATCGACGAACTTGCATCCACAGAAGCAGCCGGCGCTGCAGACGCGAAAGCAAACAACCAAAAACGCAAGAAGCTGTTCGCCATCCTTGGCGGCGTCATCCTGATTGCCGCCGTCTCATACGGCACCTACTGGTACTTCATCGGTTCGCGCTATGTCAGCACCGACAACGCGTATACCAATGCCGAGATTTTCCAGATTACGCCGGCCGTCAATGGCATCGTGGCTGACGTCAAGGTGGTCGATACCCAATACGTCAAGCAGGGCGATGTGCTGGTCGAGATTGATAACAGCGACGCCAAACTCGCGCTGTTGCAAGCCGAGGCCGACCTCGGGCGAGCCCAGCGTCGGGTGCAGGGTTATTTCGCCAATGATCACGGCATGACCGCCCAGGTATTGGCGCGCGAGGCTGAACAGAAGCGTGCGGCGGCGCAGACCTTGTCGGCGCAGGCGGACCTGCAGCGCGCCGAACTGGATCTGCATCGTCGTGAGGCGCTCTCCAAATCGGGATCGGTCTCCGGCGAAGAGGTGACCAACGCCCGCACCGCGCTGCTGACGGCGCAAGCCAATCTGAAAGTGGCAGAGGCCGGCCAGGTAGAGGCCAGCAGCAACCGCCAGGTGGCAATCGGCGCGCAGCAGGCCAGCACGGTGCTGACTGCCAACACCACGGTCGACACCAATCCTGAAGTGGAACTGGCTCGCGCCAAACGCGATCAGGCCAAGCTTGATCTGGAGCGTACCGTATTGCGGGCGCCGGTCGATGGTGTGATTGCGCGACGCCAGGTCCAGGTCGGCCAGCGAGTGCAGGCCGGCACCGCGTTGCTGTCGGTCGTGCCGATACATTCGCTGCACGTGGATGCCAATTTCAAGGAAGGGCAGTTGACGCAAGTGCAGTTGGGGCAGCCGGTCACCATGAGCGCCGACCTCTACGGCAGCTCGGTTGAATATCACGGCACTGTGGTCGGCCTGGCCGGCGGCACCGGCTCGGCATTTGCGATGATTCCCGCGCAAAACGCCACCGGCAACTGGATCAAGGTAGTGCAACGCTTGCCGGTGCGGATTTCGATCGATCCCAAGGAATTGATCGAGCGGCCGCTGAGCGTGGGCTTGTCGATGGAAGTATCGATTGACACGCGCGGCCGCAGCAACAAGGCCGCGCAAGTTGCGGGCATGTAAGCAAGAGCGTCGATAAGGCAAACAAATCATGTCCTCCACTTCATCAGCGCTGCCGATCAAGCCGCTGGCAGGCGCGCAGCTGATCGGCGCCGGCCTGTTGCTGGCTGCCGCCAACTTCATTGCGGTACTCGATACCACCATTGCCAACGTTTCGGTATCGACCATTTCCGGGGCGCTCGGCGCCTCATCCAGCCAAGGCACCTACGTCATCACCTCGTATGCGGTGGCGGAAGCAATCACGGTGCCGCTGACCGGCTGGCTCGCCAATCGCTTCGGCGCAGTGCGGGTGTTCATCACGTCGATGATCATGTTCGGCGTTTTTTCGGCGTTGTGCGGCTTGGCCAATTCGCTGGGCCTGCTGATCGCCTTCCGTATCCTGCAAGGCTTGGCCGGCGGCCCGTTGATTCCACTGTCGCAGACATTGCTGCTGCGCGTTTTCCCGAAGGAGAAAGCGCCGACGGCGGTCGGCCTGTGGGCGATGACGACCCTGATTGCGCCGATTGCCGGCCCGATACTTGGCGGCGTGCTGTGCGATCAGTACAGCTGGCCTTACATCTTCTACATCAACGTACCGGTGGCGCTGCTGTGCGGCTATCTCGGCTGGAAAATGTTCAAGCCTTACGAATCGAAACTGGTGAAGCTGCCGATCGATAAAGTTGGACTGGCCTTGATGATCGTCTGGGTCGCCGCGCTGCAGCTGATGCTGGACCAGGGCAAGGAAAAGGATTGGTTCGCGTCGACTGAAATCGTGACTCTGGCATTGATCGCCATGGTCGGCTTCCTGGCGTTCATGATCTGGGAGCTGACCGAGCGCAACCCGGTGGTCGACTTGCGCGTCTTCCGGCATCGCGGATTTTCCGCCAGTGTGATCACCATCTGCCTGGCATTCGGCGCCTTCTTCGGCGCTACCGTGCTGACACCATTGTGGCTGCAAGGCTATATGGGATATACCGCGACGCACTCCGGCCAGACCACCGCATTGAGCGGCATCCTGGCGGTGATCACAGCGCCGTTCGTCGCCAAGCTGTCGACCAAGGTCGATCCGCGCAAATTGGTGTGCCTCGGCGTGATGTGGCTGGGCGCCGTGACCTTGCTGCGCAGTTTCAACAGCACCGACATGACCACCTTCCAGATTGGTTGGCCGCTGCTGCTGCAAGGAATCGGGTTGCCATTGTTCTTTGTGCCGTTGACGGGACTTGCGCTGAGTAGCGTGAATCTGTCGGAAACTGCATCGGCCGCGGGGTTGATGAGTTTTTGCCGCACCATGTCCGGCGCCATCGCGACTTCGCTGGTCAATACCAGTTGGGAAAACAAGGCGATCTACTATCACGCGGAACTGGCGGGCCTGGTCGACAAGAACGGCGAGGCCAGCAGCGCGCTGGTGCAGTCGGGGTTCAGTGCCGATCAGGCCAGGGTCAGCATCGAACAGACCTTGCAGTCGCAAAGCATCATGCTGTCGACCAATCATATCTTCACGGTGGCGGCATTCTCGTTCCTGCTGGCGGCGACGGCAGTCTGGTTCGCGCCCAAGCCGAAACGCGTGGCGGATACCTCGGCAGCGCATTAACGCTGCTCAGCCATGGTGGCAAGCAAGCAAGATGCGGCGGCTCTCGATACGCTGGACTCACTGGTGGGGCAGGCACGCACGGCGATTCTGGCGGCGCTGGATCAGGAACTGCAGCCGCTGGATATGACAGCGGCGCAGTACGTCATCATCGTCAAGCTGGCCGGTTCTCGATCGGAATCGATGGCTGCGCTGTGCAAGACGCTGTCTTACGATCCAGGCGCCATGACGCGCATGATTGATCGACTGGAGCGCAAGGGGCTGGTGACGCGCTTGCGGCCTTTGGATAACCGTCGTTCAGTAATGCTTGAGCTTACCGAGGCGGGTTTGCGGATGTACCCGAAATTGACTGAATGCGTCGCGCAAGTCATACGGCGATTCCTTGCCGGGTTTGCGCAAGACGAAGTCAGTGAGCTGAAGAGGTTGCTGCAAAAATTGTTGGCGAATGCCTGATTGCTATCGCTGCGATAATGAATCAATGATTAACGCACCAATTAGGTGTCGCTCCATTGCCGCATCAGGTTGTGATAGCAGCCGATCAAGGTGCGGCGCGCCTGTTCATCGGCATTGGTCTGGTTCAGTTTCTGGATGGCGTTGTCCATGTCGAACAGCATGCTGCGCTGGGCATCGTCGCGCACCAGGCTTTGCACCCAGAAAAAGCAGGCGGTACGCACACCACGTGTAATCGGCGTCACTTGATGCAGGCTAGTGGCAGGGTAGAGCACCATGTCGCCGGCTTGCAGCTTGACTGCATGCGTGCCGTAGGTGTCGTGGATCTGCAGTTCGCCGCCGTCGTAGGATTCCGGATCAGACAGGAACAAGGTGGCCGAGATGTCGGTGCGCAGTTTGCGGCCGCTGTGTGGATCGATCCGCACGCTGCCGTCGACGTGGGCGCCAAAGGTCATGCCCTCGCCGTAGCGGTTGAACATCGGCGGATAGACGGTATTCGGTAATGCGGCGCTGATAAAGCGCGGGTGGCGCTCCAATGCCTGCAGGATGATCTGCTGGCATTGGAGCGCCACATCGGAACGCTCATCAATCTGCTGATTGAACTTGACTGCCGCCCCTTGGTACCCGGCCGTGACGCGGCCGTCGACCCACGCCGCACCGGCGTGGTCGAGCAACTGTCGCACAGCGCCTAGCTGCTGGGCATCGAGTACCTTGGGAATGGCAATCAGCATGAACGGCTTTTAAAGTTTAGAAGCGATAGTTGAGCGACAGCATGGCGGTGCGGCCAGTACCAGGCACCGAACGTCCGCCGTCGGACTGAATCAACGAATCGTAATACATCTTGTTGGTCAGGTTAAACAAATTCAGGCGAATATCGTATTTCGGCTGTGTATAAGCGACCGTTGCGTCCCAGCGCGTGTAACCGCCGACCTGCACCGTATCGGTACTGTTGGCAAAACGTTCCGACATGTAGGTGGCGCCGCCGCCAACTTCCCAGTGCGGTGCAATCTTGTAGGTAGTCCAGGTCGTCAGCGTGTTTTTAGGTGTGTTGAGTGGCACTTTGCCCAATGTGCCGTCAAGCACGGAAGCGCCGACAATCTTGGCGTCCAGGTAAGTATAGCCCGCCGCCACTTGCCAGTCTTTGGTGATGTGTCCGGTCAAGCCTGCGCGTGCGCCGTTGACGCGCACGGTGCCTTCAAGCACGTAGACGCCGGTCGATACCTGGCTGCGTGCATTGTCTTTCTGGATCTGGAAAATCGCCGAATTCAACGACAGTTTGTCGCCCAACAGGTCCCATTTTCCGCCCAGTTCGTAGGAACGGTTCTTTTCTGGCGCCAGTCCCTGCTGGCCAGTGGTGCCGACCAGTTGTTCCAGCGATGGGTTGAACGAAGTGCCGTACGACAGGTAATACGATTGTGCTGCGCTAGGCTGCCAGATGCCGCCCGCCCGGACGCTGGTGAAATTGACGGTTTGATTGGCGTAGCCGATGGTCGTGTTTTTTGCGACAGCAGGCGTGTTGCTTGAGTTGATCGAGTTGCTGATGCTGGCGATGTATTTATCGTAGCGCAAGCCGCCGACCAGTTTGAATTGGTCGGTAAGGGCTACGGTGTCATTGAAATAAGCCGCCAGCGTATTGGCAGTGCCGCCCGCATGGTTGCCGGCCTGACTGGCAACGCTGCTGCCTGCCGCGCTGTAGCCCGGATTGACCAGCGGGACGCAATCGACATAGCCGCTAGTCGGTGTCGATGGTCCGGTCAACGGCAAACCGTTACAGCTACCGTTGCGGTAGTAGGCCTGGTTGTCGTAGCCGTCGTGGCCGACTTCAAAACCGACCAGCAAGTCATGCTTGATACTGCCGGTGCTGAGCTTTGCCGACAATTCCGTCTGGTTGAAAATCGAGTAATCGCGGATGTCGCGGTCATGGCTTTGGCCACGTACGTACAGGCTGCTCAATGGCAGGTTGCTCGACGCATTTGTCAACGGCGTGAAGATGCCATTGGCGACGGTACCGATGCTTTGCGGCGCAGTTTCAACAGCACTGACGCGGACGTAGTTGAACTGGGTTTGGTTGCGCAACACCACGTCCGGCGTAATTTTGTGCTTGATGGTGGCATTCAGTGCGGCCACATCCTGATCCGTGTGGTCGCTGTTGAGGCCGTAGGAGGTGTTGCGGTCAACATTGACTGGATGGCCGTTGAGTGGCGGCAGGCCGTAGTCAGGCATGTCGTGGTTGTGCTGGATCAGCGCCGACAAGGTGATTTCGGTCGGGGTGCCGATGCCGAACACGTACGAGCCGGCCAGGCCGAAGTCTTGCACGTCGCTCTGATCGCGCGTGGTGGCTTTGCCGCTCTGCGCCATAGCCGAAAGGCGGAAAGCCGAGGTGTCCGACAACGGATGGTTGTAATCCGCAGTGGTGCGCACCAAACCGTTGGTCGTGGCCGATGCCGAGACTTCGGTCGATTCATGCAGGTTGGCCTTCTTGGTTACCTGGTTGATCACGCCGCCGGTGGAGCCGCGCCCGAACAGCATCGATGACGGGCCCATCAATACTTCAACTTCATCGATGGCGAAGGTGTCGCGATAGTACTGGCCGCGGTCACGGAAGCCATCCAGATAGATGTCGGTACGCGCCGAAAAGCCGTTCAAGTTAATGTTGTTGCCGATCTGGCCACCTTCCGCACCGCCCAACGTGATACCCGCAACGTTGCGCAGAGCATCCGCTAGTGAATTCGCGCCTTGCGATTGCATCAGTGCCTTGTTCACCACCACTACCGATTGCGGCACGTCATGCAGGTCAGCCGGCAATTTGGAGAGGGAGGTGCCGTTGGCGTTGAAATCGCCACGGCTACCTTCCACCACGACTTCCTGCAGTACGGCAGGGCTGGCGTCTGTTTTCGGGCTGGGGGTTTGTTGTGCGTAGGAAGACAGGGGGGCGGCAAACACTGCCACCAGAGCGGCGGCAATCGGGTTGAGACGGTTCATTTTTTTATTGGCAAAAGGGTTGGCTTCTACGAAGCAGCAGAAAATTTGGCTGGCTAGTACGGAGGTGGACCGTTTTGCTGGCTGGAATGTCTTTAATTACAAATAAGAGTGATTCTGTAATCAATTCTCATTTGAGTTTATTTGGTGTCGGCAATTATAGAGGATATCCATGTAAAACAAATAGCCGGCAATTGTGAAAAACATTAAATTACAACACTCCGAGTTGTTGCAAAGGCATTCAAATAGCCGCATTGCGGCCGAATCGGCGTGTCAGGTCGGAATTGACGGCAAGCCGGAAGGCGGACGGTTTTGATTGTTCGCTACATTCTGTTTTTACAATTATTGTTGACTCAGTAGCAAATAACATTTGTTGTCTAGGGTATTTTTTGCAATAAAGAATGCGTGCACAGTACGCCTATCGGTTCATTGGCGCAGCCATGCCGGCATCTTCCATTCCACGCAAAGGACAACACATGAGCATCACCATTCCCCAAATCGGCCTCGGCACTTTCCGTCTGCAAGGCCAGGTCGTCATCGACTCGGTGCGCAACGGCATCGAGGTCGGCTATCGCCATATCGACACCGCGCAAATCTACGGCAATGAAGCCGAGGTCGGGCAGGCCATGGCCGACAGCGGCGTCGCCCGTGACGAATTATTCGTTACCACCAAGATCTGGATCGACAACCTGGCGCACGACAAGCTGCTGCCGAGCCTGAAGGAAAGCCTGCACAAGCTGCGTCTCGAACAGCTCGACCTGACCCTGATTCACTGGCCGTCGCCAAACGACGCGGTGGCGGTCGAGGAATACATGGCTGCGCTGGCGGAGGCCAAGGCGGCTGGGCTGACCAAGGCGATTGGCGTATCCAATTTCACCAACGCGCATTTGCAGCGTGCCATAGCGACAGTCGGCGCGGCCGAGATCGCGACCCAGCAGGTCGAGATTCATCCTTTCCTGCAGAACCGCAAGGTGGTCGAATTTGCCCGCAACCTGGGTATCCACATCACTGCGTACATGCCGCTGGCCTACGGCAAGGTGATGCAGGAGCCGGTGCTGGCGCGCATCGCTGAACGCCACCGCGTCAATCCAGCCCAGGTCGCGCTGGCATGGTCGCTGCAGCAAGGTTTTGCGGTGATTCCTTCATCGACCAAACGCGCCAACCTGGAGAGCAACCTGGATGTACGTGGAATTGTGCTGACGGCGCAAGACATGGCCGAGATCGCCACGCTGGAGCGCAACGAACGGCTCGCTAATCCAGAAGGCCTGGCGCCGCATTGGGATTGATGCCGTGCAGCCAGCGTTGCTGTCCTTGAGCGCTGGCTAAGCACCCGGTTGCGTAGCTGGAATCGCAGCCGGAATCGTCACCATAAATGTCGACGCCGGGAACCTCGGCTAAGGCACCCAATGGATTTTTCTGAACGTTTGAAATGCGGGCTGAACAGCCGTCTTTTCAATGGATCGCTTCTACGTGATCGCGATAGCCTTGCACAAAAAAACACTGACTGATGCAGGCACAGCGGTCAATACAGCGTATTCAAAACCAGCGCATCAGCAGGCACAGCCGGTCTCATGTACTTATCATGTTGTCGGCGGAGCTGGTTGATGTCGCACAGACAAATCCAAAGGACCGTTACTTCATGTTTTCCTCGCTTCGCATCCGGCTCATCGCCATTTGCCTGTCTATCGTGGTGCTCTCCATGCTGACGGTGGTGTTTGCCAATTTCATCTCCACTCGCAGTCATACGCTGGAATCCGTCAATCAGCAAACGCTGCTGCTGGCAGCCAGCCAGTCTGCCGAAATTGCCGAATGGGTACGTGAGAAAAGAACGATAGTTTCTTCAATGGGTCTTGCCGTGAATGCGTCCGACGCATTGCCTGCGATCCAGGCAGCGAAAGCGGCCGGCGGCTTCGATGACGCATACATCGGTTATTCGGATAAGCGGATCCTGTTTCTGCATGAACTGCCTCCCGGCTACGATCCGACTGCCAGGCCGTGGTTTATCAAGGCCAGCCAGGCCGGTGCGCCGGTGCTGACCTCGCCATATATTGACGCTACCACCGGCAAACTGGTCATCACCTTTGCCGAGCCGGTCAACGCAAAAAATGGCGTCAAGGCTGTTGTCGGTGCGGATGTCATCCTCGAATCGATCGTCAAAACCGTGAATTCGATCAAACCAACGTCGAACAGTTTTGCTTTCCTGGTGGATGGCGGCGGCAACCTGATCACGCATCCCGATTCGGCACTGCGCCTGAAGCCGGTATCGGAAATGGCGCCCGGGCTCTCGGCGGCCAAGCTGGCAGAGGTCGAGCAGTCGAAGACCAGCCTGGACGTGCATTTGAACGATCGCGACGGCATGCTGTTCGTCAGCAAGATAGAGGGAACGGACTGGATGCTGGCAGTTGTGCTGGATCGTTCCGATGCAACCAATGCACTGTCCAGCATGCTGACAACCTCGGCGGTGACCTCGCTGGTGATCATTCTGCTGGCGGCGCTGGCATTGACGTTGCTGCTGAATCACTCGTTGCGACGTCTGGAATTGATCCGCAATGCGATGCAGGAAATTGCCTCGGGAGATGGCGATCTGACACGCCGTCTCGATGCGCGCGGCGGCGATGAACTGTCCCAGATCGCGACCGCCTTCAATATGTTTGTCGACAAGATGGCGAACATCCTTGGCCGCATTCGCCACACCAGCGAATCGGTCAATGTGGCGTCGCGCGAGATTGCAGCCGGTAACCTGAATCTTTCCGCGCGCACCGAGCAGCAAGCCAGTTCATTGGAGCAGACCGCGGCGTCGATGGAGCAGATTACCGGCACCGTCAAGCAAAGTGCAGACAACGCGCGCCAGGCCAACCAGCTGGCGGAGTCGGCGGCGGCGGTTGCAACCCAGGGTGGCGCTGTGGTGTCGCAAGTGGTGGCGACCATGGGTTCAATCAGCAGCTCGTCAAAAAAGATTGTCGATATCATCGGGGTCATTGATGGCATCGCTTTTCAAACCAATATCCTGGCGTTGAACGCTGCAGTTGAGGCGGCCCGCGCTGGCGAGCAAGGCCGTGGCTTCGCTGTGGTTGCCAGCGAGGTGCGCAACCTGGCGCAGCGCAGCGCCACTGCGGCCAAGGAAATCAAGGGCTTGATCGGTGATTCGGTTGCCCAGGTCGAGACTGGCAGCAAGCTGGTCGGCGATGCCGGTGCGACGATGGAACAGATCGTTGACAGTGTCCGGCGCGTGACCGACATCATGGCGGAAATCTCGGCTGCCAGCCAGGAACAGACTTCCGGCATCGAGCAAATCAACCAGGCGATCACGCAGATGGATCAGGTTACCCAGCAAAATGCTGCGCTGGTGGAGCAGGCGGCTGCGGCGGCGGAATCGCTGCAGGAGCAGGCGGGAGATTTGTCGCAAATTGTTGCCGTATTCAAGCTGGATGTAGCTGTGGCTGCGGCGCCGGCCATCGCGAGCAAATCGCCGGCGGCATCACAACTGCACGTAGTCAAGGCCACGGCTGCGGAAAAGCCAGCTGCCAAGCTTGCGCCCAATACCGCAGGGAAGGGCGCGCATCAGCCGGCAGAGGCGCCGACGGCGTTGAAGGTTGCCAATGGCGGATCGACAGCAGGCGACGACTGGACGCAGTTTTAAAGACGGCCCAATGCATCCTGGGTGTTCCGCTTCTGGAATGATGCCCCATCTTGGAGCGGCAACCGGTGAAAACGGTGCAAGGGCGGCCCATGTGATGGCACCGCTTGCCGATTTTGATCAGTTGGCCAGCAAAATGTATTTCCTGTGTGAACGTATCGGCCAGATAATTCCGGATAATCGATTTTAAGAAAACGCAGTTCCCGAAAGATTGGTAAATTAGAGGCGGCTCTGGATCGGGCAGCTCAGTTGGCGCTGGGCTGTTTGCAAAAAGGATGACGCCGCTGGCAGGGCTTCATGCAATGATGACTAATTTACCGGGGATGGCTGGCATGCAAAACAAAACAGTGACATTGGCGCTGCAGGGCGGAGGATCCCACGGCGCGTTTACCTGGGGTGCACTGGATCGCCTGCTGGAAGATCCGCGCATCGATATCGAAGGCATCAGCGGCGCCAGCGCCGGTGCGATGAATGCGGTGGCGATGAGCTATGGCCTGACAATCGGCGGCCGCGATGGCGCGCGCCAGGCACTGGCTGATTTCTGGGATAGCGTCAGCACCAAGGATCTCTACAGTTTCATGCGACCGGAAGCGTTGAGCGAGGCCGGTATCGCTGCGCACGCGACATCCTCGGCGCTGCTGAAGCACATGTTCTCGGTAACCCGCATGTTTTCGCCGTACCAACTCAATCCTTTTGATCTGAATCCGTTGCGCGACATCCTCGCCAAGCAGATCGATTTCGAGCGCTTGCGCACGGAAGGCAAGGTCAAACTGTTCATCGCGGCAACCCAGGTCAGCACCGGTCGGCTGCGCATTTTCCGCAACGATGACCTGACGCAGGATGCGCTGCTGGCATCGGCCTGCCTGCCTTCGATGCATCATGCGGTGGAGATCGACGGTGAAGCGTATTGGGACGGCGGACTGACCGCCAATCCGCCAATATTTCCATTGCTGCATTTGTGTACCTCACCTGATGTGGTGGCGGTGCTGCTGCATCCGTTCCGGCGTCCATTGACGCCAACCAGCACTGACGAAATCGGTCAACGCCTGAGCGAAATCAGTTTCAGTTCGACCTTCTTTACCGAATTGGGCGGGCTGGCGCTGGCCAAGCGTGAAACGGAAGCTGATCCGCAGGCGCGCGGCAAGATGCATGAGCGCCTCAAGGAATTGAAAATCCACGTGATCGATTCGGATGCATTGATGAGCCAGTTGAGCGTCGCCAGCAAACTCAACACCAAGGCCTCATTCATCCATGCATTGCGCGATGCCGGCCGCCAGCGTGCAGACACCTGGCTGGCGGAGAAATTCACCGGCAACAAACTGCATCCGAATTTTGACCTCGCCCAATTTCTTGCCTGATTTTTCTTCCGAGTTTCTTCTCATTATGCCGATGCAGCCATCCCGTTCCGAATTCATTCCCTTGCGCGGTTTACGCTATCACGTACGTCACTGGGGCCGCGCCGGCGCGCCGAAAATTTTCATGCTGCACGGCTGGATGGATGTGGCTGCCTCGTTCCAGTTCGTAGTCGATTGCCTGCAGCAGGAGTGGCATGTGATCGCGCCCGATTGGCGCGGCTTCGGCCTGACCGAAGGGCCGCCGGTGGATACCTATTGGTTTCCCGACTATCTGGCAGATCTCGACGCGTTGCTGCAACACTATGCCGGCGACGAGACGGTGAATCTGCTCGGACACAGCATGGGTGGCTACGCGGTCGGCCTGTATGCCGGCGCTCGTCCGGAGCGGATCAAGACGCTGATCAACCTGGAGGGTTTCGGCGGCGAGCACATGGCGCCGGAATTGGCGCCGGCGCGTTATGCCAAATGGCTGGATCAGCTACGCGCGCCGGCGACCATGAACACTTATCCCGAGGTGGGCGCGGTTGCCGCGCGCCTGCAAAAAACCAACCCGCGCCTGAGCGATGAACGGGCAGCTTTCCTGGCCCGGCACTGGTCGCGCCAGAACGATGCCGGACGTTGGGAAATCCTCGGCGATCCTGCGCACAAGATCGTCAATCCGGTATTGCCGAGAATCGAAGAAATGATCGCCTGTTGGCGCTGCATCAGCGCGCCGGTGCTGTGCGTCGAAGCCTCCGAGACCAATATGTGGTTGTGGATGGGTGGCAAGGAGTCGATGCGCGGCGAAATTGACCGTCGCATTGCGTTCCTGCCGCACGCCGAAAGTGCCGTTATAGCGGATGCCGGACACATGCTGCATCACGATCAGCCCGAGGCGCTGGCGGCGCTGATCGAGCGTTTCCTGCAAGAACACGGTGGGCGCTGAGCGGGCAGTCCATCGGCCATAAAAATGTGCGTTTGCAGCATGAGAGGGCCAACGGGCGTACAATCGGGACATGACCCCTTTTTGCCTACTCTGCAGCGCGGACTAATGATGTTGAATGTTGACCTCCATTGCCACTCCAATGTTTCCGACGGCACCTTGACCCCGACGGCGGTAGCCGAGCGCGCCAAGGCCAACGGCGTCGATATCTGGGCCTTGACCGATCACGACGAAATCGACGGTATCGCCGAAGCGCGTGCGGCGGCGGCAGCGCTTGATTTGCGCTATGTGCCTGGGGTTGAAATTTCGATTACCTGGGCCAACCAGACGATTCATATTGTTGGCCTGCAAATTGATGAAACCAATCCGGAATTGGTGCAGGGCCTGGTGGCGACCCGTGGCGGCCGTGAGCGGCGCGCGCATGAAATGGCAGAGCAGTTGGCCGCTGTCGGCATTCCCGGCGCATTCGAGGGCGCCTTGAAGCATGTCGGCAATCCCGATTTGATCTCGCGCACGCATTTTGCCCGCTACCTGGTGGAAATCGGCCGTTGCGCCGACACCAGCGAAGTATTCCGCAATTTTTTGACAGAGGGCAATCCCGGCTACGTTCCGCATCGCTGGGCAACGCTGGAGCAATCGGTGCGCTGGATTCGCGGCGCCGGTGGGGTGGCGGTGGTGGCGCATCCCGGGCGCTATAAGCTGAGCGACCTGGCTTTCGACGCATTTTTCGACGAGTTCAAGCAGTTGGGTGGCGCCGCGATCGAAGTCATGACCGGCAGCCATACACCCGATCAATACGGTTATTACGCCAAGGTGGCCGCCGATTACGGCTTCCTGGCTTCGCGCGGTTCGGATTTCCACAGTCCGACCGAATCCCGGGTCGATCTTGGCGCTTTGCCGCCTCTTCCTGATAGCGTTACCCCAATCTGGCATAACTGGTAATCCCTGCTGCGATCTATGCTGATCGCCTGCCGGATTGGCCGAAAAATGGCCGAAAAATGGCCGGAATTGCTGCCTGAACTGCTTGTCCCTTGTTCCCGGTTTTCATTGAATCTCCACTGGATTTTTCCGTCGCCAGTAGCGTCCGTAGCTGCTGCGTCGCACCATAGTTACCGCCTTTGCATGTCTATGATTCTGTACTACATTGAAATGGAGTCTGTAGCGTAAGTGCCCGGTGCCGTGACTACGCGCCGCGGTATTGTTTATGCGGCGCCAAGGCAGGGTGGGGCGCTTGGCGACAGGCCTTTCGATGCGACGGTGTCGGCTTTTATCGGATGCCGCGAGAACGCGTCGGGAATGTTGTTGAGCGTTAGCGCTTTTCAGGAGGTCGTCATGGAACTTCACATGCATTCGCATCACTGGGAGCATCGCCTGCCGAACTGGCCGGCGGCGGCCGTCGCCGGTTTTGCCGCAGGTGCAGTGCTGATGGTGCTGGAGCTGTTCTGGTCAACCATGGTGACGGACGTCAGCCCATGGACCACTTCACGCATGGTCGCTTCCATCGTTATTAGCCCCGACACCATGCAGACCAGCGACTTCAGCGTCGGCGTAGTTGCGGTGGCGATGGCCACGCACTATGTGCTGGGGATCGTCCTCGGCCTGATCCTGGCTGCCATCATCGCGCCTTTCCACTTCGATTCCAGCATCGGCATGGTGCTGTTGACCGGCGCAGTGTTCGGCCTGGTCGTCTATCTGTTCAATTTTTACGGCATGGCCCGCTTCTTCTCATGGTTTGACGACATGCGCGGATGGTCAACCCTGGTTGCGCATCTGATCTTCGGCATGTCGGCGGCGATCATTTACTGGAAGCTGGAGCGCCCGATAAAGGAATAACGGCAAGGGCTTCTTGTGCGTGCGTGACGGCGGATCGGAATTGACATCTTATTCGCCGGCATCGTGCATCGCTAGCAAGAGCGGCGCCGGGTTCGGGTTTGTTGCCGTTCATTTTCTGTTTGCAGCGTTCAGAGAATAGTCTTCATTGCTTCTATGTCACTTCGGCGGATCTGGTCCGCAGGAGAGAGGATAGCTATGGCCATGGCAGCTGCACTCGTCCTGATCGTCTTCGCCTCGGTGCTGTTTCATTTCGTCAGCCCCTGGTGGGCCACACCGCTGGCGTCGAACTGGCGGCAGATGGACGATACGCTGACCATCACTTTCATCATCACCGGCATCTTCTTCGTTCTGATCAACCTGTTCCTGGTCTATACGTTGCTGCGCTTTCGCCATCGCGAAGGCCGAATTGCCGCTTATGCCCCCGAAAACAAGCGGCTGGAACGCTGGCTGATCATCGCCACCAGCGTCGCCATCATGGGCTTGTTGGCGCCCGGGCTGTTCGTGTATGCCGCCTATGTCACGACGCCAGCCAATGCATTGCAGGTGGAAGTGGTCGGCCAGCAATGGCAATGGCGTTTCCGTTATCCCGGGGCAGGCGGCAAGCTGGGCCGCAGCAGCATCGACCTGGTCAGTGCCGCCAATCCGTTTGGCCTCGATCCGGCCGATCCGTCCGGGCAAGACAATATCCTGGTCAACAACAATGAAATGCATCTGCCGCTGAACAAGCCGGTCAAGATGTTGCTGCGCTCCCAGGACGTACTCCATGATTTTTTCGTGCCGCCGTTCCGCGCACGGATGAACATGGTGCCGGGGATGGTGACGTCGTTCTGGTTCACGCCGGACAAGGCAGGGCGCTACGAAGTCCTGTGCGCGCAGTTGTGTGGCGTCGGGCACTCGGGCATGCGCGGCTATGTGGTGGTGGAAGATGAGGCCAGTTTCCAGCATTGGTTGAAGGCGCAGCCGACCTTTGCGCAGACGATGGCGCCGGCGCCGGCAACTGGCGCGGTCGCGGCGGCAACAACTGCGGTAGCGGCCGCGGCTGCGATTGTCGGGAATGGCGAAAGTGGCGCGAACGCCGACGCCATGGTGGCGCAGGGCAAGGCGCTGTCTGAATCGAAAGCCTGCGTTGCCTGTCATACGGTGGATGGCAGCCCGCGCGTCGGGCCGACCTGGAAAGGGTTGTTCGGCAAGACCGAAACCATGGAAAACGGCAGTACGGCGCAGGTCGATGAGACCTACCTGAAGAATTTCATCCGTAATCCGCAGGCCCGCGTGGTCAAGGGATTTACGCCGATGATGCCGAAGATAGAAATGACCGATGCTGAATTGGAGGCTCTGGTTGCGTATATCAAATCGATTGGCGTGCCGCCACCGGCGGCGCCAAAGCAGCAGGCGCAGCAATGAACGCTCTCACCGAGGAACGCCATGGCCTACACTGACGACAGCACCCACGATAGCCACGATAATCACGATCGCGGGCCGCAAAGCTTCTTCCTGAAATACGTCTGGAGCCAGGACCACAAGGTGATTGCGATCCAGTACGCCAGCGTTGCCATCATGGCCGGGCTGGTCGGTGTCGGACTGTCGAACCTGATGCGCTTGCAACTGGGCTTCCCCGGAAAATTCGCCTTTATCGACGCGCCGCATTACTACCAGTTCATGACGATGCACGGCATGATCATGGTGATTTACCTGCTCACCGCGCTGTTCCTGGGTGGCTTCGGCAACTACCTGATTCCGTTGATGGTCGGCGCGCGCGACATGGTTTTTCCCTACCTGAACATGCTCAGTTTCTGGGTTTATTTCCTCTCGGTGATCGTGCTGATGGCGAGCTTTTTCGTTCCCGGCGGCCCGACCGGCGCCGGCTGGACACTGTATCCGCCGCAGGCGATCCTGCCCGGCACGCCGGGCTACGAGTGGGGCATCATCCTGATGCTGGTGTCGCTGCTGATCTTCATCGTCGCCGCTACCATGGGCGGCCTGAATTATGTCACCACAGTGCTGCAGGCCCGCACTGAAGGCATGACCTTGCTGCGCATGCCGTTGACCGTGTGGGGCATCTTCGTGGCCACCATCCTGGCGTTGCTGGCGTTCCCGGCACTGTTCGTGAGCGGCGTGATGATGCTGCTGGATCGTACGCTGGGCACCAGTTTTTTCATGCCGTCGCTGGTGTCGATGGGACAGATCAGCGGCTACAAAGGCGGTAGTCCGCTGCTGTTCCAGCACCTGTTCTGGTTCTTCGGCCATCCCGAGGTGTATATCGTGGCGCTGCCGGCGTTCGGCATCGTCTCGGACCTGATCAGCGTACATGCGCGCAAGAGCATTTTTGGCTACCGCACCATGGTGTATGCGATCCTGGCTATCGGCGTGCTGAGCGTGGTGGTGTGGGCGCATCACATGTTCGTCAGCGGCATGAATCCGTATTTCGGTTTCTTCTTCGCCACCACCACCCTGATCATTGCGGTGCCGACCGCCATCAAGGTCTACAACTGGCTGCTGACCTTGTGGCAGGGTGATATCCACCTGTCGGTGCCGATGCTGTTCGCGCTGGGCTTCATCAGCACCTTCCTGATCGGCGGCCTGACCGGGCTGTTCCTTGGCAATGTCAGCGTTGATATTCCTCTTTCCAATACTTATTTTGTGGTCGCGCATTTCCATATGGTGATGGGCGTATCGCCGCTGCTGGTGGTGTTTGGCGGTATCTATCACTGGTATCCGAAGATCACCGGCCGCATGCTCAATGAAACCCTGGGAAAATTGCATTTCTGGGTGACCTTCCTCGGCACCTACGCGATCTTCTTTCCGATGCATTATCTGGGCATCCTCGGCATGCCGCGCCGCTATTACGTTTTCGAGGGCTATAAATTCATCCCGCAGTCGGCGCAGACGTTGAACGCCTTCATCACGGTGGTGGCGCTGATCGTGGCGACGGTGCAACTGACCTTCATCTTCAACCTGGTGTGGAGCGTGTTCCGCGGCAAGCGCGCCGATCCGAACCCGTGGCGCGCCGCTTCGCTGGAGTGGCAAACGCCGTCGACGCCGCCTGCGCATGGCAACTGGGGCCCGCATTTGCCGGTGGTCTATCGCGGCGCCTATACCTACAGCGTGCCTGGCGCAGAGCAGGATTTCATCGCGCAAAATGCGCCACCGGTGGCAGGGGATGCCGAGTCGCGCATCGGTAAGGAGGCATTGGCATGAACCAGGCAGCGATCTTGAAAGTGCCGGCGGTCGGTTACGGAAAATCCGGCCCCGGGTTCCAGGGCGACCGCCGCGGCGCCGCCATCAGCGTCGCCTTGTGGCTGTTCATCGGCGTGGCGACGGCGCTGTTCCTGCTGTTTATCGCCGCCTATGTGATGCGGATGGACGCCAGCGACTGGTCGCCGCTGGCCATGCCATGGCAGTTATGGCTGAGCAGCGCGCTGCTGGCGTTAGCGAGTGTGCTGCTGCAACTTGCCGCCAGGGCGTCTTCGGTGCTGCTATTGCAGCGTGCGCGCGCACGTTTGCTGGCTGCCGGTATTTGCGGCTGCGCTTTCCTGGTCGTGCAATGGTGGGGCTGGCTGGCATTACAGGCGATACATGTCAGCGCCACCGGTAATCCGGCCGGCAGCTTCTTCTATCTGTTGACGGCCATGCACGGTTTGCATGTGGCGGGTGGGCTGGTGGCGTGGGGTATCACTGCCGCAGGCGCCAGACGCCAGGATGCCGGCCGCCTGACCTGGCAGATCCGCCTGTGCGCCCGTTACTGGCATTTCCTGTTGGCGGTCTGGCTCTTGCTGTTTGCCGTGCTCGGCTGGCTGACGCCTGAAGTGGTGCGCATGGTCTGCGGTGTTCGCTGAGCCGCAAAAGGAGTAAATATGAGTACCGTCTCTTCCGCACCGCCATCCGGCCAGGTCCCGGGACGCTGGCGTCAACTGGTGGCCGATTGGTCGTCGGACCGGCAGGCTTTCCAGGTGTCGTGGGGCAAGGCGATGATGTGGATTTTCCTGCTGTCCGATACTTTCATCTTCAGCTGTTTCCTGACCGGTTACATGACGGTGCGAATATCGAGCACTGTGCCGTGGCCGAATCCGAGCCTGGTATTCAGCCTCAAGATCGGTACGGCCGAGGTGCCGCTGCTGCTGATCGCCATCATGACTTTCGTCCTTATCAGCAGTAGCGGCACGATGGCGATGGCAGTCAATTTTGCGTATCGCCGCGAGCGTGTGCGTGCGGCGATACTGATGCTGGTCACCGCCGGTTTCGGTGTCGCCTTTGTCAGCATGCAGGTGTTTGAATGGAGCAAGCTGATTTTGCAGGAGGGCGTACGTCCTTGGGGCAATCCGATGGGCGCGGCGCAATTTGGCTCGACCTTTTTCATGATCACCGGCTTTCACGGCCTGCACGTCAGCGCCGGCGTGATTTACCTGGTGACGGTTGCAGTCCGCCTGCTGCGCGGTCGCTATGAGAAAAGCGGCAATTACCAGATCGTTGAAATCGCCGGCCTGTACTGGCACTTCGTCGACCTGGTCTGGGTCTTCATTTTTGCGCTGTTCTATCTTTGGTAGGTGCCGCCATGACTTCCACCACCGGGCAACAACATCCGATCAGCCTCTACCTGAAGATATGGGGCTTGCTGTTTGTACTCAGTACGCTGTCGTATCTGGTCGATTATTTCAATTTTCACAGCTACCTGCGCTGGACCTTGATCATCGTCCTGATGCTGATGAAGGCCGGGCTGATTGTCGCCTTCTTCATGCACATGGCATGGGAGCGTTTGGCGCTGGTGTGCGCGATCTTGTTGCCGCCACTGTGCCTGTTGGTGCTGGTAGGGCTGATGGCGACCGAGGCCGATTACACCTTCGTCACCCGCTTGCTGTTTTTCCGTTGACGGACGATCAAGCCAATAGTGCCCAGGCAGCCAGCGCCGACAAAATCAGGAACGGAAACGAGTACAGATGGAAGCGCAGCCACAGATGACGCTCCGGCGCCATGCGCAACGCGATGATGTTGGCCAGCGAACCGATGGCCAGGCCAAAGCCGCCGGCATTGACGCCGTAGGCTATTACTTTGTAGGCCGTTGAATAATTCACCAGCAGGATCGTGGCCGGCACGTTGCTGATGACTTGCGAGCCTAGCATCGCCGCGACGAGCAACTCAATTTGCGAAAAATGCGGGATTGCAGCAACCCAGGACTGGATGAAATGCAATTGGGTGAGCAGTTGGATGTCAATGAACATCAGGATGAAAACCAGGATCAGGCTCCAGTCGACTTTTGCAATGACTTCCCGGCAGAACAGCGCCGCAGCGGCCGCAACGCACAGCAGGCCCCAGCCGGGGTAGCCGAGTTCCACGGTCGCGAGGAAAGCCAAGTAAAGCACGGCGCAGGTCCGTAGCAGGCCAACGCGATAGGAGGCCGGATTGTCCTCCAGTTCGGCATGGATGGTTTGCTTGGGGAAGCAGAGCCAGGTCGCGACCAGCAACATCAGGAAAATCGCCAGCGCAAGCGGCGCCATTTGCCAGGTGAATGCACCAAACGACAAGTGCGAGCGTTGCCACAGCAGGATGTTTTGTGGATTGCCGATAGGCGTCAGCATGGAGCCGGCATTGACCGCCAGCGCTTCAAAGATGACCAGCCGGCCGATCGGCAAGTTGCCTATGCCGCGCAGGCCTACCGTCAGCGGCACCATGACAAACAGCGCGATGTCGTTGGTCAGGAAGGTCGACAATAACGCCGCGGCTGACACCAGGAAAAACGCCAGCGCGCGTTCGTTGCGCAGCCGGTTGATGATCGCCCGGCCCAGATGCTCCAGGTAACCGCTGGCTTCTATGCCGGTGGTCAGCAGCAGCATGCCTGCCAGGGTGGCGATAGTGTGCCAGTCGACCCAGCTCCGGTAATCGGCAATCGGGTGCGGCGACAGAACTGAAAGTGCGATTGCTGCAATCAGCAGCAGGTGCATCAGGCGGTCGCGCAGGAACGGGCGGCAGATATCGTGGATGAAAGACTTGGAGGACGTTGCGTGGGTAATTTCTGACATGAATCTTCTGCATTTTTGTTTATTATTCGGATAATACGTGAGCGCTAGCGTTCTCTACGAGAATATTGTGAAAGTGCTTCGTTTTTCCGCGCCGACAGTCTGGCATAATTGCCGCTCTCACTCTTGAAATCTGCGTCTCCGACCTTATCTTCAAGGCAATTCTTTTTCGATTGGAGCTTTCCGCATGAAACGTATTTTCCTGTTCCTCGCTACCAACATCGCAGTGATGGTTGTGATGAGCATCGTTCTGTCGTTGCTGGGCGTGGACCGCTTTCTGACGCGCAGTGGCCTGAACCTGCCGATGCTGATGGTGTTCTCGCTGGTGGTCGGTTTTACCGGCTCGATTTTCTCACTGTTGATCAGTAAACAAATGGCTAAATGGTCGACCGGTGCACGTGTGATCACGACGCCGTCCAATTCGACCGAATTGTGGCTGGTCGATACCGTCGGCAAACTGGCGCAGCGCGCCGGTATCGGCATGCCAGAGGTGGCAGTGTATCAGGGCGACGCCAATGCGTTCGCTACCGGCGCCTTCAAGAACTCCGCGCTGGTGGCCGTTTCCACCGGTCTGCTCGAGAGCATGACCAAGGAAGAGGTTGAGGCTGTGCTGGGCCATGAAATCGCCCATATTGCCAATGGCGACATGGTGACCATGACCTTGATCCAAGGCGTGGTGAATACTTTCGTGGTGTTCCTGTCGCGCGTGATCGGTTATGCTGTCGATCGCGCATTGTCGCGCGGCAATAACGATGGCCCTGGCATCGGCTATATGGCCACTGTGCTGGTGTCGCAGATTGTGCTGGGTATCGGCGCCTCGCTGATCGTGGCCTGGTTCTCGCGCCATCGCGAATTCCGCGCCGACGCCGGTTCGGCCAAGTTGCTGGGCAGCGCGTTGCCGATGCAACATGCGTTGGCGCGCCTGGGTGGAATCGAACCAGCCACGTTGCCGGAATCGATGGCCGCACTCGGGATCAACGACAAGCCTGGTTTCATGTCGCTGTTTTCCAGCCATCCGCCGATCGAGCAGCGTATTGCCGCTTTGCGTAATCCGCAGGTCACCGCGCTGTAATAAATCGGTCGCCAGAGCGTATCAAGGCGGCGGTAGCCTAGGGGCTATCGCCGTTTTTCATTTTTTGAACGATTTTTGAACGATTGTGAATGCCTGAACCATGAGCCAATTTTTTCAAATCCATCCGGATAATCCGCAGCTGCGCCTGATCAAGCAGGCGGTGCAAATCATCCAGTCCGGCGGTATTGTCGCCTTGCCTACCGATTGTTGTTACGCGCTGGTCTGTCAGCTGGACAACAAGGATGCGGTGGAGCGGGTACGCCGTATCCGCGGTGTCGACGACAAGCATCACTTGACCATGATGTGCCGCGATCTGAGCGATATTTCGTTGTACGCCAAGGTCGACAACCGCCAGTTCCGCCTGTTGAAGAGCGCCACGCCGGGTGCTTTCACCTTCATTCTCGAAGCCACCAAGGAAGTGCCGCGCCGCCTCAGCCATCCGGCGCGCAAGACCATCGGCTTGCGGGTGCCCGAGCACAGCATCGTGCAAGCGCTGCTGGAGGAGCTTGGGCAGCCATTGATCGGCACCACGCTGATCATGCCTGGCGAAGGCGAGGCGCTGACCGATCCGGAAGAAGTGCGCGACCGGTTGGAAAAGCAGATCGATCTGGTGATTGACGGCGGCGCCTGCAGCCTGGATCCAACCACTGTGATTGACCTGACCGACGACGAACCGCAACTGATACGCCAGGGGCGTGGCGACGCCGGCTTGTTCGGCTTGTGATCCTGGCGCTGGCGTGCCGCTGCTAGCGTCGGTGTTTATTTTTTGTAATTTTTCTCGACGCTGCAATCCCGCCGCAACGCCGGCAATGCTTGCCGCGCTTCATCCAGGTTAGGGGCGTTGCGGACGGCGCCCCGGTTATTTGCGACGCATTGCGTCAACCCCTCTGATAGAATCCCGCCCATGAATGATCTTATCCAAACCGTTGCAGTGTATGCGCTGCCTGTGCTGTTCGCGATTACGCTGCACGAAGCCGCCCATGCCTACGCCGCCAAGTATTTTGGCGACTCTACCGCCTACATGATGGGGCGTATGAGCCTCAATCCGATCAAGCATATCGATCCGTTCGGCACCATCCTGATCCCGATCCTGCTGTATTTCTCGACCGGCGGCGCCTTCCTGTTCGGCTATGCGAAGCCGGTGCCGATCAATTTCGGCCAACTGCGCAAGCCTAAACGCGACATGGCCTGGGTAGCGTTGGCGGGGCCTGCAGCCAATTTCGTGATGGCGCTGATGTGGATGCTGGTGTTGATCGCGCTGGCGGTATTCCGGGTCGAAGAGGATTTCTTCGCCCTGATGGCGCGCGCCGGCATCCTGACCAACCTGGTAATGTTCGCCTTCAACCTGTTCCCGATTCCGCCGCTCGACGGCGGCCGTATCCTGACCAGCCTGCTGCCGAATAAATACGCCTACAAGTTCGCGCAGATCGAGCCCTACGGTTTCTTTATCGTGATGGCGCTGGTGCTGCTGAAGGTATTATATTTCTGGATGACCCCGGTCATGACGATTGCCCAGACCGCCTTGCAGTGGATCGTCTCGCCGTTGCTGCTGCTTTTGCGTTGATGTTTCGCCGCCGTTTCATTGGCCATGCATCGATTTTCCTTACCTGATTTGACCTTGACCATCTATGTATCCTGATCGCGTTGTTTCCGGCATGCGCCCCACTGGTGCGCTGCATCTTGGCCACTATCACGGCGCCCTCAAGAACTGGGTTCGGCTGCAATCCGAACTGCCATGCCTGTTCTTCGTCGCCGACTGGCACGCGCTGACCACCCATTACGACGATCCGAGCGTCATCGAGACCAGCACCTGGGAGATGTTGATCGACTGGCTGGCAGCCGGCGTCGATCCGTCGCAGGCAACCTTGTTTATCCAGTCCAAAGTGCCGGAGCACGCCGAATTGCACCTGCTGCTGTCGATGGCGACGCCGCTCGGCTGGCTGGAGCGGGTGCCGACCTACAAGGATCAGCAGGAAAAACTCAGCGACCGCGACCTGGCCACCTACGGCTTCCTCGGCTATCCGCTGCTGCAAGCGGCCGACGTGCTGATTTACCGGGCCAGTCAGGTGCCGGTTGGCGACGATCAAGTACCGCATATCGAGATGATGCGCGAGATCGCGCGGCGTTTTAATCATTTGTACGGCAAGGAAAAGGGCTTTGAAGAGAAGGCCCAGGATGCCGTCAAGAAGCTCGGCAGCAAGCGCGCCAAGCTCTACAACGAATTGCGCACCGAATTCCAGCAGCAGGGTAGCGAGAACGCGCTGGAGCAGGCCAAGGCGATGCTGGACGATGCCCAGAACCTGTCGATGATCGACCGCGAGCGCCTGTTCGGTTTCCTGGAGGGCAGTCGCAAGCTGATCCTGTCGGAACCGCAGGCGCTGCTGACGGAAGCATCGCGCCTGCCGGGGCTGGATGGACAAAAGATGTCGAAGAGCTATGGCAACGCCATTGCGCTGCGCGAGGACAAGGATGTGGTCAGCAAGAAAGTACGCACCATGCCTACCGATCCGGCGCGCGTGCGACGCACCGATCCGGGCAATCCCGACAAGTGTCCGGTCTGGCAATTCCATGTGGTGTATTCCGACGATGCCACCAGGACCTGGGCCGACAAGGGCTGCCGCAGCGCCGGCATTGGTTGTCTTGAGTGCAAGCAGCCGGTGATCGACGCCATCATCCGGGAGCAGGAGCCGATGCACGAGCGTGCCCAGCAGTATCTGGACGATCCGTCGCTGGTGCGGGCGATTGTCGCGGACGGTTGCGACCATGCGCGCAAACTGGCGCAGGATACGATGCGCGACGTGCGCGAAGCGATGGGCTTGGGCTACGCCTGAGCGCGGCCCTGTGATTGATCAAGCCCAGATGCAGCCAAGCCAGTTCAACCAGCAGGCATTGACCGACGCAGCGTCGCCGTGGATCAGCCGCTTCGGCGGCCTGCTGCCCGCTGGTGGCCGGGTGCTGGACCTGGCTTGCGGCACTGGCCGCCATGCGCTCTGGTTGGCCGCCCACGGGCTGGATGTGCTGGCGGTAGACCGCAATCCGGCGCCGTTGGCAGAACTGGCGGCCGCAGGCTTCGCCACGCGCCAGATCGATCTTGAAGCTGGCCCTTCAGCTGCGCTGGAAGAGCTGTTCCAGCCAGGGCAATTCGCTGGCGTGGTCGTTACCAATTATCTGCATCGCCCGCTGTTTCCTCTCATATTGCGCAGTATCGCAGAGCAGGGCGTGCTACTTTATGAAACGTTTGCCATCGGAAATGAGCAATTTGGCAAGCCATCCAACCCCGATTTTTTGCTGAAGCCAGCCGAATTGTTGGCATTGCTGGCCGCCGATGAGGACGGCTCCTGGCATGTGCTGGCCTTTGAAGATGGCTACGTAGAGCAGCCGAAACCGGCCATGGTGCAGCGGATTTGCGCGGTCAAGGGTGCTGGGAACTCGGCTTCCGCTTTGCGGATCGGCTGATGCTTTCAGCTTTTACGGCGGAAAGTTGACTTGTGGAAATTGTATTTGTAACTTGATTTACAAGTGGAATTTACCCATAGCCACGGCTATCCGCTACAATCAGTCTTTTATTTTTTCGCATTTACCATCATGATCCAGGGCAGCATTGTTGCAATCGTTACTCCCATGCACACCGACGGCAGTCTCGACTTGCCGGGTTTGCGGAAACTGATCGACTGGCATATCGCAGAAGGAACTGATGCGATCGTTATCGTCGGTACTTCAGGCGAGTCGCCGACCGTCTCGGTGGATGAGCACTGCGCGCTGATCAAACTGGCGGTAGACCATGCCGCCAAACGGATTCCAATCATCGCCGGCACCGGCGGCAATTCCACGGCAGAAGCGATCGAACTGACTCGCTTCGCCAAGGAAGCCGGCGCCGACGCTTCGCTGCAAGTCGTGCCTTACTACAATCGGCCGACCCAGGAAGGCATGTACCAGCATTTCAAGAAGATCGCTGAAGCGGTTGACCTGCCGGTGATTCTGTACAATGTGCCGGGCCGTACCGTAGCCGACATGAGCAACGAAACCATCCTGCGCCTGGCGCAGGTGCCGGGAATCATCGGCGTCAAGGATGCGACCGGCAATATCGCCCGCGGCTCCGACCTGATCCGCCTGGCGCCAAAGGGTTTTGCGGTTTACTCAGGCGACGATGCGACTGCAATGGCGTTGATGTTCTGCGGCGGCAAGGGCAATATCTCCGTGACCGCCAATGTGGCGCCGCGCGACATGCATCTGCTGTGCGTCGCTGCAATGGACGGCAACGTCGCCGAGGCAGTCAAACTCAACAACAAGCTGCTGCCTTTGCATAACAAGCTGTTTGTCGAACCGAATCCGCTGCCCGTGAAATGGGCGTTGACCGAAATGGGACTGATGGCGGATGGTATCCGTTTGCCGCTGGTGCCGTTGTCTGCCGAGTATCATGCGACGGTGCGTGAGGCGCTGCGTGAATCTGGTGTATTAAAATAAGCTGCGCTGACAGGCGTTTCCAATTTCCTTCGTCTCTTTGATCCTGTATCCACATGACTATTCGCAAGAACATTCCATCGACTCAATTCAGTCTTACACAACGTGGCGTTGTTATCGCTTTGGCGCTGGCCGGTCTGGCAGGATGCAGCTCGATCAGTTCAGTCCTCGAGCCGAATAGCATCGATTACAAAAGTGCCGGCAAGGTGACAACACCGAAGCTGGATGTGCCGCCAGATCTGACTCAGTTGCAACGTGAAAACCGCTACGCGATTCCTGATGCGACGCAAGGTACGGCAACCGCATCCGGCTACACTCTGGAGCAGGGCGCGCGCCCTGCTGCGGCAGCTGCGGCGATTGCTCCGAACGCAGCACCTGACATGCACATCGAACGCGATGGCTCGCAGCGCTGGCTGGTGGTCAACGCTACCCCTGAAAGCCTGTGGCCAAAGGTCAAGGATTTCTGGCAGGATTCCGGCTTCCTGATCAATATCGAGAATTCGGAAACCGGCGTGATGGAAACCGACTGGGCTGAAAATCGCGCCAAGATCCCACAAGATTTCGTCCGCAACACGCTCGGCAAGGTATTCGATTCAATCTACTCGACCGGTGAGCGCGACAAGTTCCGTACCCGCCTCGAGCGCGGTCCGAACGGCACTACAGAAATCTACATCAGCCATCGCGGCGCGGAAGAAGTGTTGTCCGGCGCGCAAAAAGAATCCAGCATCTGGACTGCACGTCCTGCCGATCCACAACTGGAAGCCGAATTCCTGTCGCGCCTGATGGGCCGCCTGGGAGCTGACGAAGTGAAAGCCAAGGCAGCGGTTGCCAATGCGCCATCGATGCAGGCACGTTCCAAGCTGGTGAAGAATGGCGCCGGTGATTTTGTCCAGGTTGATGAGGGTTTCGACCGCGCATGGCGCCGTGTCGGCCTGGCGCTGGATCGTGTCGGCTTCACGGTTGAAGACCGCGATCGCACCAAGGGCTTGTATTTCGTGCGTTACGTTGATCAGGATGCGGACGCCAAGGACAAGAAATCGGAGAAGGGTTTCTTCTCGCGACTGTTCAGTGGCTCGGATAGCGACAAGGCAAAGAATGCCGCCAGCTATCGCATTTTCGTGAAGGGTGCCGAGTCCGGCAGCCAGAGCCAGGTTCTCGTGTTGAACAAGGATGGCAATCCAGAGTTGTCGAAGACCTCCGACAAGATCCTGGCCCTGCTGAACGAGCAACTGAAGTAAGTTGTTGATCGAGACTGTTACGCAATAATGGCAGCACAACAGCAATGCATCGCCGGCGTTAGGCGCTACCCTTGAAATTCGCAAGCCTGGGTAGCGGTAGTGAGGGCAATGCGTTGCTGATTTCAGCAACATCGGGCAGCACGATCACCAATGTGATGCTCGATTGCGGTTTCGGCATACGCGAAACCGAGCGGCGCCTGGCGCGCCTTGGCCTGGATGGCTCTGCTCTGTCCGCCATTGTCGTCACCCATGAACATCAGGATCATGTCGGTGGCGTTTTCAAATTCGCCCGACGGCACCGTCTGCCGGTCTGGCTCACTTTCGGCACCTATCAAGCATTGCGGCAAGACTGCAGCGATGTCGTGGTTCAGTTTTGCCGCGACGGCGAGCCGCTCGCAATCGGCGATCTCCAACTTGTTCCCTATACGGTGCCACACGACGCGCGTGAGCCGGTGCAGTACGTCGCCAGTGACGGCAACTGCAAGCTGGGCGTCCTTACCGATGCCGGCAAGCTTACCGATCACCTGGTGCAGGCACTAGGCGGCAGCGATGCTTTGGTCCTGGAGTGCAATCATGATCGGCAGATGCTGATCAATTCGACTTATCCTGCATCACTCAAGCGCCGCATCGGCGGTGAATACGGTCACTTGTCGAATGACAGCGCGCGTGAAATTCTGGCAGCAATGGACCAGTCGCGCTTACGCAGGGTGGTTGGTGCGCATTTGAGTGAGCGTAATAATTTGCCGGAGCTGGCTTATGCGGCCTTGTGTGCCGGGCGTTACAGCGAATCGGTAGAGGTGACGATTGCCTGTCAGGAAGAGGGTTTCGGCTGGATCGAGATGTGATTACGGTGTGTGCAGCGAGCTGCAGATTTATGTCGCAGCGGGTGAGTCGCTGTTGCTAAGCAGCTTGTAGAAAAATTCAGGTAATAAAAAAGCCGACCCGAAGGTCGGCTTTTTTTATGCAGCCAATGATTACTTGGAAGCAGCAGGAGCGGCAGCAGCTTTAGCAGCGTCAGCAGCAGCGTCAACAGCTGTGTGAGCAGCATCAGCAGCAGCGGAACCAGCAGCAGTTGCAGCGGCGCCAGCAGCAGTTGCAGCGTCAGCAGCAGCGGAACCAGCAGCAGTAGCGGCAGCAGCAGCGTCGGATGCAGCGGATGCAGCAGCGTCAGCAGCAGCAGGTGCAGCCATTGGAGCTGGAGTCGAAGCGTCAGCGGCAGGAGCAGCTGCGTCGTCTTTTTTGCCGCAAGCAGCCAGAGTCAGAGCCAACAGGGATGCGATCAACAGTGTTTTTTTCATGAATGTTCCTTCAGTAGTAATCAAAAATTTTGCGATGAATAATTACCGGTAATTATCGCTCTACAGGATGTTTTCGCAGTGCTTTGCCGGAACCGCGCATCGCGATGCAACAAAAACTTTCCAGGTCAGGATTATAGCTGGAATTTGTCAAATAAGACATGAACGGTTTGCTATTTAGTAAGAATTTGTATCAGCGCAACAGGGAGCTGCAAAGCTGGACTATGTGCGTTTGATTCGCTTGCAATATTCTGCCATATCCGGAGCCTATATTCACCCGCTTTGGGGCGCTGATAGTGCGATTGCGGTTTATTGGTGTAAATCAAAAATGCCCGCTGTATGAACAGAATTTGCCAGCTCTTTTACTGTCAGAAATGCGGGGCGGTGTAAGTAATGTTTTGTTAAATGATGAAATGTTAATTATTGATAATAATGTGCAAATGGGTGATTAATTAATGCCTTTGAACCGCATTTTATTATTCATATTTACATTTAAATAGATTTGACTGCGTATTCATGCGCTTTATCCGGGCTCGGATTTTAGAAACTGCGGTGTAGTTTCTAATGCAAATATTATGGCTTGCATACGATTACGGCCCCCGGATTCGCCTGCACGCAGCAGAAATTCCGGGGCCGTAAGGGCATTCGCCGCCTGAACGACAGCGACAGGTAATTGCCGGCGATTATCAGCCTAGCGTGACCCAGCCGTCCTCGTACCAGGTATAGAGCGCTTCTAGCACGTCGGTCGATACCTTGCTGGCCGCCTCGCCGTCGAGCTGGCGCTGATCTGCCAGCAGCGTCAGCGATGCCTTGTCGGCGCGGCCGGCTGCAAACGATTCGCCGTTGATGAATACATGCTTGCCGCGGTATAGCATTTGCGTCTTGCGCGACAGCGCTACGCCGCGTTTGGCAAGCGTGGCGGTGAAGCGGGCCAGCGTCAGCGGTTTTGGCGGCGACTCAAAGAAAACATTGGACTTGGGTTCGGACAGGTATTCGCCGACGAAAATCGCGATATCGTCCTCGGTGAAGCGTACCTTGTTGAGTTCGTCGGAGATCTGCGTCAGCATGCCGCGGCTGATTTCGGCCGGATGCTTGGTTGGCTCCAGGTCTGGATCTGCATAGCGTCCGGGCAGGTCGATCGAATCGGCCATGAATTGCAGGAACGCTTCGCCCAGTTCCTGGAACGGCGGCGCCCGGAAGCCGATTGAATAGGTCATGCATTCGCCGATGGCAGTGCCGTCATGCGCGTATTGCGGCGGCAGGTAGAGCATGTCGCCCGGCTCCAGTATGAATTCCTGCTCCGGCGTGAAATTCTTCAGTATTTTGAGGGCGCTGCCTTCGACCAGGGTCAGGTCCTGGGTCGCGCCGATCTTCCAGCGGCGCTGGCCGTGTGCCTGCAGCAGGAACACATCGTAGGAGTCGAAGTGCGGGCCGACGCCGCCGGTGTCGGTGGCGTAGCTGATCATCAGGTCGTCCAGCCGCGCATCCGGGATGAAACGGAACTGGCGCAGCAGTGCGTCGGCGTCGTCATGGTGCAGGTTGACGCCTTGGACCAGCAGCGTCCAGTCTTTCTGGCTGAGGGCCGGCAATTCTTCGAACGGGCCGTTTGCAACTTGCCACTGTTGCTTGAAATGCGTCACCAGGCGCGATTCGACATCGTCGCGCTGCGCCATCTCAAACAAGGCTTCAGGAGTCAGCAGCGGGGTAAAGCCAGGCAGCGCCTGACGGATCAACAAGGGCTTCTTGTGCCAGTAGTCACGGAGGAATTGTGCCGGCGTCAAGCCGCCGAGGAGTGTGGAATTTTTCATGCCGCTATTATATCGGGTTAGCTATGGCGAAATGTGGGCGCGGCGAATGGAGGATTGCCGCAAGGGTTAAATTTTTCGCGGTCGGCAGGGCGATGGCGTTCCGGCGGGTATAATCCCATCGCATGTTAAATGAAAGGAATGATCATGAAGATTGCCAAAAATACGGTAGTGACTGTACGCTACAAATTGTCAGATGCCCAAGGCAATCTGATCGAAGAAGGTAGTGAGCCAATGGTGTACTTGCACGGTGGCTACGAAAACACGCTGCCGAAGATCGAAGAAGCCCTGGAGGGCAAGGAAGCCGGTTACCAAACTGAACTGCAGGTCGAGCCGGACGACGCCTTTGGCGAATACGATTCGAACCTGGTCAAGATCGAGCCGCGCAACCGCCTGCCGACACCGCTGGAAGTCGGCATGCAGTTTGAAGGCACGCCGGACAATGAAGATGACGAAGAGCACGCGCTGATTTTCACCGTCACCGATATCGCTGACGACAAGGTGGTGCTGGACGGTAATCATCCGCTGGCAGGCATCGCGTTGCGTTTCAACCTCAACGTCACAGAAGTACGTGCGGCGACTGAAGAAGAAATTGCACATCAGCACGTGCACGGCGCGCATGGCCACGATCACGGCCATGACGACCAGGATGACGATGCCGCGGACGATCATTTCCGTAGCCATCCTATCCACTAAATTTTTGGTGGTGCGCGCCGTGCAGGTCACGACGGCGCAATGAAAAAACCGCAGACATGCTTGCATGTGCTGCGGTTTTTTTTATCTTTTTTTTTTGAGATCAGCGGCGGGATAGCGGCGGCGGATCGGCGGGCTTAACCAACTCGAACAGTTTTTTATCGGTCGGATCGAATGTGATCTTGAGCCAGCCGCCCGGCACTTCCAGATCACCCACATTATGTTGCCAGGCGATGTCAGGAGAGTTTGACGAGCCGTTGCCGCGGGTGGCGTGGATCACCAGCACCTTGCCGTCGAACTGCGCCGCATGCGCATTGATTTTCTGGCGAATTTCGGCAAAGCCGTCGCGTTTGACGTTGAAGTCGAAGACCCTGTGATGTTGCGCAACCAACGGGTCACCGTCGCAAAACAGCACCACCGCATCGGCTTTCTTTTGCGAGGCGTTGAGGAAGATGCGCTGCAGCCATTCGCGGTTGGCGATTTGCCGGTCTTCGAATTCACTGTTGCGGCCGCCCTCTGTCAGGTAGTGGTTGTTGGTGGCGGGCAGGTTGATGGTGGCAAAAACCACGCTGCCGATTTCCCAGCGCGCATTTTCCACGTAGCTGCGGAATTTCGGCGACGTCGATTGCCTGATCAGCGGGATCTTGCTGTCGCCAAAGGAAAACTCGTCGGAAAAGAAAAGATCGCGGATGCGGCTCAGGCGTTCCAACGCGGCTGAACGATCGGCGCTGGTCTTGCATCCGACCCAGTCGCTGGCGGACAAGGAGACGATCAAGCCGTTTTTTGCACTGCTCAAGAGTGTCTTGCGTTGTCCGTATAACTTGTCGGTGCAGGGTTCGTTAGCGGCCTTGATGCCGTTGGCAACCACGAAGGCGAGGTTGTCGGCATCGGTTTCGGCAATGGCGTTGCGCAGGGCGGTTTCGTCGGAGGAGTTGCGAAAAGCATGACCGATGACCCCAAAGCTGAAGGTCGCCGTCTCGGCTAGCGTTGTTCCCGCACTTGCTGTCAGTGCCAGCATGAACGCTAGCCGGAGAATGGCATTCATCAGTTTTGTGGAGAGATTGAAAGTTGTTTCAGTCGGTACAACTGCTCCAGTGCTTCACGCGGCGTCAGCGCATCGGGATCGATGCCGTCCAGGGCGTCGAGCAATTCGCTGCCCAGTGCATCGGCCGCTGAATCGGTATCGCTGCTTTCGCTGTCGGCGTGTGCGGCCTGCGCAAACAGATCGAACTGTGGTGTTGCCTGCACCGATTGCGACTCCAGCAGCGCCAGATGTTTGCGCGCCGCGCGGATCACCGGTGTCGGCACGCCGGCCAACTGCGCCACCTGCAAGCCGTAGCTCTGCGATGCCGGGCCACTTTGCACGGCATGCAGGAAGACGATGCTGTCCTTGTGTTCGACCGCCGATAAATGGACGTTGGCGGCGGACGGATGCAGGTCCGGCAACTGGGTCAGTTCAAAGTAATGCGTGGCAAACAGCGTGAAGCTGCGGGTGACGTCGATCAGATGGCGGGCAATCGCCCAGGCCAGCGCCAGGCCATCGAAGGTCGAGGTGCCGCGGCCGACTTCATCCATCAGGACCAGCGAATTTTCGCTGGCACCGTTCAGGATCGCGGCCGATTCGGTCATCTCCACCATGAAGGTGGAACGGCCGCCGGCCAGGTCGTCGGCAGCGCCGATGCGGGTGAAGATGCGATCAATCGGCCCCAGTACCGCGCTGCTGGCCGGTACATAGCTGCCAACATAGGCCAGCAGGGTGATCAAGGCGACTTGCCGCATGAAGGTCGATTTACCGCCCATGTTGGGGCCGGTGATCAGCAGTAGTTTGCGCTCGGTGGACAGCTGGCAATCGTTGGCGATGAAGCGTTCGATCTGTTTTTCGACTACCGGATGGCGGCCTTGCTCAATTTGGATCGCCGGCTCGGCCACCAGTTGTGGCACGCACCAGTCGTGGCGCGCGGCGTGATCGGCCAGCGCTACCAGCGTGTCGATCTGCGCCAGGGCATGGGCGATGTTTTGCAATGTGCCGATGTGCGGCGCCAGGTCTTGCAGGACCTGCTCGTACAGCATTTTTTCGCGCACCAGGGCGCGTTCCTGCGCCGACAGCGCCTTGTCTTCAAACGCCTTCAGTTCCGGCGTGATGTAGCGCTCGGCGTTTTTCAGGGTCTGGCGACGGCGATAGTCGTCCGGCACCTTGTCGGTCTGGCCGTGCGTGACTTCAATATAAAAGCCATGCACCTTGTTGTATTCGACCCGCAGGTTGGCGATGCCGGTCCGCGCGCGCTCGCGGGTTTCGAGGTCGATCAGGAACTGCCCGGCGTTTTCCGACAATGCGCGCAGTTCGTCCAGTTCGGCATCGAAGCCGGTGGCGATGACGCCGCCGTCGCGCACCATGGTTGACGGTTCGGTGGCGATCGCGGTTTGCAGCAATTGCAGGCAATCGACCGGGGTTTCCAGTGCAAAGCGCAGCTCCTGCAGCAACGGCGCCTGGTTGTCGCTGCCGCACAGGGCGATATCGGCGCGCAGGGAATCCAGCTGCAACAGGCCGTCGCGCAAGCCGGCCAGGTCACGCGGGCGGGCCGACAGCAGGGCAATCCGCGCGGTGATGCGCTCGACGTCCGGTACCGCGCTCAGTGTGCCCGAGATGGCGCTGCCGGTATCGGCTGCAATCAGGGCGCCGATCGCCGCGTGGCGGCCGCGGGCCACCGATTGCTCGCGTTTGGCATGATGCAGCCAGTGGCGCAGCAGGCGCGAGCCCATCGCAGTACGGCAGTGATCCAGCAGCGAGAACAAGGTCGGTGCGCCGGATGAGGCATCCTGGCCGCGAATGGTTTCGGTCAGTTCCAGGTTGCGCCGGGTGGCGGCGTCCAGTCCGATGAATTCGTTTTCGGTCTCGACGGTGAGTGTGCGCACATGCTGCAAGCCCTTGCCCTGGGTCGACTGGGCATAGCGCAGCAGCGCGCCGGCGGCGCCGATTGCAGCGCTCAGGTTTTCCGCGCCGAAGCCACTCAAGGTGCTGACGGCAAGCTGGTCGAGCAGGGACTTCTGGCCGTGGGTGATATCGAAATGCCATTCGGGCACAGTGGTGGCCTTGTCGACCAGGCCGCTGCCGAGCATCGCGTCGGCCATGTCTGCAGTCAGGATCTCTGCCGGCGCGATGCGTTCCAGTTCCTGTTTCAGCAGGGTGTCGAGGTCGCCCGGCTCACAGCCGAATTCCATCATCTTCAAGGCGCCGCTGGCCATCGACAGCCAGGCCAGGCCGACCTTGAGAGATTTGCGTTGCTGGGTGACGTACAGCGCCAGCAACGGCTGGTCGGATTTTTCCGGCAGCAGGTTGGAGTCGGTCAGGGTGCCGGGCGTGATCACGCGCAGCACCTTGCGGTCAACCGGGCCCTTGCTGGTCGCCGGATCGCCGATCTGTTCGCACAGCGCCACCGATTCGCCGAGCTTGATCAGTTTGGCCAGATATTGGTCGGCCGAATGGAATGGTACGCCGCACATCTTGATGGGGGCGTTGTTGTAGGTGCCGCGTGAAGTCAGCGTGATGCCGAGCAGGCGCGTGGCCTTTTCCGCATCTTCAAAAAACAGTTCGTAAAAATCTCCCATCCGATAGAACACGAGCGTGTCCGGATAGTCGGCCTTGATGCCGAGATATTGCTGCATGCCGGGTGAAACTTTTTGTGCCGCTACCGTCATTGGGCGGCCCGTTTGCTGGATTTGGATTGCATTGAATGAGTTCTTTCTCAAGCGCCGCGACAGGCGCTTGATTGCTGGGTTTCGATATAGGCGATATTGTAAGCCGAAGACTGCTCAATCGGTATTACTTTGCAGATTTAGCCGGAATCGAAGGACCATATGGCGGCTGGCAGGTGAGGTGTGCTTGTCAGCGGCCGGGCGCCATATCCTGGAAGAACATTTCCCGCATCAGGAACTGCTGCAGTTCAGCCGTATCTTTTACTCTCGCGCTGAGCGTAATCACGCGACCTAGGCGTTGCGAGCGCCAGGGGATGTCGCCATCGGTTTTCTTGCGGATCAACTCGATCATCTTGTTGACGACAGCCATTTCGATACTGTCCTCGCCACCGCGTTCGATCGGGATCTGCTGCATCGCATTGCGGCTGGTGTTGGCGCTCCAGCCGCGGAAAATCAACGTGGCGCGGAACGGTGTTTTGTCGCGTACTTCAAAAATGCCGCCGGTCTTGTCTTTATCGAGGCCCATCCAGCCGCGCTGCGCCTGGATGTTGGCGCGAGCGATGTCGTTCGAGGTTTGTGGTGTTTCATCGGACGGGCTGGTTTCGCCGGCCAGTGCCCGTTCCTGGGCCTGCGCCGCTTCGCGTCGCTCACGCGAGGCCTGGATGTGCGAAGAAAAATCTTCCTCAACCGATTGCTGATATTTCGGCGCATCCGGCTGCGGCGTAACGATCGTCTGCGGCGTGATGGCGGTGATCGCGCGCGGGGACTGGACGACTTTTGGGGTTGCCTTGCGCGGCTTGGCCGGCGTTGGGGCGGTTTTGGGCTTGGACGGTGTCTTGACAGGCGGTGGCGCGCTATGCGGCACCGGCGCCAGCGTGATGCTGACCGTGCCCATGTTGCCCGGCGCCGGCGATTCTATCTTGACATCGGTCGGCAACTGGGTCAGCAGATACCAGATGCCGACTCCGTGGAGCAGGATCGAAATCAGCACGCCAACGATCTTGGGAGTGCGCTGACGATTTGCCCGCCGCCGATCTATCCACGACATCTTGCGTGGGGCTACACTCCTTTCCTTCATCGATTCAACCTTGTCCACTTGATTGCAAATTTGATAGCAGCTTCGCTGGAAGCTGCATGGTTCATTAGTAAACGCTCCGCGGGCGAGCTGATCATGCTACCGCAACTCTGTGTAACCAGCTTAAAGCGCCATTGCCGGCAGCACGTCCGGAAGCCAGGCAGGCGCTCAGCAGATAGCCACCGGTCGGCGCTTCCCAATCAAGCATTTCGCCGGCGCAGAATACGCCCGGGATGGCCTGCAGCATCAACTGTTGGTCGAGACCTTCAAATGTCACGCCGCCGGCGCTGCTGATCGCTTCATCGATAGGCCGTGGCGCCAGCAAGGTCAACGGCAGCGCCTTGATGGCATTGGCCAGCGACAGCGGATCGATAAAGTCGGCGGGCGCCACCAGTTCGCGCAACAAGCCGGTCTTGACGCCTTTCAGGCCTAGCCGGCTTTGCAGGTGGCTGGACCATGAACGCGCACCGCGCGGGCGCGAGACTTCGTCAATCACGCGCTGCAGCGGCCAATCCGGCAGCAGGTCGATATGAATGACGGCGCTGCCTTCGGCGCTAATCCGATCCCGCAATCCGGCCGACAGTGCATAGATCAAGCTGCCTTCGACACCGTGGGCGGTAACAACGAATTCACCTTGCTTGCGGAATCCATGTTGGTCGCCGGCGTTATCGTCGATTGTGATGGCGACCGATTTCAGATGGTCGCCGGCAAAACGACCACGGAAATATTCGCTCCAGCCAACGTCGAATCCGCAATTGGCAGCTTGCAGCGGGGCGATTGGCACATCGCGCTGCGCCAGCAGCGGCACCCATTTCGCATCCGAGCCAAGCCGTGCCCAGCTGCCGCCGCCGAGCGCCAGGACTACCGCATCGGCGCTGGCGGTGTGCGCGCCTTGCGGCGTCTCGAAAACCAGCGCACCGGCTTCATTCCAGCCGAGCCAGCGATGCCGCATGTGAAATTGCACGCCGGCCTGGCGCAGCCGATGCAGCCAGGCGCGCAGCAGCGGGGCTGCTTTCATGTCGGTCGGGAAGACCCGGCCGGACGAACCGACAAAGGTATCGATTCCCAGTGCATGCACCCATTCGCGCAATGCGTCCGGGGTGAACTGGTCCAGCAACGGTGCAATGTCCGGTTTGCGTGAGCCGTAGCGCGACAGGAAGGCATCGTAGGGTTCGGAATGCGTCAGATTCATGCCGCCTTTTCCTGCCAGCAGGAATTTGCGGCCGACCGAAGGCATGGCGTCATACACCTCGACCTGGATGCCGCCGGCAGCCAGTACTTCGGCTGCCATCAGACCGGCAGGACCGCCGCCGATGATTGCCACGGTTTTCTTTTGCGCTTCGGAATGATTCAACGATGTCATCTGCCGGTGGATGCCGATCCTACAGTTTGGTTCAGGGGAGCGATAACGGAAGGAATTGCGGGAACTGCCATGCAATTCGCCGGGAAATCGATTACGTTTGCGATCCCGTTTTCCCTGGGCAAAATCTGCTGCGGGAAACGGTTCGCAACTTTACCATATCGAGGCCGATAATATGGCTCCCGGCAAGCGTTGCAGAGTATGTTGAAAACGCTTTCCGACATGGAAGTATACGGAAAAGAGGCCGGTTCGCACCGGCCTCTTTTACATAGAGTTACACTTTTTCTGGCAAGTCTACGCTGCGACACATTGATGCATGCCGCTGCGCAACCGACCTGAGAATCAGCGCTTGAAATCAGCGCTTGAGCTGGCTGATATCGCGCACCGCGCCGCGATCGGCCGAGGTGGCCATGGCAGCATAGGCTTGCAATGCCTGCGATACGTAACGCTGGCGATTCACTGGCTTCCAGGCATCCTTGCCTTTGGCTTCCATCGCTGCGCGTCGTTGCGCCAGATCGCTGTCGCTGATTTTCAGGTGTATGCGGCGTTCCGGGATATCGATTTCGATGATGTCGCCTTCTTCCACCAGACCGATGGCGCCGCCTTCCGCCGCTTCCGGCGAGGCATGGCCGATCACCAGGCCGGACGAACCGCCGGAGAAGCGGCCGTCGGTGAACAGCGCGCAGGATTTGCCCAAGCCCTTGGATTTGATGTACGAAGTTGGGTACAGCATTTCCTGCATGCCGGGGCCGCCTTTCGGGCCTTCGTAGCGGATGATGACGACGTCGCCGGCGTGCACGGTGTCGCCGAGAATCGCTTCCACTGCATCGTCCTGGCTTTCAAAGACGCGCGCACGGCCGCTGAACTTGAGGATGCTTTCGTCGACGCCAGCAGTTTTGACGATGCAGCCGTTTTCCGCCAGGTTGCCGTACAAGACCGCCAGGCCGCCGTCTTGCGAGTAGGCATGGGCCTTGTTGCGGATACAGCCGTTGTCGCGGTCGGTATCGAGGCTGGTGAAGCGCTTTTCCTGAGAAAACGCGGTCTGGGTCGGCACGCCGCCGGGTGCTGCGCTAAACATCTTGTGTACTGCCGGATCCTGGGTTTGCGTGATGTCGTTATTGGCGATGGAATCGGCCAGCGTCTTCGCGTGGATCGTCGGACGGCTGGTATCGAGCAAGCCGGCGCGCGCCAGTTCGCCGAGGATGCTGACGATGCCGCCGGCGCGGTGCACGTCTTCGATATGATATTTGTCGGTCATTGGCGCCACCTTGCACAGGCAAGGAACATGACGCGAGATGCGGTCGATGTCGGCCATCTTGAAATCGACTTCAGCTTCCTGCGCCGCCGCCAGCAAGTGCAGCACGGTGTTGGTGGAACCGCCCATGGCGACATCCAGCGTCATGGCGTTTTCAAACGAAGCCTTGCTGGCGATCGTGCGCGGCAGTACCGAATCGTCGTCCTGCTCGTAGTAGCGCTTGGCCAGTTCAACGATCAGGCGGCCGGCGCGCAGGAACAGTTCCTTGCGGTCGGCGTGGGTAGCGAGGATGGTGCCGTTGCCGGGCAGGGCCAGGCCCAGCGCTTCGGTCAGGCAGTTCATCGAGTTGGCGGTAAACATGCCGGAACAGGAACCGCAGGTCGGGCAGGCCGAACGTTCGATTTCCGCGATGTCGGCATCGCTGACCGAGGCGTCGCCAGCCTTGATCATGGCGTCCACCAGGTCGATCTTGAAAATCTTTTGGTCGATCACGGCCACGCCCGGCAGCTTTTCAACCACCTTGCCGGCTTCCATCGGGCCGCCTGAGACGAATACGACTGGAATGTTGAGGCGCATCGCAGCCATCAACATGCCCGGAGTGATCTTGTCGCAGTTGGAGATGCACACCATCGCATCGGCGCAGTGGGCATTGACCATGTACTCGACCGAATCGGCGATCAGCTCGCGCGACGGCAGTGAATACAACATGCCGCCATGGCCCATGGCGATGCCGTCATCGACCGCAATGGTGTTGAATTCCTTGGCGACGCCGCCGGCGGCTTCAATTTCGCGCGCGACCATCTGGCCCAGGTCCTTCAGATGGACGTGGCCTGGAACGAATTGGGTAAAGGAGTTGACCACCGCAATGATCGGTTTGTCGAAATCGCCGTCTTTCATGCCGGTGGCGCGCCAGAGTGCGCGGGCGCCGGCCATGTTGCGGCCATGGGTGGTGGTGCGGGAACGATATTGCGGCATGATTTCAGTCTCCAGAAGAATGGCTTTTAGGCTGGCAATAGAGTGCCTTGCCCATTACGCGATGTCAAATATATGATTTGTTGTCTATTAATATGTTTTGCATATTAATGGCGGGGGCAAATTTGCTAGGTGCGTTAGAGGTGAAAAACCACATAATTCCATTATTGGGGATTAATTTACCTTTAATTTATTTATTTATAGAAAATTATTCTATTAATATCTCATTTGTCTTCCGTAGTTGCAATAATTTTCCCCACTCCAAACTCTAGAATAGACCCAGGTAATGTCGCCGTACAGCTCTGGATGGAGTGCTTCACAATGTCTTTCGATAAAACTTCAGGTTCACCTTCGATGCCGGCCCACGTCGACACGCAATTGGCCCACATCGGCCGTGAGCCGTCGCGCTTCGCCGGGATGGTGAATACGCCGGTGTTCCGCGGTTCGACCATCATCGCCAACAACCTGGAAGACTGGGAAGCCAGCCGCCAGATTGATAACCCGATGTCGAACTACGGCCGCTTCGGCACGCCGACCACGCGTTCGTTCGAACAGGCCATCACCACGCTCGAAGGCGGTCACAACTGCCTGGTGTTCCCATCCGGCCTGTCGGCCTGCACCCATAGCATCATGGCCTTCGTCAAGAGTGGCGACCATGTCCTGATCACCGACAGCGTGTACGGCCCGACCCGCACCTTCGCCGACCGCGTGCTGCGCCGCATGGGCATCGACGTCGAATTTTTCGATCCGTTGATCGGCGGCGAGATTCGCAATCTGCTGCGCCCGAACACCAGCGTGGTGTTTGTCGAGTCGCCCGGTTCGTGGACTTTCGAGGTGCAGGATATCCCGGCGATCGCGGAAGAGGCACACAAGGTCGGCGCTTACGTGCTGCTGGACAACACCTGGGCCACGCCGCTGTTTTTCAAGCCGTTTGAACATGGCGTCGATGTGTCGATCCACGCCGCCACCAAATACATTGTCGGCCACTCCGACGCCTTGCTCGGCGTCGCCAGCGCCAACGAACGCGCCTGGTGCATCCTCAAGCACGGCGCACACGATTTCGGCCAGACTGCCGGTCCGGACGATATCTACCTGGCTTTGCGCGGCATGCGCAGCATGTCGGTGCGCCTGCGCCAGCACTGGGAGAGCGGCATCCAGTTGGCGGAATACCTGCGTACCCAACCGCTGGTGGAAAGCGTGCTGCATCCGGCCTTGCCATCCGATCCGGGCTACAAGTTGTGGCAGCGCGATTTCCTCGGCGCCAGCGGCTTGTTCACGATTGAATTGAAAGAAGTCGGCCGGCCGGCCTTGTCGAAGTTTTTCTCCAGCCTGGAATTGTTCGGCATCGGCTTGTCGTGGGGCGGCTTTGAAAGCCTGGCCTTGCCGCTGGATAAACCACCGACCCGTGTGGCTTCAAAGAAGAGCTACCAGAATCCGCTGGTGCGGATCCATGTCGGCCTGGAAAATATCGAAGATCTGGTGAGTGATATGGGGCAGGCGTTCAAGCAGATGGAAAAGGCGCTTTAAACCTTAGTCCAGCCCGGCATAACCAAGCGGCAGCGCCGTGGTGTGCTTGATCTGCTCCATTGCGAAGCTGGCGTTGACGTCGAACAGCGCGTTCGACTGCGTCAGCTTCTGGTACACCGCATCGTAGGCGGCAATGTTGGGCACCACCACCCGCAACAGATAATCGATGTTGCCGCTCATGCGGTAAAACTCGACCACTTCCGGAATCATCTTCACCGTATTGCTGAACTGTTCATACCAGGTGGCGTTGTGCTGGTTGGTCTTGATCAGCACAAAAACCGTGACGCCAACATTCAGCTTGCCGGCATCAAGCAGCGCCACCCGGCGCACGATCACGCCATCTTCTTCCATTTTCTGGATGCGGCGCCAGCAAGGCGTCGACGACAGATTCACCTTTTCGGCGATTTCCGCGACCGGCGTGGTGGCGTCCTCCTGCAGGATGGCGAGAATCTGTTTATCTATTTTATCCATGATCAATTTGAGTGTAGAGGAGGGCATCGCTGGCAGCCCAAATGCGCCACATAGTTTGGCACAACCGGCGTAAAAACCAAGCAGTTTAGGCCCCCGAATATGGTGTCGACGATTTCAGAGGGTTTTGTCTATGCAGTTTGATTGACAACGCTGGCGAGGAGGCAGATATTAGCGTCGCTGCATTCATAAAAATACAAGAAGGAGACACAATTGAGTTTATCTTTAGCTAAGCCATTCCGGCTGCGCCCGATGGCGCGCGCGTTGAAGCTGGTCACCCGCACGGCAGCCGTACTCGGCACCGGACTGATTGTCAGTTCCTCCGCCTCCGCGGCGAACTTTTCCCAAATGGTGTTTTTCGGCGACTCGCTGACCGATAGTGGATTCTTTACCGGCGTCGGCCAGCAAGCGTCGTTCACGACCAATCCCGATCCAGTGTGGGCGCAGATCGTCGCGCACCACTATGGCACTGCCGCTAATCCGGCCGCAATACTGACACCAAGCGGCGCCCAGCCTGCCGGCGGCACCGACTATGCAGTCGGCGGCGCCCGCGTGACCAGCCAGGATGGTTGGCCCAGCGCGGCCACGGGGCCTTTGGTGCCGACGGTAACGAGTCAGGTCAATGGCTACCTTGCCGCGAATCCGCATCTGGACAGCAAGGGGTTGTATACGGTCTGGGCCGGCGCCAATGACGTATTCGGGTACACCCAAACGAATATGGCGGCCCTGCTCAATCCGGCGACGCAGACCGCTACCGCAGTGCAGACGATCCAGGAAATCACCGGCGAAGCCGCCAATGTGGTCGGCTTGGTCAAGCGCCTGCAGCAAGCCGGTGCGGGCACCGTACTGGTCATTAATCTGCCGGACATCGGACGCACTCCGGAAGGTTCGGCGATTCCTGCGCTGTCGACCTTGTGGACGGCTTCTTCGACCAGTTTCAATACCGCGCTGAACAATGGCTTGAGCGGCCTGGGCGGCAACATCATCGCGCTGAATGCCTTCGGCATGTTGCGTGAAGTGATTGCTAATCCTGGCTTGTACGGCTTTACCAATGTCACCAGCCCGGCTTGCACCACCAGTTCTTCAGGCAACTGCACGTTGCAGACGCTGGTGGCGCCGAACGCCGACCAGACCTATCTGTTCGCCGATGGCGTGCATCCAACCGGCGCCGGCCATGCGATCCTGGCGCAATACGTGGTGTCGGTGCTGCAGGCGCCAGGGCAGATCGGCATGCTGGCCGAAGCGCCGCTGGCCAGCGCGCAGACTTTCACACGCGCCATTGACGATCGCTTGCGCCTGACACCGCGCGCCGGTCAGGTCGAAGCGTATGCAGCCTATGACAATACGCACCAGAGTCTCGATCACAACAACAATAATCCCGGCCTGGATGGTTCGGCCAACAGCTTGACTGTGGGTGTCGATTACGCGGTCAACCAGAATGTCACGGTTGGCGGCGCCTTTGGTTTTGCCCATAACAAGGCCGAGTTCGGCGGCAATACCGGCGGCTTCAAGCTGGATCAGGCGATGTTGTCGGCGTACACTCAGTACCGTGATGGCGCCTGGGCGCTGAATGCAATCGGCATGGTCGGTTCGCTGCAGTACAACGACGTGACCCGTAACATCGCGCTGGGTCCGGCGACGCGTAGTGAAAGCGGCGACACCAACGGCCATCAATTCCTGTTGCGCATCGGCGGCCAGTACGATTTCAACGTCGGCGCACTGGTGCTCAGCCCGGTCGGCACACTGACTTGGCAACAGGTGAATGTTGGTGGTTACTCGGAAAACGGCAACGACAGCACTGCCATGAACTTCCAGTCGCAAACGCGCAATTCGCTGGTATCCAGCCTGGGCGCGCAAGTCAGCAGCAAGCTGACGCTGGGTTCATATGAAGTGAAGCCGTTTGCCAAGCTGGCTTGGGAAAAGGAATTCGATGATAGCGAACGCGATGTCCGCGCCAATATCGTCGGCATGGCGGGCAGCTTCGGCTTGCCGGCGTATCTTGGACCATCCAACAGCGCACGTGTGGAACTGGGAGCGAGCATTGCGCTGGCGACCGATTTCAGTGCTTACGCCAGCTATAACGGCCAGTTCGCAGGCGGCAACAAGATCAATTCTTTCCAGGTTGGCCTGAAAAAAGCGTTCTAAAGCGTTTTGAATCGTAGGGTGGGCACGTTTTTGTGCCCACGCTGAACGGACTTGCCGATGCCGGAGGTTCATGACGCGTGGGCACAAAGGCGTGCCCACCCTACATTTTATGGGGATGTTTCGTCGGAGGTTTTGGCCGACGACTTGGTCGGCAGCGCTGGTTCGTCGTCGAAATCGACCACCGGGGCGCCGCCATCCAGGCCGAGGTAATGTTCGGTCAGGCCGAAGAAGCGATCATAGAACTGTCCGGCAGGAATGGTCTCGCTGGCGACCTTCACCAGTGAATCTGATGTGCTGCCGATCGGCATGGAGACCGAACCCAGCACGCTCAAGCCGACACTGGCGGAGTTGTTGGTCTTCTTCAACGCGTAGCGATCTTGCGTGGCGCTGACGAACACCGTGGTGCTTTTGCCTAGTTTGTCGTTGGCGGCGCACACCACATTGAATTCAATTTCGACGTGCACATCGCTTTCCGGCTGGAAGTGCTTGTGGCCGTCCACCAGGTCAGCCTTGGCCTGTTTGATGATGTAGCCCTGGCTCAGCAGGGTGCGCCGCACGGCCTCACAGGTTGCCGGCCCGGAGCTGGCAAAATCATGGGAGAAGGTGCTGGTTTCGCTGAATTCTTCGCCCTGGTATACCGCGGATTTTGTGGTCGAGCAGCCGGCGAGGACGCCCGCCAGCGAGACGGCGAGTAAGGCGGGCGATAACCTGGACATCCTGAACATAAACGAAAACTCCTTGAATCGGCTAAATGGAAGCGGCGGATGGCATTTTAGTCCATTGCCGCTCCTAATAATCAGTCGATTCGACAGAAGTCCGGGAGTTTTGTTGCGCTGGTGTTGCAGATTTGTTGCGGCTTCACGCTTCCTTCGGTCCGCGCACGATGCTGTAGCGGCTTGCATTGTCGTTCAGCCAGGTCGTCGCCAGCTCACGGTTGTCATGCTGCCAAGGGTGGAAATCGCGCTTCATGTAGCTGAAAAGCGGTCCGATCGTCAGCCAGAACAAGCCGTATCGGCCAAAGAAAAAGCTGGCCGCATCGAGCCACGTGCTGGGCTTGAACAGCACCCGGTCGTGCCACAGGTTGTTGATGGTTTGTCCGGTTGCCCTCGTGGTGAAACTCCACATCGCATACATATACCAGCGCACGCGCGTCCGGCGGTCGCCACCCAGGGTGCGAAACAGGTCGAATGCAACCGCCTTGTGTTCGGTTTCTTCGACCGCGTGCCAGCGCCATAGCGTGGCCAGCATTGGATCGGCGTCGTCCAGGACTTCCGGATGGCGCAGCGTGATGTCGGCAAGCACCGCAGTGCAATGCTCAAAAGCTGCCGTCACGGCCAGCCTGCTTAGCGGGGGCACTTTGCGGCGGAGTCCCAGCTCGATCTGATTGCGTGCCCAGTCTTGCCAGTGATTGACCAGTCCTTGCTTTGCCAATTCTTCGTTATAGAGACTATGGATACGCCGATGAGTCGCTTCCTGGCCGACAAAATCCTGGATGGTGGCGCGCAAAGAAGCGTGGTCGGCATCGGCCGGCAGCGTTTCCGCCGCCGCGCGCACGGCGTCGATGAATTCCTGTTCGCCGACTGGAAAGCTCATCGACAGGGCATTGAAGTATTGAGTGCGGAATGCCTTGCCGCCCAGCCAATGGCGCGGGAAGCCTTGCGACAGGTCGACCAATAGTTTCCTGACCATCAATGGTGTGGATGTGTTCACGGACTGCCTTTGTTAAATGACGATAGAGACACTATACTGAGCTTTATTCAGTTTTTAAACTCGCAAGTTGCTCAGTTTTTGACAGGTATCCATATGGCCAAGCGAAATCCCGTTTCCTCCTCTGAAATCATGCGAAAAATGCCCACGCAGGAGCGTGCGCAACGGACAATAGAGACCATTTTCCAGACCACTGCTCAGATTTTGGAAAGCGAAGGCGAAGCCGGCCTGACCACCAACAAGGTGGCGGAAAAGGCCGGTTTTTCGATTGGTACGCTGTATCAGTACTTCCCGAGCAAGGAAGCGATCCTGTCGGCCTTGATCGCACGCGAACGGCGGCGCGTGATGGATGAACTGAATGCGTTGATGGAAAGCGCCGAGAACCAGAGCGATCAGCTCGATCCGAAAACCTTCCTGCGGCAGTTCATCCGCATCAATATCGAAGGACTTGGCAGCGGCAGGAGCGTCAAGCGGGCGATGATCCGCTTTGCCTGGCAACACGACCATCACGAGGAGATAACCCAGGCCCTGCGCGAGACGGCGGAACGGATCGCCATCAGCATGCAGCGGATCCATCATCCGTACCTGCGGCCACCGACCCCGGCGATGATGTTCGTGGTGACGCGTGCCGTGATCGGCGCCATCCGCAGCGCTTCGCTGGAAAAGTCGCCGCTGCTCGGCAGCATCGAGTTCGAAGATGAACTGGTGCGGCTGGCTTGGGGCATGCTGTCGCAGTCCAGCGATTTCTGACGGGGCGCCATCAATCGGGTTGCGCGCCAAAATGACCGATAATGCATGTACCGCTGTTGCACTAACCTATAGAAAACCCGCATGAAATACCCGGCATTGCTCCCTTTTTCAGAAATTCTTCCTCGGCTCTCGCAGTTCGACACCATCATCGATGCACGCAGTCCGTCTGAATTTGCCGAAGACCACATTCCCGGCGCCATCAATTGTCCGGTGCTGGACGATGCGCAACGGATACAGGTCGGCACCATGTACAAGCAGGTCAATGCGTTCGAAGCGAAGAAGCTGGGGGCGGTGCTGATCGCCCGCAATATTGCGCAGCATATCGAGACGCTGTTCATCAGCCAGCCACGCGAATGGGAGCCGCTGATCTATTGTTGGCGGGGCGGCAACCGTAGCGGAGCGATGGCGCATATCATGGCCAAGATTGGTTGGCCGGTGGTACAGCTGGACGGTGGCTACCGGGAATATCGTCGCCACGTCAATGAGAGCCTGGGCGAACTGCCGCAGCGATTTTCCTTCAGGGTGATTTGCGGCCCGACCGGCAGCGGCAAGAGCCGCCTGCTGCAGGTGCTGGAACAGCAGGGCGCACAAGTGCTTGATCTGGAGCAGATGGCGGCGCACCGCGGGTCGGTGCTGGGCAATCTGCCGAGCGAACAGCAGCCGTCGCAAAAAACTTTCGAAAGCCGTATCTGGCAGCGCTTGCAAGGTTTCGATCCGCAGCAGCCGGTATTCGTTGAATCCGAGAGCAAGAAAGTCGGCAATCTGCGCGTACCGGAAATGCTGATGGAGCGAATGCGCAATTCGCCGTGTATTGCGGTTGCCCTGGCGCGCCCGGAGCGGGTGCGGCTACTGATTGAGGATTATGCGCATTTCGTCGTCGATCCCGCTTCGCTGAATACCCAACTGGCTTGCCTGGCCTATGTGCACGGCCGCGAAAAGGTTGGGCAATGGCAGCAAATGGCTTTGTCGGGGCGCATCGGGGAGTTGGTTGATGAGCTGTTGCTGAAGCACTATGATCCGGCCTATGCGCAGTCGATCAAGCGCAACTTCGAGCAGTTTTCCAATGCGCAGATACTGGATCTGCCCGATATTTCAGATGCCGCCTTTTTGCGGGCGGCAAAGCAATTGCATCAGAATAGTTGAACTGCGATGGCGCGCGCACGGCGCGGACTGCCGTCTTTTATCTACCTACATACCAGGACCAGCATGAGCGACCTCATTGAACCAGCCATCAAACTGACTTCCTTTTCGCACGGCGGCGGCTGCGGCTGCAAGATCGCGCCCGGCGTGCTGGCGCAAATCCTCAAGAATTCGAATGGTTTTCCGGTGCCGAAGGAGTTGATGGTCGGCATAGAAACCGCTGACGACGCTGCGGTCTACAAGCTCAACGACGAACAGGCCTTGATCGCCACGACCGATTTCTTCATGCCTATCGTCGACGATCCCTACGACTTCGGCCGCATCGCCGCCACCAATGCGATTTCCGACGTCTACGCCATGGGCGGCACGCCGATCATGGCGCTGGCGCTGGTTGGCATGCCGATCGATAAATTGCCGGTCGAAGTCATCGGCAAAATTCTGCAAGGCGGCGAATCGATCTGCGCCGAGGCCGGCATTCCGATTGCCGGCGGCCATACCATCGATTCGGTCGAGCCGATCTACGGACTGGTGGTGCTGGGGCTGGTGCATCCATCCAAGGTCAAGCGCAATGCCGGCGCCAAGGCGGGCGACAAACTGATCCTGGGCAAGCCGATCGGTGTCGGCATTTTGTCAGCGGCGCTGAAGAAGGGCGCGCTGGATGCGGCCGGTTATGCGGCATTGATCGACAATACCACCAAGCTGAACAAGCCGGGCCGACTGTTATCGGAGCTGGCGGGGGTCAACGCCTTGACCGACGTCACCGGCTTTGGTGTACTGGGGCATTTGCTGGAACTGGCGCGTGGCGCCAAGCTGTCGGCCAAGCTCAACATGGGATTGCTACCTTTGCTGCCGCAGGTGCAGCAACTGGCCGAGCAGGGCTACATCACAGGCGCTTCCGGCCGCAACTGGAGTGGCTACGGCCACGATGTGAAGCTGGCCGACAGCATCACGCCGGTGCAGCGTAGCCTGTTGACCGATCCGCAAACTTCGGGCGGCTTGCTGGTCTCTTGCGACGCCGGCGCCGTTGAGGAAGTGCTGGCACTATTCCGCCGTGAAGGCTTCGCCGACGCTGCCGTCATCGGTGAGATGACGACAGGTGGCGGTGTCGACGTGATTCCTTGAGTTAGAGACGCGGGATTCCCGGGAAGAGTCGCGCTACTTGACGTATGGGGCCACATCTCCCGATATTTCTTTCATTCTGAGAATGATTTGTTCTATTCGTTCCGGGTCTGAATGCATTGTATAAAGTGATGCAGGCGTTTCATCTGGCTTCGGGCAAACGGTTAGGCGCTGGGGTTTGGCACCGTAAGCGAGATAGGCTGCGACGTGCTGATTGACGCAAGGATATGCGGCGTAAGTAAATATGCCATGGGCATTGACACCTTCGATGTAGACCATGCTGGCATTGGGTACGTTGGCAAATGCGTGAAAGGCCGGCGCAGCGGGAGTGAAGTGATCGAACTCAGCTTGTACCAGCAGCAGGCTGTCGGTTTTCGCCAATTGCTCGACAGGTGGTTTTACCGGTTTCTTTGCTCGCCATTGCGCACAATATCGTTCCGTTATGTCGCTTCCGCCAAATGGATATTTTTGGGCGTATTCGTTTTCCTTGGCTGTCCAGTATGCGTCGCCGCCCGCGAATGTGTCATTGCAGGCAACGGCATATCGTGTCGCGCCATTCAGGTTTAACGGCCCGGGCTTAATTGTTGGAGAAGAGTCGAAGATACTGCTGATCTGGAATCCGGCGATCGATTTTGCAGTCTGATTGACTGTCGCGTCAGAACTGAACACATGCTGTTGGGCCATTTGAAGAAGCGTGTCTTTGTCGAGATCGGGTGCATGCTGTAGCCAAAAACTGATTGCTCGGGCGGCCATCAACGATTCCGGGCTGAAGTAGAAGCGGGCGGCGGCGCGCACTCTGGGTTGCAAGTCCAAAAATATTTTTCGTATTGCGGCTGGATTACTGCCCATGCCATATATTTCCGGATTTGCCGCGGCGTGTTCGACTGAGAATTTATTAAAAATCGCTTCTCTAGATGGTGCTTGGGCTATGCCGGCTGCTTGAAATGTCTTCGTCCAATCCATGTTTGAATCCAGCACCATGCGTCCGACATGCCGTGGAAATAGCGAGCCGTACCAGGCGCCCAGCCAGGTGCCATAGGAAACGCCAAAATAATTGAGTTTCTTCTCCTTCAATGCAACACATACGAACTCCATGTCGCGCGCTGTCTGATCGCTATTGATATGCAGCACATTTTTCTGGGCCAGGCAGCCGCGGGCGACGATACCTGCGTTGCGGCGGATGGCCCGAATGTTTTCGGCGCTGCGATCGTCGGTAACATCATTTTGAGGCTCGATCAATTCGTCTGAGCGACAGTCAAAACGCATCGCCTCTACGCTTCCGGTACCGCGCGGAGAGATACCGATCAAGTCGAAGCGCTCGGTAATACGTTTGAAGGCGTCGCCGCCAGGGGCTTCTGTTTTATAACTGCCCCACACTTCTGCCAAGCCCATGACGAAGAACCCGCCCGGAATGCCCGGTCCGCCTGGATTGGTGAAAATCGCGCCTTCTCTTTCTGTCGGATTCTTGGCGCGCACCCGCCTGATCTCAAATTGGATGTCGCCTTTCGACGGATTCAAGTGATCCAGGGGAGCGGTGACGATGCCACACTGGGTGCGGGCGAAGACCTCCGCGGAGAAGCCCTCGTCCGGACATGTGGGTAGCCAGGCAATGCCCCGGGTACTTTGCGCAATGGAAGGCGAACTGCAAAACGCACCGAGACAGGCAATGATTGCAATGCCCGGGATTATGCGGCCCGATGTGAGCGGCCATCTGCGGGCGGGGCAAACTATTAATCGGCGCGTATTGTTTTTGAATAGCTTTATCAAAATATCTCCACGAATATTTGTTCGAGGGCTTCACTTCCTCATCAATCAAAAGATGTGAAGTTGATGCATCGACATAATTGATCATGTTCGATGTTATTTTGATAATTGCATGTCGTCTTTTTTGAAGCAATCGCTGTTTTTAGATTAAGACAAATCTAAGGGTTATTGCTTCTGAAAATCAGCGTATCGCCCAGCCACACCACGATCATGCTCGCGCCCATCAGCGGAAACAGGATGCCGAGGAGCGCCATGTAGCCCTTCCAGCGCCTGATCGACGGCGGTGGCTGCGGCACACGTTTCGGCGCGCCGAGTGCGCGTTGCGGACGGCGCATCCACCACATCACGAATCCGCTCAGCGCCATACCCAGCAACGCCAATGAAACTGCGGCGCAGAGCAGCTGGTTGGCGAGGCCGAAATATTCTCCCATGTGCAGCGCCACGCCCAGCGTCACCAGTTTGGAGACCGGGTTGTAGTCGGTAAAGCGCATGTCTTTCATGATCTTGCCGCTGTACTGGTCGATGTGCAGCGTACGTTGCCGGTCCAGGTCGGAACGCACGAATTCCCCGGCGCTCGGCGCATAGGCGGCGGTGAATACGTCCGAGGTTTTGTTGGGCAGCGCCAGCTGGTAGGTGCGCATGCCGTTGCTGGCTGCAATCGCGACTACCTGGTCGAGCGACAGGCGTTGCAGTGGCGCGGCTTGAGATTGCGGCACCGTGGTGGCGCCGACCGCCCACGGCACTTCGGCTAGTGGCAGGTCTTGCATCTTCATCGGCATCGACATGGAGGCCATCGCCTCATGTTGTGCGTGGTCGCTATGGCCGCCGTGGCCACTGTGATCGTCGTGCTTGTGTTCGCTGCTCGCAACCGGCTTCGGCTGCGCAGAGCCGGCCCAGGTCACGATGGCCTGGAAATTCTTGCCCCAGAAGCTAGACCATGGCAGGCCGCTCATGATGAAGAAGAGCGCGCCGATCGATACCCAGATGCCGGCTACCAGATGCAACTCGCGCCACAATGCACGTCCACGCAAATTCAGGCGCGGCAGCAAGCTGCCCCATACTGAAAACTGTTTGCGCGGCCACCACAGCGCGATGCCGGTGCCGATCATGATCAGGGTCCAGCAAGCGGCCAATTCCATCAACCAGCCGCCCCAGCGTCCCAGCAGCAAATCGCGATGGATTTGCCGGACCTGTTTCATCAGCCGATGTTCGACGCTGAGCGTGCCCAGCACCTGGCCGTTGTATGGATTGAGATAGACGCTGTCGCTGTCGCCGGACGACAAGCGGAACACGGCTTCGGTGCTGCGGCTTGGATTCTGGCTGACCGATAGCGAAGTCGCCACTGCATCCGGCGGCAAGGTGGCGGCGGCGATCGCCAGCAGCCGGTCGTAGCCTAGCCGTGGCTGGTTGCTGGCGCTGACAAACAGCTTGTCGCCGTACAGCGCGCCTTCGATTTGCGGCTTGAATACATAGATCGATCCGGTAATCGCCAGCACCATCAAGAATGGCATGACGAACAGGCCGGCATAGAAATGCCAGCGCCACAGGATGCGGTAATTGCGTGATGCGACCGACGTTGTGTCTGTTGTCGCGTCGGCCAGCGGTGCTTGCCGCAGAGAGGTTTGCATGATGGTTCCTTGTTGAATGCGTTCTACAAACTGACCTTGGCTTCCAGGTAGAAAGTCCGGCCCGGATAGGGGTAGTACACGTAGTAGCGGCGGTTGGTCAGGTTGTCGATGCCGATGCCCACTTCGGTGTTCCTGGTCGGCTTGATGGTCAGCTTGCTGTCGAACACCAGGAACGAACTGGTGCCGCCGAATGTGTCCGGATTGATGTCGGTGTTGGTCAGTGTGTTGTACTGGCGTCCGGAATAGCGACCGCCCAGCGAGGCGGTAACCTGGTCGCTGAATCGATAGCTGCCGACCAGGTTGGCGCGCCACAGCGGGATGCGGTAGAAGTTCTTGCCGACGGTTGCCGGGTTCTTGCTGTTTTCCAGGATGATCGAGCGGGTATAGCCGACGCTTGCGCTTAGATCCAGTCCGCGCAGCAGCACGTCTTCACCGGCATAACTGAGTTCTATGCCGCGCGAACGTACGCGGTCGATGTTCTGGATGCTGGTGACGTTGGGGAACACGGTGGTGTTGGTTTGGCTGAACAAGGTGTTCTTGACGTCGTCTTCGAACAGCGACATGCGCAGCGAGCCGTTGTGCAGCGCCCACTCGGCGCTGAGTTCCTTTGCCAGGTCGTTTTCCGGTTTCAGGTTGGGATCGTTGTTGACCAGGGTGGATCCGGTCAGGCTGCCCTGGAACAGTTCGCTGACAGTCGGGAAGCGGTAGGCGCGGCCGGTGGAAAAGCGCAAGGTCAGGTCGGAAGTCGCCTTGAATGCCAGGGCTGCTTTCGGCGACCAATACGATAACTGGCGATTGTCGTAGCGCTGGGCCGCGCTGCTGGTTGCGCGAGCGCCGTCGTAAGCGCGCCAATCTTCGTAACGCAAGCCGTAGGTCAATTTCCACAGCTGGCTCAGTTGCCAGGCGTCCTGTGCAAACAGTGCCTGGGTCTCGGTCTTGCCGGCAAATGCATTGTTGAAGCTGCCGCCGTCGCTGCCGCGCCAGTTGGCCAGGTTGTAGGTAGTGTTTTCGAGGAAGTAGTTATCGTAGTGATAGCCGATGGTCGGCCAGTGGCTGCCGGCGGTGACGGTTTCGGGTTTGTAGTCGGCCGTCAGGTCCAGCGTTTTCCAGCCGGAACCGTCGCCGAAGGTGGCGACGCCGCTGAGATTGTTCGCCAGCCCGCTGTTGGCGGAGCGGGCGATGCTTTTGGATACATCGAAATACGAAGCGACGGCGGAGTAATTCCAGCCGCTGGCATGGCGGCTTTTCAGCGTCAGGCCATATAACTGGTTTTCGCTTTCGCTGGCTGCCGGCGCGAAGAAAGAGGCCGGCAGGTTGTATTGGTAGCCGCCGATGTTGACCAGGCCGGAGTAAACCGGGTTGCCGTTGGCGTCGCGCAAAAAGGTCTGGGTGCTGTTGCTGACCTGCTGGCGCCAGTAGCCGAACGTGAAGCCGGCCTGCAGCGTGGGCGTGATGTCGTAGGCTGCCTTGAACTTGAATTGGTCTTGCACTGCACGCTCGGCGCCTTCGGCGTTGACGCCGAAAATGGTGGCGGGAGCGCCGTTCGGATCGGTGTATTGATAGGCGCCGGTCACCGGAATGGCGGCGCTGCCGGCTGCTTGCGTCGAGCGCGGCTGGCTGGCGTAGACGAATGGTTGGCCAGCGTTGGACAGGTGGTCGATGCCGAGCAGGAAAGACAGATCGCCGACCTTGTTGCCGATCGAAGCGGTACTTTTGTTGCCGTCGAAATGGCCATCGACGCCGAACAGGTTGAATTGCTGGCTGAACACCTGCGCCTTGATCATCGCTTCCAGTTTGGTCGGCATCTTGGTCGTGATGGCCACGGTTGCACCCATCGAGTTGCCCGGATAGAGCGCGGAGAACGGACCGTAGATCACATCCACTTGCGCAATGTCTTCCGGGAACACCATCGACCAACGTGGCGGGAAACTGTGCGTGTTACCGAGGAAATTGCTGAGCAGCAGGCCATCGGCATAAACCAGGCCGCGTGCAGTCTGCGAAGTGCCGTTGCCGCGCACCGAAATGGTGGCGTTTTCGTCGCCGATGAAGCGTTTGCGGATTGCCATGTTCGGCATGTATTTCAATGCATCTTCGGTGTTGATGACGTTCAGGTTTTGCAATTGTTCGGCGGTGATACGTTCACTGCTGGCGGGCAGGTTGGGGTCTATCGCCCGTTTTTCCCGGGTCGCGGTGACGAACACTTCGGTGGCTGTGCGGTTATCGTCTTCGGCCGCCCAGGCGGTTTGGACGAACATGGGTAGTGCTAACAACGATACCGGCAGCAGTGCTGCCGACAAGCTTGATGTTTGATGTAATGACAAGTACCGGCGCGATGCGGCACCCTTGGTTTGCTTGCGCAAATCAGGCATGGTTTTCCCCTGGACTTCAATGAATACGGCAATGAATAAGCGTCCTCCGGATTGCCGAGGCAATGGAGGCTAGCCGACACGGTGGTGTCGGCGAATCGTTAATCAGGCAGTGGTCAGGGGCGGATCGAGCGGATGGGTGCGTCCGCGGAATGGGCGTGGCGGCAGGTAGGTGTAGAGCAGTGACAGGGTATGCGATACCACTGCCGAAGTGGCAAGCAACAGATCAAAGGATGCCGCGGGCGGCGGACTGTCGGCCAGCAGCGTACAGTAGCCGCAGGCACTCAGGTGGTCGCCAACCGGCGCCGATGAGTTGCCATGGTCATGGTCGGCGGTTGCCTGAACCAGTCCGGTTGCCGTACAGATGTCGCCGCTGATTTGCACCGTCTCGCTGGCCCTGAGCGCTTGCGAAACGGTCGGCATGAGCACGCCCAGCCAGATGGCAAACAGGCAAGCCCATACAGCAAATTTCTGGCGGCGAAGACGTAGCATGGATAACTTACGAGGGTGTAAGCGGAGGGCAGGGATGAAATACCGAGTGTCGATTATATTGTGATGGCCCGCCTAAGACAAGTTGATGACGTTTTCCCGCCTTGCGGGTAGGCTGTGGCTTTCAGTCGGTGCTGCAATCCGTCACCGACAATTTCATAAAACCAAATCAGGAGCCACCATGAGCGATAGCCCCCGCAGTCCCGACACCGTGCTGTATTTGGATGACCTGGCCGTCGGCGCCCGCTTCTCCAGTGGAGAACACGCGATGGACGCGCAGCAGATCAAGGCGTTCGCTGCGCAATTCGATCCGCAACCTTTTCATCTCGACGACGAAGCCGCAAAAAAATCCTTGTTTGGCGGCCTCGCTGCCAGCGGCTGGCATACCGCGGCGATCACGATGCGGCTGCTGGTCACCAGCGGGATACCGCTGGCCGACGGCGTGATCGGCGCCGGTGGGGAAATCAGCTGGCCGCGGCCGACACGGCCGACCGATGTGCTGCATGTTGAGAGCGAAGTGCTGGAAATCACGCCGTCGCGTTCGCGGCCCGATCGCGGCATGGCGACAGTACGCAGCGAGACCCGCAACCAGCACGGTGACATCTTGCAGGTATTTACCGCCAAGATGGTGGTCTCGCGCCGCCTCTGATAATGCCTCAAGAAGTATAGCGCTGCAAAAGGCGCCGACAGGCGAGCGCGCTGCCTAATTGTATTTGTAGATCGGCTCGGGCTTGATGGTCAGTTGCGGCAGCGAGGCGATCAGGTCGGCGAAGCGCTGGCCCTGGATCGTGATGTGCTGGCGCAGCCGCTCCGCCGTCAATTCACCGTCGCCGGCGATGATGGCTTGCACCACGCTGTCATGCTCCTGATATGACACGTTGAGGCGATCGCGCACCCGCAGTTGCAGGCGACGATAGGGGCGCAGGCGCCGGTGCAGGGAGCGCGCCTGCGCCGCCAGGAAGGCGTTGTGGCTGCCTTCGTAGATGGCGTCGTGGAACGCTTCATTCTTGTAGAAATAGGTATCCGGATCGTGGGCGTCGCGCGCCTCCATACAGGCCTGGTGCGCGGCCAGTAAGCCGACATGTTCTTCGCTGCTCATCCGGCGCGCCGCCAGGCGGCCGCACATCGCTTCGAATTCCGCCATCACTTCAAACATTTCCACCAGTTGCTGTGGGCCGATTTCGGCGACGACGGTGCCGCGCCGCGGTCGCGTCACTACGATGCCCATCGAGGCCAGTTGAATCAAGGCCTCGCGGATAGGGGTACGGGAAACGCCGAACTGGATTGCCAGGTCGGTTTCATCGAGATGCTGGCCTGGGCGCAATTCACCAACTGCGATCATCTCTTCGATTGTTTCGCGCAGGGTTTCTGAGCGATTTTTTGTCGTGAGCATAGTGATAGCCGCTATTCTGGAATGGTGTATTCAAGATTGGATTGTAATGTCTATTTAATCGTTGACATACAAATGTTTTGTGGAATACTGTGTATACAAGGCAATACGAAAAGAATACATAGCATCTATCTTCAGCAAAAAAGCATTAAAAGTAAACGCGGGAATGTAGCTAATAACAGGGGGAGCGAAAAACTGTGGCGTGTGGCAGTTTTTTTGAGATTCCTGACAGTATCGGTTGTTTGTCCAATCATAGGAGAGGGATATGTCTTTAGTCAGCAGAAGGGCGGTGCTGGGTGCGCTTGCGACCACACCGTTCTGGTCAATGTCGTCAGTATGGGCGCAATCTGGCGCCTTGAAAATCTCCCATCAATTTCCCGGCGGCACCATCAGCGAAGGCGACTTCCGCGATCGCCTGACCCGCATGTTTGCCGAAGAAGTCGGCAAGCGCACCAAGGGCAGTCTGAAGTTCGAAATTTATCCCGGTTCTTCCTTGATGAAGACCAACTCCCAGTTTTCGGCGTTGCGCAAAGGCGCTTTGGACTTTTCGCTGGTGCCGCTCAATTATGCCGGCGGCGAAGTGCCAGAAGTTAACATCGGCCTGATGCCTGGCCTGGTGACATCGTATGAACAAGGCGCGGCCTGGAAAAATGCCGAGGTCGGCAAGGAGCTGTCGCGCATCTTGCTGGAGAAGGGCGTCATCATCGTCAGCTGGATCTGGCAGGCAGGCGGCGTGGCGTCACGCACCAAGCCGATCATCGATCCGTCCGATGTGAAGGGCCTGAAGGTCCGCGGCGGCTCGCGCGAGATGGATCTGATCCTGAAGGAAGCCGGCGCCGCGGTTGTGACGCTGCCGTCAAATGAAATCTATGCAGCGATGCAGACCGGCGCGATGGATGCCGCCATGACGTCATCGACTTCGCTGATTTCCTTCCGCCTGGAAGAAGTGTCGAAGAGCCTGACCAGCGGCCGCGACAAGGCTTATTGGTACATGCTGGAGCCGCTGATGATTTCCAAGGCGACCTATGATCGTCTGAGCAAGGAACAGCAGGCGGCGGTGATGGCGGTTGGCGCCGATATGGAGAAATTTGCAGAGAACGCTGCACGACTCGACGATTCCGGTGTGGCGGCAGTGTATCAAAAGGCCGGCGCCAAAGTGGTCGACCTGAACGCTGCGACAGTCAAGAAATGGCAGGACATTGCACGCAACACCGCGTGGAAAGACTATGCGGCAAAAAATGATAACTGCGCCAAGTTGCTGAAGCTGGCGGAGAAACTCCTATGAGTCATGGCTTCGACGCCCAGCCGAGCGCCGGAGCAACAATGCCCGCCATGCCGGATAATCCGGTCGTGGCGGTCTTGTCCAGTGTGCTTGCCCGATTCAACAAGCTGGCCCTGTATTTGTCCATGGCAGCGCTGATATTGACGTCGCTGATCATGACCTACTCAGTGGTGGCGCGCTACTTCTTCCATGTTCCTACCGATTGGCAGGACGACGCCACGGTCTTCATGCTGGTCGGCGTGATTTTCCTGTGTTCCGGCTATGCGCAAGCGCATCGCGGCCATATCGGCATCGAAGCCTTGGCGTCGATTCTTCCGGCTTCAGTGAATGCGCTGCGTTTGCTGCTGGTCGATGTGGTGTCGTTTTTGTTCTGCGGATTCTTTTCGTGGAAATCGTGGACATTGTTCCATGAGGCCTGGTCGGAAGGGCAGACGACTTCCTCCACTTTCGCGCCGCCGCTGTGGATTCCTTATTCCTTAATGGCGCTCGGCATGACCGTGCTGACCTTGCAGATACTGGTGCAGGTGCTGGCGCGCCTGACTGATCGCAAGCAGGCCGCCAACCAACAAACCATCACGGAAAAGTAATGGGCATTTCTAAAAAACATAATGAGCGCCGTACGGCGGAGATTGGCTCGCCCAGCAGATTCATGGAGATGCCGCAATGAGCCCGCTGACCCTTGGTGTCTTGTACGGCATCGTCACCATTGTCGTGATGTGTTCCGGCATGCCGATTGCCTTTGCGCTTGGTGTGGTGGCGACCGGCTTCATGTATTTTTTCATGCCGGCATCATCACTCGATACGGTCACGCAAAACGTCTACGAGGAAATCGCCTCGGTGACCTTGCTGTCGATTCCGCTATTCATCTTGAAGGGAGCGGCCATCGGCAAATCGCCGGCCGGGCGCGACCTGTACTCGGCGATCCACGCCTGGCTTAGCAGGGTGCCGGGCGGCTTGGGGATTGCCAACGTGTTTGCCTGTGCTCTGTTCGCGGCGATGGCCGGTTCGTCGCCGGCGACCTGTTCGGCAATCGGCTCGGCCGGTATTCCGGAGATGCGCCGGCGCGGTTATTCGCCAGGCTTCGCGGCCGGCATCATCGCCGCCGGCGGCACACTGGGCATCCTGTTGCCGCCATCGATCACGATGATCCTGTATGCGGTCGCTTCAGAACAATCGCTGGGACGCTTGTTCCTGGCCGGGGTTGGTCCGGGTGTGCTGCTGGTGTTCATGTTCGCCGGTTACGCGGTGTACCGTGCGCGCAAGGAATATCGCCTGGCGCACGCCATCTACAGCCAGGGCGGCGTCAAGTCGGCCTACCTGGATGACGAGCATTTCACCTTCGCGCAGAAAGTCGAGATGCTGCCACGCGTGCTGCCATTTCTGATCCTGCTGATCGGCGTCATGGTTGCGCTGTACGGTGGCTTTGCCACACCATCCGAGACCGCCGGCCTGGGCGCCTTGCTGGCGATCGTGCTGATCGCCGTGGTGTACCGCATGTGGCGGCCGCGTGATCTGATGCCGTACCTGAATTCGACCATCAAGGAATCCTGCATGCTGCTGCTGATCATCGGCATGTCGCTGCTGTATTCGTATGTGATGAGCTATCTGCACATCAGCCAGTCGGCAGCGCAATGGGTGGTCGGCCTGCATCTGTCGAAATGGCTGCTGCTGTCGGTGATCCTGCTGATGGTGATCGTGCTTGGTTTTTTCCTGCCGCCTGTGTCGATCATCCTGATGACGGCGCCGATCATCCTGCCGCCGCTGCGTGAAGCCGGTTTCGACCTGATCTGGTTCGGCGTGGTGATGACGGTCGTGATGGAAATGGGCCTGATTCATCCGCCGGTGGGCTTGAATCTGTTTGTCATCAAGAACATCGCGCCGGATATTCCCTTGTCGGACGTGATCAAGGGTACGCTGCCGTTCCTGCTGCTGATGTTCCTGGCGATCATATTGTTGTGTCTGTTTCCCGGCATCGTCACCGGGTTGCCTGACATGCTGATGGGAGTACGCTGACATGGATACCTCCGGCAACGGGCGGCGCTGGGATTTGCGCAACACCAATCGCGAGCAGCGCCTGCAGCGCGCCGCCGCGACGCTGGGCGATGCTTGCCGCGGCAAGGTGGTGGAGGCCGGGCGGATCCAGGACCTGCTGCACAGTGTGCTGGAATCCGGCGACCGGGTTTGCCTGGAGGGGAACAACCAGAAGCAGGCTGATTTCCTGGCCAAGGCGCTGACCAAGCTCGATCCGGGCCGCGTCAACGACTTGCACATGCTGCTGTCGGTGCTGGCGTTGCCGGAGCATCTGGACATCTTTGAAAACGGCATTGCCTCGCGCCTGGATTTTTCCTTTTCCGGGCCGCAGGCGGTGCGGCTGGCGCGCCTGGTGGCGGCGGGCAAGCTGAACATCGGCGCGATCCATACTTATCTTGAATTGTTCGGTCGTTATTTTGTTGACCTGACGCCGCGGGTTGCACTGGTGGCGGCGCAGGCTGCCGATCGTCACGGTAATCTGTACACCGGGCCGAACACCGAAGACACGCCGGCGATTGTCGAAGCCACCGCATTCAGCGGCGGCATCGTGATCGCCCAGGTCAACCAGATTGTCGATGTGCTGCCGCGTGTGGATATTCCGGCAGACTGGGTCGGCTTCGTGGTGCAGGCGCCGACGCCGCACTATATTGAACCCTTGTTCACGCGCGACCCGGCGCAGATTTCGGATATCCAGATACTGATGGCGATGATGGCCATCAAGGGCATTTACGCCGAGTATCAGGTGCAGCGCCTGAATCATGGCATCGGCTTCGATACTGCCGCGATTGAGCTGATCTTGCCGACTTATGCCGCGTCGCTCGGTCTGAAAGGCAAGATTTGTAAACACTGGGCGTTGAATCCGCACCCGGCGTTGATACCGGCCATCGAGGCTGGTTTTGTCGAGTCGATCCACTCGTTCGGCTCTGAACTCGGCATGGAAGAATATATCCGCGCCCGTTCCGACGTGTTCTTTGTCGGTCCGGACGGCTCGATGCGTAGTAACCGCGCGTTCAGCCAGATGGCCGGCCATTACGCCTGTGACATGTTCATCGGTTCGACCCTGCAGATTGATTTGCAGGGCAATTCGTCGACCGCCACTGCGGGCCGCATCGCCGGCTTCGGCGGCGCGCCGAACATGGGCGCCGATGCCCGCGGCCGCCGTCATGCCAGCCCAGGTTGGTTGAAAGCCGGACGCCAGGCGCGCGACGGCAAGAACCTGATTCCGCGCGGCCAAAAACTGGTGGTGCAGATCGTCGAGACTTTCCGTGAGCACATGCAGCCGGCCTTCGTCGAACGCCTGGACGCCTGGGAGCTGGCTGAACAGGCCGACATGGCGATTCCGCCGGTGATGATCTACGGCGAAGACGTCAGTCATATCCTGACCGAAGAAGGCTTGGCCAACCTGCTGTTGTGCCGCACCGACGAAGAGCGTGAGCAGGCGGTGCGCGGCGTTGCCGGTTATACCCCGATCGGTCTCGGGCGCGACAAGCGCATGGTGGAAAACCTGCGCGATCGCGGCATCATCCAGCGGCCGGAAGACCTCGGCATCGACAAGCGGCAGGCCACGCGCGATCTGCTGGCGGCAAAAAACATGAAAGATCTGGTGCGTGCTTCGGGCGGTTTGTACGACCCGCCGAAACGCTTCAGGAACTGGTAAGGGAATCCGATGGAAACCTTGAATTTTCGTTTTGAACATGGCCAGCGCCGCTTGCCGGCCGCGCCGCAACTATCGGGCGTGGTCAGCTCCGGCAACCTGGAAGTGCTGATCGAATCGGCGCCGTTGAACGGCGCCTGTACGATTGAAATCAGGACTGCCGCACGCGGTTTCGGGCCGATCTGGGAAGCGGTGCTGGGCGATTTTCAGCAGCGCTGGCAATTGGCCGATGCGCGCATCGCGATCAACGACATGGGCGCGACGCCGGCAGTGGTCAGCCTGCGCCTCGACCAGGCGCTGCAGGCAATGACCGGGAGCGCGCCATGAGCAGCTATCTGGAAGCGAATGCGCGCGAGCGCTTGCAGGCCTTGCTGGATACCGATAGTTTCGTCGAAATCCTGCCGCCGGCGCTGCGCATCGTCAGTCCCCATCTCGGCCAGCTGGATGCGCCTGTGTCGTTCGATGACGGCGTGGCGATTGGCCGCGGTCGACTGCATGGCGAACCGGTATTCGTAGCGGCGCAGGAAGGCGGTTTCATGGGCGGCGCTGTCGGCGAGGTGCATGGCGCCAAGCTGACCGGTTTGCTGCAGCTGGCGCTGACGGAGCGTCCCTATGCAGTGCTGTTGTTGCTGGAAACCGGCGGCGTGCGCTTGCACGAAGCCAATGCCGGCCTGATCGCCGTATCCGAGGTGATGCGCGCATTGCTCGAAGTGCGCGCCGCAGGCATTCCTGTGATCGTGCTGGTCGGCGGCTCCAACGGCTGCTTCGGCGGCATGGGCATCGTCGCCCGTTGCGCCAATGCGATCGTGATATCGGAAGAAGGGCGGTTGGCGATGTCTGGCCCGGAAGTGATCGAAACCGCCAACGGCGTCGAAGAGTTTGACTCACGCGACCGTGCTCTGGTGTGGCGCACCACCGGCGGCAAGCATCGTTATCTGCTGGGCGATTGCCAGATGCTGGTGGCCGACAATGTCGGCGCTTTCCGGCAGAGTGCATTGGAACTGGCGCAGCAATGCCACGCCGATGCCGCCGCCATTCCGCTGACGCTGGTAGCGTTGGAAGCCGAGCAGCAATTGCTGCAGCAACGTATCACCAACTTTGGTCAGGCCCGCGATCCGCTTGAAATCTGGACGCAGCTTGGCATTGCCGATGCTGCCGGCTTGCCAATGCTGGAAGCCGATGCGTTCGTTGCGCTTGCCGCCGATGTGCGCTTGGGAGCATGAACATGGATTGGAAAAACCTGGCAACGGCGTTGTTCCCCGATGGCCATAATATTGTCGAACAAGATCAGTTTTTATCCGGCAGCGGGCAGGTCGATGGGGAAACGGTAGCGATCATTGGCACCACCGGCCACGCGGCGATCGGCGTCGAGATCGCCTTGCTGCAGGCGCAAGCGGTTTTGGCCACGGTGCGCGAGCATCCGCAGCGCGCCATCGTGATCCTGGTCGATACCCAGGGGCAGCGTTTGCGGTATCGCGATGAAATGCTGGGCATCAATAGTTATATGGCGCACCTGGGGAAATGCCTGGACCTGGCGCGTCGGCAGGGACATAAAATTGTCGGCCTGGTCTACGATCAGGCATTGTCCGGCGGCTTCATCACCAGCGGCTTGATGGCTGATGCCTGCTACGCATTGCCGGAAGCGACCATCCGCGTAATGGGTTTGCCGGCCATGGCCAGGATCACCAAGGTGCCGGAAGAGCGGCTGAACGAACTGGCCAAGAGCAATCCGGTATTCGCTCCCGGCGCCACCAATTACTTGCACATGGGCGGCATCGAAGAAATCTGGCATGACGATCTGGCGCAGCGGCTGATACAAGCCATCCGCCAGGCCGATCCGCAAGACAAACGCAGCGCGGCCGGCTTGCAACGCGGTGGTCGTTCCATGGCCTTCAAGGTGACGCAAGCGGTGGCCGGCCATGCTGACACGCCATAGCCTGGTCTGGCTTAGCAGCGCCGGCTGGCAAGCTGCCGCCGAAGGCATGACGCCGCCGCAGCGCGCGGCGCTGGCGCAGTGGCAGCAGGCTGATTGGCCGGCAGTGCTGCGGCGCCAGGAAGCGGGCACTGCCGTCGATCAGGTTTGCCTCGGATTGCCGTTACCGCCCGATGCCGACGGCCATAAAATCCGTATTCCATTCAAGGCCGACTCCAGCGCGATTCGGCGCATAGAGCCGCCGCTGGCCTTGCATTCGGCGCTGGCGCATGCGCCTTCCTGGTGGTTGGGCCCGTTGCATGCATTTGCCGAGGATTGTCAGCGCATCGGCATCACGATGCGGATCTATGGTTCATGGTCGTGGCAAATCCTGACCCGGCAAAACTATCTGACGCTGACCTCCGATATCGATTTGCTGTTTGCACCCAAGAACGCCGATGAACTGTCGTGCGGCCTGGGACTACTGGAGCAGTACGCTGCGCATTTGCCACTGGATGGCGAGATCGTTTTCGCGGACGGTCAGGCCGTGGCCTGGAAGGAGTGCCAGCAGGCGCTGCAACTTGCTGGTCAGCAGAAGGTGCTGGTCAAGAGTGAAACCGGAGTTAAGCTGGCGACGCTATCGACCTTGATCGCCGGCCTCGAAGGCGTGGCATTGACATGAACTCCTGCGGTCATCCCGATTTGCTGCGCCCCGAACCGGCGCCGGGACGACGCCGTCAATACGCGCTGCAGCGGCAAAACATGCGCGTACAGCGTGCCTTTTGCGTGACTGTTGCACGGCTGGCGTTGCGCAGCCTGTATCGCGAGTTGCAGCTTTATCCCAAGCCGGGCCTGGTGTCTCCCGTCGATAACGGCAGCCACGCCGACATGGACGCCACCACATTCATGCGCAGCCTGTTTGCGTTACGCCATTATTTCATTCGTATTACACAAGCTGGCGTCGATGGCGCCGGATTTCCCGTGCTGCGCCAACTCGGTATCGAGGCCGAACAGACCATGCTGCGCGCTACCGCCGGAATCAATACGCATCGCGGGGCGATTTTCAGCCTGGGCCTGTTGTGCGCCTCAGCCGGTTATTGCCATGGCCGCGGCATCTCGCTGTCAGCGGCGGCGATCCGCGCCACGCTGTTGATACAGTGGGGTGATGCGCTGAACCGCCATATGCAGGACACCGCAAGCGGCTCGCATGGCAAGCAGGTGGCCGAGCATTACGCGGTCAGCGGCGCCGCCGAAGAAGCGGCGCTGGGTTTTCCGTCGCTGTTCGAGCTGGCGCTGCCGCGTTTCGTGCAGACGCTGAACGCCGGCCGTGGCTACGAATCGGCCGCCATCGATACCTTGTTTGCGTTGATGGCGCATATCAGCGACACCAATACCTATCATCGCGGCGGCTTGGACGGTGCTGAAAAAGTCAAAGACAGGGCGCGACAGTTTCTCGATGCCGGCGGCAGCGCCGCAGAAAATTGGCGCGAGCACGCAATTAGTTGCCATTTGGCATTTATTCAGGATAAGCTGTCGCCCGGTGGCGCTGCCGACTTGCTGGCGGCCACTTATTTGCTGCACGGACTGAGCTACTTGCGGTAATCGGCAGCGTTTGCTGATCCGCCGGATTGCTGTCGCCTATAAACACGCGTTGAACAATGCCTGCAGGAGAACTCAGGCGTTGAAGAATATCTCTGGAGAATAAATGAAAGCGCATCAGAAGTTGTCTTTGGCAGTCGGTATCGGGTTGTTCGGCTTATTCAGCGTTGGTAGCGCTAACGCAGAGCCTGGTATTACCAGCAATACGATCGTGATCGGCCAGTCGGCAGGATTTACCGGAACCGCAGCAGAAGAAGTCAAGCAGGCGACCGCAGGCGCACAGCTGTATTTTGATATCGTCAACAAGCAGGGCGGCGTGTTCGGCCGCAAGATCGTTCTGGAATCGCTGGATGATGGCTTTGAACCAAAGCGCACCGTTGAGAATACGCACAAGCTGTTGACTGAAAAGAATGCCTTCGCGTTGTTCCTGTATCGCGGCACGCCGACTACCGAATCGATCCTGTCGACCATCAACGACGCCAAGGTGCCGCTGATTGCACCGGTCAGCGGCGCGACTTCGCTGCACGAACCGATGCAGCACTATCTGTTCAACGTCCGCTCCAAGTATCGCGATGAAGTCATCACCGCGATTGATCAGTTGTCGGGCATGGGCCTGCAGAAATACGCGGTATTGGTGTCCAACGATTCATTCGGCAACGATGCGCTGGAAGGCTTGAAGCAGGCAATCAAGAAGCATAAGCTGCCGGAACCGGTGATCGCCAATTACGAACGCAATACCGTTGCCGTCGAAGGCGCAGTGAAAAAGATTTTTGACGCAAAACCGCAAGCCGTGCTGTTGATCTGCACCGCCAAGCCATGCGCGGCCTTCATCAAGGAATATCGTCAGGCTGGCGGCCAGCAGCAGTTGATTACCTTGTCGAACGTCAGCTCGCAGGTGTTCCTGCAAGGCCTGGGCAAGGATGCGCGCGGCCTCGGCATGACCCAGGTGTTCCCGAACCCGCGCAGTTCCAGCTCGGCGATCTCCAAGGAATTCATGACCGCGCTCAAGAGCCGTAGTGAATTGTCCGACTCCTATCCGACGCTGGAAGGCTTCATTTCCGCCAAGGTGCTGGTGGAAGGCTTGCGCCGTGCCGGCAACAAGCCGACCCGCGAAGGCCTGGTCAGCGGACTGGAAAGCATGGGTAACTACGACCTCGGCGGCGTCTCGCTCAAATACGGCCCATCCAGCCGCGACGGCTTGAGTTTCATCGAGTTGACGGTGATCGGCAAGGATGGCTACGTACTGCGTTAATCGCCAGGACGGGAAAGGGAGCAGGGAAGCATGATGCCGCGTCTGGCAATTCTGTGTCCGGGGCAAGGTGGCCAGCATCCGGCCATGTTCGATCTGCTGCGCGCCGACCCGCGCGCGGCAGAGTTGCTCGATCAGTGGCTGCCGCCTGCTGTCCTCGGGCAGCCGCTGGAACAGATACTGTCCGACGATACCTTGCTGTTTTCCAATCTGCTGGCGCAACCGCTGATCGTGGCGGCAACGCTGGCGGCCTGGTCTGCGCTCAAGGATGTGGTGCCGGCGCCAGAATTGGTGGCCGGCTACAGTATCGGCGAGCTTGCCGCCTATGGCGTCGCCGGCGCCTTGACGCCGCAGCAGGCGATCGGGCTGGCAAGGCTGCGCGCCAACCTGATGGACGCCTGCGTACAGCAATCGCCGCGCCAGGTGTTGTTTGCCGTGAGCGGCGTCGATGTCCGCGCCATGGCTGCCTTGCTGGCGCCGCTGCAACTTTACGTTGCGATCGAAACCGACGCCGACAGTTGCATCGCCGGCGGCCATTATCAGGATCTCCACCAGATTGCCGATGACATCCTCCGGCTCGGAGGGCGTATCAGTGTGCTGCCGGTGACGGTGGCGTCGCACACGCCCTTGATGGAAGCTGCAGTTGCGCCGTTTGCAGAAGAACTGCGTGGGCAATTGTCGCTTGATCCCTTGTTGCCGGTGCTGTCCGGCCTGTCCGGACAAGCCGTGACAAGAAAAGAGTTGGCGATTTCGGAGTTGTCCAATCAAATAGCGCACACCATACACTGGGACGATTGCATGGATGCCTGCGCCGAACGTCAGATCACCGTGGCACTGGAATTGGGGCCCGGCTCGGCGCTGTCGAGCATGTTGCGCGCGCGCCACCCGCATATCGCATGCCGTTCCGTGAGTGAATTCCGGAGCTTGCAAGGCGTACTCGACTGGCTGGAACGGCTGTGAGAAGCATTGGCTGCGGCGTTCGACTATCTGCCTGCCGGCCTCAAAACTTCTCCGCATCCGGCATCAATTTCAAGAACGCTTCAATGAAGCTTGCCGTCATCGGCGGGGCGTCGCGCCGATAAATCAGCGCCACCTCGGAATGGGCATCTTGCTCCTGCAACTGCAGAAAATGTATATGCGATGAAGACACCTCGCGCATGCTGGCGGGAATGATCGCAATACCCAGGTTGGCCTCGATCAGGTTCAACTGTGACGACTTGCGCGAGGTAGCGCGCGCCACTTTCGGAAAGAAACCGTGGCGCATGCAGAGCTCCGCCACAAGATAGCTGAGGCCGCCGCGATCCTTGTGCGGGACCGAGACAAATTGTTCATCGCGCAACTCACCGATGTCGATGCTGCTCCTGGTTGCCAGCCGATGGTTGCTGGAGACCGCTACCACCAGTCTTTCATCAAACAGTTTCTTCGCCAGGATATTCGGAAATTTGCGCAGGATCGGCAAGCGCGCCAGGCCGAAATCGGCGCGGCCTTCATCGATATCTACCGCCTGATGCTCGGACGGCGCCCTGGAAATGTCCAGCGAGACGCCGGGAAATTGCGCGAGCAGCGCGTTGAATACATTGCCGAATGTCTCAGACAAGGTGACCGAGCTGGAGTGCAGGATACGGATCCTGCCTTGCTCGCCTTTGCCGACTTGATGCGCCTGTACGATGGCGTCGTCAAGGTCTTCCAGGATTCTCTTGCATCTCTCATAAAACAACTGACCCGCTTGGGTCAATTCGATATGGCGCGAATCACGCTGCAACAGGCATGCCTGTATATCGCCCTCCAGTTCCTTCATCTGCCGGCTCAGCGCCGATTGCGCAATGTACAAACGTTCGGCGGCGCGCGTATAGCTGCCGGCGTCGACAATTTCGACAAAATACCTGATCTGCCTGAGTGAAATCATTTCTATGCCGTTTTGAGATGGATGCCTGCCGTATTCGGTATTGGCCTTCGTCAATGCCGTGACGTTACAGTAAATACATGGGAGGCAAGTGCCGATGCCGGGAGGTCTCGGGAGGCTCTTGCCAGAGACAGTTTTACCTTGGGCAGGTTAAGCGGTCAACCAAATAGTTGAACGTTCGACTGCGGCAAGGCAATCGGGGGGAAGCATGTTTGAATTTTTTCTCATTGTGGTTGGAATCGCCGGCATCGCGATCAGTATTTTTGCCAAGATCCTGTTCGCCTGGCGTAGCAATGCATCCGTGACGGAGGATTGCGGCGAGAAGCATCGGCGCGCCAATGTGCAGGCGTTTTCCAAACCGGGGCGTAGCGATCCGGGCGGGCCTCGCGACTAATCAACTGGCGCGGGCGTCGCCGGCCCCATGCAATCATGCTAAATTGTCGTATCGCCGCCAGGCATAGACAAAGGCCCCGATGCGCCCATTATTTTTCTCCTTGTTGAGTTTGCTGCCCTTCGGATACGCGGTGGCCGGCACCGATCCAGTCTCGTTGGCTGGGGTATGGCAAGGCAAGCTCGGCAATGCCGATATTGTCGCCTGCTTCAATCAAGCCGGCGCCGACAGTGCCAACGGCAGTTACTACTACGTGCGCCACAAAACACCGATCCAGTTGACGCGGCAAGACGGCCAATCGAGTTGGACGGAAAGCGGCAATACCGGGTCATGGAGCCTTGGGGCTCCGGCAGGTGGTCATGTGGACGGTACTTGGCGCGGCCCCAAAGGAGGTGCGCCGCTGGCATTGGCGCTTGCGTCAATCGGTGAGGCCGGTAGTGAAAATGCTTGTGGCAGCGATGCCTATAATCGCCCACTGGAAAATTTGCCAGCGCTGCAGATTGGCAAGACACAGGATTTCGAAGGGAAAAAATACCGGAATCTGCGGATTGCCGATGTCGTGACCATTGAGTTGCAAGGAGCCGGCGATGGCGTGGCCAAGGTCAATCAGAAACTGCGCGCCATCCTGCCGCGCAAGGTCGAAGATATTGCGGACTACTTCGCCACGCGACGCCAATATCTGGGCAGCATGGGCGCTGCCACGGAAGATGAAACATCAGCCGCGCCGGTGTTCTGGTCTTCACGCTGGATTACCGTCAATTTCTATCGATGGGCAGCTGGCTATGGTCGAAGCGGGATCTCGCTCGACTATCGGACCTGGGATCTGCGCAGCGGCGAGGAGATCCAGCTCTGGGATTGGTTTGCCCCGAAATCAGCTGATGGCGGCCTGTATCGCGTTCTCCCCGAACGGTTACAAAAGTATCTTTTCAAGGGCGTCGCAATCGACAAGGAGTGCCGGAATGGATACAAAGGCGAAGGGGAATATAGGGTATCGCTCACCGCGAGCGGCATTGAATTCTGGGAAGAGGCCTTTGGTACCGGATGTGAACAGGATTTCGTGATTCCGTACGCAAAACTCGGTCCTTTCCTGACGCCGCAAGGCAAGGTGGCGCTGCGCGATTCAGGCAGCATTTGATTTTTTGTCATTAAGGCCGTGCCGTGCGTTGGTCAAGGGTACTGTGTGCGCTGGCGCACGGAATATATTTGATTTAGGTGTATCTTCTTATGGGAAGCAAGAGTGCCGGCGCGCATCGTGACTGCCGGTCCGCGACTAACGTCCAGTGTATGGATGCAACGTCTCTTTCCAGAGGAGTTCAGCATGAAAATGAAAATAATGGCCACCGTCGTCATGGCGATGACCTTGGCTACGACAGGATTGGCATACGGCCAGAACTACGGCGAACGCAATGACCAGCACAACGACCAGCGTGATGGTCAGCAACGCCCTGACCGTGGCCAGCAGCCGGATCGCGGCATGCGCGGTGACCCGCACCAAGGCGAACGGGGGGCGGGGCCGAACCATGCGTTTTATCGAGGACAGCGTCTACCGCCCGAATATCACAACCGGCAATACGTGGTTGACGACTGGCGCGGTCATCACCTGAACGCACCGCCACGCGGCTACCATTGGGTGCAAACCGGTGGCGATTATGTGCTGGTGGCGATTACCACCGGCATCATCCTGCAGGTATTGCTGGGCAACTGAAGCGTCCGCAATTACTGAAATATGCATCCATCCGGGACTGGCGGATGGATGTGTGCGCTTGGCTCAACCAAGTGCTTTGTATCAATTGGAGGCAGTCATGCGTACCGAAATAATTGGTGATTACGAGATCGAGTGTTCTGCATCGCAAGTGCCGGATAGCGAAGACTGGATTGCCAATCTGGTGATTTACGGCCCATCGACCAATCCGATGCATCGTAACGATATTTTTCCCTTGCAACGGGTTGCTGTCGACGAAGTGTTTCCGACCGAAGCGGCGGCCGAAGAGGAAGCACGTTCTGTGGCAATCGCACTGATCGAAAAACAGCGCTAGCAACAGATGTAATATGGCAGGTATTGTCGCGAGACCTGTCAAATAGGAGATTGAAGATGCAACTCGGCATGATCGGATTAGGGCGCATGGGCGCCAATATGGTGAAACGGCTGCTCAAGGGCGATCATCAGTGCGTGGTGTATGACTTGCATCAGGATGCGGTCAAGGCCATGCAGCAAACTGGCGTGGTCGGCGCCACCTCGCTGGCCGACCTGGTCGCCAAGTTGCCCAAGCCGCGCGTGTTGTGGCTAATGCTGCCGGCCGCTGTGGTCGATGAGAATCTGGCCCTGTTGGCGCCGCTGCTTGAAGCCGGCGACATCGTCATCGACGGCGGCAATTCGTATTATCACGACGACATCCGGCGCGCAGCGGAATTGCAGGCGCGCCAGATCCATTACGTCGATGTCGGCACCAGCGGCGGCGTGGCCGGATTCGAGCGCGGCTATTGCCTGATGATCGGTGGCGAAAAGGAAACTGTGCAGCATCTTGCGCCGATTTTTTCCACACTCTCGCCGGGCGTTGATGCCGCGCCAGCGATGGCCGGGCGGAACAAGCCGGACAGCACCGCTGAACAAGGTTATCTGCATTGCGGTCCGCATGGCGCCGGCCACTTCGTCAAGATGGTTCACAACGGTATCGAATACGGCATCATGGGTGCTTATGCGGAAGGCTTGAATATCCTGCGGCACGCCAATGTCGGCAAGCAAAGCGGTGAGGTAGATGCCGAAACGACGCCGTTGCGCCACCCCGAGCATTATCAATATGATCTGGATCTTCCGGAGATTACCGAACTCTGGCGGCGCGGCAGCGTGATCAGTTCCTGGCTGCTGGACTTGACCGCCGGGGCGCTGTTGCAGGACCCAAAGCTGGAAAATTACGCTGGCCGCGTTTCCGATTCCGGAGAAGGGCGCTGGACGATCAACGCGGCCATCGACGAATCGGTGCCGACGCCGATCCTGAGCGCGGCATTGTATGCGCGCTTCAGTTCGCGCGGTGAAGCCGGTTTTGCCGACAAGGTGTTGTCGGCGATGCGACACGGTTTTGGCGGCCATCTGGAAAAGCCCGTCAAGCCTAAGGAGGAATGATGAAGAAGGTTTCGGGAAGGTATCCATGGCTATCAGTCCACTAGCAGGCAAGCCGGCGCCATCCTCCATCCTGGTGAATGTACCCAGGCTGGTGTCGGCCTATTACACCGAGGTGCCGGACCCGGCGCTGCCCGCGCAGCGGGTGGCATTCGGCACCTCGGGCCATCGCGGCACTTCATTCGAGGCAAGCTTCAACGAATGGCATGTGCTGGCGATCAGCCAGGCCATTTGCGCTTATCGTGCCGAGCAGGGCATCACTGGCCCGCTGTTCCTCGGGATCGATACGCATGCGCTGTCGGTACCGGCCAGCGCCAGCGCGCTGGAAGTCCTGGCGGCCAACGGCGTCGAGGTGATGCTGTCGCTGGACGATGAATATACGCCGACGCCGGCAGTGTCGCTCGCCATACTCACGCATAACCGTGGGCGCAGCAGCGGCCTGGCCGACGGCATCGTGATTACGCCTTCGCACAATCCGCCGGAAAGCGGCGGCTTCAAGTACAACCCGCCGAACGGCGGCGCCGCCGATACCGTGGTTACTGCCTGGATCGAGGCCAAGGCTAACGAATACCTGGCGGCGGGCCTGAATGGCGTCAAAAGAATGCCTGTTGAAAAGGCGTTGAAGCTGGCGACGACGCATCGCTACGATTATCTCGGCAGCTACGTGGATCAACTTGAGCAGGTCATCGACATGGAGGTGATCCGCGGAGCGAATATTCATCTTGGCGTCGATCCGCTCGGTGGCGCCGGCGTCCATTATTGGGCGCGGATCGGCGAGCAGTACAAATTGAATTTGACGGTGGTCAGCAGTGAAGTCGATCCCACTTTCCGCTTCATGACGGTGGACTGGGATGGCCGTATCCGCATGGACCCGTCGTCTTCGTATGCGATGCAGCGCCTGATCGACATGAACGGTCGCTACGACATTGCTTTTGCCTGCGATACCGATCATGACCGTCATGGCATCGTCGCCAACAGCGTTGGGCTGCTGCCGGCCAATCATTATCTCGCGGTTGCGATTGATTATTTGTTCCAGCATCGCCCGCAATGGTCGAAGGATGCTGGCGTTGGTAAAACCGTGGTCAGCAGCCAGATCATCGATCTGGTCTGCGCGCGACTGAAGCGCAAACTCTACGAGACGCCTGCCGGCTTCAAGTGGTTCGCCGAAGGATTGCGCGAGGGATCGCTCGGTTTTTGCGGTGAGGAGAGCGCCGGGGCATCCTTCCTGCGATTGAACGGTTCGGTCTGGACCACGGATAAAGATGGCTTGATACCGGGCTTGCTCGCCGCCGAAATGACGGCGCGCACCGGGCACGATCCCGGGCAACTCTACAGCCAGTTGACCAGCGAACTTGGCGATCCTGTCAGCACTAGGGTCGAGGCGAGCGCGACGGCGGCGCAGAAGAAAATGTTGTCCGCACTGTCACCGCAGCAGGTTCACTACAGCGAGCTGGCCGGCGAAAAAATTCAACATATCCTCACCAACGCACCAGGCAATAATGCGCCTATCGGCGGTTTGAAGGTGGTTACCGACGGCGGCTGGTTCGCAGCGCGGCCATCCGGCACCGAAGATATTTATAAAATTTACGCTGAAAGCATGCACGGCGAGGAGCATCTGTCGCGCATTGTGACGGAGGCGCAAGCGATCGTCGATGCTGCGCTCGGTAGCGGCGGTTCGGTAAAGAGCTGAGCCAACTGCCGGCGTCACAAGTGCATGTGTCTATTCGCCGCCTGCGGCGGTAGGCCTTTGGTATTCCGGCGGCGCCCAGATATGTTTCAGCCGCTGCATCAGGCTGCCAGGCCGGGCCACATCTTTCCACATGTCGATGAATTCGTGGAAATTTAGCGTGAGCGGATTGTGGCTGTGCACCTGGCGCTTGATGCCGTAATCCACCGCTTCCTGCTCCTCGACATAGGTGCCGAACAGGCGATCGAAAATAATCAGCACGCCACCGTAATTCTTGTCTATGTAGCAATCGTTGCGGCCGTGGTGGGCGCGATGGTTGCTGGGCGTATCGAAGATGTATTCGAGCACCGGATGCAGCTTGCCGACGCTTTCGGTGTGGATGAAGAACTGATACACCAGATCGCAGGCATACAGTATGAACACCACCGCCGGATGCACGCCGAGTAATACCAGCGGCATGAAGAACAGCCACCAGCCGGTGATCGGATAGAGCACCGACTGGCGCATGGCGGTCGTCATGTTCATGTGCTCGCCGCTGTGGTGCACCACGTGCGCGGTCCAGAACCAGCGTACCCGATGGCTGCAGCGATGAAACCAGTAGTAGCAGAATTCGACGGCAAAGAAGATTAGCGGCACGGTCCAGGCATTGATCGGGATCGTGAAGAAACGATGCTGCCAGAACCAGAACACCGCTGCGCCGACGAACAGGACATGCACCGCCAGCTCGAACAGCTGGTAGCTGCTGCCCAGGGTCAGGTTGGTCAGGATGTCTTTCAAATAAAACTGCCGCGCCGTGCCGCGCTTGCGCATGACTTGCCATTCGATCGCGAAGCCGACCAGGAACAGCGGCGTCATGCCGATCAGGACGACCTGCTTCCATTCGATATGCGCGCCGAACGTGGTTTCCATCCAGGCAATCAAGTCCATCATGATGCAGTACTCCATCGTCATTGCCAATATCAGGAATTCTAGGGCGGAAGGCGTTTCAGCGCTTGACTGGCGTCGACAACTATTTGACAATTCTCGCCATGCGCGAAACCAGAGTGGAACAGCATGTACGGGGAGTGATCCCCAGCACCTACGTGCGCCTGCTATACGAATACCTTGCGCAGCAGGGTGTGGATGCTGCCGTCCTGCTGGGAGAGGCGGCGCCGGAAGCGGCGGACCGCGGCCTGGTGCGCTATCCGGTGGAGCGCTGGCGGGCATTGCTGCAGCGCGCCGCCGATCATCTGGGCGACCCTCTGCTGGGGCTGCATCTGGGGCAAACCGTTACGCCGGCGCATTTCGGCGTCATGGGCTATGTGATGCTGGCTTGCCCGCAACTGAGCGCCGCGCTGACGCGCATGCAGCAGTACCAGCGCCTGCTGTACGACGTCAATCCGATGCGCAGCAGCGTGCAAGGCGGCGATCTGCTGCTCGAATGGGGTGTCGACAATGGCCGTCCGGGCGCACTGGTCGATGAGTGCGCGATAGTGGCTCTGCTGCAGTTTGCCCGCAACGCCACCGGGCGTCGCAACATTGCCACCGAAGTCTGTTTTGTCAATCCAGCGCCGGCCGATGCCAGCCCATATCGCGACTGGTTCGGTTGTCCGGTCTTGTTTGAGCGGGAAACGACCACTGTGCGGATTCCGCTGGCCTTGCTGGCGTTGCCGCTGCGTCAACCGGATGCAACCCTGATGCGAGTACTGGAACAGCAGGCCGATGCCTTGTTGGCGGAATTGCCGCCAACCGATGACTTTGAACAGGCGGTGCGGCGTTGCGTTGCACGGCTGATCCGTTCAGGCGAACCGGAACTCGAACGGGTGGCCAACGAACTGCACGTTTCACCGCGCACGCTGCATCGCCGGCTGGAAGCCGGCGGCACGAATTTTCGGGCTCTGCGGGAAGACATCCGGCAGCGTCTGGCTGAACACTACCTGGCCGATCCGCGTTTGCAACTGGCAGAAATCGCGCAACTATTGGGCTATTCGGAACAGAGCACGTTTACCCGCGCTTTCCGGCGCTGGACCGGGCTTGCTCCGAACAGTTATCGACAACAGGCGCTGCACCTTGAATAGCCGGCTAGCTTGTCACGCCGCTTTGGATGCCGGTGTGGCCGAGCCAATCCCGCCTGCGCTCATGGACATCAGGCGTTGAGCGACGCAGAAGATGAACAGCAGCGCACCGATGACGATTTTGGTCCACCACGAACTCAAACTGCCATCGAACGCGATCAGTGTCTGGATCACGCCGAGTATCAACACGCCGGTCAGGGTGCCGGCCACGTAGCCGTAACCACCGCTCAGCAATGTGCCGCCGATCACCACGGCGGCAATCGCATCCAGTTCAGTTCCTTGCGCATGCAGGCCGTAACCGGACAGCATGTAGAACGAGAACAGGACGCCCGCCAAGGCGGCACAGAAACCGCTGAACGCGTACACCAGCACTTTGGTGCGACCAACCGGCAAGCCCATCAGCAGCGCCGATTGTTCGTTGCCGCCGATGGCATACACGGCACGGCCGAAGCGGGTGTAATGCGCGAGGTAGATGGCCAGCGCCAGCGTCAGCATGGCGATCACCACGCTGGGCGAGATGAAGGCGCCAAAAATGCCCAGCCGGGCCTGCGACAACTCTACGTACAGCGGCTGATCGATGGTGATTGAATTGATGCTGATCAGGTAGCACAGGCCGCGCGCCAGGAACATGCCGGCCAGTGTCACGATGAATGCCTGTAGCTTGAAAAAATGGATCAGCGCACCCATCAGGGCGCCGAAGCAGCTGCCGATCAACAGCACGCAGACAATGACCAGCAGCGGCGGCCAGTGCCAGGATTGCAGCAGGTAAGCCGAAATCATCGTCGTCAGTGCCAGCACCGAGCCGACCGACAAATCGATGCCGCCGGACAGGATGACGAAAGTCATGCCGATTGCAATCACCAGCAGGAAGGCATTGTCGATCAGCAGATTCAATACCACCTGCAAGGAAAAGAAACCGGTGTAGGCGAAAGAGCCCATGCCGAACATCAGGACCAGCAAGGCAACCGTCGCCAGCGAGGTGAAGTAGGGGGACGACAGCGAGGAACGTAGCATTTTCATTGTTTTCCCTGCGCAGAGGCGCCAAACATGCGCTTCCAAAGATGACGAAACTCCGGCGATTGCGACAGGCATACCGCAAACACCACGATCGACTTCACCACCATGTTGACTTCCGGCGGCACGCCCATTGAATAAATCGTGTAGGTGAGCGTCTGGATGATCAAGGCGCCGATGACGCTGCCGACCAGGCTGAATTTGCCGCCGGCCAGGGAAGTGCCGCCCAGCGTGACGGCCAGGATTGCATCCAGTTCGAGCAGCAGGCCGGCATTGTTGGCATCCGCGCTTTTGATGTTGGAGCTGATTAATAACCCGGCGACGCCGGCGCAGGCGCTGCAAAAAATGTACACGAAAAATATCAGCGCGGCAGTCCTGATGCCGGCCAGCCGCGCCGCCACCGGATTGATGCCGACGGCCTGGATGAACAGGCCCAGCGCGGTCTTGCGCATCAACAGCGCGACGATCAGGAACACGCCGATGGCGATGAACAGCGAGAACGGCAATCCGAACAGGTAGCCGCTGCCGAGATAAAAGAAGGGCTTGTAGTAGACCGTGATGATCTGGCCATCGGTAAGTAGCTGCGCCAAGCCGCGGCCGCCGACCATCAGGATCAGTGTGGCAATGATCGGTTGCAGGCCCAGCGTCGCTACCAGGAAGCCGTTCCAGACGCCGCACAGGATGGCCGCTCCCATGGCTGCGGCCAAGGCCCAGGCCATGGGGATCTGGCTGACATACTGCGGCACGCCATTGTGCATTTCGAGGTTGCCGCCGATCAGTAACGCGCTTACCGTGCCGGAAATCGCCACCACCGCGCCGACTGAAATGTCGATGCCGCGCGTGGCAATCACCAAGGTCATGCCGAGTGCGGTCAGTATCAGTGGCGCGGCGCGATTGATAATGTCGATCAGGCTGCCGTACAGATGGCCGTCCTTCCATTCCATCTGAAAAAATCCGGGGACCATGAAGAAATCGATGACCAGCAGCAGCGCCAGGGCCGCCAACGGCCGTATCAATGGATGCCGCAACATGTGCGACAGGCGGGAAAGAGAAGATGATGGCGGGGTGTCGCTTGCAGCGCTGCTCAATTCAGCCTCGGAGATAGGTTGGGGGTGCATGGGAATACTCACGCGCATTCTCCCGCGATGACTTGCAGCACGGAGTCGTCGTTGAGTTCGCCGCGCAGATATTCGCCGCAAGGCTCACGGTCGCGCAGCACCAGCATGCGATCGCTGCAGCGTAATACTTCAGAGATTTCGGAAGAGATGAACAGAATCGCCATGCCCTTGCGGCACAAGGCGATGACGTGGTCCATGATCTCCTGTTTGGCGCGGACATCGATGCCGCGCGTCGGTTCGTCGAGAATCAGTATGGCCGGATCGGTGGCCAGCCAGCGCGCCAGCAATGCCTTTTGCTGGTTGCCACCGGAGAGGGAACTGATCGGCGTTTCGATATCCGGAGTTTTGATGCCCAGCCATTTCACGTAATCGGCGGCGATGGCCTGTTGTCGTTTGCGCGGAATCACCCGCAACAAGCCGGCGCGCGCCTGTAATCCGAGGATGATATTTTCGCGCACGGACAATTCCAGTATGGCGCCTTCATGCTTGCGGTCTTCGGAGCAAAAGCCGATGCCGGCGGCGATGGCCTCACGCGGCGAGTTGAATTTTCCGATCAGCTTGCCTTTGATGCTGATGGCGCCGCTATCTGCCTTGTCGGCGCCAAACAGCAGGCGCGCAGTTTCTGTACGGCCGGAGCCGAGCAGGCCGCACAGGCCGAATACCTCACCAGCACGTAGATCAATATCCAGCGGAGCGAGGATGCCTTTGCGTCCCAGTCCGCGTGCCTGCAATACGATTTCCGCGTTGTCGGCAGGTCCTGTTGCTGTATCTGGCGCGTGGTCGTCTGACGGCATCTGTGAGCCGACCATTTTGTTGACCAGATCCAGGCGCGTCAATTCATGCACCCGATATTCACCCTCCAGGACGCCGTTGCGCAACACGGTAATGCGGTCCGAGATCTCGTAGGTCTGCTCAAGGAAATGCGTCACAAACAGGATTGCCATGCCTTGTTCCCGCAACTTGCGCAGGACGCCGAACAGCAGTTGTACTTCGGTTTCGTCGAGGCTGGATGTCGGTTCGTCGAGGATCAGGACCTTGGCGGAAACGCTCAGTGCGCGTGAAATCGCCACCATTTGCTGGATCGCCAACGGATACCTGGAAAGCGGTGCTGCGACATCGATGTGAATCTGCAAATCGGCCAGCAGGTCTTGCGCCTGGCGTTGCATGGTTTTCCAGTCGATGGCGCCGAATTTGGTTGGGTAGCGGCCGATAAAGATGTTTTCCGCCACCGACAGGTTGGGGCAGAGATTGACTTCCTGATAGACCGTGCTGATGCCCAGGTGTTGCGCTTCCAGCGTGGATGTGGGGCGCACCTCTCTGCCATTAAGGCGTATCGTGCCGCGCTCAGGTGAATAGACGCCAGTCAAGACCTTGATCAGTGTAGATTTGCCCGCGCCGTTTTGCCCCATCAGCGTATGCACCTCGCCTGGGTAAAGGCGCAAACTCACATCGCTCAGCGCTTTGACGCCGCCAAATGCCTTGTATATGCCGTTCAATTCCAGTGTCGGTGCGACACCGTTTACTGCTTGTCGAGCAGTGTTTGTTGCCATTGTAGCCATGCCGTTGCGATCCCCGGTTTTCCGCACTGAATCCCGGCGAATGCAAATTCCCCGGATACGAAAATCGCGGCGAACAGTTTGATCCGTTCGCCGCAGTATGCGCTCAAACTAGTATGTGCCTAGTATTTGCGATTTGGGAATTCCTTGGCCGCGACTTCTGCCGGGAACACGCCTTCTTCCGTCGTAATACGCTTAGGTACGGTTTCGCCGGCGACCACTTGCTTGGCGACTTTCATCAGTTGAGGCCCAAGCAGCGGGCTGCATTCGACTGTGACATTGAGTTTGCCAGCCATCATCGCCTCGAATGCGCCTTTGACGCCGTCGACCGAGATCACCAGGATGTCGACGCCCGGTTTCAAGCCGGCTTCTTCGATGGCCTGGATCGCGCCGATTGCCATGTCGTCGTTATGTGCATACAAGACATTGATTTTTTTGCCATCGGTCTTGAGGAAGGCTTCCATGACTTCCTTGCCCTTGGCACGTGTGAAATCACCGGTTTGCGAGCGGATGATCTTCAGGTGCGGATTGGCAGCGATGGTTTCGGCGAAGCCGGCCTTGCGATCGATGGCAGGGGCGGAGCCGACGGTGCCTTGCAATTCAACGATGTTGATGTCGCCGGCAGGCATGGTCTTGGCGCGTTCCAGCAACCAGCGTCCGGCACGGCGGCCTTCTTCAACGAAATCGGAGCCGATGAAGGTGACGTACAGGGATTTGTCGCTGACATTGACTGCGCGATCAGTCAGGATAACCGGGATTTTCGCGGCCTTTGCTTCGCGTAGCACGGTGTCCCAGCCGGATTCAACTACTGGTGAAAAGGCAATCACATCGACCTTTTGGGCGATGAAAGAACGGATCGCCTTGACCTGGTTTTCCTGCTTTTGCTGGGCATCGGCGAATTTCAGTGTCACGCCTGCCTGTTTTGCCGCATCCTTGATCGATGCGGTATTCGCGGTGCGCCATTCGCTTTCGGCGCCCACCTGGGAAAATCCCAGAACCAGCGGTTTGTCTGCAAAGGCGCTGGAAGCTGCTCCCAATCCGAGGCCTAATCCGAGGCCCAAACTCAGGGCGGTGTTCAGTATTGATCTGCGTGTGATGGTCATTGCTTGTCTCCGTTAATTTTTTAATAAGCAAAACGTATTTTTTTGGATGTGCGCGGACCATACTAGGAGGGATGCGAGTAACTATCCAATGAAATTTTTCACAGCAGCAATACATGTTTGGATATCTGTTGCAGACCGAGCGTCTCAAGAGGCGTGGATAGGCGAGCGCAGATGCTCATAGTCCTGCTTCAAACCACCGTAGCATTCGCAGGCGCGAGCTTCCAGGCCGGATCGATTCAATACGGTCATGTGCCCACGCGCATACTGGATCAAACCATCGCTTTGCAATTTGGCCGCCGCTTCAGCAACCGATTCGCGCCGCACGCCAAGCATCGAGGCGATCAGGCTTTGCGTGACGCTGATTTCGTTGCCTGGCAGCCGATCCAGCGTCAGCAGCAGCGAACGGCACAACTGCTGCGGCACGCTGTGGTGCCGGTTGCATACCGCTGTTTGCGACATTTGCGAGATCAGTGCCTGCGTATAGCGCAGCAGCAGTTGTTGCAGGGCGCCTCCCCGGTTGAACTCTTCGGTGAGAATGCTTGCCTTGAGACGAAAACCATATCCGGCGCTTTTGACCGTGGCGCGATTCTGGTTCTTGCCGCCGCCCATGAACAATGCGATGCCAGCCACACCTTCGTTGCCGATGACGGCGGTTTCTGCCGAGCTGCCGTCTTTCATCTCATGCAGTAGCGATACGATGCTGCTGGTCAAAAAATAGAGATGATGCATTTCACAGCCGGGTTCACATACGGTCATGCCAAGCGGCATCGCGATGAATTCCAGGTGCGGCAGCAGGCGCTTGAAGTCTTCGGCAGGCAGCGCAGCGAGCAAGTGGTTTTGCAACGGGTTATGTCCGTGCAAACCAGCAATCCGTAACGTTGCCAGTTTCTTCTCAGAGCCAGCCTGCAAATCCCCGGCCGTCTTCTTTTCGGGTGTGTTGTCGGTTGCCTTGTCGGCAGCAATCAGCGTATCAACGTCATTTGCCGCGTCCTCGCGTTCAACCTCAAAACGATTCAGTACGTAAGCCATCTCCGTCTCCTTTGATGATGTCCTGTGGTGCCATGGGTTCATCATCACCGTACGTGCTGCAATGCGGCATCGGCGCATGCCTGATTCGTCTGTAGGATTGCGCCGACACTTTCAAGTAGACATATTGGCAATTTTCACGACGGTTAACTAAACGACATCCTGCCGGTTGTTATCCGGTTGTTATCCGGTTGTTATCTTTAACGGCGCGAGTCGCATGAAAGATCGCTAGCGTATGTGCCCTATCGAACATACAAGGGAACGGAGCGCGTGTAATTTGAAGTCACCATTTGATAAAGAGGTGAAAAAATGAAAACCATGCAAAGATTTCTAACGGGTTCGGCAGTCGTCCTGCTGATGTTTGGCTTGAGCGCCTGCGACGGCATGTCGAGGCGAGGGCAGGACACTGCGGTCGGTGCTGGCATCGGCGCAGTCGGCGGTGCTGTTCTCACCGGCGGTAGTGCCTTGGGCACCGTTGGCGGCGCAGCAGTTGGCGGCGTGATTGGCAACGAGGCCGGCAAGCGCTAATTCGCCCGTGTAGCACAAGGGCGAAGCGTCCGATCTCAGCTGTTGGATGTCGGCCGGCCTTGGTTGTTGCGGCGGCAACAGCCGGGTCGCGCCCGTCGATTCCAGAAATGGAACTAATTTTCTTCAAAGCCGCCATACCTGAATGCCTCCACAAAATCACTACTACGACCTGGTCGCTGACGCGTTGTTTCTGGATTTTGACGGGACCTTGGTTAATCTTGCCCCGCAGCCGGAAAGTGTCGTACTACCAGCCGGCCTGATAACGATATTGCAACGCCTGCAAAGCGCTACGGGTGGCGCGTTGGCTGTTGTCAGCGGACGCCCGCTGGAACAGATCGATTCCTTTCTCGCACCAATGTCTCTGCCGGCTGCGGGTGTGCATGGCGCCGAGCGACGCCGTGCCGATGGCAGCATCGCCAGATTGCAAGTGCCTGACACCGGACGCTTGCTGGCGCTTCTGGATTCGTTCATCCAGCTGCAACCCGGGTTGCGGCTGGAAATCAAGCGCGGTGCGGTGGCGCTGCATTACCGCCATGCGCCTCATCTGGAACAAGCCTGCGTGCAGGTCATGTCGAATGCGCTGATGCAAGTGGACGGTTTCAAGCTATTGCACGGCAAGATGGTGGTGGAAGCAACCGCTGCAGACGCCAACAAAGGCGATGCGGTCGCGGCGTTCATGCGCGAGGCGCCGTTTGCCGGTAGACGTCCTGTGTATGTCGGTGACGACGTCACCGATGAAAGCGCCTTTTCCTGGGTACAGTCGGCCGGCGGCGTCGGCATCAAGGTCGGTGAAGGCCAGAGCCAGGCGCGTTTGCGCCTTGCCAATCCCGATGCGCTACGCAATATGCTGCTGGAAGCGCTGGAGAAACAGAAATAAAGTCAAACAAGGGAAGCCATGACAAAACCCCCCATTGAACCGCTGGTTGCGGCCGCCGTTACCACCAACGTGAGTGCTGCTCCGCAATCCACTTCGACCCTTGATCTTGGGGTTGTCGGCAATTGTTCCTTCAGCGCGCTGATCGACAAACTGGGACGCATAGTCTGGTGTTGCTTGCCGCGCTTCGACGGTGATCCGGTCTTCAACGCCTTGCTCGATCCTAGCGAAAACGGCAGCCTGTGGAGTTTCGAGCTGGAGAATTTTTCACACAGCGAGCAATGGTATGAACCCAACACGGCAGTGCTGCATACCCGCTTGTACGACACGCTGGGGCAGGGTGTCGAGATTACCGATTTTGCGCCACGCTTCCTGAGCCGCGCCCGCTATTTCCACCCGCTGACCCTGGTGCGGCGCGTGCAGCCTTTGGCCGGCGCACCGCGTCTGCGCATCTTGCTACGCCCTAAATTTGATTGGGGGCGCGTGCCGCCGATCATTACGCGCGGCAGCAATCATGTGCGCTACATCGGGCCGCAGCAGACCCTGCGCCTGAATACCGATGCGCCGCTCAGTTATCTGCTGGACGAAACCTTCTTCGTCATTGGCCGTCCGTACAATTTCATCCTTGGGCCGGATGACACGCTGAGTGGCGGCATCAATGATACCGCGCGTAGCCTGGAGCAAGAGACGCTGGCTTATTGGCGCAACTGGAGCCGTAGCCTGGCGACGCCGCTGGAGTGGCAGGATGCCGTGATTCGTGCGGCAATAACGCTCAAATTGTCGCTCTACGAAGATACCGGCGCCATCATCGCGGCGATGACCACCAGCATCCCGGAAGCGCCGGGCAGTGGACGCAATTGGGACTATCGCTATTGCTGGTTGCGCGATGCATTTTTCGTGGTGCGTGCGCTCAACAGTTTGTCGGAGCTTGGCACGATGGAGGATTATCTGCGCTGGCTCAGCAATATCGTGGTGCGTGCCGGTGGCTCGCATATCCAGCCGCTGTACGGCATCGGCCTGGAGGAGGCGCTGCCAGAACAGATCGTCGATCATCTGCCCGGTTACGATAATAACGGCCCGGTGCGCGTTGGCAATCAAGCCTACGAGCATTTCCAGCATGACGTCTACGGCAACATCGTACTTGGCGCCGCGCAGGCTTTCCATGACAGCCGCCTGCATCATCCGGCCGGCATCGAGCAGTTCCTGCATCTGGAGGCAGTCGGCGAGAGTGCCTACAAGCTCTATGATCAACCGGATGCCGGCATGTGGGAGTTGCGCACGCGCTCCCGCATCCACACTTCATCGGCATTGATGAGCTGGGCGGCGTGCGATCGCCTGGCAAAAATCGCCGTCAAGCTCGAACTCACCGAACGCGCCACTTATTGGAGCGAACGGGCAGCGGTGATCGGCGAACGTATCCTGCGCGAAGCCTGGAACGAGGAGCGCCAGGCATACGTGGAAAGTTTTGGGGGCCGCGATCTCGATGCGAGCGTACTGCTGATGGTAGAGGTCGGCTTGATTGCGCCGACCGACCAGCGTTTTATTTCTACCGTTGACGCGCTCGAAACGTATTTGTGCGATGGCCCCTATATGCGGCGCTACGAAGCGCCGGACGATTTCGGCCCACCGGAAACAGCCTTCAATATTTGCACCTTCTGGCGCATCGATGCGCTGGCGCGGATCGGCCGCAAAGAACAGGCGCGTGAAATTTTCCAGGCGATGCTGGATGTCCGTAATCATCTCGGTTTGCTGTCGGAAGACACGCATCCGGTGACCGGCAAGATGTGGGGTAACTTTCCGCAAACGTACTCCATGGTCGGCATCATCAATTGTGCGATGCGGCTCTCCGCGCCGTGGGAAAGCGTGATTTGAATAGTCACGGCAGAAACGACGCTCTTCATCACACAGTCTGCTTGCGGGAAGGAAAAGGAACTTGCTTATGTCACGCCTGGTTGTAGTCTCCAACCGTATCGCTGATCCGCGCAAGCCGGCAGCGGGAGGGCTGGCGGTGGCGCTGGGCGAAACCCTCAAAAAGACCGGCGGTCTCTGGTTCGGCTGGAGCGGCAAGACCGTGCCGGACGGCATGCCCGGTGAGGGCAAGTTGAATGTGCATGCGGCCGGCGCGGTGACATTGGCCGAGTTGGATTTGTCGGAAGAAGATGTCGATGCTTACTATCGCGGCTATTCCAACGGCGTACTGTGGCCGGTGTTTCACTATCGCCTGGATCTGGCGCAGCTGGAATCCGGCTACCTGAGCGGCTATCGCCGCGTCAATCGGCTGTTTGCCCGCAAACTGGCGCCGCTGCTGAAAGAAGACGACCTGATCTGGATCCACGACTACCACCTGATCCCACTGGCTGCGGAATTGCGGGCGATGGGATGCACCAATCGGATCGGTTTCTTTTTGCACATCCCGCTGCCACCGCCGCAGATCCTGGCGGCGATTCCCTCCCACGAATGGCTGATGCGGGCGTTGTTTGCCTACGATCTGGTCGGTTTCCAGAGCGAAGCCGATTTATTGAATTTTTCTCATTATGTTCAGGCCGAAGCCACTGCCGAACCGGTTGGCGCCAGCCAGTTTCGGGCATTCAACAGCACGGTGCAGGCCGGCGCCTTTCCGATCGGTATCGATGTCGACGAGTTCCGGCGTTTAGGCCTCGCACGTGAGGCGCGCGACACCTTTGACACCACACGCAAGGAGTATTCGCGGCGACGCCTGCTGATCGGCGTCGATCGCCTGGACTATTCCAAGGGGCTGCCGCAGCGCATTCGCGCATTCGGGGAACTGCTGCGCGAGTATCCGGAAAACCGCCATAGCGCGACGCTGTTGCAGGTGGCATCGCCGAGCCGGGAAGACGTCGACGCGTATGTCGATATCCAGCACGAACTGGAAAGTTTATGCGGCGCTATCAACGGCAATTATGGCGATCTCGACTGGATGCCGGTGCGCTACATTCACCGCACCATCGCCCGGCGTCGTTTGCCGGGCCTGTACCGCGCCTGCGATGTCGCTTTGGTCACGCCGCTGCGTGACGGCATGAACCTGGTTGCCAAGGAGTTTGTGGTTGCGCAAGACGAGAGTGATCCGGGCGTGCTGGTGCTATCCCGTTTTGCCGGCGCTGCCGAGCAATTGAAAGATGCCTTGCTGGTCAATCCCTACGATATCCCCGGCACCGCCCAGGCGATCCAGCGCGCCTTGCAAATGCCGCTGGAGGAGAGGCGTGCGCGCCATGCCGCTTTGCTGGAGAATGTCTGCAAATACGACGTGCATTGGTGGTGCCGGCAATTCCTGGATACCTTGGCAGGGATCCGTTGAAAGGCGCAGCGTTAATCGGTTGGCCAGAAAACGGGCAATGTCACGGCGGCTGCCTCGTCCTCCCGAACGCGGGGCGAAACTATTGAATACGATGTAACAACCTGGTCTCGTGCTTGCAGGAGATAGCACATACAATGATTACGTGCCCTAGTCGTTGAAGTCCGTCGGCAGCAACGCTACGCCGTTGCGATGCCTGGTCACCCTGAGCTTGTGGGCAAGCGCCATCTGGATCTCGATCTTGTGGCCGCGATAGGTGGCCAGACGGTCTTCGGGCTGTGGGCCGGCATAGAACTTGTTATCCAGGCATTCTTTGGTCACGTTACATTTGGCCAGATGGTTGTCGATCACAACTGGAACGATGATGCTGTCGGAAGCGGGATCGTGGGTTATCGATCCGAGAAAGGAAATGCGCATTTTCTTCTCTCCTGAGATGAGCGGTGGAAACGGCGTGCGGCGTGATCAATTGCAGAACAAAATCGGCGTGTCGGCGATGGAAGTGACAGTCGATAGCAACAGATTTAGAAGCTAAGACAGCGGCGCCATTTTGCAAGTTCAAATTTGGATGTATTTGTTTGTTGCGTTTGTATTGCTTATTTGTAGTGCGCATTTGTATTGCACTTTTTTGTTGATTAGGTAGCCAGCACTTTTGCATCTGAAGCGCCGTGCGTCGCCGCCGCAGGGGCAAATACGATTGTGCGACAGGAGACATGAATGATGAAGCAAGCCCTTGTTGTGACAATGCTTGCGGCTCTTTGCGGCTGCTCGGTTCCGCTCGCTCCCGAGGCAAAGCCGGTAAGGCTGGTCTCGGATGCGGAGAAGCAGCGCTGCGAATTCATCCGTCTCATCACCATCAACCAACGTGTCGGCCCCGACAAGGCCGGTAATGCGATGAAGTCAGTACTGAATGCAACCGCTGTCGCCGGCGGCAACGGATTTTATCTGGTCTCTTCATCGACTAATTGGGAAGACGGCGCCACCGTTGTGGGCGAAGCGTTGCGCTGCAAACCGTGATGCAGACCAGTCTTTCCAGATTGCCTTCATTGCCTGCCAGGTTGCTTTATTTCTGCCGGCCGATTCGCCTTCAATAGTTCCCTACGTTTTCCTTGATCTGTCACTGATATGCCAACTCCACCCACCTATTCGTAACATGACTGTTTCGTCGCGCCGACGAAACTCGACGAATTGGCGCAACATAGGTGTAAGGAAAGCCGGCCTTTGCTGACTAACCATCAGTATCGAGGCGCTTGTCTCGACCAATTAACGCATTTCCCGTGAATTACCTGGAAGGGGCTCGTCATCATGCATAACGGACAACAAAATGTGGGGCGGCAATCGCCGTGGAGAAAGTGGCGGATTGCCGCTATCGCCACCTCCGTGCTTGCCATCGGCGTGTTGCTCAATCAAGGTCTTGCATTCTCATCGGAAAAAGCCGTGGTGGTGCCGCCACCCGTCAGCGACGAGCAAGCAGCGGCTGGCGAGCATTCGGCAACGGCGGTGCTGGCAGGCGGTTGCTTCTGGGGCGTGCAGGGTGTGTTTCAGCATGTGCGGGGCGTCACCAATGTGGTCTCCGGCTACACCGGTGGCAGTCGCGCGACAGCGCAGTATGAGCGGGTCAGCGAAGGTGATACAGGGCACGCGGAATCAGTGCAGATCACCTACGATCCAACCCAGATTTCTTACGGCAGGTTGCTGCAGATATTCTTTTCGGTCGTGCACGATCCAACCGAATTGAATCGGCAGGGGCCGGATAGCGGCACGCAATACCGGTCAGCCGTATTTCCTCTGAATGACGCACAACGCAAAATTGCAAGCGACTATGTTGGCCAACTCGACCGGGCCAAGGTGTTTGGCGGCGCCTTGGCAACGCGTGTGGAAGCCTACAAAGGCTTTTATCCGGCCGAGACCTATCACCAAAATTTCCTGACCTTGCATCCGGACTATCCGTATATCGTCGTCAACGATCTTCCCAAGGTCGATAATTTGAAGCGCCTTTTCCCTGCGCTTTACCGGGTTCAGCCGGCCCTTGTGAAAGGGTGATCTTCCGTGCGCGGCCGGCCTGTACCGGTCCCGCACGGGATTATGGCGTTATAGCTGAACGTTGGTGGTGGCGTTGAATTTGGTGCCAAGGCTGCTTTCCAGGTTGCCGATTGCATTTTCAAGGACGCTGAATATCTGCGCCCGGTCGGTCGCGCTGCTCAGGTCCAGCGTGCCGCTGGCGGATACGCCACTGGTTGCCAATGCGCTGTTGAATGCGGTTTGCGCCTGTGCCGTGGTGATGTATGCCGATTGACCGCTGCTGTTCACATACGCCAGAGTCTGGAATACATTGGCAAATACCGTTTCCAGTGTCGCAATGTTGAACACGACATGGTTAGCCGGCGTTGCAAAGGTGGTGGCGCTGGTGGTCGGGATCGGATTGCCGTAGAGCTGATCGAGGTAATAGCGCACCTGATAAGGGTACTGCTGGTAGGTATCAGTGACGCCCCAAATGGAACTGTAAGAGTTGACTGCTGCTACTGTGGCGGCCGTGGCCGTTGCTCCCAATTTGCTGTAGCTGGTCATCAGGGTGCCATAGTAGCCCTGGTTGTAGGCGACGTTCAGTAACACATCCAGGAAGTTGTTCGGCAGCGTGGTGAAATTGACCAGCGTATTGTCGTAGTACGGTTGCCATGGCGTGACCCAGCCGCCGGTACCTTTGCCGGTGAGGATCAACGCCACAAAATCGTTGTAGTGGAAATACGCGGTCAGCATCGGGCCGTAGTATTTGTTGTTGAACGAAGGTGGCGTCACTTTCGTATATTGCTGGGGCGCGGTGGCCATGGTGTAGCCGATGTTTTTCTGGATGGCGACGTAGTTGATCAACGAATGCCCCGCCGGCGTGTAGGAACCGGAAACCATGTCGGCCGCATAATTGTTGATCTGGTACGGACCGCCCTGGCCGGCGCCCATCACCGCCTGTTGATCGGGTGATGGATCGATGAGGCTGCCGGTGTTGACGTACAAGCCGGTCTCGATGTTTTCCTGCAGCAGTTGGCCCATGATCGAGCCGTACAGATAGTCCTTCTGGAATTGCAGGCCTGGGTAGTATTCCTGTACCAGGTGCCCGTACATGACCCCGGCGATGATGTTCGACATGATCAGGTCGTTGTAATTGCCGCCATCCAGGACCAGCTGGTCTTGCGCTGAACCCGCGCCCAATAGCAGGTGGTAGTTGATGGTCCCGACTGTGCTGCCTGGTGTCGGCGGCGTCACGGGCGGCGTGACAGGTGGAGTGACGGGCGGTGTTGGCGTCCCGCTGCCACAAGCGCCGGTGGACGTCCACGGTTTGCCGCTGCCACTGCTGCCGCTGTCGGTAGCCGGATTATTCCCCTGGGTCCACCAGTTCGCCGTGTAATTCGTGCTGTTGTAGCTGGCGCTATTGCCACCGACATAGACCGCGCTGGCGTCCCAAGCGGCCGCACAAGCCGGTGCGCTCGCTTTTGCGCTGGCGACCAGCTGTTTCTGGCTGGCTCCTGACGTGTCTGACGTACCGCCGCCATCGCTGCAAGCTACGAGCATGCAGCCGGATAGGCCAAGCAACAGGGCACCATATACTTTTGATTTCATGCATTTCTCCTGAATCGAATGACGATGGTTGAGACGCAAGTCGGACGATGGACGGCAAGCACCCAGGCCCCAGGCTGCGCTTGAGAATGGGGCTGCTCAAAATGAGCGTCAAGTGGTTTGGGGGATTTGTCGGAGTGCTAATACCAGTGAGGTGGCGTCCGGATCGTCGAGGTAGAACTCGCACGGACAACGCACTGGGGAGGAATTAATTTTCGCTCAATATTTCCCCTTGGAAATTAGTTTGATCTAAAATCCTCATTGTTGTCGGTCACAGAAAAACAGGTTGTTGGAGCACTTGAAGGCGACGTCCAGCGCCGGTTCAGGCAGATACCACTTTTGCCGATTTCCCCGAGTGGTCTTACGCCAGTCATTCGTTCATTTTGGGAAATCTGTTTCGAATTAATCGTGAGGGAAGCAGATGAATTTGAAAAACCGCAGATCAACCAAGGAGTGTGGCAATATTTCAAACATTTCTCCACAGGGCATGTTTACACAACAATGGTCATCGTTGCCGATGCGACGAGACTGATTTTTGAAGGCTTTTTATGCGATCAGCGCTTTTCCTGCGCACGGTAGTTTGCGCCAGTTTCCTGCTTGCCTGCGGATTCGCCTCCGCAAAAGACAGCTATCAAACCTCCGGCACATGCGATGGTTTTCCGCGTCTCGATGTGACGGTTGCCAAGGGCTTGTGCGTTGGCCTGGTTGCTGAACACTTAGGTTTCGCGCGCGGCGTGGCGGCCATCGGTGAGGATATCTATGTGCTCGATATGGGCGGATGGACCAACAAGCATGGCCGCTTGTTGCGCCTGAATCTGAAGAAGGGGGCGAAGCCGGAAGTCTTGCTGAGCAAACTGGATATGCCCAATGCGATTGTTGCCACGCCGGATAAGCGTCTGCTGGTCAGCATGGTTGGACGCATCGTCCGTGTTGATCCGGCAGCCAAGGATATTGCCGGCAGCATGCAGGATGTCGTTGTCAATCTGCCTTCTACCGGCCGTCATCCGCTGTCAGCGATGGTGCTTGGCGCCGACGGTTCGCTGTACATCAATGTCGGCTCGGCGACGGATAATTGCGAAAGCCAGCCCGGCAAGGCTAGTCTGCCTTGCCCGGAAATTGCAGAGACGCCACCCCGCGCCAGCGTGCTGCATGCAAACCTGACGTCTGGCCAACTGCCGCTGGATGCGCGCACTTTGCCGGTCCACGCGCGTGGTTTGCGCAATAGCATGGCCTTGGCGCTCAGTGCCGATGGCAAGGTGATTGCCGCCACCAACTCGCGCGACAATATCAATGTAGCCGACCCCAAGCTGTCCGACGCCGCGCTGCCGCACGACACCCTGAGCTGGCTGGTTGCCGGTGCGGATTACGGCTGGCCGTATTGCTTCGACATGCTGAAGGCGAGCCCCGAATATGTCGGCTTTGACTGCAGCAAAAAGACCGCGCCAAGCCGGCTGCTGCCGGCCCACGCTGCGCCGCTCGGCATGCTGATCTACAACGGTAAAGGCATGCCGGCATTGGCTGGCCACCTGATCATCGGTTATCACGGCTATCGGGATACCGGTCACAGGCTGGTTAGCCAGGCGCTGAATGCCAATTACTTGCCTGTGGGAGAACCGCAGGAAGTGGTGTCGGGATGGCAGTTCCGGTCTGGCGGGCATCCGATGGGTGCGCCGGTAGCGTTGGCGACACTGGATGACGGTAGCATCGTGATTACCGAAGACCGCAACGGCACCTTGCTGCGTCTGGCTCCCAACTGACCGACAACCATGAAGACTGCCGTCCGGCCCGTTTGCATCGGCTTGCTTTGGCTGCTTGCCGTGTGGCTGCCATTGGCGGCATGGGGCGAGACGCCTCAGACGGTTTACTTTCCTGCCGCTGACGGCAAGACCGAATTGGTCGGCTATCTTTTCGTTCCGCAAGGAGCCGGCCCGCATCCTGCGATTGTCATGCTGCATGGCCGGGCTGGCCCTTATTCGGCCAATGTCAATGCCGCTTGCAGCTCGGTGGCGCGCGGGCAAGTTTCGGCCTGCGACGCCGCTGGCTTGTCCAAGCGGCACATGATGTGGGGGACGTACTGGGCGCAGCACGGCTATCTCGCATTGCATGTGGACAGCTTTGGGCCGCGCGGACGCGCACATGGTTATGGTCGGGGTACGCACGACGACCCTGACAGGAGCGAGGTCAATGAGCGCACGGTGCGGCCGTTGGATGCGGAGGCTGCGCTCGCTTATTTGCTAACGCGTAGCGACGTGCAGCCCAATCGCGTGATGCTGCAAGGCTGGTCGAACGGCGGCAGCACCGCACTCAACGTCATGTATCGGCAGGCCTTGGCTGGAGCCGGCGAAGATCGGCCAGGCTTTCGCGCCGCGCTGGTGTTTTATCCGGGCTGCGGTCCGCGTGCGCTGTTGTCGCAGCATTACCAGGTCGATAGCAAAGTATGGGTATTTCTCGGCTCTGCCGATGAAGAAGTTTCACCGGTGATTTGCCGTAACGTTTTGAGCCGCACCGACGCCACACCGGGTCAGCTTGATGTGACCTGGTACGACGGCGCTACACACGATTTCGACGACCCCGGCGACAAGCGCCAGGCCGTCGAGGCCAACCGCAAGGCCAAGGACGACGTGATGCGTCGCGCCGCCGGGTTGCTCGATAACGTTCCTTGAAACGACGGCAGATAGTCCAGCAAGAGCCGTCTTTCGGCCAGGTGGCGTCAACCGTGCAACACGGATCGGCACACCTCAACGATCGCCTTGCCGCATTGATGCATCTCTGCTTCCGAGATCACCGGCATCACGGTTAGGCGTATCTGGTCGCGCCCCTGCGGCACTACCGGATACACCAGTCCGAGCACGTATACGCCGTGCTGATAGAGTCGCTTTTGTATCTCGAACAGGGCCTGTTCGTTGCCGACGACGATGCGCTGCACTGCGCCGGGCGCAAAGTCCGGCTCGGTTTCGATTCCCAGTTCCTGAAGCTGACGCAGGTAGCCGCGCAGGATCTCCATGTTGCGGCGCTGCTTGTGATACATGCTGCTGAAGGTGTTGCCGGTAGAGCTCGCTATTGAGGCAGGCGTGGCGGCGTTCATTTGCCGTAGCACCTCGGTCGCGGCGGCGGCGATCGAGGCCGGGACGCCGGATGAGAATACGCGATTGGTCGTGTATTCATAGCTTGCCTCTGCGGCCAGCGACGCGTTGCAGATGATATAACCGCCTTGCGCGCCAACCGCTTTCGCCAGCGTGCCGGTGATGACGTCGATGCAGGCCGGGTCCATGTTCCAATGGTCTGCCGTCCCGCGCCCGGACGGGCCGAGTGCGCCCAACGCATGTGCTTCGTCTATCAGCAGACGGCATTGGTAGCGGCGCGCCAGTTCCACCAGTTTCGGCAGGTTGCAGACATGGCCGCTCATGCTGAAGATGCCGTCGCTGACCAGCAACCTGCGGCGCACTCTTTGCGGATCGTTGCGGTCGAACTCAATCAGTTTTCGTTCCAGTTCCTGCATGTCGCCATGTTTGAAGCGCAGCACGCGCGCTTGCGAGGCCGTAAAACCCTGCATCAGCGTCATGTGGCTTTCGGCATCGGCAAAGATGGTGTCGCCCCGGCCGACCAGCATCGGCACCGCGGTGATATTCGCCATGCTGGCGCTGATGGTCAGGAATGCGGCCCCGCCGCCGTTGGGACGGTACAGCTTGAGCAATTCTTCCTTGACGTGTTCGTGATGCAGGGTTTCGCCCGATAGCGGCGCCGAATCGTAGGAGCCGACGCCGTGCGAGTCGATGGCGCGATGCGCGGCGGCGATGGTTTCCGGCCAGAACGAGGCGCTCAGGTAAGCGCAGCCGCAGAGCACGAATACGCCATCGGCATGTGACAGTTCGCCGTGGGCGTTTCTGATGGTGGTAGCCGTATGCAGTGGAAAGCCCGGCGACGTCAGGTGCCGCACCCACGCACCTTTGGGGCCGACCGAATCAACGCGCAGCCGCGACAGATCCGCGCCTGCTTCGGCCGCCTTGCTGTAACTGTCCGCCATGCCGCGCGCGCTGCGCGCGAAAAAATTATCTGCGGGGGCGGTGGCCGCATCTGGGGTATCGATAACCGGGGTGTCGGCATCCAAGGTCAATTCCTGTTCCATTTGCAGCTCCTTTTCGCAGGCAGTGGATCAAAATGAATAACAACGGAAGATGTTGGTCGATCGGCGTCGGGATCGAGTTGCTCAACTCAGAAAGCCGCCATCGATGGTCAATGCCGAGCCGGTGACGAACGCGGCTTCAGGCGACACCAGATAGGCAACGCCAGCCGCGATTTCATCGGGCTGGCCGTAACGCGGTACGGCGAGCATGCCGACGAGCTGATCAGCCCATGGCGTGTCGCGCGGATTCATGTCGGTTTCGATTGGCCCCGGCTGTATCACATTGACCGTGATTCCCAGTTTCCCCAGGTCCCAGGCCATGCCTTTTGTCAGGCCAATCAGCGCACTCTTGGTCATCGCATAGCCGGTCATGCCGACCATTCCGGCCCGTACGCCGCTGACGCTGCCGATGTTCACTATACGGCTGCCTTTTTCCATCACCTTGGCAGCTTCCTGGCAGGCGGTGAACACACCACGGATATTGATGTTGATGAGCCGGTCCAGCGCCTCCAGGGCCAAGTCGGGCAAGGGTGCGGCTTCCAGGATGCCAGCGTTGTTGACGAGGATATCCAGCCGTCCAAATTGGTGCATGACCTGGCTGACGGCTTCCCTGATGGCGATCGGGGAGGCGGCGTCAGCGTGGATCGCGATTGCCTCTCTGCCCGATGCGGCAATGTCCTTGGCTACCGCCGCAGCCTTGTCGGGTTGACTGACGTATGTGAACGCCACATTTGCGCCATCCTTTGCCAGCCGCCGGGCGATTGCCGCGCCGATGCCGCGGCTGCCGCCGGTAATCAATGCAACCTTGCCGATCAGATTTGCCATTGTCGTTACTCCTCGTTGCCTGCATTTTTTTGTGGAAGAATAGAAAATGCGCCGCGTTAATCGTGCGGCGCATCACATGCATGAATTTTCGTGGGTATGCTTCGCTAACAAAGGAGCGATTGGCTGGGCAAACTGGGTCTTTTACAGCTTAGGTCGGCTTTAAAATATTTCCACCTGTCAAGATTGATAGGTTTTTGTTGGGACTGATAATCACGATTTGACGGGCAATTGAGCCGTCACCGTCGTAGAAATGGAAGTAGGCAAGTTGCCGACCAGGGCCGTCGTGCCATGCGTTGCAAAAATGGGTTGCATGCGGTCGGGACGAATTGCGACTCAATTCTGCACTGGCGCGACGGCAAAGTATCTTAAAGAAACACGATGTATCACGCCTTTGCCGGGTAGCTTGTTTGTTTCATTTTGACCGTGCCGAACCCTGCATAAAGCCGGGCATGTTCCGCTATGATAGGCGTTGGGCATGGCGTGCCCGATATTGATGTCATGCGCTCATCTCTAACAACACCGATAACCGGTGTAGGGCTTGTCTACTATGTGGATCGTTCAAATAGCGCTGCGGCGGCCCTACACGTTCATCGTGATGGCGCTGCTGATCCTGCTGGCGACGCCCATAGTGCTGTTCAAGATGGCGACCGATATTTTCCCGGAAATTAATATCCCGGTCATCAGCATCATCTGGAACTACAACGGTTTGTCGGCCCAGGACATGGGACAGCGCATCGCCGCCAGCAACGAACGCGGCCTGACCACAACGGTCAACGACATCGAACACATCGAGTCGCAATCGCTGGCCGGCATCTCGATCATCAAGATTTTCTTCCAGCCGACCGCCAATATCCAGACCGCGATTGCCCAGGTGGTTGCCGTCGAGCAGGCGCAATTGCGCCAACTCCCGCCCGGCATCACGCCGCCGCTGATCATCAAGTACTCGGCGTCCAGCATCCCGGTGATCCAGCTGGCACTGTCCAGTCCAACCATGACCGAACAGGCGCTGGGTGATGTCGCGCTCAATTTCCTGCGGCCGCAACTGATCACCGTACCGGGCGCCGCCATACCGTATCCGTATGGCGGCAAATCGCGCGTGATTTCAGTCGACCTCGATACCAAGGCGATGTTGTCAAAAGGCCTGACGCCGACCGATGTGGTGAATGCCGTCAACGCGCAAAACCTGATCCTGCCATCCGGCACGGCCAAGATCGGCGTCACCGAGTTCAACGTCAGCATGAATGGTTCGCCGGATACGATTGCCGGCTTGAACAATATCCCGGTGCTGAACCGCAGCGGCGCCACCACTTATCTTTCCGAAGTGGCAAGGGTGCGCGACGGCTTTACGCCACAAACGAATATCGTGCGCCAGAACGGTGAGCGCGGCGTGCTGATTTCAGTGCTCAAGAACGGCGGTTCGTCGACATTGGATATCGTCAGCACCTTGCGTGCGATACTTCCCGTCGCTTTGCAATCGCTGCCGGAAGATTTGAAGATCACGCCGTTGTTCGATCAGTCACTGTTCGTCAAGGCGGCCATCAGCGGCGTGATTCATGAAGCGTTGATTGCCGCTTGCCTGACCGCTGCGATGATCCTGGTGTTCCTGGGTAACTGGCGGAGCACCTGCATCATTGCCGTGTCGATTCCGCTGTCTATCCTGTCGTCGATCCTGGTGCTGTATGCACTGGGCGAAACCATCAACATCATGACCCTGGGCGGATTGGCGCTGGCGGTCGGGATCCTGGTCGATGACGCCACGGTCACCATCGAAAACATCGAACGCCATTTGCACCAGGGCTCCGACTTGCACAAGGCGATCCTGGAGGGCGCCGGTGAAATCGCAGTGCCGGCGTTTGTCTCCACGCTGTGTATCTGTATCGTCTTCGTGCCGATGTTCTTCCTCACCGGCGTGGCGCGCTACCTGTTCGTGCCGTTGGCGGAGGCGGTGGTGTTTGCGATGCTGGCGTCGTATGTGCTGTCGCGCACATTGGTGCCAACCATGGTGATGCTGATGATGGATAACTCGCATGTCGATCCCAACGCCAAGCCGAGCCTGTTGCAACGGATGTATCGCAGATTCGACGCCGGCTTTGAGAAATTCCGCGGCGGTTATATCGTTATCCTGGCGTCGTTGTTGACCCGCCGCAAAGTGTTCGGCGGATTGTTTTTGGGATTTTGCGTGCTGTCCTGTGGCCTGGTGTTCTTTTCGGGCCGTGATTTCTTTCCAAGCGTCGATGCCGGCCAGATCCGCTTGCACATGCGGGCGCCAACCGGTACCCGTATCGAAGAAACCGCGCGCCTCGCCGACGAAGTCGAAAAAGTGATCCGCGAAATCATTCCGGCCAAGGATCTGGGGCCGATCCTGGACAACCTGGGTTTGCCGTATAGCGGTATTAATCTCTCTTATAGCAATGCCGGCACCATCGGCACGCTGGACGGCGAAATCCAGATCCCGTTGAACGAAGGTCATCGCGCCACCGCCATTTACGTAGACAAGTTGCGGCATGAACTGCCGCGCCGTTTTCCGGGCATGGAATTCTTTTTCCAGCCGGCCGACATCGTCACCCAGATCCTCAATTTCGGTTTGCCTGCAGCGCTTGACGTGCAGATCAGCGGCGCCGACGTGGCGACCAACTACGCCTTTGCCAGCAAGTTGATGAAGCAGGTCAAACAGGTTCCTGGTACGGTTGATGTCCATATCCTGCAACGGCTCAACCAGCCGACGCTGGCCCTGAACATGGAGCGGGTGCAAATCAAGCAGCTTGGCCTGAATCCGGTCGACGTTGCCCAGAATGTGCTGGTGTCGTTGTCCGGCAGCTTCCAGACCGCGCCGGCGTTCTGGCTCAATCCAGCCAATGGCGTGGTGTACAACATTGCGGTGCAGACGCCGCAATACCAGGTCGATAACCTGGATGCATTGCTGCGCACGCCGGTCAGTGCCAACTCGGGAGCGTCGGGCCTTGCAAATGGCGCGGCGCCAACCCAGCTGCTCAGTAACCTGGTACAGGTTGCGCCGGCACAGCAATTGGCCGATGTCTCGCATTACAACGTCACGCCGGTGGTCGATCTGTATGTCAGCGCGGGAGGGCGTGACCTGGGCGGCGTATCCGGCGATGTTGAAAAGCTGGTCGACCAGCTGCGGCCAAGCTTGCCGCGCGGGACGCACATCGTGATACGCGGCCAGGTGGATACCATGAAATCGTCATTCATCGGCTTGGGCATCGGCTTGTTGATGGCGGTTGTGCTGGTCTATCTTCTGATCGTCGTCAATTTCCAATCCTGGGTTGATCCGTTCATCATCATCACCGCGTTGCCGGCGGCGCTGGCGGGCATTGCCTGGATGCTGTTCCTGACCGGCACCACGCTTAGCGTGCCAGCCCTGACCGGGGCCATCATGACCATGGGCGTGGCCACCGCCAACAGCATCCTGATGGTGTCGTTCGCGCGCAAACGGTTGGACGAAGGCGTGCCGCCACTATCGGCGGCACTGGAAGCCGGCGCCACCCGCATCCGGCCGGTGCTGATGACGGCGCTGGCGATGATCATCGGCATGATCCCGATGGCGATCGGCTTTGGCGAAGGCGCGGAACAGAATGCGCCGCTCGGCCGGGCGGTGATCGGCGGCCTGCTGTTTGCGACGGTCTCCACCTTGTTTTTCGTTCCGGTCGTATTCGCCGGCATCCATCGTCATTTGGCGCGCCGCAATGCAGCGCGCAGCGCCGTCCGGCCGCATTCGTCATCGCCTGCAGCAGAGGGAGATATTTGAAATGTCTGAAAAACGTCACGCCGCACTCGGAATCCATGGCGCCGAGACAGCTTCCGCGACACAAGCGCCACATTATCCGCGCGCGGCGATCCTGAAGCGCGCCCGCTTGGTTGTCGCTTGCATTCTTGTCTTGCTGCTGCTGGGGGCTGTTGTCACGGTTGTAATGCGTTTTGCCCACGCACGCACGCTGAATGCATCGATCGGCGAGAATGCCCGGCTGTACGTGACCACAACCAACGCCAAACAAGCTGCCAGCAGCGAACCCGTCACCTTGCCTGGCACCTTGCAGGGCATCATCGAATCAACGATTTATGCGCGCAGCAGCGGCTACCTCTTGCGCTGGTATAAAGATATCGGCGCCAGCGTCGCCAGAGGCGAGTTGTTGGCCGATATCGATACGCCCGAAGTCGACCAGCAATTGTCGCAGGCCATCGCTGCACGCGACCAGGCTGCCTCCAGCCTGGACCTGGCCAAGACCTCCGCCGAACGTTGGGAAGCGTTGCGCAAGAAAGATGCGGTAACGCAGCAGGAGCTCAATGAGCGCAGCAGCGCCTACACGCAGGCGCAAGCCAACCTGGCAGCCGCTGACGCCAATGTGCGGCGCCTGCAAAAGCTGGAAGGCTTCAAGAAGGTGATTGCGCCGTTTGCCGGTGTGGTGACGCGCCGCAGCGTCGATGTCGGTGATCTGATCGATGCCGGCAACGGCGGCGCCGGACGGGCATTGTTTTCGTTGGCGCAGGTCGACCGGCTACGGGTATATGTGTATGTTCCGCAAGCTTATGCGCAACGTATCAAGGTCGGCGATCCGGTCGATGTCAGGCAAACCGAGCTGCCCGGCCAGGTATTCCACGGCACCGTGGTGCGTACTGCCGGCGCAATCGACGTCGCTACCCGCACCATGCAGATGGAGATCAACCTGCCGAACCAGGAGCACGCCTTGTTGGCTGGCGCTTATGTACAGGTGGCGTTGCCGGTCAGCGGTACATCCGATGTGTTGATCGTGCCGTCGAACGTGATTTTGTTCCGGCCTGAAGGCACGCGCATTGCGGTGGTCGACGGCAATGGGAAGATCAAACTCCATCCGATCGTCATCGGTCATGATCTCGGCAATTCGCTGGAAATCCTGAGCGGTATCAGCACTGCAGACAAGCTGGTGCTGAACCCGCCGGACTCCCTGGCCGACAACGACGCCGTGAGCATTGTGCCGCCGAAGGCAGCTGCGCCGGCTGCAGCTGCGGCTGCGGCGAAAGCCAAATCATGAAACCCGCGCGCCGCTCAGCATTGCTCGCATCGCTTGGCGTTGCCACCTTGCTGGCGGGCTGCGCCAGCGGTCCGGATTACAAGAAGCCGGATATCGAGATGCCTGCGGCCTGGCAATTCGAGGCGCCATTTCACGAAGCCACACCCAACGATGGCGCATTGAAGGGCAACTGGTGGGAATCTTTCCAGGACGAGCGCTTGAATCAATTGGCGCAGCAGGCCTTGGCGCAGAATCAGACTTTGCGCATCGCCGCCACGCGCCTTGAACAGGCCCGCCAGCAGGTTACGGTGAGTAGCGCTGGACTGTTTCCGCAGGTTAGCCTGCAGGCCGGCGCTGCCCGCGAAAAGATATCAGCCAACCGGCCACTGAGCGCCTATGGCACGCCGAACCAGTCGACCGTGCAAAACAATTTCCAGCTTGGCTTTGCAGTCAATTATGAAGCCGACTTGTTTGGGCGGGTGCGGCGTACCGTGGAAGAGGCGCGTGCCTCGTCCGAGCAGGCCGCCGCCGATTTCGAAAATGCGCGGCTGGTGCTGTTGTCGGAACTGGCCGCCGATTATTTCAACCTGCGTGAGCTCGATGCGGAAATCGATGTCGTGCGGCAGGGTATCGGATTGCAAGAAAAGGCCTTGGAATTCATCACTGCGCGCCACGATCTTGGCATCGCCTCGGGCCTGGATCTGGCGCAACAGCAAGCGCTGCTCGACACCAATCGGACCCAGCTGGAACTATTGCAGAACCAGCGCATGCAATACGAACACGCGCTGGCCACCATGACCGGCACGCCAGCCCCGCAATTCAAGCTGGAGCCGACGCTGACCAAACCGGTCCTGGCGTCGTTGCCGGTCGGCCTGCCATCCGATGTGTTGCAGCGCCGCCCCGATGTGGCTTCCGCCGAACGCGCAATGGCTGCCGCCAATGCCGGCATCGGCGTGGCGCGCGCCGCTTACTTCCCGACCATCCTGTTGCAGCCAAACGGCGGCTGGGACAGCAACCAGATCGGCAACCTGCTGAGTGCGCCCAGCCTGCTGTGGTCACTTGGCGCGTCCCTGACACAAACACTGTTCGATGCCGGCAAGACCCGCGCTACTGTCAAGATCGCCGAAGCTTCGTACACGGCCTCGGTGGCCAATTACCGGCAAACCGTGCTGGTCGCCATGCAGGAAGTCGAAGACGGGATCGACGGCCTGGCGATACTCGGCCGCGCCGGCAAACAGGCCGAAGCCAGCGTGCGCAGTTCGCAACGCGTGCTCGATCTTGCCAACGATCGCTATACCGGCGGTCTCGATACTTATCTCGACGTCATCACCGCACAGCAGTCGTTGCTGACCAACCAGCGCCAGGCCGTGCAGATCAACGGCCAGCAGATGCTGACCGCGGTCTACCTGGTCAAGGCGCTGGGCGGCGGCTGGCAGGGTGATGTCATGCAGGTTGCAAAGTAAGATGCACTAGCGCAGCAGCGGTGTGACGATCCGTTCCAGCCGTTCAGCGGTCCAGACCGGCTCCTTGTCTTTCCAGCCATTGTCGACCAGTACCCCGTCACGGTCGATGGTGAAGTTGACTGGAATATGCCAGATGCGCCCATAGTCGCCCGCCCAAGGATTGCCCAGTAAGCCAACCGGGAAACTCAGGCTGGCCGCGACTTTTTTCACTTCCGCCAAATCGTCCGGACTGTCCAGGCTGAACCCCAATACTTCGAGGCCCTGCTTGGTGTGGCGCGCGGCATAAGCCGAGAGCAGCGGCAGCTCCTCGCGGCATGGTCCGCACCAGGTCGCCCAGAAAGTCAGGATCACTACTTTGCCCTTGAGATCGCGGCTGTCGATACTGCGTCCGTCCAATGTGTGGAGGATCAGCTGCGGCGCCGCTTTGCCGACTTCCAGGTTATTCGCGTTGGCCATGGGCGACCAGCCGAAAATGCTTAGCCCAAGCCAGCAGGCCAGGGCGGCACGCAGCCAGTGACGACGTCCCGTAAAAGCCAGGGCAGGGACGAGCGACATGTTTTTGAAATCAGAACGCATAGCTGACACCCACGTTGCCGGTCCAGCGCGGAAACACCTGGTAGCCATCGAGTCGGCTATAAATGGCGCGCTGCACGAAGGCATAGACATGCGTGTTCTTCAACACGCTGAACGTCACGCCAGGACTGAGATAGGCGACGGTGCCGGCGGTATCGGTGGTATCGGCCAGCGCACCCTGGTCGGCGCTCTTGCGGGAAATGTTGACTTGCAGTTGCGGCACCACGTCTGGATTGGCTTCATAGCGCAAACCAAAACTCACGGTGCTGGTATTGCCGGGACGATAGTCGCTGCCAACCTGGTCGAGTTTCGTCATGACCGCTGCCTGGAACTGGCCATTGATGAAAGCGTCGAAATCCTGGCTGATCGGCTGGAAATAGTAAGCGCCAAGAATCAGGTCGGTGCTGCCGGTGCCTGGCTGCAGGCTGGTGTCGAGCGCCTGGCCGGCACTGGCGTTGGGGCCGCTTGAAAAGAACACCGGATTACGCCCGACGGTCGCGCCGGTGAGGACATTCTGTCCGCCGTAATTCCCGGTCGGCAGTTTGATGCCGAACTGCACGCCCAGATTATGCGTCGGCAAGAATCCCTGGTAACTGGCCAGCAATTTGATGTCGCCCAGGCCGCTGCTGTTGACGCCGCTGACATTCGACGGGTTGAGCTGGTCGCTGGTGGCATTGCCGTAAGTAGTGTGGCTGCGATCAATGTAAGGAATGATCGCACCGAAATTCCAGTTGGCGTTCGGCGCGTAGTTGATGCCCAGGTTGATATAGCGATTGATCGTTTGCTTTTCCACTTCCTGCTCACCGCCGGCGTCGTTGATGCTGGCCGGCCGCGTATTCGGCACTGCGCTGGAACCATAGCGCAATTGATTCTGGTTGATAAAGTTGTATCCCAAACTGATGCTCCAGCCAGGCTCGGCCGAGTAACCGGTCGCCGCGTCGGTGCTCAATGAGCAACCGCAGGTGGCGCATGCGTAGGCAGCGCCGGGCAAGAACACGCTCGCCGCCAACGGCAGCGCATAGCGCAGCATTGCGCCTTTATTCATCAACATCATTTCTCCGATTCATACAAAAATGCGCGCATGCGTCCATCTTGGACGTCGATACGCATTGGTTTTCTGTAAATTTTGCCAGGCAAAAGGCCGCTCCTTGTCACATCGCCATGAAGACGCCGCGAATCAGGGAGCGGACAGGAACAGACGAATCAGGAAACGAAGGGAGGGTCGCGCGGGCGCCCGGATGGGAAGGTGAAAATCGGAACGAAGGCGACCGGCTCCGAGATGCGGGGAGCAACGAACACCGCATCCGTCAAAGCCTGGGGCGGTGCGACGATGGTGGCGGCGACATGGTGCGAAAAGAAACTGCAATAACCGCAGGCATCCATCTGGTCATGCGACCCGGAATGGCTGGCGGCGGAATGTTCATGGACGACAGAAGAGCAAACGATCTCAACCGGTTCCTTGGCGCGCGCCGAGGCAATCAGCTGACATGTCAGCGGCGCAAAGACGACAAGCAGCATGGCAACCAGGCCAAGCCATGCGACAGCGTGCTTGTGAATTCGGAGCTTCATATCTGTTGGGAAAAAATGTCTGTAGGGATTTTACGCCGATTCGTTAAGGAATCGGTCGTGGATTGCGCATGGAATGTTTATCGCCTGGAGTTGGATTTTTTTAGAGGAGCATTCGGCGATACAAAGGCGTATTGGTATTGGTGAGGTGGCTGGCAAATGATTGCCGCATGGAAAATTACTGATGTAAATGAGCAACAATTTGTTACATGATGAAAAATATTTCTCTTTTCCAAAGATTTCTTTAGGAGAACATAATGTCGTTTTGTAAAATCCTGCCTCGGGGAAATAATAAAGAAGGCAACAAATGGGGAAGTCTGCGGAGTTCACAAACAACCATCCGTTGGTATCGGTAAGGCATTTACGTTTGCAACGAAAGCCAATCGCACTGTTGATCAGTTTGTGGCTAGGAACATCGGGGCTGAGCTGGGCTGCTGGCATCGTCAGCGATGGCGGCACCGCAACCACCGTCAACACTGCCGGCAACGGCAGGCAAACAGTCAATATCGCGCCCGCGGTGTCGGGCGTTTCCCATAACACCTACAGTCAGTTCAATGTTGGTCAGGCTGGCGCCAGTCTCAACAACGTCGGCGTCAATGCCCGCAACATCGTCAATCAAGTGACCAGCACCAATCCGAGCCTGATTCAGGGCGATATCACGGTTCTGGGGCCGCGCGCCAACGTGATTCTGGCTAATCCCAACGGGATTACGGTGAATGGCGGATCGTTCGTCAACACCGGCAACGTTGCTTTGACTACGGGGCAGGTATCGTTCAACGATTTCATTCCCGCACCTGGCCTGACCCAGCGCAATATTGTGTTGAATACCAGCCAGGGCCAGATCGTCATCGGCCCGGAGGGATTGAGCGGCGCGATGCTGAATCTGGAGTTGATTGCCAAGAGCCTGGTAGTGAATGGGCCGGTAGCTAACTCCTTCAGCGGTAGTTCTGCCGGGATTCGTGCCGTCGCCGGCGATAGCCATGCAGAGATCGATAGCAGTGTTTCCCCAACCGATAATCTGACACCGTGGATCAACTACACCTCTCCGAATACCAAGAACGCCGTGACGGCGATAGACATCACGCCGCTGGGTAGTTTGACCGCCGGGCGCATTGAATTGATCGTCACCGATCAGGGAGCGGGAGTGCATCATGCCGGCGCAATGTACGCCAACGTCGGTGATTTTTCTGTTTCTGCCAGTGGCGATATTCAGCTCGCTGGCGGCAGCATCGCCGCTGCCGGCAACCTGATCGTGGCGGCACCCGGCTTGAATGTCGCAAGCGGCATGAATGGTAATCCGTCGTTAAGCGCTGGCGGTAACGTCGACATTCGTTCCAGTTCGGTGCAATTGGCGAATGCCACGGTCACCGCCGGCAGTCCGAAAATCACCCAAGCCGGCAATATTCTGCTCGGTGTCCAAGGTGCCGCAACGACAACCGATACGACCATAGCCAATAGCAATTTGACTGCTACCGGCGGCATCGGTGTGTTCAATCAGGGACACGCGCTGCAAGTCAACGCCAGCACCTTGAATGCGGCTCAGAATGTGTTGATCAACGCCGACAGCGTCAACCTGATATCTGGTTGGAACGGTCAGGCGGCAGCGCCGACGCAAGTCAACTCGAACGGTGGCACAGTTGGCATTACTTCGTCCGGAGCATTACAAATGTCCGGCGCCCAGGTCAATGGTACGGCGGGCAGCCTGGTTGATGTCTCCAGCCTGACGCTGGCAGCGTTACATAGCCCGGATGGTAGCAGCGTGCAAAGGGCCGGGTTGCAATCGGCCGGCGGTGCGGTGATGGTGACAGCAACTGGAGCGATCAGCGTTACCGGCTCCGATCTGCTGGCGGCAACCGACCTTGTGACCAACAGCGCCGGTTTTGCCTTGAAAAATGATGGCGCATCCGGTTCCACCGCTGTGGCTAGCAACGGCGGCGTGGTCATTAATAGCAGCGCCGATATCTCGAACAGCGGAAGCCTGATTCAGGGAAAAATGCGAAACGCTGCGAATACTGCTTCGTTAGGAGCTGTCACGCTGATGGCGGCTGGCAACATCCTGAACCAGTCGCCGGACACGAACACGCTGGCAGCGGTATTTGGCGTGAGCGACGATGTGAACTTGAAAGCCAACGGCAATATCGTCAATCACTACGGCCGTATCCTGACCAACAACGCGTTGTACATCAGCGCACTGGGCGACGTCAGCAACATCGTTGACAAGCAAACCGGTAGCAATAACGAACAGCCGCAGAGCAGCCAGAGTCAAGGTACACGCTGGCTCTTCCTGACCAAGAGCACGAATAATTTTTCTGTCGACTACGGTCAACTGGACAGGCCTGATCAATTGTCCTATTTGGTTTCTTATGCGGGAACCACTATCAGCGGCCGTAATGTGCTTAATCTTGGCGGCGTGATTCTTGCCAACGACGCCGGCAATATCACTATCAATGCAACCCAGTCTTTCCAGAATGCAGCCCTGTTTTCCGGGCAAGCGCAATTTCAGCGCAGCTGTCTGTTCATTTGCCACAGCAGTGCATCAAGCACGGTGCAAAGCGTCGGCGGCAACATCAGTGCTGGCAATAATATCCAGATTACTGCCGGAACTACGGCCAGCAATATCGGCGGCACGGTCACCGCGGCAGGCGGCAACCTGACCGTGACTGCACCGACGGTGCTGGCGCAAGGTGTGCTTGGCTACCGGGCCTATGAGCAGGGGAAAGGATTCAAGTCCTGGTTCGGCGACACCTGGGCGCAACTTTATGCAATGGATGTCGGTGGCAGCTGGATGGCGAATGTCGGCAAGATCGTCATCAACGGCCAGGAAATCATCGATGGCGGTTCGTTTAACGGCGCCGGCGGCGTCACCGCGTCAGGTGGCGTCCTAACTCTAAAGAATCCGCAAAACGATCCCGTTACGATTAACCGTCATCTCGGCCTGATCAGCTGGTTGTGGCATTAAAGGCAAATGATGCGATACGTTTTTTATCCGCGTTTGCGGTCATCTATGCTGGCGACAGCACTATTATTCGTCGGCTCGGTCAGCATGCAGTCGGCGTGGGCGCAACAGGCGCCAAGGATTGAACAAGATCCGGCTCAACGCTTGCTGCAGGAGCAGAGGGACCGCGAGCGTGAGCGCGCATTGAATCAGCCGCCGCCGCAGATTACCGTCGCTCAGCCGCCGCCGCAAACGCTGCCGGCCGGGGTGGATATTGAATCGCTGCCCGATGTTGAACCGACGTTCAAGATAGATCGCATCGATCTGGTCGGCAATACTGTGCTGCCGACGGCGCAAGTGGAGGAGATCACCCGTCCGTTCATCGGCAAGCACTTGGGCAGCAATCGTATCAATCTGCTGCTGCGTCGTTTGACTGAGGCGTTTGTCGCGCGCGGGCTGATTACGACGCGTGCCTACCTGGGAGAACAAAATCTCAAGGATGGCAAACTGATCATCACCGTTATTCCAGGCAAGATCGAGGAAATCAAACTCAACGGTATGCCGTTATCGACGGTAAAGGGCTATGCGGCATCCGGTCCGTTGCAGGGCGGTGGCTGGCTGACCGATCGCGGCGTGTTGTTGGCCATGCCCACGGCAGTTGGCGAAACCCTCAACCTGACCGATCTGGAGCAGGGTGTCGAGCAAATCAACCGTCTGCGCCGCAACAGGGCTGAAATGCAAATCCTGCCAGGAACAACGCCTGGCAGCTCCATTGTTGCCCTTAATAATCAACCTGGCGATCGCTTCTGGTACACCGCCGGAGTGGATAACTATGGCAGCAACCAGACCGGATTGGTGCGAACAAATCTGATTGCAGAGGCTGACAACCTGCTTGGTCTACAAGAGATGTTCTCCATCAGCTACAGCGGTAGCCTTGATACCAATGCGCTGGTCGGTTCTGTGACGCTTCCGATTGGCTACAGCACGTTCAGCTATACCGGTGCGATCTCCGAATATCAAAACCTGGTCGGCAGCACGGCACTTTTGTATGGCAATAGCACCAGCCATACCTTTGGCTGGAACTACGTTCTGTCGCGTAGCCAGGCGGTAAAAAACGCCATGGATGTGACACTGTCAAGGCGCAAGGTCGAGCGCAATGTCAATGACTTTGAACTCGACCCACAGCAATTAACCGTATTGCGCATTGCTGCAAATACCTTGCATCGGTTTGCCTTTAATGACCAACAGGCAAGTTGGACGCTGGATGCCGGTGTCTCGCAGGGATTGCGTGCGTTGGATGCCAGCAGTGACGCTCCCGGTATCGCCAGCGGCGACGCACACAGTCAGTTCACCAAGATCGACGCCACGGCAACCCTATCGCTGCCCATGGGAAAACTCGGCTCGACCGCATGGAACTGGCGCGCACAACTTAATGCGCAGTGGAGCAAGCAAGCCTTGTTCGGATCGGAACAGATTTTTGCCGGGGGCATGTCATCTGTGCGCGGATTTCAGGAAGGCGGCGGCAGCAGCGGAGATCGCGGCCTGACGTTACGTAATGACGTGGCGTGGGTCAACGCGCCCGAATTTGCCGGCGTGCACTTCGAACCCTATGTGTTCCTCGATATGGGGCGGACCGAGCTGATTGCGCAGAGAGCGTACCAGCAACTTGTCGGTGCCGGATTTGGAACACGCATGCAAGCCGTGTTTGGCAAGCACCGGCTGACAGGTGAAGTCCTGTTGGGCCGTGCATTGGCGCAACCCGATGGATTGCCACCTAAGAGCACCTTGTTACTCGCCAGTTTGAACTGGTCATATTGATTCCGTCATTCAAAGCAAAGAGGAAAAGCCATGTCTTACGCATCCACATACCGCCAACTGCAGCCACTGTTCGTTGCATGCAGCCTCGCTGCCGCGATGGCCGCACCGATTGCGCATGCGCAAACTGCAACTGCACCGGCGAGTGTCGCCGCGCCGGCCAGCAATCTGGGGCCTGGCGTGATCGCCAAGGTCAACAATGTAGCGATAACTGAAGCGCAGTTGCTACGTGCGGTTCAGCAATCCGGTTTGCCCGATAGCCTGAATTTGCGGGCTGCGTTGAAAAGCCAATTGGTATCGCGGGAATTGTTCCGCCAGGAAGCAGAAAAAAAGCACATTTATGACAGTCGCCCTGAGGTCAAGCAAGCCATGCAAGAGGCCAAGGATGCGGCCATTACGCAACTGTATTTGCGCGACGTAATCAAGCCGGCACCTGTCACCGAACAGCAAGTGCAGGCGCAGTTCGACAGTATCGTGGCTAGCTTGGGCGACAAGGAATACAAGTCGCGGCTGATTCAGGTGGGCGATGCCGCCACGGCTGCCGACGCATTGGCCAAATTGAAGGCTGGCGCAGATTTCGGTCAATTGGCGCAACAGGTGAGCCTGGCGCAAAACAAGGTACGCGGTGGTGAACTTGACTGGATCAGTTTCAAGACCCCGGCACAAGAAGGGCATACGCAGAATCTGCCGTTGCCGATTGCCCAGGCGTTGGTAGGGCTGCCGGTAGGCGGGTTGACGCCGACGCCGGTGAATTGGAACAACACGTACTTCATCCTCAAACTTGAACAGGTCCGTCCGACGCAAGTGCCGAAATATGACGACGTGAAAGCGGTGCTGCGGCAGCAGCAGGAAGTCACGGCACTTGAAAAAGCCACGATTGGCGTTGTCAGCAATCTGGTCAAGCAGGCCAAGATCGAACAGTAAGTGTAGGTAATACCGTAGTTGGAACGTTGTGATTTTTGTCGTCGCAGTCATAGCGTAAAAAATAAAAAATCAGGGAAAAGTATGAATCGCTCGCTCCGTCAATTGCTGTCTCGTCTGGATCAATCGCGTCTGTCGATATCGTTGCGCCGCAGTGGGCTGCAGGCCGATCGTTTGGTCTCGGCGGAGCAGGGCATCATCGGTCTGTCACAGGACGGCGCGCCCCAGGTACGCGTTTGGCAACGCTTAGTTGCTGCGATAGTTGCTTTTACGTTATGGCTGGCTCCTTTGCAGGTGACTTGGCAAAACGCGACGCAATCTGCGGCTCAATTGGGCATCAGCGGCGATGTGCAGCGGGCTGGAAATTCGGCGGCGGATTGGCAATTTTTTACCGGACAGTTGAAACAGAGCTTGGCGAAAGCGCAGCAGGACGGCAATTGGGCGCCGCTGCAGGCGCAGATCGAACAGAAAATGCCGGGCTTTAGCCGTGTGCTGGCAGCCAGGATTGCAGCAGCATTGCCTTCCGTGCAAATTGGCCTTCATGGCGCCCAGGCGGCGCCGATCACTGATCCTAGCGCACCGATACGCTTTCAACCGCAAGTTACCAGTAGCACTGGCGTCGGCGGCAATGTGCCGGTGGTCAATATTACCCAGCCGAACGCCAACGGCATTTCGCTCAACCAATACAGTCAGTTCAACGTCGACGCGGTTGGGTTGATACTTAATAACAGCACGACCGCAGGCGGCAGTCTGTTGGGGGGCAACGTCGCGGCGAATCCTTTCCTGAACGGTCGCACGGCGACTCAAATTATCAACCAGGTCACCTCACAAGGTGGTCCGAGCAATATCGCCGGAACGATAGAGGTTTTCGGCGCTCCGGCTTCGGTCATTGTGGTCAATCCAAATGGCGTGAATTGCACAAGTTGCGGCTTTGTGAATGCGCCGCATATCACCTTGAGTACCGGGACGCCGCAGTTCCTGAGCGGCCCGGGCGGCAGCACCACTTCGTTCGACAATGCGGCGGCGCTGTCCTACAACGTCCAGGGAGGCCGGATTCAGATTGAAGGCGCACCTGGTGCAAATGGTACGCCGGGTGCGGGTATAGAAGGAACTGTCGGCGCAATCGATTTGATCGCCGGCAGCATCGGCATCAATGCACCGCTTTACGCAGGTCAGCAAATCAATTTGATCAGTGGTCAGCAAGTTGTGGCGCAAGCGCAGCCGGGACAAGGCCGTGCCGGTAGCGACTATCAAGTCAGCAGCAACGGCGCCAATACTGCCGCCAGCAATACGTCAGCACAAAATGGTTTGCAAATCGATGCCAGCGCATTCGGCGCGATGACGGCGGGGCAGATCAAGGTTATTGGCACCAGTCAGGGACTAGGCGTACGTAACGACGGCACCTTGACCTCCAGCGTGGGGGCACTGTCGATAGATGCCAACGGAGATGTCCGGGTTGGCACCACTTATGCGCAAACCACGGTCGGCGTCACGACGAGCGGCAATGTCATCGCTAACGGCGACAGCCTCGGCGAACAAGCTGTTAACATCGCAGCCAACGGTAATGTGCAAGTCAACGGCAGCATCCAGTCGCAGCAAAACGTCAATCTGCAAGCCGGCGGCAATATATCCGGTACCGGCGGCGCGGTCGCGAACACCATTACGGCGAGCGCCGGCAACTCGCTCAGTTTGGGCGGCACCGTCCAGGCGACCAATGCGCTGAATCTTACTGCGCAGGGACACGATGGCACAGGGGACATTACCCTGGGCGGCAATGTAACAGCTCCGAACCTGACAGCGATCAATGCGGCGCGCGACATCACCATCGATGGCAGCATCACCAGCGCCACCACCTTGGCGCTGGCGGCGACACGCAATCTGACGATCAATGGCACCGCCGGATCGATTGGCGATTTGAGCCTGAAGGGGCAGCAGGGTAGCGTCATCACTACCGGCAATGTGGTCAGCTCCACCGGCAACGTGAATGTCGTGGCAAATACAGACGCCAATCTGGGCGGCCAGGTCTATGCGGCACAGAGCGCCCAACTGCAAGCACAGAACGGCAGCATCACCGTCGGCGGTACGCTGGCAGCACAACAGCAGGTAAGTGCCACAGCTGCCAACGATATTGCTTTAGGCGGCAGCACGCAATCCGGCGCCAACACCAGCATCACGGCCGCCAACGGCAGTGTGGCGTTGAACGGAGATTTGACCTCAGGTGGTGTGGTCGGCGTCACTGCAGGACAAAACATCACCGGTACCGGTAAATTAACCGCTCAAACCGATACGACGTTAACTGCCGGGCAGGGCATCGCCATCAGTGGCGCCCTGCAGGCCGGCGGTAATCTGAATGCAACAGCTGGCAGGGATCTCTCGCTGGCGGCATTGACAGTCGGCGGCAACAATGGCGGCAGCGCCAAGCTGCAAGGCGCCAATGTCACGCTGTCCGGCCCGAGCGTGGTCGGCAATGCCAGTGGCGGCAATCTGACGATCGGCGCCAGTAATGATGCGAACTTGGGTGGTCAGACCCAGACTACTGGATTGCTGCAAGTAACAGCTGGGCGCGACATCAGCGTCAACGGCGGCACACTCTCCAATGGTTCGACGACGTTGAGTGCGAATCGCAATCTGGCCGTTGGTGGCACTGTCATCGCTCTGGGAGATATGAACCTGAGCGCGCAGACCGGAACACTGAAGACTACCGGTAGTGTGCTGGCAATGTCCGGGTTGACGGCCAAATCAGGTGGCGACTTCAATCTTGGCGGACAAGTCTATGCGCAGAACGCAGCGGTCTTGCAGAGCCAGAACGGTAGCCTCAACGTTAGCGGCGATGTCAATGCACAAAGCAGCTTGCAGGTAAGCGCGGCCAATAATGCTACGCTGGGCGGTACCACTCAGGTTGTGGGCGACACGACAATTACGGCAACATCCGGGGACATAACTCTGGCCGGTAACCTGGCCGGACATACTGTGGGAACCCTGACCGCAGGCGGCAGCATCAACGGCGCCGGCAATACGCAATTCACGCAAGATCTCACGCTCGGCGCGGCCAAGGATGTTGCCTTGGCGGGCACAGTTGGCGTTGGAGCGAATCTGAATGCGACTGCGGGTAACAACCTCGCGCTGGGTGCAACCACAGTGATCGGCAATGCAACGCTGGCTGCTACCCGAGGTAATGTCGGTCTGAACGGCGCCACGACTGCTGGCGGCAACATTCAGGCCAACGCTGGAACCGACCTGATTGCCGCTGGTGCCGTCAACAGCTTGCAAAATATCACTCTCAACGCTGGACGCAACCTGACGACGCAAGGCAGTATCGGCGCGAGCAATACGCTGACTGCCGGCGCCGGTCAGGCGTTGGCGTTGAATGGCGTCACTACCAGCCTGGGCAATGCGACCCTGACGGGAGCCAATATTGGGACCGGAGGCGATCTCAATGTGGGCGGCACGCTGCAAGCCACCGCGCAAAATAATCTCAGTCTGACTGGCGGCTTGCTGACAGTCGGCAAGGATGCCAATCTGGCTGGCGCCAACATTACGCTGGGTGGCGTCGCAAGCGCCACCAGCATCACGGCAGCCAATCCGAATCCGGTCAACGCCATCGGCGGCAATTTGACCGCGACAGCCGGCAACAGTGTGACCACCAACAATGTCGGTGTCGTCAAAGGCAACGCGACCTTGAACGGCGCCAACAGCGCGACCAACAACGGCAACTGGCTGGCAGCGGGCAATGTCAATATCACGACGCAGCAGGCGGCCAACAATGCTGGTGCAGCCTTGCAATCGCTGGGTACCGCAACAATCAACACCAGCAATTTGACAAATGCTGGCACGATCTACGGCGCCAGTACCAACGTCAACGCCAACAACAGCATCATCAATAACAATGGTTCGTTATTGGCTCGCGACAATTTGAATCTGGTGACCAATACTTTCGCCGCCAATCAAGGTGGATTATTGTTTGCCGGTGATACTAGCGCCTCCGCATCGGCATCGCCTGCATCCGGTAATGTCAGTTTGACTGTCAATGGCGGCGCCGGCAGTTTCAACAACGCCGGTGGCCAGATCCTGGCTGCCAACAACGTCACATTGGCGTTGCGGAACCAGGATGTCGATCCGACTGCAGTGGCATTTGGCACAGTCAATTTGAACGGTACGCTGACGTTGATCGCGCAATCGATCAACGTCAATGGCAATTGGAATTTGCCAGGTTCAGGTTTGAACCTGCAAGCGACCAATGCGTTTACCAACACCGGTACGATCCAGAAATCCGGTGATATTTCGATCAGCGGCGCGTCCTTCACGAATAGCGGCAGCGTCATTTCCGGCAATGACCTGACGCTAAATGGCGTGATCACCAATCAGGCTGGCGGTACCCTCCATGCCGATCGCGATGTCAATCTGGGTGGCGTAGTCACCAACGCCGGCAAAGTAGAAGCGGTACGAGATGTCAATCTGTCTGGTGCCAGCTACGACAATACCGGCGGCACGACCACGGCCAACCGCGACGTGAACGCTACGTTGTCCGGCACACTGACCAATGTCGGCAGCACCATCACAGCGGCCAACAATGTCAATATCAACGCAGCAACAGTCAATAATAACCGTGCTGCGCCGGTATTCTTGCAAAACACCACAACTTCGGTGATTGACCCGGCATTATTGGGACAAGCGCTTGTCGGCACCCAGCAAATTCAAACCGGCGGCGGCTGCAGTGGTGACAATTGCCAGCCAATCAGCTACGTCACCCAAAACGTGACACTGGCCGATTTGAGTCCGAATTATTCGGCGGGGACGCTCAAGGTCACCAGCGTCTATGAAGTAGTGCCGAACGATGACGGGAGCGGCGGCAGTCACTTTGCCAATGTATGGCATTTTGCTGGCGACAATCCGGAGACGCTGACAACCCCGACGACCCAGTTGCTGGCCTTGCCAACAGTGCAGACAACGGTACAGAGTCAGACTAATGGTCAGCAAGGCCTGATCACGGCAGGTGGACAGACCAGCATTACCGCCAACAGCTTGTCCAATCGTGGCAGCACCATCAGCGGCAACAATGTAGTGCTGAACGTACAGAGCCTGGATAATGGCCGTTCCGACACGATCATCACCTCCAAAACCAGCACCTTGGTTGATCAAGCTGGATTGAATAGTTTGATTGCGCAAATTGCCGGACTCGGTGTCAGCGCCATCGGACAACCGAATATCGCTACCTGTCCTGGAGAGTCTCAGGGTGGTTGCACCTCAACGCTGGTGATTCCCTACCTGACACCTGCGGCTGCAGGAACCAGTGTGGCGCCAAGCACCGGCGGCACTACCACGGCATTAGGTGTGCGCGGTCAGATCGTCGCGAACCAGGATATGCAGATTAGCGGCGGCAATTTGGTCAACGCCGGCAATATCGTTGCGGGGCGAGATATTACGTTCAATGTGGCAGGGCTGACCAATCAGGGAGAGAGTAGCTATAACGTGCTGACTCAGGGTAGCTTGGTGGTGGCAAACCAGGTTGGCTTTACGGTGAGCGACAATTTTAATCCGCTGTCGCAGAGCATTGCGATCACACAGGATCCTGCGATCATCGTCGCCGGGCGTAATCTTGCGATTAATGCGGGCAGCGTCACCAACAACAATGCCAACCTGGCGGCATTGAGCAATGTCACGATTACCAGCCCGGGCACTGTCAGCAACCAATCCGGCACAATCCAGGCAACGAACGGCGATGTCAGCATCACTGCCGGGCAGTTGAACAATGCGCGCAGCGGTGGCACTGTCGGCTTGCAATCCCGCCAGACCACGTTTGCCGGCCAAACCGTGGCCGACTTGAACCAGGACTTCTTTGGCGTGACAGAGCAAGCCGAAACGTCGCAGGCAGCTGTCATCAATGGCGCCCGCAATGTAACGATCAATAGCGCCACGCTGAACAATAACGGTAGCTTGATCAATGCCGGACAAAATGCCAATATCACCGTCACCAGCGCACTGAACAACAATGCGGATGTACTGGCAGTGACCAGCTACCACAGCCATGTCGAAAACCATTGCAGCCTGGGTTCGTGCGACCACGTGCGCGAGAACGATCCCGTCAACAACAATACGCCGAATCAATCCAACAGTGTCATCCAGGCTGCGGGCAGCCTGAACGTCAACGGCCAGGGTGGCCAGTACGCCGCGTTGCAAAACACCGGCACCATCAGCGGTTACCAGGTAAACCTGACCGGCAGCAATATTACCAACGGCTATACCAACCCGCAAATCATGACGCCGGCCGGTTCCAGTCCGAAAAACGTCATCCCGCTCGGGCCGATAGGCGTACCGAGCGCAGCAGCAAACGCCCAGAACGGTGCGAGCCAGGCCGCAGGAGCCGGCGGCGCCACGAGCCAAGTCAACGCCAATCCAAATGTGGGGCAGCAAACAGCAGTGCCGACAGCCACCGCAAACGGTAGCACCGGCAATAACGCGACATCCACGGGAGCTATTGGCAGCCAGGGTTTCAGCACGGCCCCGACTTCCACTGTCGGCAATGGCAACTTCCATTTCACTGGCACCACGCCAACAGGGCAGGCGAGCCTGCCGACGCAAGGCAGCAGTAGCGATCCGAAATACGTGATCAATAATCCGGCCAGCAATGTGCTGGGCGGATTGACGCCGCAGGTTTTGTTGAACAGCTTGCCGCCGGCATTGCAGCCGAACGGCTCGGTGCCGTTCTACTTCGATCCCTTTACCGAAGATCAGAAACTGCAACAGGCCGCGCTGGCGCAAACCGGCAATGCCAGTTTTGTCAGCGGCGTGCAATGGGACAACCAGACGCAGGTCAGCCTGGCCGATCAGCAAAAGGCGGTCCTGTACAGCAACGCGATCAACTACGCGACCGAGAACAATATCCAGTTAGGGCAAGCGCTGTCGCAGCAGCAGATCAACCAGTTGACCGCGCCGATGCTGTGGTACGTCGAGCAAACGGTTCCTGACCCCAGTTGCACCGCCACAGGCACCTCTCAATGCGGGACCATCAATGCGCTGATGCCGCAGGTCTATCTGCCCCAAGCCACGCAAGGCGCGCTGGCAGGCGGCGTCATCCAGGGCAATCAGGTCACGCTGACCGCAACCGGCACCGGCGATGCAGACCATCCCAACGGTACGGTCACCAACACCGGCTTCATCAGCGCCCAGCAACTGATCATCAACGCGCAGCAGCTCAACAACGAGGCGCGCAACGCCGATATCGGTGTACAAACCTATCGCACAGACAAGCAGGGCTACACCAAGGTAACCGGCGACGAAGTCCAGCCGGGCGGCTTCCTGTCGGCCGCCAACTACCAGCTCAACGTCGACCGCGTCAACAGCGTCAGCGGCCAGTTCCAGCAACTCAATGCCGACGGCAGCGTCAACCAGGCCGGTAGCCAGGCCTTGCTGGACAACCTGCAGCAGCAATTGGGCAGCGATTTCACCCAAAGCACGGCGCAGAACCATATTCAGCAGGAGTGGGTACAGACCAAGAAGGCTGATCCAACCGCTTCGATTGTGATGATCGCTGCCGCGATTGCTATTGCAATAGTGACGGCAGGTGCGGGGGCTGCGATAGTTGGAACAGTGGCAGGAATGTCATCAACCGCAGTTGGTGCGAGTGCTGTAGCGTCAGCGGTGGCGGCAGGGATACAAGGTGCAATTGTCGGCACCCTGAGCAGCATGACTGGCCAGCTCATCACCAATGGCAGCATTGATATCGGGCAGGCCCTGAAATCCGGTGCAGTCAGCGGTTTGACTGCTGGCGTGACGAACGGTGTCCTTGGGAATATGAACAGCCCAGGCACGGTCACTCCTGGCGTTGATGGCGCACAGCCGATCAGCCAAGGTAGCTGGAATAACTTCGTCAATAACCCAAGCCAATACGTTGCGACCAGCGTCGTGCGTAGTGGTATTAGCGCGGCAATTAATTCTGCAGCTTACGGTGGCAGCTTTGGTAATGCCTTTGCAAACGGAATGATCGGTGACGCGGCGGCAGTTGGTGCTAACGGTATCGGGGCAAATTTAGCCGGAATCAACGCTGACGGTGCGACTGCGACCAGTATTGTCGCGAACGTCAGCAGTCATGCGTTATTGGGATGTGCGGCGGCGAGCTTAGGTGGCAACAGCTGCGCCAGTGGCGCGATTGGCGGCGCGACGAGCGCGATTGTTGCACCGTTGATTCGGGATGTGATTTATGACGGGACGCAAACCATTAGCACTATCAATAACGGCGACGGTACGCAGACTACGACGACTAGCTACATTAATGCGAACTATAACGCCGCCATTGATGCGTTAGCGATCCTTGCTGGTGGAGGGGTAGCAGCGGCGTTAGGTCAGAATGCGACCGTAGCTGCCAATGCGGCCGCGAATGAAACCATTAACAATGCTACCAGCATCAAGATTTCCACTACAACAGTGCCGCTTCCGATTGTTGTGCCAGTTGGCCCATTTCTAACAATTGCTCCGGGGCCAATTACACTGACGAGTGGCGGCATCACGGCGGACCCAGTCGGAAAAAATCTCTACGGTTTGATTAGTGGTGGTTTGAGCGGCTTGAAAACGCTGATAACCGATCCATCGACTGCGTGGAGTAATTTTCAAAAAAATATCTATGATGATTTTGGTATATCGATCGGTGTTAACGGGAAGCCGATCACCGCTCCGCAAGCCAGTGGTCCGCTGATTAACCCGGGTGATCAGTCAAGCGGTAATAATATTCTGGTGAATCCAGCGGCGCAGCCCCAAGGGTCTAATATCATAAGCACTCCGACTAACCAGTCTGGGGGCAACAACGTGTTGGTGAATCCGGCTGCTCAGCCCCAGGGATCTAATGTCATATTTAATTCGGGGAATTCGGGGAGCAGTGGGTCATCATTTTCAAGCAATGCTACAAACAACTCTCAGCAAGGGTTGGACTGGTCGATTGTTAGCAAATCTGGCGAAACGCGAGCCGATCACGTTATTGATCAGCACGGGGATCTCAACCTTAATAAGCCGAACCAAGGCGTTTTCTATGGCAATCCTGTGTCGGTAGTGAACGACGCTTGGAATGCTGTCCAGCAAAATGGCATCCAACCGGTAACCAACGGCGGTACCGATATTTACGTTGTACCACGTCCGAACTCGGGATATGCTGGCGGCTACACTGGGCAGCAACAAAACTTGAATACGGTGACCATCATTACGGTGCATGGGACGAATCAAGTTATTACCGCATTCCCTGGTAATGGTCTACCTTTGCCGAAAGCTCCCTAATCATGACGTATTCGCACTACGCTGTTGTCAACGAAATATGTTCGGTCTGTAGTCAGGGTAGAGTTCTTGTGGCCTCCGAGAGAGGGGGGCACACTCTCTTCGTTATCTGCGAGGATTGTGAATCCGAGTGGCGTGAGCCGAATGAATCTCACGATGCGGCTTTAGCTACCCGAGACAAGCATACGTTCTCGCATTACCTTGAGCCTGATGAATTGGCGGACCATCAGTGGTACCCTTTGATACTAAACAGGTAACCGCAACATGGGGTATTAAAGGGAGGTCGGGGGGCTTGCAATGACACATTTAATGATTTGACGCAGGACAATCTGTACACGATATTTGCTTTGGCGTTGTGGCGTTGTGGCGTTGTGGCGTTGTGGCGTTGCGGCGTTGCGGCGTTGTGGCAATGTGCCATTGCAAGAGCTGATCCCAATCTCTTCGGCTGCCATCGGCAGCCAAGGTTTCAGCACGGCCCCCACATCGACCGTCGGCAACGGCAACTTCCATTTCACCGGCGCCACGCCAAGCGGCCAGGCGAGCCTGCCAACGCAAGGTAGCAGCAGCGATCCGAAATATGTGATCAATAATCCGGCCAGCAATGTGCTGGGCGGATTGACGCCGCACAGAGATCGGGGTCAGGTCTTGCAGAGATCGGGGTCAGGTCTTGCAATGACACATTTCCTGTTTTAATGTGAGGGCTATGTCAAGGCCCTTAAGATTAGAACTCGCTGGTGGTGTCTATCACGTTACCTCGCGTGGGGACAGGCGCGAAGATATCTATATCGATGACCAAGATCGATTGATGTGGCTGGAAATTTTTGAGCAGGTCTGCAAGCGTTTCAATTGGACTTGTCATACCTGGTGTCAAATGTCCAATCATTATCACGTTGTGGTGGAGACGGCGGATGCCAATTTGTCGCAGGGCATGCGCCAACTCAACGGCGTCTATACGCAAAGCACAAACCGCAGGCATGGCCGGGTCGAGCATGTGTTCCAGGGGCGTTATAAAGCCATCTTGGTCGAAAAGGACAGTTATTTGCTTGAGTTGTCACGGTATGTCGTACTCAATCCTGTTCGGGCGCGCATGGTGAAGGATATTGGCAAGTGGCGATGGAGTTCTTATGCTGCGATGTTGGGAGGGGAAGTTGCTCCCGGCTGGCTGCAGACGGATTGGATATTAGGGCAATTCAGTCGTCAGCGGAAAAGAGCAATTGCCAAATACATTGATTTTGTACGCGCAGGTATAGGCTTGCCCAGCATTTGGGAAAATGTGCGCGGGCAAGTCTATCTTGGCGGCGACACCTTTCTAGAACACGTGCAGGATTTTCTTGATTTAGAAACCCTAGAAATCCCACGCGCACAACGACACCCGAATGTACGTCAACTCTCGTTTTATAGCGACAACGATCGTGATGCGAAGCATGCGATGGCAGCGGCGTTTGCCAGTGGAAATTATACTTTGCATGAGATTGCCGAGCATTTTTGCGTGCACTATTCCACGGTTAGCCGAGCGATAAAGAAGGCTGAAAAAGAATTTTAGCAGTACTGAAGACAGCGGATTCCACGTGGACTCCTGGTGCGGTGTTGTGGCAATGTGTCATTGCAAGACCTGACCCAAATTTTCACAACGGCAACGGTGAATATTGCTGTTCAAAATACTTCTCTATCTAATCCAGGAATGTGTGCGGGTTGCATACAAACGATTCCAAATTTTGCTATTAAAAATCCGAATTTGCAAATCAACGTATTTCAGGGGTCAACAGGAGTTAATCGATGAGCAAAGACGTATTTAAACTTTTGGCAGGAAAAGATGATGTTGAGTCCAAGGCTGTTATTGGATATACGGAAAATGAGATAAATAAAATAGAAGCTCTGTATGACATTAAAGTCAAAGGTGAATTCCGTGATTTTATGCTACAAATGGGACGATCTGATGGTGGATTAATTGGAGATGACCCCATTGTTCTTTATAGACCAGCATGGACGGTTCGTGGTCAAATTTTATTTCAAATAAATTTGTTTAATTCACTTCAAGAATATGGCGCTTGGGATCAAATAAATAAACCATTTTCTTTCTCGCGAGAAAGTGAGACACAATATTATTACCTGCAAACGGAGAAAAATGATGGTCTTGTATATCATTTCGATGAAAATGCGGGGAGTGTTGAATGCACAAATTTAACTTTCCTTGAGTATCTTCTCGATGTGCGGAAAAGGTATCCTTATAAAGGAGTCGTTTGCAAGGGTGAGTTGATTGTTGTCTAATCACTTTTGAGAAAATGGGAAGTCGGGGTCAGATACGGTAATGAAGGAGAAATCGGGGTCAGATACTGTCTTGAATAGCAAGCCCGTTCGCTAAATAATTTGGATCGAAGCAGAGGTCGGGGTCAGGTACCGCCTTGTAGAAGTTGCGATTAGGTTTTGCAATGACATATTTTATGTTTTAGAGCGAACAATCTGCACTCGATTTTTACTGTGTTAATGCAAAACCTGATACCAATTCTCTGCTTGGAAAGAAATGGGCTGGCAGTGAAGATTTCATTAATTAACAACGGGAAGCTTACAAATTTCGGATTAAATTTGGTAATGCTCCTGGGATTTGCAGTCATGGCAGGTGGATACTTTTTCACAAGTATTCACTGGCTAAAAATTGTAGTCATGAGCATCGGGTTAGCAATTGCCGCCATTTCTGGTTATGGGGCAAAGGTGCAAGCTTGGGGGGATAAAACCTTTTTCTAAAAAAGAAGAGTGGCGCACAGTAAAAAAACATACCAAGCAGACTGAGTCGCCATCAGTAGCCTAGCCACTCTCAATGCTGCCATTGCGGCCGCCGGCAATACCAATCCGAACCTTCCTTTTCCTGCGCCATACACAGCATCTCTTCCGCGCGATTGATGTTGTATTGTTAATTGCCATGTGTCAATATGGCATGTTTGTCTTCACCATCTTTAGCCATGCATTTTGCCCGCCCAATCTCGCCACAGAACCGATTTTTCTGTGACAGGAAGCGGGCATTTGCATGTTTCATGTACGGCGAAAACAAACACCAAAATCAGTTTTTCAATTTCTCATAACAAAACAACCAACTGCAGGGGGATTTAACATGCATTTTTTACGAAACATATGCGCGATGGCCGCCGTTGTCGTGATGACGGGTTGCTCGGTCATGGCGCCGCAGTATTCGGCATCAATCGATAACGTACAAAAACTCAAGGATTCTGGCGACTACTCGGCAAAGGTTGGCGCATTCACTTCCAAGCCTGGTCAGGGGAACGTCAATCCGATTTCGTTGCGCGGCAGCTCCATGAATTCTCCTTATCAAAGTTCGTATGCGAAGTACGTGGAAGAGGCGATCAAGCAGGAATTGTCCTTGGCTAACAAGATGGCGCCGAATGCGAATGCTGAGGTGTCGGGAACGCTGTTGAAGAATGATTTGGATTCCAGCGGTTTCTCTACCGGTACAGGTGACATAGAAGCGCGGTTCGTCGTCAAGAAGCAGGGGCAAATCTTGTACGATCAAGTGAAGTCTGCACATCGCGAATGGCCGTCGTCGTTTGCCGGCGCGGTAGCGATTCCGCGTGCGATGCAGGAGTACACAATCCTTGTGCAAAATCTGTTGGCATCTCTGTACGCAGATCCTGCCTTCCTTAGCGCATTGAAGTGATTTAAGCCGATCAAAATTTAAAAAAACAAATAATGAATATCACAAAATATATTTCATCGATTGCTGCTGTCGTGATCCTGGCTGGCTGTGCACATCCTATGAGTGTCACTCCGAATGTCGACAGCATCAAGCTCACATCTACCGATCAGACGATCAAGAAGAATGTCGCTTACTACATAGCCGATGACGTGCGCATCAAGGAAGTCACCACGCCGGGTGGCGGTGGCGACAAGGTAACTTATGCGCCTTATCGCGATATGGAAACGGCGTTTTACAAGATGTTGTCGAACGTGTTTGCCAGCGTCACAAAATTGAGCAAGGCGGACGACAAGGATGCCATCGCAAAGAATAAAATCGATTACGTCATCACGCCGCAACTGGTTACAAATTCATCGTCTTCCAGCGCGCTGACCTGGCCGCCAACGCAGTTCAGCGTCGACATGACATGCAGTGTCAGCGACGTTAACGGCAACGTGCTGGTTGCGCAGAAAGTGGAAGGGCAGGGGCATGCAGAATATGCGGAATTCAAAAAGGATTTTTCCTTGTCCGGTAAGCGGGCAATGGAAGATGCGTTGATGAAGATGCAGACTGCGCTGATAGAGGCTCCGGCTTTGCGTCAATAGCGCTTGCCGATGCAGTGATACGGCCGTGCCTTCCGGTCGGCAAAGGCCGTAGCTAGTTGGCCACGTTCGACTTCGAAGTGCCGCTGCAGTAGTCATTTAAAAGTGGCCGTTCAAACCTGACCGGTGCCGCTCGCTAACAGAGCGGCGCCGGTTCAGCTGAATCGATTTCCTTCGTGATGAGGTGGTGCGCAATCATCAAGCTTTACGCAACGCATCAAATTAAACTGCGCGATGCATCAAGATGCCCCTGAGAATGTCTGCCGCTGCAGTTGCTCAAACGAAGTAATACGCCCAGCCAACGCACTGGCCGCAACCGTATATGGACTAGCCAGCCAAACATTTCCCGGGCCGGAGCGACCTGGAAAATTGCGATTGATTGCGCTGATGGTGACATCACTCTTATTCGCCGACTGACCTGGCCCGCAATTGGCACACGAACCGCAACCGGGCATGACAATGGTCACGCCGGCTTGTTCAAATACCGACAAATAACCTTGCTCCTGGCAGTAATTGCGCACGTCCATGGTGCCAAATTGCAGGAACAACGTTGTGTGCGATGGGATCGCAAGGCCGTGCGCTAATCCCCACTGCAAGACTTCATGATAAAAATCGAAGTCAGCGCGTTTGCCTGCCGTGCAGGAACCGCCGTAGGCGATGTTGATGGCGACATCCTCCGTCAATGCATCGGCAGCAACGCCGTTACCAGGATCGCCTGGACGTGCCAGCATAGGTCCTATGCTGGCAGCGTCGATACGAATCACCTGGCGATAAGTGGCATCGGCATCGCTACGCATCCAGCTCTGCAATTGAAAATCGATACCGCGTCGTTCTTTTAAAAAATCGACTGTCTTTTGATCCGGTTCAACGATGCCGGTAAAGCCGCCCAATTCGGCAACCATATTGGTCAGGGTTGCGCGCTCGTCGATAGTCATTGCCCGCACCGCCTCACCACCATATTCGAACACCAGACCAATCACTTCACCATTGCGTATTGGCTCCAATTGCAACAAATGCAGCACCAGATCTTTGGCGGTGACATCGGCGCGCAAAAGACCATCAATTTCGATGCGCACGGTTTCCGGTATCTTGCAGCGCACGTAGCCGGTCACCCAGCTATTGGCGATTTCAGTCGCGCCGGCGCCGAAAGCCAGGCAACCCAGTGCGCCAGAGTGGGGCGTGTGTGAATCGGTACCCACCACAACTTGTCCGGGCAACGCGTATTTTTCGATCATCATGGCGTGGCAAATGCCTTCCGCACCAGAATCGTGTTCTAGTTTTCCATGCGAACGCACCGGATAATCTTTGCTAAAGCTTGTGTGTCCGGCTCGCAAATTGGCAACCCCATCCAATAAATTTCCTTGTATATGCGGGATGCTTTGCGCGGCCAAGACCAAGTGATCTTCAAAGGCGATGATACTTTCCGGCGCATGTAATGTTGCCGGCTTTCCGAAAGCACGATGCATTAAATGCGCGCACATGCCGGTGAAATAATCGTGGCTGAAACGCCAATCGGTGGCAACGAAAACACCGTCGCCACGCGTGGCGTTCGTGGTGTCTGGATGCAAATGTGCTGTGATGATTTTTTCGACTAATGTCTTCGGTGTTTTTGGGAATTGCTTCTTTTGTTCTTGTTGCGTGGATGGCGACAGTGGTCGAGCAGAAATTTTGCTGTACGCGAGCAAGCCGCCACAACGGATAATGTCCTGTGTCAGTTGATCTCGGCCTTTGAGGAATTCTTCGATCGGGATGGATTCTGAGGCAAGTATCCTGTCCAGAATAGAAAAATCGGTGGTGGTCAGGATGCCGATATTGTCGCAATTTTGCTGATAAATTCTTTCAAAGCTTTCCGCAATAATCAGCCTGATCCCTGCCGACAACTCTGCCAGTGGGCTGGATTCGCGCGATGAGCCCTTGCCGTAACGCTTGCCAGCCACCGTGACCTGGAAGCCGCCGTCTTTAATCGCGTTCTTGCCGATGGGCGTTTCATCGCCTGCTTGAAAGCCGACATAAGGAACATCGGCCAATCGTTCGTCGTAGACCATCATGACTGTCACGGGCGTAATCTCGTCGGTCGATATATTGTCGCGCAACGGACACGCCTCGGCCAGGGTGATGGCTTGGCCATCAAGCTGGGTTTTCATCACCGCCGCATCTGCCGATAGAAATAAAATTCTTCCATCAAAATGGATGTTGTCTTGTGTTTGATGGACTTGAGGCATTTGATGCTCCGCTAATCTTGGGTAACGCTGAAATTGATAATCCGTCATCCTTGCGAACGTGTGAACGACGGATTTTTGAACTGATTACGCCATGTTATTTACAGCGTTTTCAACAGCCAGGGATTGGCAAGCAGATGATTATTTTCAAATGCTTTAATTTTTTCGGCCTTGCGCAAGCTCAAGGCAATATCGTCAAAGCCATTGAGTAAGCAAAATTTGCGAAATGGATTTACCTCGAAATCGACATTGAATACCCCGTCCGCGCTGATCACTTTTTGTGCTTCAAGATCTATCGTTAATTGTAAGGCCGCTGTGTTCTCATCCTGCGCGAGGGAAAATAATTGCGCTATCTGTGCTTCACTTAAGACGATAGGCAGCAAACCATTTTTAAAGCAGTTGTGAAAAAAGATGTCGGCAAAAGAGGGCGCAATCACGGTGCGGAAACCATATTGCTCCAATGCCCACGGTGCGTGTTCGCGTGAGGAACCACAGCCAAAGTTCTGGCGGGCCAGCAAAATAGATGCACCCTGATAGCGCGGCTGATTGAGTACGAAATCAGGATTCAACGGTCGTTCGGAGCAATCGTCGCCTGGTTCCCCATGATCCAGATAGCGCCACTCATCGAACAGATTTGGACCGAATCCGCTGCGTTTGATGGATTTTAAAAATTGCTTGGGAATGATGGCGTCGGTGTCAACGTTGGCCCGGTCCAAGGGGGCAACCACGCCGGTATGTTGTGTAAATTTTCTCATGGTTTATAGACGCATTTAAAGCCGAACATCGACAAAATGACCCGCAATAGCGGCTGCCGCGGCCATCGCAGGGCTGACCAGATGCGTGCGCCCGCCGGCGCCTTGCCGGCCTTCAAAATTGCGATTGGATGTCGAGGCGCAACGCTCGCCGGGCTGTAACCGATCAGCATTCATCGCCATGCACATCGAACAACCGGGCTCACGCCATTCAAATCCGGCATCGAGAAAGATCTTGTCCAATCCTTCTTTTTCCGCCTGTGCTTTCACCAATCCGGACCCCGGCACCACCATCGCCAGTTTGATGTTGGCGGCACGATGGCGGCCTTGCACAACAGCGGCAGCTGCGCGCAAGTCTTCAATGCGTGAATTGGTGCAAGACCCGATAAATACTTTATCCAGATATATTTCTGTCATCGGCGTGTTGGCTGTTAATCCCATGTAAGCCAACGCTTTTTCCATGCCGTCGCGCTTGGTTGCATCGGCTTCCAAACACGGATCAGGAACACGACCATCGATGGCGACCACCATTTCCGGAGAGGTTCCCCATGTCACTTGCGGTTTGATTTGGCTGGCATCCAGTGTGACCGTGACATCAAAATGCGCACCGTCATCTGAATGCAAATTGCGCCACGCCGCCAGCGCTTGATCCCACAATGCGCCTTCCGGCGCCAATGGCCGGCCCTTCACATAATTGAGTGTGGTCTCGTCGAAAGCAATCATGCCGGCTCGCGCGCCGGCTTCTATCGACATATTGCAAACGGTCATGCGTCCTTCCATCGACAGGGCACGGATGGTCGAACCTGCATATTCAATCGCATAACCGGTACCGCCCGCCGTACCAATTTTGGCGATCACTGCCAGTACGATGTCTTTCGCTGTTGCGCCGTTTGCCAATTCGCCATCGACCTGTACCAACATCAATTTTGATTTGCGCGTCAACAAAGTCTGTGTAACTAAAACATGTTCCACTTCTGATGTGCCGATGCCATGTGCCAGGCAAGCAAAAGCGCCGTGGGTAGAAGTGTGCGAATCGCCACATACCACGGTCATGCCGGGCAAGGTTGCACCTTGCTCAGGTCCGATCACATGTTCTATGCCCTGGCGTCTATCCATCATGCCTAAATAAGTCAGCCCATGAGTCTGCGCATTGCCCGCCAGGGTATCCACCTGCAAGCGTGATATGGGATCGGCGATGCCGTTGCTACGATCAGTAGTAGGGACGTTATGGTCGGCTACCGCAAGGTTGGCGGCAGCGCGCCAGGTAGTGCGGTTTGCTTGCGCAATACCTTCAAAGGCTTGCGGGCTGGAGACTTCGTTGATGATATGGCGATCGATATACAGCAAGCTGGTGCCGTCTTCATCAGTCTCCACTACATGGGCGTCCCATAATTTGTCGTAGAGTGTTTTTGGCATGATGTAAGAATTAAATCCGTGTTGAACGATTTAATCATCATACTGACGGCGAGAAAACGCCAAAAGCAATCACTTGCGATGGCAGGCATCTCTGTTCACGATGCCACCTGTCGCCACTCGCGCGGTGCTGTGTAAGCTCAGTTGCGTACTAGAAAGTTCATCAGCGAAGTTGCTGTTGCGGTCAGCTGTTCCCGATGCCGAAAGATAATAATCAATTGGCGCGCGGCCCATGCATCGTGGATCGGTACCAACCGGACGTCCAGCGTATTGAGGTACATTTCGCCTATCTGTTGCGGCACGACCGCGATGCCCAATCCAACGTGCACCATGCGGCACAAGGCATCCAGGCTGCCCACACGGATCTTGATATTCAGTTTCGATCCGAGATTGAGTGCTTCCTGTGCCAGCAATTGTGTCAGGGCGCTCTCGTCGTCGAGGCCGACAAAATTTTCATTCAGGATATCGCTCAAGCCAACGGTGGTCGCATGACTTAAACCATGGCTACGAGCGACCATCAGGAATAAGCGATCGGTACGATAAGGCAATTGTTCAAATTGTTCAGTACCGGCAATGGCGTTGCAAATACCGATGTCGGCAGTGTTCTCTTGAATGCTGCGCATGACATTGCTGCTGCTTTGTTCTTCCAGATCAATATCGACCTCAGGAAATACACGCTGAAAGGCAGCGATATCCTCAGGCAAAAATTGAACGATGGACGACAGATTGCCTACCAGGCGCACCTTGCCTTTGGTTCCGCTTGAAATGAGCGATAGTTCGGCGCCCATGGCCTCGATGCTGGCAATCACCGCCTGCGCATGCCGCAACACCGTTTCGCCAACGGAAGTGATGGAAATGCCGCGCGATTCGCGATGAATTACTGGCAAGCCGATGATGGCTTCAATCTCTGCGATGCGCCGGCTGATCGCCGATGGCGCAATAAATTCACGCTCCGCCGCTCTGGCGATATTGCGCTCCTGGCAAACAGTCACGAACAGGCGCAATGACGTCAAGTCGATTTTTCGTAATAAATTATTCATTAGTCGGTTCGCAGATGAGTCGTTACGAAAGATGCACTGGCATGTCGCTTATCCGTTGAGGTTGTCCCATCTTGAACGGCTAATGACTGAGCGAAGTCTTGAAACTTCGGCCCTGGCTTGAGAATAAGTTTGCGCTTTGCAGGGTAGATATTGGCACAGAGTTGACGTTCGATGGTGTCTCTATGCCAGCCTTGTTCGTTCAGTATGGTTTAACAAATACGCCCGAAAAGGAAAAGGGCTACAAGTTGAAAACTTGTAACCCTTTGATTTCATTGGTCGGGGCGAGAAGATTCGAACTTCCGACCCCTTGCACCCCATGCAAGTACGCTACCAGGCTGCGCTACGCCCCGACAAGCCTGTTATTATATCAGAGCAAAATTGCTTTGTTCTCAACGCAGTGCCGGGAACGAGTAAAAATTTTTCACCGATTGTCCAGCAGGCTCTGACGGCAGTCCGCCGGCAGCAAGTTGCCGCGATTGACGTGCAGATTCTAGCGACGATCCTCACTACACAATATTCTTATGCCAATTAAAATTAGCCAGCAGTTTGACGCCGGAGCAATTGAAGTCGTGCGCGCCGATGATCCTCAGCAAATCGAATTGAAAATTCGCAGCGATTCGCATGCGGATTTCACGCAATGGTTTTATTTCCGCCTGCAGGGCGCGCGCGACGAGGCGTGCCGGATTCGTTTCCTGAATGCCGGCGCTACCACCTATCCAAAGGGTTGGGAAAACTATCAGGCGGTTGCCAGCTACGACCGCGAGACCTGGTTCCGGGTGCCGACTGAATTCGACGGACAGGTAATGACCATCGAGCATACACCGGATCGCGACAGCGTCTATTACGCCTATTTCGAGCCGTATTCCTGGGAGCGTCACCTGGCGTTGCTGGGTAGCGCTGAAGAGTCGCCGTTGGCGCGAGTAGAGGATATCGGCAGCACGATCGATGGCCGCGACATGAATGTGCTGGTCATTGGCGATCCAGACGCGCCGAAGAAGGTGTGGGTCATCGCGCGCCAACATCCGGGTGAGACCATGGCTGAATGGTTTGTCGATGGCATGGTCGATGCATTGTTGGATCGTTCCGATCCGTTGGCAACCACGCTGATGCAGAAGGCGGTGTTCTACATCGTGCCGAACATGAATCCGGATGGTTCGGTGCGCGGCAATCTGCGTACCAACGCGGCCGGCGCCAACCTGAATCGCGAGTGGATGACGCCGTCTTTGGAGCGCAGCCCGGAAGTGTTTGCGGTGCGTAACAAGATCCACGAAGTCGGCTGCGATCTGTTCCTGGATGTGCATGGCGACGAAGCGTTGCCGTATGTGTTTGTGGCCGGTTCGGAAATGCTGGAAGACTTCAGCCCGCAGCAGGCGCTGGAGCAGCAAAAATTCATCGACGATTTCCAGCGCGCCAGCCCGGATTTCCAGACAGAATTCGGTTATGCGGCCAGCAAGTACAGCGATGATGTGCTGACCTTGGCGTCAAAGTATATCGGCCACACCTTCAAGTGCGTATCGCTGACGCTGGAATTGCCGTTCAAGGACAATGCCAACCTGCCTGATCTCGAAACCGGTTGGGATGGCGCACGCAGCGCGCGCCTGGGTGCGGTGGTGTTGCAGCCGATACTGCGGGCTTTCTCTTAAGCTGACTGAGCAGGTTTCATGCGCTGCATAGAGCGGCGCATGACCCTGTTTCGGCCCTGATTGCCGGGCCAACCGATCTCTTCAATGAAAATGCGCTGACCCTGTCGGCGCATCCTCTGGCATCTCCGGATGTGCCAGGTCGCCTTCGCGATCCGGGTACAGCGGCGTGCCGCAATCATCGCAGAATTCCATCGCATACAGGCCGGCATGGCGCTGGATGTCGTCGATGCCGCACTCACGCAGCAGGGCCAGGATCTGTTCCAGCGGCGTTTCGGCTTCGGCGGTTGCCGGGTCGGCATCACTGCTGCGCACGATGACATCTTCATTGGCTTCTTCCGGGCCATACAGCGGCCACACGACGCCGTAGATCACTTCGTTAGTCTGGCCCAGCGAGAAGCCGATCCGGTATTCATCGACCCGGCCGCTCTCCGGCTGTTCGCTGAAGCGGCCGATGCTGGCATGCAGGTCCTTCGATGCGATTTCCAGGGTGTGGGTCAGGTAATAGCTGGCGGCGCGCAGCGAGGCCGGGCGAATTTGCAGATCGGCTTCGCGGCAGGCTGAAAAATAGGCTTCCGGCAGTAGCAGTTGGACACCGCAACCCGGCAGCAGGCGCGTCAGGTTGGGCGTCATCTGGTTGCGCCATTGTTCCAACGCCTGTTCCTGGTCGGCCGCGATGTGGCCGGCGTGGCCGTGCGCCAGCTGCCAGCGGAATAGCGGCATGCCGGTCGGGACCACCAGCGCCGCCAGCACATAGCGGGTATCTGCCAGGAACGGTGCAGTTGGCGGTGGATTGGCAGGACTGCGCACCGGCACTGCGCTCAGCGCCGCATGCGCCAGCTGATGCAACAATGCGTAAGTGTCGGAATGGCTACGCGGCAATTGGTCGATCGCGTACAGCGTTGGTACGATTCCCGTCAGCACTTCCGGCGCCAGGATATGGGCATGCAGATGGGCGCTGAGCGTCGTCATCACGTCGGCCGGAATCGGGCCGGAGCCAATCGAGAAACGGGTCCACGCCAGTAACGGTATGCCAATCAACAGGCAATCGTATTGCTTGCCCTGATACTCGATGCTGCTCGATTCGCTGCAGGCTTCGACCACATCCATCAACGCATCGTAGGCATCGGGCTGGGTCGGAAACAGTTGTTCCAGCGCGCCGTCGATAGGTTCCTGGTGGTGCGCCTTGAAGTGCTTGTTGAGCAAGGCTTCGATATCACGTTCCCATGAGCGTTCTTCGAGACGGCTGGAGGCTTGTGTCAATGCCTGCGCCAGTTCGGCCAGGCGATGGCTGTCAGTGGAAAATTTACGGGACGGTTTTTTTGACGGGCGGCGCATAGTAGATAGAGTAGGGGGCTGACAACAGGGAACCTCGAAAACCTACTGCACGCTGCAATCTCGGCACTGCGATGCTCGCCGTACTCTTGTACGGCTGCGCTTCTCCTGTCGACCTTGCAACGTTCGCTACGGTTTTTTGAGGTCCCCAACATAGTCGAATTCTTACTGCGCGACCGTAGCAGATGCGCATTGCGCATCCGATGGCATCAGCGGGCAACTGAGATGCTCACATATTCGTCTATTTAAATATGCTCCGCTTTTCTGCGCTGCCTTCTGGCCTACGACCGCTTGCTGAGAGTTTCAACGACTCTGAGGCAGGAAGACTGCAAGTTTGTATTGTAGTGGATTTCTGCGCGCGGGCCGCAGAAATGCAAAACGCCGGCAATGCCGGCGCTTGTCATTCCATCCAGATTATTTGCAAACTACTTGCAACTGACCGCCTGGCGCCATCCCGTGCAGCAGATGGCGCCAGGCCGGCCGGTTGTTATGCTGCCAGCAACTGGCGCAGCACGAACGGCAGGATACCGCCGTGTTTGTAGTAATCAACTTCGATCGGTGTATCGATACGCAGCAGTACCTTGACTTCCTTGGTTTCGCCGTTGGCGCGATGGATCACCAGGGTAGCGTCTTGCTGTGGCTTGATTTCGCCGTCGATGCCCTTCAGGTCGAAGGTTTCATTGCCGGTGATGCCCAGGGTTTGCACGCTGTCGGTACCGATGAATTGCAGTGGCAACACGCCCATGCCGACCAGGTTGGAACGGTGGATACGCTCGAACGAACGCGCAAACACGGCCTTCACGCCCAGCAGTTGAGTGCCCTTGGCTGCCCAGTCGCGCGACGAACCTGTACCGTACTCTTCACCAGCAAACACCATGGTTGGCACGCCATCCTTGATGTATTGCATTGCTGCGTCGTAGATCGATGTTTCTTCGCCGGTAGGCTGGAACAGGGTGATGCCGCCTTCGACACGCGAACCGTCCGGTGTTGCCGGGATCATCAGGTTCTTGATACGAACGTTGGCGAACGTACCGCGCATCATGATTTCATGATTGCCGCGACGCGAACCGTAGGAGTTGAAGTCTGCCTTCAGCACGCCGTTGGCGATCAACCATTTACCCGCTGGGCTGGATTCCTTGATGGAGCCGGCTGGCGAGATGTGGTCGGTAGTGATCGAATCGCCGAACACGCCCAGTGCACGCGCACCGGTGATGCCGGTTGCAGCTGCCTTCGGCACCATGGTGAAGTCCTGGAAGAACGGTGGCTCAGCGATGTAAGTCGATTTCGGCCAGTTGTAGACTTCGCCGCCGGCGACGCCCTTGATGGCTTCCCACAGCTTGCCTGGTGCGCCCTTGACGTCAGCGTAGTTGGCTTTGAAGGTCTTGGCGTTCATCGCAAACTTCATCAGCTTGGCGACTTCTTGCGAAGTTGGCCAGATGTCGCCCAGATAGATATCCTTGCCGCCCTTGCCCTTGCCGACAGGTTCGGTCATCAGGTCGCGCGTCATGTTGCCGGCGATTGCGTAAGCAACAACCAACGGTGGCGAAGCCAGGAAGTTGGAGCGAATGTTCGGGTGGATCCGCGCTTCGAAGTTACGGTTACCGGACAATACAGCTGATGCCACTACGTCGTTCTTGACAATGGCTTCGTTCATGGCTGGTGTCAGGTCGCCGGCGTTACCGATACAGGTTGTGCAACCATAGGCAGTGACGCCGAAGCCGAGCTTTTCCAGGTACGGCAGCAGGCCAGCCGCTTCCAGGTACTCGGTAACCACGCGCGAGCCAGGGGCCAGCGAAGTCTTGATGTGCGCAGGCACCTTGAGGCCGGCTTCAACTGCTTTCTTGGCCAGCAAACCAGCCGCCAGCATGACGCTTGGGTTGGATGTGTTGGTGCAAGAAGTGATGGCAGCGATCAGGACGTCGCCGTTCTGCAGCTTGACGCCGTCAGCGTTGGTGTAAGTCGCATCCAGATCTTCGGCTTTCTTGTTGAAGCCGTTTTCTGCGATAGGCTTGCTGAACAATTCTGCGAAGTTGGCTTTGACATGACCGATTTCGATACGGTCTTGCGGACGCTTTGGACCTGCCAGCGACGGTGCAACTGTGCCCAGGTCGAGTTCGACGACAGTGGTGTAGTCGATGTCGCCGGCCTTTGGAATGCCGTACAGGTTTTGCGCCTTGAAGTAACCGGCGAATGCGTCGATTTCCGCTTTGCTGCGGCCAGTGCCCTGGAAGTATTCAATAGTCGCATCGTCAACTGGGAAGAAGCCCATGGTGGCGCCGTATTCAGGCGCCATGTTGGCGATGGTGGCGCGGTCGGTCAGGCTCAGCGAGGCAGTGCCTTCGCCGAAGAACTCGACGAACTTGCCGACGACTTTTGCTTTGCGCAGCAGTTCGGTGATGGTCAGCACCAGGTCGGTTGCAGTAACGCCTTCGCGCAGCTGGCCGGTCAGGTTGACGCCGACTACGTCAGGTGTCAGGAAGTAAACCGGTTGGCCCAGCATGCCGGCTTCCGCCTCAATGCCGCCCACGCCCCAGCCGACTACGCCGATGCCGTTGATCATGGTGGTGTGCGAGTCAGTGCCGACCAGAGTGTCCGGATAGTAGACCGAATCCTTCTTGTGGACGCCGCGCGCCAGGTATTCCAGGTTGACCTGGTGGACGATGCCGAAGCCAGGAGGCACGACGCCGAATGTGTCGAATGCCTGCATGCCCCATTTCATGAACTGGTAGCGCTCGTTGTTGCGCTGGAATTCCAGTTTCATGTTCAGGTCGAGTGCTTTCTTTTCACGGAAATGGTCGATCTGCACCGAGTGGTCGACAACCAGGTCAACCGGCACCAGCGGCTCGATGTTCTTGGCGTTCTTGCCCAGCGAAGCGGCGACGTTGCGCATGGCGGCCAGGTCGGCCAGCAGCGGTACGCCGGTAAAGTCTTGCAGCACGACGCGCGCTACGACGAAAGGGATTTCGTCGGTACGGGCTGCGTTGGCGCCCCAGGCGGCCAATTGCTTGACGTGCTCTTCAGTGACCTTCTTGCCGTCGCAGTTACGCAGGACGGATTCCAGCACGATACGGATCGACACTGGCAGGCGCGAGATGTTGATGCCGAGTTTTTTCTCCAGCGCAGGCAAGGAATAGAACTTGCCTTTCTTGGAATCGGAAATCTTGAATTCCTTGAGTGTGTTCAATGTGTTGCGGGACATGATTTCTCCTTAATTTACAAACTGTTTGCCGGATCGGCAGGGGCCGCAGCCGGAAGCTGTTCTTGTGCCGGGGACTTGCATTCGTTAGCCAGTTGCTGGCCCTTTTTTGAATCAAGCAAAATGCCCTTGGCCGGGATGCCGATCCACAGCAGGCCGTATTTGCGGTTTTCAAAGCGGTTGGCGCCGGTGGTGGTCGGCACGCGGGTCAGGCGATGCAGGGCTTTGCCCCAACGCAGCGCGATGTGCTTGTCGTCTTCGGCGTTGGTGTAGATGGTCAGGTTGTTGCCCAGTTCGCAGTGGTAGTCGACCGCGGTGGATGTCTTGATGTCTGGCGTGCCTTCATCTTCGCCGTCATCGACTTCTGCAGGAGCAGCCTTGGGAGCGGCTTTCTTGACAGCCTTCTTGGTTGTTTTCTTGGTGGTAGTGCTGGTTTGCGCCTGCACTTGCGGTGCGGCGACGGCCAGGCTGGCGCACAGCAGTACTAAAATGGACAGACTCTTTTTCATTTCCAATGCTCCGTAGTGCTCTTGCCATACTGCTTATCAGTCGGCAGGATGCGGTTATAACAAGGTTGTTGCGATTTCAGGTACTGCGATGCCGCTGCTTTTGGCGCGCTGCAGGACTGTCCAGTAATAACGATAACTGGCGCGGTCATGCAAGATGCCGTGATGCTGTATTGGTCCCCATGCGGCGTGCTGCGCTGCATGCAGGATCTGTGCCGCCTCGGTAATCTCCGAGAGTGGCGGGGTAAAGGCTTGCACGATAGCCCGGATCTGTTGCGGATGGATGCTCCACATCCGGGTATAGCCGAATTCGCTCCTGGCTTGCTGCGCATCGGCGGCGACGGTCGCCGTGTCCTTGATGTCGGTCGTGACGTTATGCGACGGCACTTTGCCGTGTGCATGGCAGGCGGCGGCAATTTCCAGCTTGGCGCGGGTCACCAGCGGATGGCTGAACTGTCCCGGCGAGCGCATTGCATCGCTGGGGATGGCGCCGTAATGTGCCGAAACGAAATCCATGATGCCAAACGACAGCGATTGCACCTGGGGTAGCGCGGCGATGGCGAATACGTCAGCCAGCGCGCCATGCGTTTCGATCAGTACGTGGACCGGGAGTGCTTGCCGTCCGGCCTGGTTGGCATGATGATTGATCAGGTCGATGGCGCTGCGCACTTCGCCGACGCTTTCGGCCTTGGGCAGCATCATGTAAGCCAGCCGGCTGGCTGCGCCCTGGCAGATGATCTGGATGTCTTGTTCGAAAAAACTGCTGCCGATGTCATGTACGCGAGCGCCGATGCGCTCAAAGCGATTCTCTGTACCGGCAATGATGCTGGCCACCAGTTGTGCATGCGCTGCTTCGTTGCCTGCACTGGCGCCATCTTCGCAGTCGAAAGTGATATCGAATACGGGGCCTAGTTCCTGTTGCAGCAGGAGCGATTTACGCATGAGCTTTTCAGCGCCGGCGTAATGATCGCAGACCGGTAGCGATACCGGTTGCTGCTTGCCTAGGAATAAGACCTCGGTAGGATGCATTGCGAAATTTCTAATAATTACAGATCGGTATCAACCGTAGGGTGGGCGCACAGCACCCACGCATGAACCAGATAACCGGGGTACATGCCGACGTGGCATGGAAAACGGCTGGCAAGCGCGTTAATGCAGTTCACGCGTGGGCGCCGTACGCCCACCCTACGTCGCTTGCCGGCCTGTGGGTCAGTATTAGCCGACCAGGTGTTTCACGCCATCACGCTCTTCTTGCAGTTCTTTCAGCGTGATGTTGATGCGCTCTTGCGAGAACTCATCGATTTCCAGGCCCTGGACGATTTTGTATTCGCCGTTTTCAGTAGTGACCGGGAAGCCGAACATGGTGCCTTCAGGGATGCCGTAGGAGCCATCCGACGGTACGCCCATGGTGGTCCACTTGCCGTTGGTGCCCAGGACCCAGTCGCGGACATGGTCAATCGCCGCATTGGCTGCCGATGCTGCCGACGACAGGCCGCGCGCTTCAATGATGGCTGCGCCGCGCTTGCCGACTGTTGGCAGGAATACGTCCTTGTTCCAGACCTGGTCGTTGATCAGGTCCTTGACCGATGCGCCGTCAGCTGTTGCATAGCGGTAGTCAGCGTACATGGTTGGCGAGTGGTTGCCCCATACGAACAGCTTTTCGATCGCAGCAACCGGCTTGCCGATCTTGGCCGCAACTTGCGACAAGGCGCGGTTGTGGTCCAGGCGCAGCATGGCGGTGAAGTTCTTGGCTGGCAGGTTTGGCGCCGATTTCATGGCGATGTAAGCGTTGGTGTTGGCTGGGTTGCCGACCACCAGTACCTTGACATTGCGCGAAGCGACGGCGTCGAGTGCCTTGCCTTGTACGGTGAAGATCTGTGCATTGGCTTCCAGCAGGTCCTTGCGTTCCATGCCTGGGCCGCGTGGGCGTGCGCCAACCAGCAGGGCAACATCGGCATCCTTGAATGCAGTCAGCGGATCGCTGTGGGCGGTGATGCCGGCCAGCAGTGGGAATGCGCAATCGTCAACTTCCATGATCACGCCTTTCAGCGCTTTTTGTGCTTTCTCGTCAGGGATTTCGAGCAATTGCAAGATGACCGGTTGGTCTTTGCCGAGCAGGTCGCCGTTGGCGATGCGGAACAGCAGGGAGTAACCGATTTGACCAGCGGCGCCGGTTACGGCAACGCGCATAGGGGATTTAGCCATGTTGAATCTCCAGAGAGGTGATGGAAAGCGATATCTAATTAATCAATGCACGACTGAGTAATGCACGACAGAGCGCAGGAGCCAACGCAGCGTGGCGAATTACCCTGTCAACAACCGTTTGGACAAAGCGGTCGAATTGCAAAAAGCCCAGTTAACTATAAAAAGCGTGACGCAAAATTGGTAACGTAATGCGGAACCTCTAATAATACCGGCGAAAGCCTCGCTCGTCAGTTTGTTTCGCGCCGATTTGATCTGCAGGAAATCGGGCATTGCATCCCAGGCATGAAAATCGTTTGCGGCGACGGCGAGTAAATTCTGGTACTGTTTATGCCCGCGAGTTTAGGCCTGTGGTCATGGGATGTCAATCGATATCTTATGTCTTATATAAGACATATCATTGCTTATTTTTTGCTGGACGGAAGCATGGGTTTTATGGTGAAATCTGAGGTTATGAGTTCCATCCCGTCCAATGTGAGTAGCAGCGACCCAGCCGGCCAGAGCGCCGCTGTCCCCGGAGCGTCTCCGACGTTCAGTCCGCTCTACCAGCAAATCAAGGCGTTGATCATGCAGCGCCTGCAATCCGGCGAGTGGAAGCCGGGCGAATTGATCCCCAGTGAAGTCGAGCTTGGCAACCGTTTCAAGGTCAGCCAGGGCACAGTGCGCAAGGCGATCGACGAGCTGGCAGCGGAAAACCTGCTGGTACGGCGCCAAGGCAAGGGAACCTTCGTTGCGACCCATCACGAGGCGCGCTCGCAGTTTCGCTTCCTGCGCCTGATGCCGGATAGCGATCAGCCACAAACCACCGATAAAAAAGTCATCGAGCTGAAGCGCTTGCGCGCGCCGGCGGAAATCGCACGTCTGCTCGGCATGAAATCGGGCGATTCGGTCGTCTATGTCAAACGTGTGTTGGCGTTTGACGGCGTGCCGACGATTCTCGAAGAGTTGTGGTTGCCGGGAGCGTTGTTCAAGACGCTGACGCTGGAGCGTCTGGCTGAATACAAAGGGCCAATGTACGGTTTGTTCGAAACCGAATTCGGCACGCGCATGATTCGCGCCACCGAGCAGATCCGCGCTGCCAGCGCTGATGGCGATGCGGCTGAGTTGCTGGCGGTTGAAAAGTCGTCGCCGTTGCTGTGTGTGGAGCGCGTGTCCTTTACCTATGGCGACAAGCCGGTAGAAGTACGGCGCGGGCTATATGTGACCAATCGCCATCACTACCAGAACGAATTGAGTTGAATTGAATTTTGAGTGCGCGTAACGGCGCACTATTGCGTTGGCCGCAATTGGTCATTGCAATTTGAAAGGTGGGCAGGTTTAGGTTTGCTCACATGGCGGCGCCGGAAGGGCAGTCCGGAGCGCGCCAATGGCGTCTGGCGGCAAGTTTGACGAGAAGTAGGGTGCCGATGGTGGTGATTATTCCTGATATTGAATAATAACTATTGGTGTGCTGCACAAAAATCGGCGAAAATTGCGGGATTGCACTTGCAGTAAATTTTTAAACTGAGGAGAACCCTGTTATGTCTGAAGCCGCGAAGCCCAATCGGCCACAGTTTCGTAATATTCACATTACCCAACTTGGCAGCTACCGCTTGCCGTTGGCCGGCCTAGTTTCTTTTTTGCATCGCGTTAGTGGCCTGCTGATGTTTTTGCTCCTGCCTTTCATCCTGTTCTTGCTGGACAAGAGCCTGGTATCTGAAACTTCCTTCGACTACTTCAAGGGTTTCACCTCGAACTGGTTCGTCAAGCTCGTCATCCTGGCCTTGTCGTGGGCCTATCTGCACCATTTCTGCGCCGGCATCCGCCACCTCATCATGGATAACCACATTGGCCTGGACAAGGTCAGCGCGCGCAAATCGGCTGTGGGCGTACTGGTGATCAGCGTGCCGCTGGCGCTGATCGTTGCATTGAAACTGTTCGGAGCATTCTAAATGGCAGATAACAACAATATCGGAGCCAAGCGCCTGGTCGTTGGCGCCCATTACGGCTTGAGAGACTGGCTGGCACAACGCCTGACAGCCGTCGTCATGGCAATCTATACCGTCATCCTGCTGGTGTGCTTCCTGACCGCCAGCAACTTCAGCTATGACGGCTGGGCAGGACTGTTTTCACATCAGTGGTTCAAGCTGGTCACATTCGTGGCGCTGATGTCGCTGTTTTTTCATGCATGGATTGGCGTGCGTGACATCTGGATGGATTACGTCAAGCCAGTCGGTATCCGACTGTTCTTGCAAGTTGCCACAATCCTGTGGTTGGTCGCTTGTGCCGGATATGCGGCGCAGATTTTGTGGAGAGTGTAATCGTGGCTGCTATCAAATCCACAATTCCTACACGCCGCTTTGATGCGGTAATCGTTGGTGCCGGCGGTTCCGGTATGCGTGCTTCGCTGCAGTTGGCTGAAGCTGGTTTGAACGTTGCCGTGCTGTCGAAGGTGTTTCCTACCCGTTCGCACACCGTTGCTGCGCAGGGCGGTATTGGCGCCTCGCTCGGTAACATGTCGGAAGACAGCTGGTACTGGCACATGTTCGACACCGTCAAGGGCTCGGATTACCTGGGTGACCAGGACGCGATCGAATTCATGTGTCGCGAAGCGCCTAAGGCTGTGTATGAGCTGGAACACTTCGGCATGCCGTTCGACCGTAACGCCGACGGCACTATTTACCAACGTCCGTTCGGTGGCCACTCGGCCAACTTCGGCGAAAAGCCTGTTGCCCGCGCTTGCGCAGCTGCCGACCGTACCGGTCACGCGCTGTTGCATACGCTGTACCAACGCAACGTGCGCGCCAAGACCCACTTCTTCGTTGAGTGGATGGCGATCGATCTGGTGCGCGATGCCGAAGGCGACGTTATCGGCGTGGTTGCGCTGGAAATGGAAACCGGCGATGTCATGATCCTGGAAGCCAAAACCACGGTCATGGCGACCGGCGGTGCAGGGCGTATCTGGGCGGCTTCGACCAATGCCTTCATCAACACCGGCGACGGCATGGGCATGGCGGCACGCGCAGGCTTGCCGCTGGAAGACATGGAATTCTGGCAGTTCCACCCAACCGGCGTAGCCGGTGCGGGCGTGCTGATCACTGAAGGCGTGCGCGGCGAAGGCGGTATCCTGATCAATGCCAACGGCGAACGTTTCATGGAGCGCTATGCGCCAACCCTGAAGGATCTGGCGCCACGCGACTTCGTTTCGCGTTCGATGGACCAGGAAATCAAGGAAGGTCGCGGTTGCGGTCCGCACAAGGATCACGTGATGCTGGATCTGCGCCACATTGGTGCTGAAACCATCATGAAGCGTCTGCCATCGATCCTGGAAATCGGTCACAAGTTCGCCAACGTCGATGCGTTGAAAGAGCCGATCCCGGTCGTGCCGACCATCCACTATCAAATGGGCGGTATTCCTACCAACGTCTACGGCCAGGTTGTGGTGCCAAAGAACGGTATCCCGAATGCCGTCGTCAACGGCCTGTACGCAATCGGCGAATGCGCCTGCGTATCGGTTCATGGCGCCAACCGCCTTGGTACCAATTCGTTGCTGGATCTGGTGGTGTTCGGCCGCGCTGCCGGCAATCACATTGTCGACAGCAAGCTCAAGGAGCGCAGCAACAAGGCATTGCCGGCAGATGCAGCCGACGTTGCCCTGGCGCGTCTGGCCAAGCTGGAAAGCAGCACTGGCTCGGAGCGTGTCCAAGACGTCGCCGGCGATATCCGCAAGACCATGCAGCACTATTGCGGCGTGTTCCGTACCGACGAGTTGCTGCAGCAAGGCTACAAGGAAATCATGGTCCTGGATGAGCGTCGCAAGCATGTCGCGTTCAAGGACAAGTCCAAGGTGTTCAACACTGCACGTGTTGAGGCGCTGGAACTGGATAACCTGATCGAAACTGCGAAGGCCACTATTACTTCGGCTGCAGCTCGTAAAGAATCGCGCGGTGCGCATGCACATCGCGATTACGAAAAGCGTGATGACGAAAACTGGATGAAGCACACCTTGTGGTACTCCGAAGGTAATCGTCTTGACTACAAGCCAGTGGTTACCAAGCCGCTGACAGTTGATACGTTCAAGCCAAAGCCACGCACGTTCTAACTCGTTGCGGGACAGAGTTTAAGAGGCGCCGCAGCGCGACGAATTACTCTGTCCTCAACTGATCAGATTAGACGTGTAAATTGCAAAGAAAAGTATTTGTTGGGCAGGGTTGAAGAGTTGAAGCCGTTCAATGACCCGATCCGACATTTAAACAAGAGGTATAGCCATGTCATCACGTACTTTGAAATTCAAAATCTACCGTTACGATCCTGATAAGGACGCCAAGCCTTACATGCAGGACCTGACAGTGGAACTGCTGCCAACCGACAAGATGCTGCTCGATGCATTGCAACGCATCAAGGCCGATGTCGACGATTCGCTGGCGCTGCGCCGCTCCTGCCGTGAAGGCGTGTGCGGTTCCGATGCGATGAACATCAACGGCAAGAACGGTCTGGCGTGCACCACCAACCTGAACGAACTGACCGAACCTATCGTCTTGAAACCATTGCCAGGCCTGCCGGTGATCCGCGACCTGATCGTCGACATGACGCAATTCTTCAAGCAATACGATTCGATCAAGCCGTTCCTGATCAACGACAACATCCCGCCGGAAAAAGAGCGCCTGCAATCGCCTGAACAGCGCGAAGAGCTGGATGGCCTGTACGAGTGCATCCTGTGCGCTTGCTGCTCGACTTCCTGCCCATCGTTCTGGTGGAATCCGGATAAGTTCGTCGGTCCGGCCGGTCTGCTGCAAGCCTACCGCTTCATCGCCGACAGCCGCGACGAAGCGACTGGCGCGCGTCTGGACAACCTGGAAGATCCGTATCGCCTGTTCCGTTGCCGTTCGATCATGAACTGCGTCGATGTCTGTCCTAAGGGTCTGAACCCGAATGCAGCGATCGGCAAAATCAAGGAATTGATGGTTCGCCGAGCAGTATAAAAGTAGCCCTAATACCCTACTGCGCGGCTCAATCTCTGGTCTGCGATGCTCGCTGTACTAGAGTACAGCTCCGCTTCTCGACCAGACCTTGAGCCAAGTCAGCGTAGCTGAGGCTACGGGTCTTAGGGCTACCGATGCGCCGGAGGAGGGGGGGGGGAGTCTTTTTTTCCCTGGTTTTAGAACTGTTCGTCGACAGCGGCGAACAGCGATATCAAATAGAATAAGTGGTTCACATGTCTATCACTCATCAAGCCGATCCTGCAAACCGAGCCCGACTGCGCTGGCGTGCGAGACGTGGTCTGCTTGAAAACGATTTGATATTGACCCGGTTCCTGGATGCACACGAAGCCAGCATGACGGATGACGATGTCGACGCTTTTACGCGCCTGATGGAGCTATCCGACAATGAACTAATGGATTTGCTGCTAGTCCGTAAAGAACCGGACGGCTTGCTGGATTTGCCGCAAGTGCATGCCTTGTTAGCCAGAATACGCACTGCTTAAGCTTGTGTCTTCACAGGCGGCGACGGCCGCTGAAGATGTTGGGCAGCTTGCAAACGCGTCTTTTGTTTTTTTGATTTAGAGTCACCTTTTGATTGAGGGAAGAGCCATGACCACCGCTGATACAAAAGCCACGCTATCGTTTTCCGATGGCAGTCCATCCGTAGAATTTCCTATTTACAAGGGCACCGTCGGCCCCGAAGTCATCGATATCCGCAAGTTGTACGGCGCTACCGGCAAATTCACCTACGACCCAGGTTTCATGTCGACAGCGGCATGTAATTCGTCGATCACCTACATTGACGGCGACAAGGGTGAATTGCAGTACCGCGGTTACCCGATCGAGCAATTGGCGGTCAATTGCGACTTCCTGGAAACCTGCTACCTGTTGCTGAACGGCGAACTGCCAACTGCAGCCGAAAAGGAAAAATTCGACGCCACCGTGACCCAGCACACCATGGTCCACGAGCAGATGCAATTCTTCTTCCGTGGTTTCCGCCGCGACGCGCATCCAATGGCTGTGCTGGTCGGTACTGTCGGCGCCTTGTCGTCGTTCTACCATGACTCGCTGGACATCACTGACCCGCGTCACCGCGAAGTGTCGGCCATCCGCCTGATCGCCAAGCTGCCGACCCTGGTCGCCATGGCATACAAGTACAACGTTGGCCAGCCTTTCGTTTACCCACGTAACGAACTGTCGTACAGCGCCAACTTCATGCACATGATGTTCTCGACTCCGTGCGAAGAGTACAAGGTCAACGACGTACTGGTGCGCGCACTGGACCGTATCCTGACCCTGCATGCCGACCACGAGCAGAATGCTTCGACATCGACAGTGCGCCTGGCTGGTTCGAGCGGCGCCAATCCGTTCGCCTGTATCGCTGCCGGTATCGCTTGCCTGTGGGGGCCTGCCCACGGCGGCGCCAACGAAGCAGCGCTGAACATGCTGAAGGAAATCGGCACGGTCGACAATATCCCGGCATTCATTGCCCAGGTGAAGGACAAGAATTCCGGCGTCAAGCTGATGGGCTTCGGTCATCGCGTCTACAAGAATTTCGATCCGCGCGCCAAGCTGATGCGTGAAACCTGCTACGAAGTGTTGAATGAACTGGGCCTGCATGACGACCCATTGTTCAAGCTGGCGATGGCTCTGGAAAAAGTGGCGCTGGAAGACGAATACTTCGTTTCCCGCAAACTCTATCCGAACGTCGACTTCTACTCCGGTATCGTGCAATCGGCGTTGGGCATCCCGACTTCGTTGTTCACCGGTATCTTCGCCATGGCGCGTACCGTCGGCTGGATCGCACAATGGAACGAGATGATTTCCGATCCTGAGCAAAAGATCGGCCGTCCACGCCAGTTGTTCGTCGGTTCGCCGACCCGCGATGTGCCGACAATCGACAAGCGCGGCTGATCCGGCATCAGTAGGCAGGGTTTGTTAACATCCTGATACAACACAAAACAGCGAATCCACGGATTCGCTGTTTGCATTTCTGCAGGTTATGCTATGCTCCTATTCTGTGCCGATTTTCATGGCGCAGCGTAGTAGAAACATGTGGTGAGCGTGTTTTGAAGGGCAGGAATAAGAAATACCCGAATTGAAAATAGTAGTAAAAAGAACACTGTAATATAGAGCCCTTCCCCACAACTTGATGTGCAATCCGCTAACCGGTCAGGCCGTGTCGCGGAAGGTTATGTAACCCGCTAATCTCGCGAAACGCGAAGAAAGGTGAGCAAGATGATGCAACAATACCGCTCTAATTCTTATCTCTTCGGAGGTAATGCACCGTACATTGAAGAGCTGTACGAGTCATACCTCGACAATCCCGGTTCAGTTGCCGACAACTGGCGTGCATATTTCGACGCCATGCAGCATGTGCCTGCCGTCGACGGCTCCGACAAGCCTGACGTAGGTCACGCATCCGTTATCGCCTCGTTCGCCGAGCGCGCCAAGCAAGGCCCAATCCGTACCATCTCCGCTTCAGCCGATGCTGAAATGGGCTTCAAACGCGTTGCTGTAACGCAATTAATCGCTGCTTATCGTTATTTGGGTTCACGCTGGGCCAATCTGGACCCGCTGCAACGCCAGGAGCGCTCCGCACTGCCAGAACTGGAGCCAAGCTTCTATGGTTTCACCGATGCCGACATGGACATCGTGTTCAACATCAGCAACACTTATTTCGGTACTGAAACGGCAACCCTGCGCGACCTGCTGAATGCGCTGCGCGAGACCTATTGCCGTTCGATCGGTACTGAGTACATGTACATCAGCGACCCGACCGAAAAACGCTGGATGCAAGAACGCCTGGAGTCGACCCGTTCGGCGCCGGTATTCACCGCAGAAAAGAAAAAACACATCCTCGACCGCCTGACCGCGGCTGAAGGCCTGGAACGCTACCTGCATACACGTTATGTCGGCCAGAAGCGTTTCTCGCTGGAAGGCGGCGAAAGCTTCATCGTCTCCCTGGATGAAACCATCCAGCGCGCCGGTGAAAAGGGCGTTCAGGAAATCGTGATCGGCATGGCCCACCGTGGCCGTCTGAACGTGCTGGTCAACACCCTGGGCAAGATGCCGCAAGAGCTGTTTGCAGAGTTCGAAGGCAAGCACGCCGACGACCTGCCAGCCGGCGACGTCAAGTATCACCAAGGTTTCTCGTCCGACATCACCAGCCCTGGCGGCCCGGTGCATCTGTCGCTGGCGTTTAACCCATCCCACCTGGAAATCGTCAACCCTGTGGTTGAAGGTTCGGTCAAGGCCCGTATGGAACGCCGCGGCGATACCGACGGTTCGCAAGTGCTGCCGATCCTGGTGCACGGCGATGCTGCTTTCGCCGGCCAGGGCGTCGTCATGGAAACCTTGAACCTGGCGCAAACACGCGGTTACGGCACAGGCGGCACAGTGCATATCGTGATCAACAACCAGATCGGTTTCACCACTTCCGATCCACGCGATTCCCGTTCCACACTGTATTGCTCGGACGTCGTCAAGATGATCGAAGCGCCGGTGCTGCACGTCAACGGCGATGATCCTGAAGCAGTGGTGTACGCCACTCAGATCGCGCTCGACTACCGCATGGAATTCAAGAAGGATATCGTGGTTGATATCATCTGCTTCCGTAAGCTGGGCCACAACGAGCAAGATACGCCAGCACTGACACAGCCGCTGATGTACAAGAAAATTGGCCAGCATCCAGGCACCCGCAAACTGTACGCGGACAAGCTGGTTGCGCAAGGCACCATCGCTGGCGATGAAGGCGATGCAATGGTCAAGGCCTTCCGCGATGCAATGGACGCCGGCAAGCACACCGTCGACCCAGTCATCTCCAACTTCAAGAGCAAGTACGCAGTCGACTGGCTGCCGTTCCTGAACCGCAAGTGGACTGACGCCGCTGACACAGCAGTGCCTGTGACCGAACTGAAGCGCCTGGCTGGCCGTATCACGACCGTGCCGGAAAACTTCAAGGTCCACGCGCTGGTTGAAAAAGTATTGAACGATCGCGCAGCGATGGGCCGTGGCGAACTCAACCTCGATTGGGGTATGGGCGAGCATTTGGCATACGCATCGCTGGTATCGTCGGGCTACGCAATCCGCCTGACCGGCCAGGATGCAGGCCGCGGTACTTTCGTCCATCGTCACGCAGTACTGCACGATCAAAACCGTGAGCGTTGGGATGCCGGTAGCTACATTCCGCTGCAAAACATCTCGGAACAGCAAGCACCGTTCAAGGTGATTGACTCGGTATTGTCGGAAGAAGCAGTGCTTGGTTTCGAATACGGCTATTCCACAGCAGAGCCAAATACATTGACCATCTGGGAAGCGCAATTCGGCGACTTCGCCAATGGCGCGCAAGTCGTGATCGACCAATTCATCAGCTCCGGCGAAGTGAAGTGGGGCCGCGCTTCCGGCCTGGTCATGATGCTGCCGCACGGTTACGAAGGCCAAGGCCCAGAACACTCGTCGGCACGCCTGGAACGTTATCTGCAACTGTGCGCAGACAACAACATGCAAGTGGTGCAGCCGACTACTGCAGCGCAGATTTTCCATCTGCTGCGCCGTCAGATGATCCGCTTGTTCCGCAAGCCGCTGGTGATCATGACGCCGAAGTCGCTGTTGCGTAACAAGGACGCCGGTTCGCCGTTGTCTGACTTCAGCAAGGGCAGCTTCCAGACCGTGATCGGCGAAGTCGATGACAAGATCGATGCCAAGAAGGTCAAGCGCGTCATCGCTTGCTCGGGCAAGGTTTACTACGATCTGGTCAATGCACGCAAAGAGCGCGGTCAGACTGATGTCGCAATTATCCGTCTGGAACAACTGTATCCATTCCCGCACAAGGCGTTCGCTGCTGAACTGAAACAGTTCCCGAACTTCAACGAGCTGGTATGGGCGCAGGATGAGCCGCAAAACCAGGGCGCATGGCTGCAGATTCAGCACAACATTTTTGAAAACCTGGAAGATGGTCAAAAGCTGGCATATGCCGGCCGTCCAGCCAGCGCGTCGCCTGCTGTCGGTTACTACGACAAGCACTACGCGCAACAAAAAGCGTTGTTGGATACTGCATTTTCCAAGCTCAAAGGCTTTGTTCTTACCAAATAATTGACGACAGGGCGGGTCTGGATGATCCGCCCGCCGCTGCACCACCTTACGGAGAATTAAATGGCACTTCTTGAAGTAAAAGTTCCGCAATTGTCGGAATCCGTCGCCGAAGCGACTTTGTTGACATGGCATAAAAAAGTCGGTGACGCAGTTGCGCGCGACGAAAACCTGATCGATATCGAAACAGATAAAGTTGTGCTCGAATTGCCAGCTCCTGCAGCTGGCGTGATCGTTCAACTGATCAAGACAGACGGCAGCACCGTGGTAGCCGATGAAGTCATCGCCATCATTGATACCGACGCTTCGGCCAAGGTCAGCCCAATGGAAGTGGCAGCAGTGCCTGTGCCGCAAGCCGGCAACGCACCGACTCCGGTGGCAGCGCCTGAATTGCAATCGAATTCGGCTGCTGGCATCGCCATGCCTGCCGCAGCGAAACTGCTGTCGGAAAATAATCTGTCTGCTTCGCAGGTCGCGGGCAGCGGCAAAGACGGCCGTGTCACCAAGGGCGATGCTCTCGGCGCGATCGCCAACAAGGCTGCACCGACTCCAGCGCCATTGGCGCCGGTAGCCGCCAAGCCAGCGCTGCAACAAGTCGCAGCGCCGACCAAAGCCAATCTGGATGACCGCCCAGAAGAGCGCGTGCCGATGAGCCGCCTGCGCGCCCGTATCGCTGAGCGCCTGGTGCAATCGCAGTCGACCAACGCGATCTTGACGACATTCAATGAAGTCAACATGCAGCCGGTCATGGATCTGCGTACCAAGTACAAGGACAAGTTCGAGAAGGAACACGGCGTCAAGCTGGGCTTCATGTCGTTCTTCGTCAAGGCTGCAGTTGCTGCGCTGAAGAAGTACCCGATCGTCAATGCATCGGTTGATGGCAACGACATCGTGTATCACGGCTACTTCGATATCGGTATCGCTGTCGGTTCGCCACGTGGCCTGGTAGTGCCGGTGTTGCGTGATGCCGACCAAATGTCGATCGCGGATATCGAAAAGAAAATCGGCGAATTCGGCGCCAAGGCAAAAGACGGCAAGCTGACACTGGACGACCTGACCGGCGGTACTTTCTCGATCTCCAACGGCGGTACTTTCGGTTCGATGTTGTCGACACCGATCATCAACCCACCGCAATCTGCAATCCTGGGCGTGCATGCGACCAAGGACCGCGCAGTGGTCGAGAACGGCCAGATCGTGGTGCGTCCGATGAACTATCTGGCCATGTCTTACGATCACCGGATCATCGACGGTCGTGAAGCAGTGCTGGCGCTGGTTGCAATGAAAGAAGCGCTGGAAGACCCGGCCCGCCTGTTGCTGGATCTGTAAGCGTTAAATTCGCAAAGCGAGCGCGCCCTGATTTCTATTTTTCGATCCAGAATTCGACGGAACGAAAAATAGAGCAGGGCGCGTCGTTTAGGTGGCTATGCAAGCACACCGCTAGATTAATGATGAGTGCCTTGTTGCCGCTTTTTGCAAGGATCGCAGGGCTTATAGCCTGGGTAGGCAGGCGGCATTGACAAGGCAATAACTCGAAGGATGGAAATGAGCAAACAATTTGATGTCGTGGTGATCGGTGGCGGTCCCGGCGGCTATATCGCAGCAATTCGCGCCGCACAATTGGGTTTCAGTACAGCATGTATTGATGAGTGGAAAAATGCCAAGAACGGTCCTGCGCCGGGCGGCACTTGCACCAACGTCGGTTGCATTCCGTCGAAGGCACTGCTGCAATCGTCTGAGCATTACGAGCACGCGGGCCATGCGTTCGCTGAGCACGGTATCAACGTCAAGGGCCTGGAACTGAACCTGGGCCAGATGCTGGCGCGCAAGGATGGCGTTGTCAAACAGAATAACGAAGGCATCCTGTACCTGTTCAAGAAGAACAAGGTCACCTTTTTCCATGGCCGCGGTTCGTTCGTCAAGGGCGATGCCGGCGTTTATGAAATCAAGGTTGCCGGTGCGACAGAAGAAACCATCAGCGCCAAGCACATCGTGCTGGCGACCGGTTCCAACGCCCGCGAACTGCCAGGTGCTCCGTTCGATGAAAAACTGATCCTGTCGAATACCGGCGCGCTGGCAATTGACGCGGTTCCGGCTAAACTGGGTGTTATCGGCGCCGGTGTGATCGGCCTCGAAATGGGTAGCGTATGGCGTCGCCTGGGTGCGGAAGTCAGCGTGCTGGAAGCGCTGCCGACTTTCCTCGGCGCGGTCGATGAGCAGATCGCCAAGGAAGCGGCGAAACTTTTCACCAAGCAAGGTTTGAAGGTCAGCCTGGGCGTCAAGATCGGCGCCATCACAGCTGGCAAGAACGACGTCACGGTGGAGTATGTCGACGCTACAGGCGCCGCGCAAAAAGCCGTGTACGACAAGCTGATCATATCGATTGGCCGCACGCCGAACACCATCGGCCTGAACGGCGAAGCGGTTGGCCTGAAGCTGGATGAGCGTGGTTTCATCGCGGTGGACGACGATTGCAAGACCAATTTGCCGAACGTATGGGCGGTTGGCGACGTGGTGCGCGGCCCGATGCTGGCGCACAAGGCTGAAGAAGAAGGCGTTGCAGTTGCAGAGCGCATTGCTGGGCAGCATGGCCATGTCAACTTCAACACGATTCCTTGGGTTATCTATACCTCCCCTGAAATCGCGTGGGTTGGCAAGACAGAACAACAACTGAAGGCAGATGGAGTAGCATACAAGGCTGGCACTTTCCCGTTCCTGGCGAACGGTCGGGCGCGTGCCTTGGGTGACACCTCGGGTATGGTCAAATTCCTGGCAGATGCCAAGACCGACGAAATCCTGGGCGTTCACATTGTTGGACCAATGGCATCAGAACTGATTTCAGAAGCCGTGGTGGCGATGGAATTCCGCGCATCTGCGGAAGATATCGCCCGTATCTGCCATGCGCACCCATCCTTGTCGGAAGCTACCAAGGAAGCGGCGCTGGCAGTGGACAAACGGTCCCTGAACTTCTAAGGGAGAAGCAACATGCGTTATCTGATCCTGTCGTTGGGGGTGGCACTGTCCGGCTGCGCGACTACGGCATCGGATAACGGTCATGTGCTGATCGAGGCTACTTCCGCCAGCCAACAATTGGCAGGTGCTCGTTGCGTGGTCAAGACCGACAGCAGCCGTTGGGATGTCGTCACCCCTGGCGATGTCCTCATCGTTGCGGCTGACGGCGACTTGCATGTGATATGCAATAAACCCGGCTACCGTACATCGGAAGTGGTTTATCGGGCTCCTCCGGGGCTGAATTCTCCTAGTGTCGGGATTGGCGCTGCCGGCGGTAGTGGCGGTATCGGTAGTGCCGGTGCGGGTCTGGGCGTCAACCTGCCGCTGACTTTCAGCGGCAAGGAAAAGGCGTACCCAAGCCGCGTCCTGATAGAGATGGGACCCTCGTAATCGAATCGATTGTCGTTCCGGAATGATATGGGCGAGCGCAAGCTCGCCCATTTTTGTTTTATCCAGGCGCCGACAATGGATGCAGCATACGGCAGATCGGGATTGCCGGTTTGTTGAGTTTTTATTGATTTTATCGGTCGCAGCATTGATTTTGGCCTCCATCAAGAATTGAAAAACAATGAACGTTTTAGAATTTTATGAACAGGCACTGACACAGCGCGGCTTCCAGGCCGATGAAGCGCAACGGCGCGCCGTCGAGCGCTTGCAGCGGGCTTATGATGAGTGGGTTGAGTACAAGGCGCAGCGTTCCAATTCGTTCAAGCGCCTGATCAATCGTCCTGAGGTGCCGCGCGGCGTCTATATGTGGGGCGGCGTCGGGCGCGGCAAGTCATTCTTGATGGACAGCTTTTATTCCGTAGTGCCGGTGGTGCGTAAAACCCGCCTGCATTTCCACGAATTCATGCGCGCCGTACATCGCCAGATGGACGAGATGAAGGGCGTTGCCGATCCGCTGGACGAAGTGGCGAAGCGGGTCGCAAAAAAATACCGCTTGATCTGTTTCGACGAGTTCCACGTCTCCGATATTGCCGACGCCATGAGTCTCTACAACCTGCTCAAGGCGTTGTTCGATAATGGCGTGTCATTTGTCATGACGTCGAACTACGAGCCGAGCACCTTGTACCCGGATGGCTTGCACCGTGATCGCATGCTGCCGACCATCAAGCTGCTGCAGGATAATCTGGACGTAATGAATATTGACGCCGGCATCGATTACCGCAAGCGCGCGCTGGAGCAGGTCCAGACCTATCACTCGCCGCTCAATGCCGATACCGACCGCGCCTTGCGTCATGCTTTTGCCGGCGTTGCCGAAACTGCCGATGACGATCCGATGGTCGACATCGAAGCGCGTAAAATAAAGGCCTTGCGTCGGGCGGGCGGGGTTATCTGGTTCGATTTCAACACCCTGTGCGGCGGTCCGCGCTCGCAGAATGATTATCTGGAAATTGCCAGCCGCTTCCATACGGTGATATTGTCCGGTATCCCGCAGATGTCGGCCGCAATGTCTTCCGAAGCGCGCCGCTTCACCTGGCTGATCGATGTGTTTTATGATCACAAGATCAAATTGATCATGTCGGCTGCGGTGCCGCCTGAAGAGTTGTATACGCAGGGCATGCTGGCCAATGAGTTTCACCGTACGGTGTCGCGTATCGTCGAGATGCAGTCGCGCGAATATATGGATGCAGAGCGGCGCTCCGAAGCGGATTCGATCGTGTAGATCGATGTCGTTGCAGGGCGCCCTGAATAATGTTGAGAAATGGATAGGATCACGTGGAATTCGCCTCTTTGAATTTGGCTTCTCTGTCGCCTTCGACGGCCGTCGCGCGCGTGCAGCGCGGCGCCTTGCTCGGTATGACCGCCGCATTGTTGACGTTGTCAGCCGCAGCCCAGGCCGCAGATACCGCTGAGCCGTTGAAGTCGGTTACCGAGCCGGCCACGGAACTGGCAGCGCGCTACCCACTGGAATCGCTGACGACGGTGGAAACTGCGAATCTGGCGGTAACCGACGTCGCCAACGCCAAGGCCGAGGTTGAGGCGCGCGATCTTGAGCAGCGACGCGCCTGCTATCAGAAATTCTTCATGAATCATTGCCTCGACCTGGCCAAGGATCAGCGTCGATTGGCGATGAAGACGATTCGTCCGGTCGATATTACCGCCAATGCCTTTTTGCGCCGCGACCGTGCCGATGAGCGTGACCGTGCACTAGAAATACACGACGCCGGCATGCCGGTCGAGGCCGCACAGAAGGCGCAAGACCAGAAGGAAAAAGAACTGTCGAATGCCGAGAAGGTCAAGCAAGGCGCGGCAAAGGAAAAGGAAGTCGCAGCCAATACGGCCAAACATGCCGGTGAAGCTGACAAGCGCGTTGCGGACCATAACGCACGCGTGAAAAAAGCGCAGGAAGATGAAGCGGCAAAAGCCCAGCAACGCATCGACAACGCTGCCGCTTTTGAGAGGAAGGCCCAGGAATCGGCTGCGCGTCAACGTGAGGTAGCGGCGAACAAGGCTCAGAAGGCCAAGGACCTGGCGGCGAAGAAGGCTGCCGCTGCGGAATCGGCGGCTTCTACGCCGGCCAGCGCCACTCCGGCGGCATCGACACCACCGGCAGCGACGCCGTAAATTAAATCACACCTGTCGTCGCGCTGCGCGGTTTATACCGCGCGGCGCATCTTCTTGACTGTATAGTTTTGCGCTTCCTTGGGCGGCGCCACCAGTTTGACGATCGCAAACGTGCAGTTGTCGGCAGCATGGCCTTCGGAGCGCTTGCGGGTCTTGGTGATCAGCATTTCGGCGGCATCGCGCGGCTTGTTCATGGCGATCGCCGCGCCCAGCTCATCTTCCGTAAAGTAATGCCAGAGGCCATCCGAGCACAGCAGGAAGGCATCGCCGGCTTTCAGGCCGGTGTGGCGGCTGATGGTAACTTTCGGGGTGTCGGTGCTGGAGCCGAGCGCATTGAGCAGGATGTTCGACAGATTGTGCGATTTGGCTTCGGCACGCGACAGTTTGCCTTCGCTGACCAGTTTCTCGACATACGAGTGGTCGATAGTGTGTTCTGCGAAATTGGGGCCGTCGAAACGGTACAGGCGCGAATCGCCGACATGGCCCCAGGTAGCGGTGCCATCCGGCGCCAGCACCAGGATCACCATCGTCGTGTGCGGGTCCTTGTCATTCGAGAAACCGCTCAGCTTGATGACGGTGTGCGTCTCCAGCGCAATGTTGTGCAGCATTTCTTCAACATTGTCGGCCAGCGGCGAAAATCCTTCGAAAATCTGTTTGGCGGTGCAAATGACCTGCTCGGCAGCCAGCGCGCCGCCGGTTCGGCCGCCCATGCCGTCCGCCAGTACCGCCATCATGTAACCCGGAGCTTTGGGGGCGGTAAACAATGCTGCACGGTCTTGTTGTTCCTGGCGGTCACCGATGTGCTGGCCAGTTCCTGCTTCGATCTTGTATTGGCTCATTCGTCTGGGTAGATTAAACTGCATCCTGTTCTAGGTAATTCCGTTTTTGCTTGTAGCTCGCCAGCTTGCTATCAATCCGGTGACAATTCAAGCTGGTTTGCTCGCTTTGCTCGCTTTGCTCGCTTTGCTTACTTTGCTTAGGCGAGCAACGCGGATCGGGAATTATTATACGCACGTATTATTTTAAAAGTGTTTCCATGTGTCAACGTTTTCCAACATCAGAATATGGCCATGATTGATCGGGAAGAAATCCTTCGTCGCATTATAGAACTCGAAGTCGAGCATCGCGACCTGGATGCCGCCATTCATACCATGACGAATCAGGTCCTGCATGAAGAATTACAATTGCGTCGCTTGAAGAAGCGGAAGCTGCAGCTGAAAGATCAGATAACGCTGCTAAGAATGCAATTAATCCCTGATATCCCTGCCTGATAGCCCACACCCAGGCTGATAAGATATACCTGTCATCAGCCGTTCTCAGTAAGTTACCTTGACCGAAGACACATCCCCCCCGCCTGCCGAAGGCCTAAGCGCTGCTGTTGCAGTTGTTGCCAGTGGCACGCACGACGCCGACGTTGACCGCCTGTTTGCCAGTTCCGGCCCACTTGGACAGGCAGTCGGCGGCTTTCGTCCGCGCCAGGCGCAGACCGAAATGGCGAAAGCCATCGCCGATGCGATTGCCCAGCAGCGCACCTTGATCGCCGAAGCCGGCACCGGCACCGGCAAAACCTTCGCCTATCTGGTGCCGGCCTTGCTGTGGGGCGGCAAGGTGATTGTCTCGACCGGCACCAAGAACTTGCAGGACCAGTTGTTTTTGCGCGACATTCCAACCGTGCGCAAAGCCTTGAGTGCGCCGGTCTCGGTCGCGCTGCTGAAAGGTCGCGCCAACTACGTCTGCCATTTCCACCTGGAGCGCACGCTGCAGAATGGCCGCATGACCTCGCGCGAGGATGTCGGCTACCTGCGCGAAATCTCGCGCTTCATGAAAACCACCTCGTCCGGCGACAAGGCCGAGTTATCCAAGGTGCCCGAGACTGCGCCGATCTGGAACCTGGTGACCTCGACTCGCGATACCTGCATGGGCGCCGAATGCCAGTATTACCAGGACTGTTTCGTCATGAAGGCGCGCAAGGAAGCGCAGCAGGCCGACGTGGTGGTGGTCAACCATCACCTGTTCTTTGCCGATGTGGCCTTGAAGGATACCGGTGTGGCCGAATTGCTGCCGTCGGCCAACACCATCATTTTCGACGAGGCGCACCAGTTGCCGGAAGTGGCGACGCTGTTCTTCGGCAATACCGTGTCGACTTCGCAAATCCTGGAGTTGTGCCGGGATGTGCTGGCGGAAGGCTTGTCGCATGCGCGCGACGGCGCCGATTGGGCGCAAGTGGTGCTGCCGGTTGAGAAAGCGGCGCGCGATTTGCGTCTGGCTTTTCCCCAGGATGTGGTGCGGCTGGCTGTAAACCAGATTGCCACGTCGAGCGTGTTCTTCCCGGCGCTGGAGACCATGCGCGAGCAACTGCACGGCATGATTGCGGTACTTGAGAAGCAGGCCGAACGGGCGGAAACCATCGAACAGTGCCGCACCCGCGCGGTCGAGCTCGGTTACAAGCTGGACGGCTGGAACAGCGCGCCGGCGGCGAGCGGCAAGACGCCGAAGAAAGCCAAGGGCGACGATGGCGACGACGAGGGCAGCGTGTTGTGGGTAGAGGCTTTTTCCTCTTCGCTGCAGCTGCACCAGACGCCGCTGTCGATTGCGCCGATCTTCAACAAGCAGCGCGAAGGCGTGGCGCGTTCCTGGATCTTCACTTCGGCGACGCTGGCGGTGAAGAACGATTTCCAGCATTACGCTTCGCAAATGGGCTTGTGGGACGAGCCGGCGCAATCCTGGCCTAGTCCCTTCGACTATGGCCAGCAAGGCCTGCTGTACGTGCCGCAGAACCTGCCGCAGCCGAATTCGCCAGACTATACCGATGCCGTTATCGACGCTGCGCTGCCGGTGATCGAGGCTTGCGGCGGGCGTGCTTTCCTGCTGTGCACGACGATTCGGGCGGTCAATCGCGCCGCCGAGCGCTTGCGTGCCGAGTTCGAGGCGCGGCATCTGAATTTTCCGCTGATGGTGCAAGGTGAGGCCGGGCGCACCGAGTTACTGGACCGTTTCCGCGCCGCCGGCAATGCCGTACTGATCGGCAGCCAGAGTTTCTGGGAAGGCGTCGATGTGCGCGGCGAGGCCTTGTCGCTGGTGATCATCGACAAGCTGCCGTTTTCGCCGCCGGACGATCCGGTGTTGGCTGCCCGTATTGAAGCATTGGAAGCGAAGGGCATGAACGGTTTCATGCATCATCAGTTGCCAGCCGCCATCATCAACCTGAAGCAGGGCGCCGGTCGCCTGATCCGCGACGAAACCGACCGCGGCGTGCTGATGATTTGCGATCCGCGCCTGATCTCGAAGGGTTACGGCCGTCGCATCTGGCAAAGCCTGCCGCCGTTCAAGCGCACCCGTGAACTCGATGTTGTACAGGCATTCTGGAGCGCTCAGACGGTCGAGGAGTGAGTCCGCCGATTGCGCTTGTGGGGCGGCGCATCGTGCAGTACATTGTGATGTCGATGCGATAAATTTTGCCCGGCGCAATTTGGCGTAATTTGGCGCAATTAGCCAAGCGCTTCCGGCGCTCTCCGGATTTGTCATCAAGTCGTAATAATCAGTCTTTATTGTCGCAGCTTGCCTCTTGCGAGGGGCGGTAATTGGGCTTGGAATGTTTTTTGTCGAACGTTCGTTTGGATAAAGGTAAGCAATGTTTGCAGCAGTGGATTTGGGATCAAACAGTTTCCGTTTGCATATCGGCAAATACAATGGTGACGCCATCCGCGTCATCAAGAGTGCGCGCGACCCGATTCGACTGGCTGCCGGCCTCGACAGCAAGGGCTATCTGACCGAGCAAGCCATGCAAGTCGCGCTGGATTCACTGTCGCGCTTCCGCGATATCCTGGCCGATTATCAATTAGAAGCAGTGCGCGTTGTTGCGACCAATACGTTGCGCATCGCCAAAAACGCCGCCGAATTCCTGCCGATCGCCGAACAGGCCATCGGTTATCCGATTGAAATCATTTCAGGCGAGGAAGAGGGCCGCCTGATTTACATGGGCGTCGCCAGCATGCTGCGCCTGCCCAATGAAAAGCGGCTGGTGCTCGACATCGGCGGCGGTTCCACCGAGTTGATCCTGGGACGCGGACAGCAAATCGAACGGGTTGAATCGTTTGGCATCGGTACGGTCAATCAAAGCCTGGCTTTCTTTGCCGATGGCCAGATTACCGCAGCAGCTTACGATGCCGCGGTGCTGTCCGCGCGCAGTCATTTTGAGGACGCTGCGCCGCCATACCGGCCGCAGAACTGGAGCCATGCCTACGGTTCATCCGGCACCATCCGCGCGATTGCCGAAACCATCGAGAAAAATGGCCTGGGCGACCACCGCCTGTCCTATACCAGCCTGGAAGCGCTGAAAAACTGCTTTGTCGAATTCGGACATGTCAGCCGCATCGATTTGCTGGGCATGAAGCCGGAGCGCGCTGCCGTGATGGTGGGCGGCTTGGCGGTGCTGATCGGGTTGATGCAGGAACTGGGTATAGAAGTGATCCAGCCGATTGAGGCGGGCTTGCGCATGGGCGTGATGTGGGACCTGCAGCTGCGCGGTACGCGCCTGGATAGGCGCGACCAGTCGGTACATGATTTTTCTCAACGCTTCCACGTTGATCAGTTGCGCGCCAGCCGCGTTGCTGAAACGGCAACTTCATTGTTCGACATGCTCAAGCCGACCACCGATGTGCTGAGCCAATACCTGCATTGGAGCGCGCTGCTGCATGAAGTGGGCCTGGTCGTGTCGCAAAGCGGTTATCACAAGCATGCGGCCTACCTGATTGAAAATGCCGACCTGTCTGGATTCACCACCCGCGAACAGCGCGCGATGAGCATGCTGATCCTCGGCCAGAAGGGCAATCTGCGCAAAATCAGCGATGCGCTGCTGGATCCGGATTTTTCCAAGGCGGTGCTGGCGCTGCGCCTGGCGGTGATGTTCCTGCATTCGCGGATTGAGGTCGATCTTGACGAATTGCGCTTGAAGATGAAGAGCAAGATCGAACTCGACATCAAGCACGACTGGATCGAGGATCATCCGACGGCCAGTTACTGGATGGCCAAGGAACAGGATTTCTGGCGCGAGATCGGCGTCGATTTCGCGATTCGTACGACTTGATTCGTTTGGCATGATTCGGCTTGCAGCGACGCATCTGCGCCGCTGCAAGCCGCTAACTCAGTACGTCAGGCCGTTGGCTTTGTTGAACAGGGCGATGTCCACATAATTGGACAGGCGGTTGCTGTTTGCCACGTCGCCCACCATATATCCCCCCACGTCAAAGCCGCCGCTCGGAATAGTGTATTCGGATTGGCCGGCGACCCGTTTGCCCGTCTGCAGCAGCCGCACCCACGATTTGGCCGCAGTGAAGCCTTCCAGCGTCAGCGCCGATACTGGTTCGTCGCGATACTTGCGCATCATGTTCAGGTGTTCAAGCTGGATCGACGAGCTGCCCATCCCAGGGTTGGGTACCACCTGTGAAAACACCGTCCACTCGACACCTTTGCCGCCGGCCAGTTGCCGCAGCGTTGTCAGGTTGGTGAGAGACGAGCCGGCGACAAAGGTCTGTGGCGCCAGTTTTCGAAAATCCTTCAGGAACAGTCCCGCGCTTACCGAATCGGCGATCATGACGACGCAGCCCGGTTTGGCATTGGCCAGTTGCTGGGTTTCGGCGCTGACTTTGGCGCGGTCACTGCTCAAGTGCACGGTGCCGCTGAGTTTGATGCCGCTTTGCTGCATTTGCTCGGTCAGGCGCCGATAGGCGTCCGCGGTAGCGGCGGATTCCTGATAGACGACGCCGATGTCCTTGATGCCGAGTTTGCCGAAATGGGAAAATATATGACGAATTTCCTCCTGGTAGCTGGGACGCCAGAACAGGACTTTCGCATCCTTCTGATAGTCGGCGCCGGCCAGCGGTGCGTAAAGCGTCAAGCCGCTGCGTTTGAAGTCGGGCGAGTTCAGCACTGCACGGGTGACATCGTCACCGACGCCGCCGAACAGATACGAAGCGTGCCCCTGATCGACCAATTCGGCCACTGCCTTGACCGCCAGATCGCTCTGGCCGCGATCGTCGCGCACCAGATATTGAATGCGGCGGCCATTGATGCCGCCCTTGGCGTTGAGCACATCAAAGTAGGTTTTTATCCCCGCCACATAGTCGCGCCCGAGATCCGCATTCGGCCCGGAAAGATCGATTGCCTGGCCGACTACGATGGTTTCCGGCACGGCTTCAGCGAGCAGCGGCAGGCATAGTGCCGCTGCGCTGAGGGACTTGCACAAAATGCGTTTCAAGTTTAATTTCATCGGAGCGGTTGAAATTCGGCGAGGGAGAAGTCGCGATTTTGGTTGCAAATTGTTACCGCTTGATGAATTTGTTGTGTGTTTTTTAGCTAATTTCTTGCTGTGGATTGAAGAATTGTATATATTATTTATACGATTTATTTTTTGGAGAGTCGAATGGTTACCAGTAAAAGTGTGAAACGTGTCGCGAAGAAGCCAGCTGCTGCGGTCAAGGCGGCAGTAAAACCTGTTGGTCGTCCTGCGATCAAGGCAAGTCCAGCGGCAACGTTGAAGTCTGCAGTTAAAGTGGCAGCTAAACCAGCGACTAAGCCGGCGACTAAGCCAGCAACCAAGCCGGCAACCAAGCCAGCCCTTAAGTCGACACCTAAATTGACCGTCAAGCCAGCCGCAAAACCGGCGGCCAAAGCAGCAAAGCCTGTTCTCAAGCCATTGACAAAGTCGTTGATCGTCACCAAGCCTCTCGCGCCGAAACCGGCTCTGCCAGCCGGCAAACCGCTGCCGGATGCAAAAGCCAAGGTCAAGAAAGCCAAGCTGGTGCGCGATAGCTTCACCATGCCTGCCGATGAGTACCAGGTCCTGGGCGACGTCAAGAAGCTGTTCCTGAAGGCCGGCCTGGAAGTGAAAAAGAGCGAATTGCTGCGCGTCGGCGTTGCGCTGATCCGTGATCTGGACCTGGCCAACCTCAAACTGGCCGTGGCCAGCCTGCCGCCAGTCAAGGCTGGACGCCCTAAGAAAGAGAAATAATCCTTCCAACGAAGGCAGCGCCGCCCGCGATTCGGCTTCCTTGACGGACTCATCATATGAATTTTTCAGGGCCGATTCGTGGTTTGGCGATATCCAATCTCTCCGGCGACATTCGTTTCCGGAACATCTCCTGCATATTTTTCCTGCCGATTCGTCACTGTTGCTGTGTCATCAAACCGAAATAAACTTGTCATTTCCTTGAAGTAATCGGAAGTTAGGCTTGTCATCGTCACAATCTGAAAGGACGATGAATGCGACTGCTAACCAATCCCGGCGATGCAAGCCCAAGTGTTTCCAAGTTAACGGTAAGTCTTGCAAGTACGCCGGAAGAAGTGCGCGAAGTGCAACGCCTGCGCTACAAGGTATTTATCGAGGCGATGGGCTTGTCGGCGCTAGCCAATGCAGATGGTTTGGACAGCGATGAATTCGATACCTATTGCGATCACCTGATCGTGCGCGATACCAAGACGCTACGCGTGGTGGGTACCTATCGCTTGATGAGTCCGCATGCGGCACGACGCATGGGGCGCTATTATTCGGAGCAGGAATTCGACCTGGGTCGTCTCGATAATCTGCGTAGCAGCATTGCCGAAGCAGGGCGCGCCTGCATTGATCCGGACTATCGCAGCGGTAGCGTGATCATGCTGCTGTGGGCCGGCTTGGCAGCATATATGCGACGCGAACGCTGTGACTATCTGATGGGATGCGCCAGCGTCAGCCTGGCTGACGGCGGGCATAATGCTGCGGCCTTGTATCACGCGCTGGATCAGAATAATTTTTCGCCTGCGGAATATCGGGTGACTCCGCATGTGCCTTTCCCGGTGTACGAACGCGAAGCCGGGCACGTGGCGCAAATGCCGCCGCTGCTGAAGGGTTATCTGCGCAGCGGCGCCTGGGTCTGCGGCGATCCCGCCTGGGATCCGGATTTCCATTCGGCCGACTTCTTCCTGCTGTTGCCGCTGTCGAAACTGGACGACCGTTACGCACGTCACTATCTCAAAGAAACGAGGGCAGCATGAAGCCCGGCGAGCAGTTCCTGGATGCGGCGTTCCTTGGCGCCGGACCGGGTTCCAAGCGCGATCCGATCCGCTTTCGCACGATCTGGATTTCCGATGTGCATTTGGGAACGACCGGATGCCAGGCTGCTCGCCTGCTGGAATTCCTGCGCGCGACCGAGTCGGATACCTTGTATCTGGTGGGCGACATCATCGACGGTTGGCAGCTGAAGCGGCGCTGGTATTGGGACCAGGTGCACAACAACGTGGTGCAGACGGTATTGAAAAAAGCCAAGAAGGGCACCGAAGTGATCTTCGTGCCAGGCAACCACGACGAAGCTGTGCGCCAATTCATCGATCTCGATTTCGGCGGCATACGGATCCGCGACGAGCTGGTGCATACCACCGCAAACGGCAAGCGCATGCTGGTGCTGCATGGCGACCGTTTCGATGGCGTGATCGCCTGCGCAAAATGGCTGGCATATGTCGGCGACGGCCTGTACACGGTCATCCTCAAGTTCAACCAATGGTTCAACGGCTGGCGTGCGCGCGCCGGTTTGCCGTACTGGTCGCTGTCGCAATACCTGAAAGGAAAGGTCAAGAACGCGGTCAATTACATCTCGTCGTTTGAAGATGCATTGGCGGCGGAGGCGCAAAAGAAGGGCCTCGATGGCGTCATTTGCGGCCATATCCACAAGCCGGAAATCCGCGACATCAATGGCATTACCTATTGCAATGACGGTGATTGGGTGGAAAGCCTGTCAGCGCTGGTGGAAGACGCCAGCGGCGAACTGCGCCTGGTTACCTGGCAAGAAATCATGCAACAAAAAAATACCGTATCCAGCAACCAGAATCGTGAATTATGCGAATTGCCATCGTAACGGACGCCGGACAATCGCAAATCAATGGAGTGGTCAATACCTTGCGGGCCACCTGCGCTTGTTTGCGCAATAACGGCCATGAGGTGCTGCTGCTCAGTCCCGACGATTTTCCTACTTTTGCCTGCCCCACTTATCCTGAAATCCGGCTGGCCCACAAGCCTTACGCCCGGGTTGCCGCCAGCCTCAAGGCATTCGGCCCGGACTGTATCCATATTTCGACCGAAGGCCCGATGGGCCTGGCGGCGCGGCGGTTTTGCCTGCGCCAGGGGATCGGTTTCACGACGGCCTATCACACGCGCTTTCCTGAGTACCTGAGCGCGCGCTCGATCCTGCCCAAGGCCATCACTTATCGCTGGCTGCGCTGGTTTCATGGGCCGTCGAAAGCGATCATGGTGCCGACTCCGCATATGCTCAAGGAACTTGAACAGCAAGGTTTCCGCCGGCTGGTGTTATGGGGGCGGGGTGTCGACACCGAACGCTTCAAGCCGGTCGAAGAAGACCATGCGTGCATTGAACGGCCTCTTTATTTGTATGTGGGCCGGGTTGCGGTGGAAAAGAATATCGAGGCATTCCTGCAAGTTGATTTGCCGGGCAGTAAATGGGTGATTGGCGATGGCCCGCAGCGCGAAGAGCTGCAGCAGCGCTATCCCCAGGTGCAGTTCCTGGGCGCCAAGCCGCATCATGAACTGACCTCATACTACAATTGCGCCGACGTCATGGTATTTCCCAGCCAGACCGACACGTTTGGCCTGGTGATGGCAGAAGCCATGGCTTGCGGCGTGCCGGTGGCGGCTTACCCGGTCTCAGGTCCGGTCGATGTGGTGGCGCATGGTCGTTCCGGGATACTCGATACCGACCTGACTTCCGCCTGCCTGCGCGCACTGGCTCTCGACAGGCGGGAAGTGCGACAGCATGCATTGGAGTTTTCGTGGGAATCGGCGACCCTGCAATTCCAGCATCACCTGCATCAGATCCAATGGCTGAAAGCGCCGTCAAAGAGCCTGCTGACCAGTCGCTCGCGGCCGGTATCCGGGCTGTAAATGCAAAAAAGCCTCGCTGAGCGAGGCTTTTTTATTCGGGATCATTTCCGGATGATTATTTCCAGAATTTCCACCACGGCGCTTTCGCGACCACTTGTCCGCCACCGTTATAAAACCGGCTGTTCGGGTAGTTTTTCTTCATGACGCGCTCGGCGTCGTCGCGCAACTGGGTCAAGCCCAGTGCATCGTATGACCTGACCATGATGAACAGCGCTTCCTCAACCGCTGGCGCATCGCGGTATTCCTGGATCGCGCTCTCCGCACGGTTGGCCGCTGCAACGTAGGCGCCGCGACGGTAGTAATAGCCGGCCACGTGGACATCGTACTGGGCCAGTGCATTTACCAGATACTTCATGCGTGCCAGCGAATCCGGGGCATAAGTGCTGTCCGGGAAGCGCACTACGACTTGCTTGAAGGCATCAAACGCGTCGCGGGCGGCTTTTGGATCGCGCTCGGTAGCGTCTTCGCTCGCCAGGAAGTCGAAAATACTGACCTTGTCGTTAAAATTGACCAAGCCGCGCAGGTAGTACATATAGTCTACATTCGGGTGATTTGGATGCAATTTGATGAAGCGGTCGATGGCGGCCAGCGCTTCAGGCTGCTCGCCCTGGCGATAGTGGGCGTATGCAATATCCATCTGCGCCTGTTGCGCGTAAGTGCCGAACGGATAGCGGGACTCCAGCTTTTCAAAGTACTTAATTGCCTTGTCATAGCCACCACTGTTCATTTCGTCCTTGGCCTCCGAGTATAATCGGGGCGCAGACCAGTTTGCGGTTTCATCGACCTTGTCTGGCAATAAGCCACACGCGGATAGGGATAGAGCGAATGCGACAGCAGCTAGTTTTAAGAGTCTTTTTTGCATAGTGGTTTGCAAGATTGCGCGTATTTACGTGTATTAACGATGGATTGATTATAGCCGATGGGACTTCATGTGATGTCATTTACCAAGCCAAATTTGGCTGAAAGTCTGCCAGAAGCTGATTTTGATGCCGATATCGAGGATATCGATGAGGGCGTTGAAGGAGCCGAGGCGGCCACCGCAAGTGCGCCGATCGTACTTCATTTGACGCCGGATGTGTGCGGTACGCGTCTGGATAAAGTAGTTTCGGGCCTGGTGCCGCAATATTCCCGTAGCCGTATCCAGCAATGGATAGAGGCCGGGCACGTTACCGTGGACGGCAAGCCGGCCACGACCAAGATGACCACCTACGGTGACGAGACCGTGGTGGTGCTGCCACAGCCGGCGCCTGACGAGCAGGCTTTCAAAGCCGAGGACATGGCCTTGTCGGTCGTGTATGAGGATGCCGCCATCATCGTCATCGACAAGCCTGCCGGGCTGGTGGTGCATCCTGCCGCTGGCAACTGGTCGGGAACGCTGTTGAACGGTTTGCTGTTTCGCTGGCCGTCATTGGTGGGGGTGCCGCGCGCCGGTATCGTCCACCGCCTGGACAAGGACACCAGTGGCCTGATGGTGGTCGCCAAGACGCTGGAAGCGCAGACCGACCTGGTGCGCCAGCTGCAAGCCCGTACCGTGAAGCGTCAATATCTGGCGCTGGTGTGGGGATCGCCGCAACTGAGCGGCACCATTGATAGCCCGATGGCGCGTCATCCACGCGACCGCATCAAGATGGCGGTATCGGATAGCCTGATCGCCAAGCCGGCGATCACCCATTATCAACGCCTGGCTACCGGATTGCTGGATCGCCGCCCGGTGAGCCTGATGGGATGCCGCCTGGAGACTGGTCGTACCCATCAGATTCGGGTGCACATGCAGTCGCTCGGTTTTGCGCTGGTGGGCGATGCACTGTATGGCAAGCAGCATCTGATGCCGACCTTTCCGCGCCAAGCCTTGCAGGCATCGCGCCTCGGATTGATTCATCCGGTGAGCGGTAAGCCTTGCGAATGGTTCGCGCCGTTGCCGGCGGATTTTGCCGAGTTGCTAACGCGTGCAGGCATCACCGCCCCGGAATAGCCGGCGTTGTTGCGCCGGGAGCGATCCCGCGCGGGTTTTCATGAAACTGAATTGGATTGCTGACCATATGCAATTGATTATTCCGGATTGGGCCAATGTCCCGCAGAATATTGGCGCTCTTTCAACCAAGCGGGGCGGAGGCGCCAGCCAAGGTCCCTACGACGATGGCAGTGGCGGCGGCGGGCTGAATCTGGGCACGCATGTCAACGATGCGCCGCAAGCCGTTGCTAGCAATCGGGCACTGCTTGCTGCGGTGTTGCCAGCCGAGCCGGTATGGATGACGCAGGTGCACAGTAACCATGTCATCGATGCCGGTGACGCTGAGATTGGCGTCGAAGCCGATGCTGCAATCGCTACCCGGCCTGGTGTAGTGTGCGCAGTGCAGACCGCAGATTGCCTGCCGGTGTTGTTTGCCGATTTGCAGGGGCGGGTAGTCGGCGCTGCCCATGCCGGTTGGCGCGGGCTGGTTGGTGGCGTCCTGCAAAACACGGTGGAGCGGATGCGGCAGGCGGGGGCTGGGCAGATCGTGGCCTGGCTGGGGCCGGCGATCGGGCCTGAACAGTTTGAGGTTGGCGCCGATGTGCTCTCGGCATTTACCGACGCGGCGCAATCAGCGCAAGTGGCGCCGCGGCTGCTCACGCAGACCCAGGCATGCTTCCATCCCATCAGCGCGCGGCCTGGAAAATATTTGGCGGATATCTATGGCTTGGCGCGGATCGCGCTACAGCAAGCCGGTGTCCAGGGTGTCTATGGCGGCGGATTGTGCACCGTTACCGACCGCATGTTTTACTCTTATCGCCGGGATCATGTGACTGGCCGCATGGCCTCATTGATCTGGTTGAAGTAACCGCGGGCTGCAAGATTATTTTTCTGGTGGAGTGAGCGGCTGATCGGCTGCTGGTGCGGTTGACAGGGCTTTCTGTTGCGCCAACAAGCGCGCAGATTTTTCAGCCCGTTGTCGATTTCTCTTGCGCTGCGGCGTGCCCATCAGGTATAAAACAATTGTCAAAGGAAAAACACCATACAGCAGAAATGTCATCAGGGCGGCAACCACGGAAGACTCCGTAATTGCCATCATGGAGACAACGTAAATCCAAGCGATGGCGACGATATACATACGAATTTGTTCGAGTTTCAGAGTCAATCCGATAAGATACGCCAAAACAACGGTCACAGCATGAATACGCCAATTTTTCCTGTCTTCGATCCAGCCGCATTGTCGCAACTCTCGCAGCAATTCAACCAGTCGTTCAATCCCCAGTTCCTCCAGCAGCTTGGCAAAGTGGCCGATCCCAATGTTTTCCTGGATTGGCTCAATGCCGCGGGCAAGCAGGGCGCAGGTGCGCAGGCCGCAGCCGGTTTCGGCGACCTGGGCATTTCGCTGGATCCTGCTGCATTGGAAAAGCTGCAAGTGCAATACACGGCGCAATTGACGTCGCTATGGCAGGACATGCTGGCCTCACGCGTGCCGACCATTGCCGACCGGCGCTTCAATGCAGCGGCGTGGCATGACAATCCGCTCCATGCATTCAATGCTGCCGCCTATCTGCTGAACGCGCAATTCCTGACCGCGATGGTCGATGCGCTGGACGCGCCGCCGAAGGTGAAGCGCAAGATCGGCTTCACTGTGCAGCAAATGATCGACGCCATGGCGCCGTCGAATTTCCTGGCGACCAATCCGGTGGCGCAGCAAAAAATTCTGGAAACCAATGGCGAAAGCCTGACCAGGGGCATCGCCCATCTCATCGCCGACATGAACAAGGGGCGGGTGTCGCAGACTGATGAGTCGGCGTTTGAAGTCGGCAAGGATGTCGCCACGACCGAAGGCGCGGTGGTCTTTGAAAATCCGCTGTTCCAGCTGATCCAGTACACGCCGCTGACCAAGAAGGTATATCAGCGGCCGCTGCTGATCGTGCCGCCTTGCATCAACAAATTCTATATCCTCGATCTGCAGCCACAAAACTCGTTAGTGCGCTACGCCGTTGAGCAGGGATATACCGTGTTCCTGGTTTCCTGGCGCAATGCCGATGAGTCGCTGGGGCATACGACCTGGGACCAATACATCGACGAAGCAGTCGTCAAGGCGATTGAGTTGGCGCAGGATATTTCGGGCCAGGAGCAGATCAATGCGCTGGGTTTCTGTGTTGGCGGCACGCTGCTGTCGACCGCGCTGGCAAAATTGGCAGCGCAAAAGATCAACCCGGTTGCCAGCCTGACCTTGCTGACCGCATTCCTCGATTTCACTGACACCGGCATCCTCGATGTGTATATCGACGACATGCAGATTCGCATGCGCGAACAGGCCATCGGTAATGGCGGCTTGATGCCGGCGCGCGAATTTGCGTCGGCATTTTCCAGCCTGCGGCCGAATGATCTGCTGTGGAACTATGTCGAATCGAATTACCTCAAAGGTGAGGATCCGACGCCATTCGATTTGTTGTACTGGAACGCCGACAGCACCAACTTGCCTGGCCCGATGTTTTGTTATTACCTGCGCAATATGTATCTGGATAACGCGCTGAGGGATGCCGGCCGGCTGGCGGTGCATGGCACCAAAATCGATCTCGGCAAGATCGATGCGCCGACTTTCATCTACGCTTCGCGCGAAGACCATATCGTGCCCTGGACGTCGGCGTATACCTCGACCACGTTACTGAATCCGAAAAAGCCGGCACGCAATCGTTTCGTGCTGGGCGCCTCGGGCCATATTGCGGGTGTCATCAATCCGCCGGCCAAGAACAAGCGCAGCTATTGGACCAATCCGAAAACCGGCGGCGATGCCGAGTCCTGGCTGGCGGCAGCGGTCGAACATCCGGGCAGCTGGTGGACAGAATGGGCGGCATTTTTGGCGGAGCATGCTGGAAAACAGGTGGCGGCGCCGCGCAAATTGGGAAATACTAAACATGCTGTGATCGAAGCGGCTCCTGGCAGATATGTCAAAGTCAGAGCAGAATAAAAGAAGACGCATGAAGTGCGCAAAGCGGGCAGGCAAGTAGAAGATAGGCAGCACATCGTTTTTTGAATTGTTTTTTTGAAGGAGACAAAAGATGGCAAAGCGAATCGTTTATGTGACCGGGGGTATGGGTGGAATCGGTACCCCTATTTGTACTCGTCTTTGCACAGATGGTCACACCGTGGTGGCGGGTTGCGGCCCGAATTCCACACGTAAGGACAAATGGCTGGCCGACATGCGCGCCAAGGGTTTTGATATCCATGCTTCAGAAGGCAACGTCTCCAGCTGGGAGTCGACCAAGGCGGCATTCGACAAGGTCAAGGCTGAAGTCGGCGAAATCGACATCCTGATCAATAATGCCGGCATCACGCGCGATGGTCAGTTCCGCAAGATGTCCAAGGCCGATTGGGATGCGGTGATCGACACTAACCTGAATTCCCTCTTCAATGTCACCAAGCAGGTCATCGACAGCATGGCGGATCGCGGCTGGGGCAGGATTGTCAATATATCATCCGTGAACGGCCAGAAAGGCCAGTTCGGCCAGACCAACTACTCGACCGCCAAGGCCGGTATCCATGGCTTCACCATGGCGCTGGCGCAGGAAGTGGCGACCAAGGGCGTGACCGTCAACACGGTTTCGCCAGGTTATGTCGGCACCGACATGGTGCGTTCGATCCGGCCGGATGTGCTGGAGAAGATCGTCGCCGGAATTCCGGTCAAGCGTTTGGGCGAGCCGGAAGAAATCGCTTCCATCATTTCCTGGATTGTGTCGGAAGAGGGTGGTTATGCAACCGGTTCAGACTTCTCGCTGAACGGCGGCTTGCATATGGGCTAAGTACCAATCAGCCGCGCGGACGCGCAATTTGTCCGCGCGGTTGCTGGAATGGCATTGCGTGAATTGCAATGCAATAAAACTTTCAACACGGACAGTTGCACATGTTTTGCGCAATATAATGGGCTGTGCTGTAGCAAACTTAGATTTGCAATGCGAAACATATAAAATGCGTTACGGCGCAGTAACCTGGGACTGAAATGACTACTACAAAAAAAATGTCTGAACGTTTGATCAAGAAGTATCCGAATCGCCGCTTGTACGATACGCAAACCAGTTCATACATCACGCTGACGGATGTCAAACAGCTGGTACTGGACAACGAAGAATTCGTTGTGCTCGATGCCAAGACCGATGATGATCTGACGCGCAGTATTTTGTTGCAGATTATCCTGGAAGAAGAATCCAACGGTACACCGATGTTTTCCAGCGCCGCGCTGTCACAGATCATTCGCTACTACGGCCATGCGATGCAAGGCATGATGGGCTCTTACCTGGAAAAGAATATCCAGGCGTTCATCGATATCCAGAACAAGCTGGCTGAAAACTCCAAGGGTTTTTACGAAGGCAAACCGTTCAGTCCTGAAATGTGGACGCAGTTCATGAACGTGCAAGGGCCGATGATGCAGGGCATGATGAGCAACTACATCGAGCAGAGCAAAGGCTTGTTCATCCAGATGCAGGAACAGATGCAGAATCAGACCAAGAACATGTTCGGCACTTTCCCGTTTGCGCCACCGCCACCCGACAAGACCAAAAAATAAACCGCAGTAGCGCTCGGCATCCTGTCGCACGGCAGGTTTTTAGCGCTCATTCAAGGTAACCATGGCAGTGGAAGGGGTACAATAGCGACTTTGCTTTGACCCCATTTTCGCCATGTCCAACGTCATTCCCGCAGCGCCTGCTGCGCCAGCTATAGCCCCTAAAGTCGGTTTCGTCTCCCTTGGTTGCCCCAAGGCACTGGTCGATTCCGAACAAATCCTGACCCAGTTGCGTGCAGAGGGTTATGAAACTGCCAAGTCTTACGAGGGCGCCGACCTGGTCATCGTCAACACTTGCGGCTTTATCGATGCCGCCGTGCAAGAGTCGCTGGACGCCATTGGCGAGGCGCTGAGCGAAAACGGCAAGGTCATCGTCACCGGTTGCCTGGGTGCGAAGAAAGACGCCGACGGCGACGACATCATCCAGAAGATCCACCCGAAAGTGCTGGAAGTCACCGGCCCGCATGCGGTTGGTGAAGTCATGTTCGCGGTGCACAAGCACCTGCCGAAGCCGCACGCGCCTTTCATCGATCTGCTGCCGCCGCAAGGCATCAAGCTGACCCCAAAGCATTTCGCTTACCTGAAGATTTCTGAAGGCTGTAACCACCGTTGCAGTTTTTGCATCATTCCTTCGATGCGCGGCGACCTGGTTTCACGCCCGATTGCCGATGTCATGCTGGAAGCTGAAAATCTGTTCAAGGCCGGCGTCAAGGAATTGTTGGTTATTTCGCAAGACACCAGCGCCTACGGCGTCGACGTCAAGTTCCGCATGGGTTTCTGGAACGGCAAGCCGGTCAAGACCCATATGACACAACTGGTGACAGCGCTGGGCGAACTGGCGGCACAATACGGCGCCTGGGTCCGTCTGCACTACGTTTACCCGTATCCGCACGTCGATCAGATCATTCCGCTGATGGCAGAAGGCAAGATACTGCCTTACCTGGATGTGCCGCTGCAGCACGCCCATCCAGATGTCTTGAAGCGCATGAAGCGCCCAGCCAGCGGCGAAAAGAATATCGAACGCATCCAGGCCTGGCGCGCCATGTGCCCGGACCTGACCATCCGCTCTACCTTCATCGCCGGTTTCCCGGGCGAGACCGAAGCGGAATTCGAATACCTGCTGGATTTCCTGAAAGAAGCTGAAATCGATCGCCTCGGCTGCTTCGCCTATTCGCCGGTCGAAGGCGCAACTGCCAACGCGCTGGACAATCCGGTGCCGGAAGAACTGCGTGAAGAGCGCCGTGGCCGCGTGATGCAGTTGCAGGAAGAGATTTCCAAGAAGCGCCTGCAAGCCAAGGTCGGCAAGACCATGCGCGTGCTGATCGACTCGGTTGATCGCAATGGCGGCGTTGGCCGTTCCAGCGCCGATGCGCCGGAAATCGACGGCGTGGTCTACGTCAAGCCGCCCTATGAGCCGCACAAGAAGCTGGTGGTTGGCGAGTTTGTCGATGTCACCATCACGGCATCCGATGCGCATGACCTGTGGGCCGCTGCATGATGGCAGGGAAGTTTGTAATTGCACTGGCGTTGTCGCTGGGCCTGACTTCAGGCCTGGCGCTGGCGGATGGCGATACTGCCGCCACAGCGCCGGCGGCAGTCAACCTGTTCGCCAAACCGCTCGACTTGCGCGGCACCTTGGGTGATGCCAAGATCGAAATGCATCTGCAATTGAAGCCGGATCCAACTGAGGGCATCCAGGGGACCTATGTGATTGCCGGACAGAGCGGCAAGATCCTGCTGGCCGGCGAATCGGAAAATACCGATGTCATCATGGAAGAATCGGTCAACGGCAAGGATGTTTCCGGCGAGTGGGCCGGCACCCTGGTTGGCAATACTTTCAGCGGCACCTGGTCGACCACTGACGATGCCGTCACCAAGCCGTTTGTGCTGGTGGTGCAGCACTCGGCGCAGACTGCGCGTTCAGGCAAGTAATTCAGATAAGTAGTTGTTCGAGAAACTCCTCAAGAAATTCGTCCAGGACACATGGCAAAAAAGAATTTTCAGACCGCGCTGATCCATAGCGAGTACCAGGCGCCGGACGGCTTTGATGCTTTCCCGGTCGGTATCCATCACGCTTCCACGGTGCTGTTCAAGAACGTCGCCGCGATGCGGGCCCGTGACTGGCAGGAAAAGAACGGCTATACCTACGGCTTGCATGGCACCCCGACTACGTTCACGCTGGAAGCGCGCTTGGCCGAAATCGAAGGCGGCCGGCATTGCCTGCTGGCCCCGAGCGGCCTGGCGGCGATCACGATGGTCGACTTGGCGCTGTTGAAGAGCGGCGACGATGTCCTGCTGCCGGATAATGTTTATAACCCGAACCGCGAACTGGGTAACTGGCTGGCGCGCGATTTCGGCATCAGCGCGCGCTATTACGATCCATTGATCGGCGCCGGCATTGCCGACTTGATCTTGCCAAATACGCGTCTGATCTGGACCGAGGCGCCAGGTTCGGTATCGATGGAGATGCCTGATATTCCTGCGATCTGCCAGGCTGCCCACGCCAAGAATGTACTGGTCGCGATCGACAATACCTGGTCGGCTGGCCTGGCCTTGCGCGCTTTCGACCTCGGCGTCGATATCGTCATGCATGCACTCACCAAATACCAGTCGGGCGGTTCCGACGTCTTGATGGGCGCAGTCATCACGCGCGACGACGACTTGAACCGGCGCCTTCAGGCTGCGCATATGCGGCTCGGTTTCGGCGTCGGGATGGATGATGTCTACCTGGTGTTGCGCAGCTTGCCGACCATGAAAATGCGCTTTGAAGCGCATGATGCGGCGGCGCGTACTGTCGCCGCCTGGCTCAAGCAGCGGCCCGAGATCAACCGGGTGCTGCATCCGGCGTTCCCGGATTGCCCTGGACATGAAATCTGGCAGCGCGATTGCAGCGGCGCCGCCGGCTTGTTCTCCGTGGTGTTCGATGAGCGCTACAGCGAAGAACAGACCGACCGCTTTGTCGATAGCTTGAAGTTGTTCAAGATCGGCTACAGCTGGGGCGGCGCCAACAGCCTGTGCGTCCCTTACCGAATCCAGAGCATGCGTCAGAGCTGGCCGGGCAACGGCATCCTGGTGCGTTTCAACATCGGCCTGGAAGATGCGCAGGATCTGATTGCCGATATCGAGCAGGCGCTTGCTGTTTTGTAGCGTCAGTTCTTAAGAAGAAAAAACCGACCTCAACAGAACAGGTCGGTTTTTTTTTGCCGACGTTTTCCCATAAATGCGCTTACGGGCGTTAAAGCAATTGCTGCAGCATGTACACCGCGCCGGGCTGATCTGTGCTCACCTGGTAGCTGGCCAGATTTTTCCTGGCTTGCGACGGCAACCCGTTGGTTGCTGCCTGATAGCCTAGCGTACCCCAGAACGATTGTGATTGTTGTACCGATACTAGCGCCGACCAGTTCAGGCCAACGCTACGCGCATGCGCCAATGCAGCGGCGACCAGTGCATTGGCAGCGCGCTTGCCGCGTGCTACCGGCGCCACGGCCAGGTCGTGCAGGTACAGACAGTCCGGCGCCGCAGCCAGCTTGAACTGCGCGCCGAGCGGGGTGATGACATCTTTACGGGATGGATAGCTGAACAGATAAGCGCCGGCACAATCAGGAGCCGGCGACCAGATCCAGCAGGTGGCAGGCGTCAGCGCCAGGCGGGCGCGAAATACTTCTTCGGATTCCAGCATCGACGGCGGGTAGCATTCGGCCTGGATCCGCATGACGGCGGGGATGTCGCTGGCAAGCATGGCCCGGACCACAGGAAGGACGATAGTGTTGGGCATGGCTGAAGCAATATCTGGTTGGAAATGCCGCCACTGCCCGCGATTGCGGGCAGTGTGCAGTCGCAAGCTTGGTTGCGAGATTGGTCAGGCAGGCATTGCCTTGTTGTCATTCAGGTCGATCAGGCCCTTGATCAGTCGATAGGCCTTCCACAACCAGGCCAGGCCCCACACCACGAAGGCCAATGGAATGCCGATTACGGTCAAGAACAGGGCGCCGCCGACAAACATCCAGACCAGATACCACCAGAACGAGCGGATCTGCCAGTTATGGTGGCTGTACACAAAGGAATCCGCCGCATCCTGGCGCTTGACGTAGTTGACGATCAAGGGAATCCAGGAAAGTGCTCCGAGCGAGAACAACAGGCTGGCGCCATGGCACAGGTAGAGCCACCAGGCAAGATTTTTCTCTGAAGACAACTTGCTATCGAAAACCAGTTCGTTGGCCATGTTTTTCCTTCAAGGTTAAGGATTTATCGTTACCGTCAGCGTCGATTTCTTCGAAAATCACGCCAGTATAGGCAAGATGCCATCCAAACCGACAAAATTCAAGGCCACGCCGGCTTGCGCGCGCACCACCGGCTTGGCGCGGAAGGCTACCGAAAGTCCGGCGATCTTCATCATGTTGAGGTCGTTGGCGCCGTCGCCCATGACGATCGCCTGGCTTGGGGCGATGCCCAGCTCAGTGCAGACGCGCTCGACCGTGTTTCTTTTTTCGTCAGCGTTGACGATGCCGCCGACCACTTTGCCGGTCAGCTTGCCGTCGACGATTTCCAGCACGTTGGAATGGGCGTAATCAAGTCCGAGTTTGGCCTTGATGCGGTCGGTGAAGAACGTAAAGCCACCCGACACCAGCAGCGTCTTGATCCCTGCTGCCTTGATTGCGGCCAGCATCGGTTGCGCTCCCAGCGACAGTTGCAGCCGTTCGTCATAGACGCGTTGCAGGGCAGACGCGTCCAGGCCTTTGAGCAAGGCCACGCGGCGCGTCAGGCTTTCGTTGAACTCCAGCTCGCCGCGCATCGCCGCTTCGGTAATCGCCGCGACTTGGGGCTTGAGGCCTTGCATGTCAGCGATTTCGTCGATGCATTCGATGGTGATCAGGGTCGAGTCCATGTCCATCGCCAGCAGCTTGAAATCGCTCAGCTTGAGGTGGGACGGGTGCAGCGCGTAATCAACACCGGCGTTGAGGCAAGCGGTGTCGAGTTGCGTCTTCTGCGCATCGGAAAGTGTGACGTTGTCGCAGCGCCATGCGTGGCGGCCGGCATCGCTGATGTCGATTGCGTGTGCGCCGGCCAAGGTGGAAATATGCTCGATGGCGCCAGGTTCTGCGTTCAGGCTTTGCAGGATCAGTTTCATGTTTCGCTTGCAGTGATAGATAAGGGATTGAATGGCATGGTCGGCATGTTCAGTTTATCCGGCCAGGGCCTTGATGGTCGATTTGACCTGCACCAGACGCGCTGCCAGGTCAGGCATGTTGGCGGTGATGCGCAACTTGTCCTGGCCGTTCAGTTTGATATGCCGGTTTTTTTGAATCAATTCAATGATGCGCATGGCGTCGATCGGCGGGTTTGGCACGAACTGCAACAGCGCCGAGTCGGTGTGCGCATCGATCTTGACGATGCCGATCGATTTCGCGGCAATTCGCAGCCGGTGCGTTTCGATCAAGGCCTTGGCCGGGTCCGGCAGCTTACCGAAGCGATCGATCAACTCCTCCTGCAGATCGTCGATTTTGCCTTGATCGTTGCAATTCGCCAGGCGCTTGTAGATCGACAGCCGCTCGTGCACATCGCCGCAGTAATCGCTCGGCAGCAAGGCCGGCACGTGCAGGTTGATTTCGGTGGTGGTCGAGAGCGGCGCCGCGAGGTCGGGCTCTTTGCCGTTCTTCAGCGAGCGCACCGCTTCATTGAGCATGTCGGAATACAGCTGGAAGCCGATCTCGTGCATTTCGCCGGATTGGTTGTCGCCCAGCACCTCGCCGGCGCCACGGATTTCCAGGTCGTGCATGGCCAGGTAAAAGCCGCTGCCGAGTTCTTCCATCTGCTGGATCGCATCCAGGCGGCGCTGCGCCAGTTTGGTCAAGCCTTGCACGTCATGCACCAGCAAGTATGCGTAGGCCTGGTGATGCGAACGGCCGACGCGGCCGCGCAACTGGTGCAACTGCGCCAGGCCGAACTTGTCGGCGCGGTGCATGATGATGGTGTTGGCGGTTGGCACGTCGATGCCGGTTTCGATAATCGTCGTGCACAGCAGGATGTTGAAGCGCTGCGCGACGAAATCGCGCATCACCTTTTCCAGGTCGCGCTCATGCATCTGGCCATGGGCGATACCGATGCGCGCTTCCGGCAGTAATGCTTCCAGCATCGCCTTGCGATTCTGGATGGTTTCGACTTCGTTGTGCAGGAAGTAGACCTGGCCGCCGCGCTTCAATTCGCGCAGGCATGCCTCGCGGATGGTTGATTCGCCTTCGCTGCGGACGAAAGTCTTGATCGCCAGCCGCTTTTGCGGCGCGGTGGCGATGATCGAGAATTCGCGCAAGCCTTCCAGCGCCATGCCCAACGTGCGCGGGATCGGCGTTGCGGTCAGCGTCAGCACGTCGACTTCCGAGCGCAAGGCCTTCAGCGCCTCTTTCTGCCGTACGCCGAAACGATGCTCTTCGTCGATGATGACTAATCCCAGGCGCGAGAACTTGATGTCGTCGGACAGTAATTTATGCGTGCCGATGACGATATCAAGCGTGCCGTCGGCCATGCCCTTGATCGCTTGCGTAACTTCCTTGCCGCTGCGGAAACGCGACAGCTCGGCGATTTTCACCGGCCAGTCGGCAAAGCGGTCGGCGAAGGTTTGCGCATGCTGTTCCGCCAGCAGGGTGGTCGGCGCCAGGATCGCTACCTGTTTGCCGCCCAGTACCGCGACGAAGGCGGCGCGCAACGCCACTTCGGTCTTGCCGAAACCAACGTCGCCGCAGATCAAGCGATCCATCGGCTTGCCGCTGGTCATGTCCTTGATCACGGCGTTGATGGCGGCGGCCTGGTCGGCGGTTTCCTCGAAGCCGAAGCTTTCGGCGAAGGCTTCGTAATCGTGCGCCGAATATTCGAATGCATGACCTTGCCGCACCGCGCGGCGCGCATACAGGTTCAACAGTTCGGCGGCAGTGTCGCGCACCTGTTGCGCGGCTTTGCGCTTGGCCTTTTCCCATTGGCCGGAGCCGAGCGCGTGCAGCGGCGCATCTTCCGGCGAAGCGCCGGAGTAACGCGAAATCACATGCAGCTGCGACACCGGCACGTACAGCTTGGTGTCCTTGGCGTATTCCAGATGCAGGAATTCGGTTTCGCCTTCGCCCAGGTCCATGCTGAGCAGGCCCATGTACCGACCAATGCCGTGGTTGACGTGCACCACCGGATCGCCGATCTTCAGCTCGGACAGATCGCGCACCATCGATTCGACCTGGGTCGCACCTTCCTGTTTCTTCTTGCCGATGCGGCGTCCGGAACCGGCATACAACTCGGTTTCGGTGATGAAGGTGAATTGCGGCAGTTCGAAACCGGCGTGCAGCGGCGCCACGCCCAGCATCAATTTTTCGCTGGATGTGATGAAGTCGGCATAGCCTTCGCACAGCGCAAGCGGCAAATTGTATTCGTTGAAATACTGCTGCAAGGTTTCGCGGCGGCCGTTCGATTCGGCGCAAATCATCACGCGGCGCTTGGTCTGCAGCAGATAGGAGCGCAGATTGGTCAGCGGATCTTCGATGCGGCGGTTGACGGCGATGTTGGGTATCGGCGCCGACAGTTCCGAGGCGACGTCGCTGTGCTTGATGATCCAGCGGCCGAACGGTTTGGCCAGGCTGAAGAACAATTCGTCGGTCAGGAACAGCGCTTCCGGCGCCAGCAATGGGCGCTCACGGTCCGACTTCAGAAATTTGTAGCGCGATTGCGTATCGCCCCAGAAACGCTGGATCGCGCCTTCGATATCCCCGACCAGAGCGAACATCGTGCTTTCCGGCAGATAGTCGAACAGGGTCGCGGTTTCCTCGAAAAACAGCGGCAGGTAATACTCGATACCGGCCGAGGCGATGCCGCTGCCGATATCCTTGTAGATCGCCGAACGCGACGGATCGCCTTCGAACACTTCGCGCCAGCGGCTGCGAAATGCCGAACGTGCCGCTTCATCCATCGGGAATTCGCGGCCCGGCAGCAAGCGCACTTCCTTGACCGGGTACAGCGAACGCTGGGTGTCGGCGTCGAAGGTGCGGATGGTTTCGATGGTGTCGCCGAACAGGTCGAGCCGGTAAGGCAGCACCGAGCCCATCGGGAAAATATCGATCAGGCCGCCGCGCACCGAATACTCGCCGGGCGACATGACCTGGTTGACGTGGCTGTAGCCGGCCAAGGTGAGCTGCGATTTCAGGCGCGCTTCATCGAGCGTCTCGCCTTGCTTGAAAAAGAAGGTGTAACCGGCCAGGAAAGACGGCGGCGCCATTTTCACCAGCGCGGTGGTGGCGGGCACCAGCAGCACGTCGCACTGGCCGTTCTGCACCTCGTACAGGGTCGCCAGGCGTTCTGACACCAGGTCCTGGTGCGGCGAGAAGGCATCGTAGGGCAGGGTTTCCCAGTCAGGCAGCAAGTGGCAGCGCAGGCCGTTCTGCTGGCCTTCGGCCTGGGCGGCCTGGAACCAAGGGATTTCGGTGCGTAGCCGCTGGCCGTCGGTGGCGTCCGCCACGACCACTACCAGCATCCGCTGTTGCGCCTTGAGCGCCAGCGCGGCTTGCGCCAGCGCGAACGCATCGGACGAACCATGCACCGCCGGCAGCGCAAAACGTGCAGCCGGCTTGGGCAACAATTTTTCTAGATCGAAGGACATTAGGGCCTGTTTAACACACTACAGCGCAAACCACAGCGCGCGCCGGCTTACCGGCCGTCGTGCAAGAGCGGCCCAGCCACGCAGGATGTGACTAAAAAAAGCCACAATACGCCTGATTTGACAGTTAAAATTCAGAGCCGCATTATAAACCACGGGCCACATTGCCGAATTTCATCTGCCCGACCGGCGTTTTGTGCCGCGCGTGGCCAGGGGTGAGCGGGTATTGTCGCAAGCAATCCCCCATTTTTTGTTAAATATCCATGACATTTCTTCATAGTTTCCAGCGGATCGCCTGCGCATGAGCGGCCCACGCCACCCACGTCATTTTGGCCTGATTCCAGCTGCCGGCATCGGCGCCCGGTTGGGTGCAGGCATTCCCAAACAATACATGCCGCTGGCCGGCAAGCCGATGCTGGCGCATGTGCTGGACACCTTTGCCGCAACTGCCGCCATCACCCATACCTTTGTCGTGGTTAGCGCTGACGACGGTTATATTGGCGACCTGGTGGCCGCTGCGCCGCATTGGCAGGGGCGTATCACTATTTTGTTTCATGGCGGCGCCGATCGTCACGCATCGGTGCTGAACGGCTTGAATGCGGTCCGTGCACAGGTCGACGATGATGACTGGATGCTGGTGCATGATGCGGCGCGGCCAGGATTGACCAGCGCCTTGATCGAGCACTTGATCCAGGCATTGCGGGATGATGCGGTCGGCGGCCTGTTGGCGCTGCCGGTGGTCGATACGCTCAAGCGCGGCGACCAGAGCGGCCGCGTGGCGCAGACCGTGGAGCGCACCGCGCTGTGGGCGGCGCAGACGCCGCAGATGTTCCGTTACGGCTTGTTGTTGCAGGCCTTGATGCAAGCGACGGCACTGACCGACGAGGCGGGAGCGATTGAGATGCAGGGATTGCAGCCGCGCCTGGTCGAGGGTAGCCCGCGCAATTTCAAGGTGACCTTGCCGCATGATGTGGCGCTGGCAGAGATGTTTTTGAGGAGTTGAAATTGCAGGACGTTTTTTTAAAGGAAGAAGCATGAGCAAGCATCCCGGATTTCGCATTGGCCAGGGCTACGATTGCCACGCATTGCAGGTCGGCAGGCCATTGATCATCGGTGGCGTGACGATCCCACACAAGACCGGTTTGCTGGGCCATTCCGATGCCGATGTATTGCTGCATGCAGTGATCGATGCCCTGTTCGGCGCAGCGGCCCTGGGCGACATCGGCCGCCATTTTTCCGATACGGATGCGCAGTTTGCCGGCGCCGATTCGCGCAAGTTGCTGCGCGAGGCGGTGCGTTTGATCGGGGAGGCCGGATTTGCAGTTGGCAATATCGATTCGACCATCATCGCCCAGGCGCCGAAGATGGCGCCGCATATTCCGCTAATGGTGCAGCATATTGCTGCCGATTGCGGTATCGCCGTGAATCAGGTCAACGTCAAAGCCAAGACCAATGAAAAGCTTGGCTATCTGGGACGGGAAGAGGGCATTGCTGCGGAGGCCGTCGCGCTGCTCTATCCTGTGTGACGGCAGGCCGCCGGCCTTGAGCCGGCTCGGCCTTCAGTTCAGCATTAAGTTTTCAGCTGCAATTCGATCTGGGTTACCAGGCCGCCGCCTTCGCGGTTGCTGACGCGCAGTTTGCCGCCGTGCTGTTTGACGATCCGGCTAACGATGGCCAACCCGAGACCCGAGCCATTTGCCTGTCCTCTGGCGATGTCAAGCCGTGTGAACGGCCGCAGCAAACGGTCTATTTCGCCTTCCGGGACCCCTGGACCATGATCGGCGATGCTGATGAGCAGCTTGTCCTGACGCGAGCTGCAATCGATATCGATGACAGTAAAATCGTCGCCTTCCTTCTTGCCATAACGGCGTGAATTCTCGATCAGGTTATTGAAGACGCGGCTCAGTTCGGTGACGTCGCCCATCGTGTGCAGATTGGGGGCGATATGGGTTTGAATGCGTATGTCGCTTTGGCGCGAGGCTGTTTGCACGACGTTTTCGATCAATTCGCTCATGTTGATCTTTTCGAAGGTGCTGGTGTCGGTCGGTTTTGCATAATGCAGGAACTGACCGATGATGCCATCCATCTGCGCCAGATCCGACTGCATGCCGTTGCGCGCGTCGTCGGGAAGGTTGGCCATTTCCACTTCAAGCAGCATGCGTGCAAGCGGAGTACGCAAATCATGTGAAATGCCGGCCAGGATAATCGCGCGATCGGATTCGATGCGTTGCAGGTCATTGACCATCTGATTGAAACTGCGGTTGGCCTCTTCAATTTCGGTGGGGCCGGTTTCGGGCAGCGGATCAGGGTGCAAGCCTTTCGCCACGGCGCGCGTCGCGGCGGTCAGGCGCGACAAAGGCTGGTTGATCAGCGTTGAAATGAACATCGCGCCAAGCAGCGACAGTACCAATGCAATCCCGGCCCATTGCAGCCATTGCACGCCCGAACTGCGGTCTACGCGATCGAGGTCGAGCATCAGCCAGTATTCGTCGCCGTCGATCTTGAAGCTGACCCAGAAGCCGCCGATGTCGTTGACCTTGGAAGAGAAGCGGGTCTGATTGCCAAGCCGGGCGCGGACTTCGTGTTCCAGGTCCGGCATGATCGTCGAGTCGGGCGGCGGATCGATCTGGTCGGTGTCTTCCAGAGGGTAGATACGGATGCCTTCATTGCTGGCGAGATCGAACAGCAGTTCGCGCCGCAGGTCCGGCGCCGAGTGGGTCAGGGCGGCGCGAGTGATGGTGACGATCGAGATGATCTGCGCCGCAACTTGTTGCGCGCGCGGGCCGCGTTCGACGATCCTGAAACTGGCGACCCAAGCCACCATGCTGACTGTGATGAGGAATGCCAGCATGAAAAAGGTCCGCCACAGCAGACCACTTTTCAGCCAGGCCAATCGATTAGCAGTCGTCATGTAGCGGGACTATACGGCGGCTTTGGATAACGGATACTGCGCAAGCAAACCATCAACGCGGCTGGCCTTCTGGAATGAACACGTAGCCGAGTCCCCATACCGTTTGGATGTAGAGCGGGCTGGCAGGATCCGGCTCGATCAATTTACGCAGGCGCGAGATCTGTACGTCCAGGCTGCGGTCGAATACTTCGTATTCGCGGCCGCGTGCCAGTTCCATCAGTTTCTCGCGGGATAGCGGCTGCCGTGCATGCCGCGCGAATACCTTGAGCACCGAAAATTCACCGGTGGTCAGCGGGATCGATTCGCCGTTCTTTTTCAGGGTGCGGGTGCCGAGGTCAAGCACGAATTCACCGAACTCGAAAGATTGCGGCGATTCCGATGGCGCTCCCGGCAATTCTTCCGGGCCTTTGCGACGCAGCACTGCGCCGATGCGCGCCACCAGTTCGCGCGGATTGAAAGGCTTGGGCAGGTAATCGTCAGCGCCCATCTCCAGGCCGACGATGCGATCGACGTCTTCGCCCTTCGCGGTCAGCATGATGATCGGTGTCTGGTCGCCAGCGCCACGCAGGCGTCGGCAAATTGCCAAGCCGTCTTCTCCAGGCAGCATCAGGTCGAGCACCAGCAGATCGTAGCGTTCACGAATCCATAGCTTGTTCATCGCCTGAGCGTTCTCGGCCGTGACAACCTGGAAGCCTTGCTCCGTCAGGTAGCGTCGCAGCAGATCGCGCAATCGGATGTCGTCGTCAACCACCAGGATTTTATGTTGGTGGGCGTTGGATGTTTGTGTTGAGGTGTTGATCGTATTCATGGTCGTATGGTAACTTCAGAGTGCGCAACAAAAATATAGTTGATGCCCATGGATTACAAAGTGTTACAAACTTTACCAAAAACGTCTTATGACAAGTAGTAGGGAAGCTTACACTTAATTCGTGACGATGAAATCCTAATCGCTATCCTGAATTCAAAGAAGAAGTGCATATGATGATGTTTCGGAAAATCAGTATTTGTTTATTGCTGCTGCTGGCGGCGATGAGCGCATCTGCGCGTTCCGAGCGCATGCCTGAAGAGCGTTCGCAGCGCGGCTCTCCTCCGCCTTCACAGTATGATGCACGACGCGGTGGCGCGCCAGATGAACAGTGGCAAAATCGCGGTCGCTACGGTGAGCCTAATGAGGGATCGGCGCGTCCCAAGATGTCGCCTGATGAGCGACGCGAATTGCGTCAGCAGATCGATCGGGCTGGGCGTGATATTTATCCGCCGCGACGCTGAGATCGAAAATAGTTTAACGCAAAATGGTATGACGAAAAAACCGGTGATGAAGATCTCCGGTTTTTTTATTGCCGTTCGGTCTGCAAGAGCAAATTCGCCGGGATGAAATGACTGCGCAGGGGAGATGTGTTGAAAAACGAGAGATGTAAACCAGAAAGGGGTTGCAAGATTTCTCTTGCAACCCCTCGAATTACTGGTGCGGCTGGCAGGAATCGAACCCACGACCCCTTGGTTCGTAGCCAAGTACTCTATCCAGCTGAGCTACAGCCGCGAAAAACAAAATTATATCTGAGCTTTGTTTATTTTGGAAGAGAAAATATTTAAAAAACTTTATATTTTCTTGCTGCTTGCAGAGTGAAACTCTTTTTCTGCTTGCGCTCAACCAAGTCCGCTACTATGCCATAGACATTTCCATTTGAGAAGCTTTATTTTGAATTTTGTTTTGAGAATAGTGCGTTTTTCCGATTGGCGTGGCTCAGTCACGGTCTTAACTTCCCGATGATATAATCAAATAATAATCATTATCATTTATTGCTTGGGAAAGGTTGATGTCATGAACGTGAAGTTATATGCAGCTGCGGCGCTGGTATCGGCAGGATTTGCGAGTGCGGCGATTGCCGCCGAATATCCGATCGGTAAGCAGCAAATCATGAATGGCCTGGAAATCGCTGCCGTCTATCTGCAGCCGATCAAAATGGAACCGGAAGGCATGATGCGCAAGGCTGAAGAGTCGGACATTCATGTCGAGGCCGATATTCACGCAGTAAAAAATAATCCAAACGGTTTTGCCGAAGGCGACTGGATGCCCAACCTGGTGATTTCCTATGAGTTCACCAAGGCCGGCTCGAAGCAGGTCATCAAGGGCGACATGATGCCGATGGTGGCCAGCGACGGTCCGCATTACGGCGATAACGTCAAGCTCGCAGGGCCAGGCAAGTACACATTGAAAATGATCATTTCGCCGCCTTCGGCCAACACCGGCGCGCATTTCGGCCGCCATGTGGACAAGGAAACCGGCGTCGGTCCCTGGTTCAAGCCATTTGAAGTAACGAATGAATTCACCTTCGCCGGCGTCGGCAAAAAAGGCGGCTATTGATTGCGTCGTCAATCAGTTGCAATGATCGCAGGATTTTATCGGAGAGCGTGACGATGGTTTCAGGCATGGTGAAGGGTTGGCTCGGTATCGGTATCTTATTGGCGGCGACGCTGGCAAGCGCTGCCGACCTGCCGACCTTCAAACTGGAAATGAAAGACGGTGTGTTGAACCCGGCCCGTATTGAAGTGCCGGCCGGGAAGAAGATCAAGATCGAAATCCACAACGTCGGCAAATCGGCGGTGGAATTCGAGAGCGTGCAGCTGCGCAAGGAAAAGGTGCTGGCGCCTGGTGCGGAATCATTCGTTGTGATTGCGCCGCTGTCGCCCGGCGAGTATAAATTTTTTGACGATTTCCATGCCCAGGCGCAGGGTGTGATTGTGGCCAAGTAAGAGGTCGTGCAATCGACTGTATATATAAGTCGGGCCGGATACTATCGTCGCCGCTGAGCGGCCGGGTTCCGGTTTCCGACTGACTGAGGATAGAAGAGATGGGTCAGATATTATTTATTGTCTGGCGCGAGAGCGTCGAGGCGTTGCTGGTGGTAGGCATCCTGCATGCCTGGTTGAAGAACGGCGGCGAAGCCGCGCGACGCGGCTTGCCGTACTTGTGGGGCGGCGTCGGCGTGGGTGTGCTGGCGGCGATCGGCCTCGGTGCGGCGCTGCTCGGTTTCAGCGAATTGTTGTCGGGCGATGCGCAGGATTACTTCCAGATCGTCATGGTGATCGTGGCTGCGATACTGATCGTCCAGATGGTGTTCTGGATGCGCAAGCACGGCCGCACGCTCAAGCGCGAAATGGAAACGTCGCTATCCGAGAACCTGAAAAGCGCCAATTGGTGGGGTGTATTCGCGTTGGCCGCGTTGGCGATTGCGCGTGAGGGCAGCGAAACAGTGATCTTCCTGTATGGGCTGGGCTTGTCGGAGCAGGGTAATAGCATGGGCTCGATGGTACTGGCGGCACTGGTCGGTTTCGCATTGGCCTTCCTGACTTTCTATCTGCTACAACTCGGCGGCAAAATTTTCTCGTGGCGTCGTTTCTTCCAGGTCACTGAAATCATCTTGCTGTTCCTGGCGGCAGGCTTACTGCTGACTGGTATCGAGCGCCTGATGTCGCTGGATCTGATCCCGACATTGATCGATCCGGTCTGGGACAGTTCGCGCCTGCTTGACGATACGACGACCTTCGGCAATCTGGTCTCGACGCTGACCGGTTATCGCGCGCAGCCCGCGTTGATGAGCCTGCTGGTCTATGCAGCTTATTGGGTTGGCGTTCTGCTGCTGCTCAAGCGCGCACAGCCGCCGCGGCCACAGGCAGCGCCCGCAACCTCGGCGACACCGGTAAAATAAGCTGATGAATACTTGCGCCATCCCTCAAACGCGATTGTCCCGCACCGCCGACTGGATGCGGGATCACGCCAAGCTGATTCGTTGGGTGCAGTGGGGGATAGTGCTGTTATACGGTTTCTTGATCCTGGTGCCGATCTTCCTGCCGCTGCCGGACGAGACTGCGCATATCTGGTCTAACCTGACCTTGATCGCGCAGTTTGCGTTCTGGGGTGTCTGGTGGCCGTTCGTGCTGATCAGCATGGTGCTGATGGGGCGCGTCTGGTGCGGCGTGCTCTGCCCTGAAGGCGCATTGACCGAATTCGCCAGCCGCCATGGTCGCGGCAAGGCGATTCCGCACTGGATGCGCTGGGGCGGCTGGCCGTTCGTGGCGTTTGCGCTGACCACGATTTATGGCCAGATGGTCAGCGTCTATCAATATCCGAAAGCGGTGCTGCTGGTGCTGGGCGGCTCCACCCTCGGCGCGATCATCGTCGGCTATCTGTATGGCCGCGACAAGCGGGTCTGGTGCAAATACCTGTGCCCGGTCAATGGCGTATTCGGGCTGCTGGCCAAGCTGGCGCCGTTCCACTACAAGGTTGATGAGACCGCCTGGCGTGCTTCCTACAATACCCATGGGCGCAAGACGATTGCCATCAATTGCGCGCCGCTGGTGCCGTTGCGCGCCATGAAGGGCGCTTCCGATTGCCATATGTGCGGGCGTTGCAGTGGTCATCGCGATGCAATTGAACTGACCTGGCGCGCGCCGACCGAAGAGATTGTCGAGCATGGCCGGCAGCACAACAGCCTGTGGGAAAGCGCATTGGCCTTGTACGGCTTGATGGGGATCGCGATTGGCGCTTTCCACTGGTCGGCCAGCCCATGGTTCGTGCAGATCAAGCAGGCGCTGGCGACCTGGCTCATCGATCGCGACATCATGTGGCCGTTCGCTACCAATGCGCCGTGGTGGGTATTTACCAATTATCCGGCGCAAAGCGATGTGTTCAGCTGGCTCGACGGCGGCCTGGTGATTGGCTACATCCTGGCCACCGGCCTGGTGCTTGGCACCGCATTGAGCCTGTTGTTCGCACTGGCTACGCGTTTGCTGGGCAGTTGGGATCGCAGCCGTTTCAATCATCTGGTGCAGGCGACGATTCCGCTTGCCGGCTGCGGCGTGTTTGTCGGCTTGTCGGCAACCACCGTCAGCCTGTTGCGCGGTGAACATCTGCCGGTATTCTGGGCCAATGACTTGCGCGCCATCCTGCTGATCGCTACCAGCTTGTGGAGCGTCTGGCTGGCCTGGCGCGTTACCGGCCGCCATACAACGTCGCTGCCGCGCCGCCTGCTGAGCATGACTGCTGTTATCGGCGGCTTGGCGCTGGTCAATTTTGCCTGGCTGCTGATGTTCTGGTTGTGGTGAAATCCCATCACTCCTGAGGCGGGATTCAACAATTCGTCGATACTTGCGCGGTTAGTGCGTAAAATGCGAGTTGTTGTCCCGTCTACATCAGGGCTTCGCTTCTCCAACTCTTGCTCACGCCCCCTCTATCATGGCTCGCCCACGTTTTTTGCCTGACAACTTCACGTTGTTGCTGGTCACAACCGTTCTCATCGCCAGTCTTCTGCCCTGCAAAGGCCAGGTTGCTGTTTCCTTCAATCTGATCACAACGTTTGCCATCGGCCTGTTGTTTTTCCTGCATGGCGCAAAATTGTCGCGGGAAGCAGTGGTGCAGGGCGCGTTGCATTGGCGTCTGCACTTGACGGTGCTGCTGGCGACTTTTGCCCTGTTCCCACTGCTGGGATTGGTGCTCAAGCCAGTCTTGCTGCCGCTGGTGACACCGGACCTCTATCTCGGCATTCTGTTCCTGTGCACGTTGCCGTCGACCGTGCAATCGTCGATTGCCTTCACGTCAGTGGCGCGCGGCAATGTGCCGGCGGCCGTTTGCAGCGCTTCGGCGTCGAACCTGATCGGCATCTTCCTGACGCCGCTGCTGGTCGGCCTGGTGGTGGTAGCGCACGGCCAAGGCCATGGTTCGTTCGAATCGATCATGAATATTGTGCTGCAGTTGCTGGTGCCGTTTGTCGCCGGCCAGATCGCGCGGCGCTGGATCAGTCCTTGGCTCGACAAGCACAAGGTGATTCTCAAGGTGGTCGACCAGGGTTCCATCCTGCTGGTGGTCTACACGGCCTTCAGCGAGGCAGTGGTGCAAGGGCTATGGCAGCAATTGCCACTTCTTTCCTTGCTGGGCCTGGTTGTGGTGGTGGCGCTGTTGCTGTTCGTGATGTTGACCATTGCAACGCTTGTCAGCCGCCGCCTTGGCTTCAATAAAGAAGACGAGATCACGATCGTGTTTTGCGGATCGAAGAAAAGCCTCGCAAGCGGGGTGCCGATGGCCAAGGTGCTGTTCGCCGGACACACCGTCGGCATGGTTGTGCTGCCGCTGATGTTGTTCCATCAAATACAGCTGATGGTCTGCGCCGTGTTGGCCAAGCGTTATGCTGACCGTCCGGTCGAAATATTGCCTGCCGGACCACGCGCGGTCTGGAATGACGTCAGTCCTGAAGATTGATCTGTTGCCGCGTTGTCCGAGTGGACAACGCGGCCTTCCTGCCTAGTCCTTAGCAGTTCCTCATTGCCCTTACGGCGCCGGATTCGGCTGGCGCTGGTGGATTGCTTCGATTTCGCGCAGGATTTCCTCATCCAATGTGAGGTTCACGCTGTCGAGGTTGCTTTGCAATTGTTGCAGCGTGGTCGCGCCGATGATGTTGCTGGTCAAGAAGCCACGGCTATTGACGAAGGCCAGCGCCATCTGCGCCGGATCCAATCCATGCTTGCGCGCCAGCGCGACGTAATCGCCGATCACACGATTGACTTGCGGATTGGTATAACGAGCGAATCGTTCGAACAAAGTCAGGCGACCCTCCGCCGGCTTTGCGCCATCCAGGTATTTTCCCGACAGTACGCCGAATGCCAGCGGAGAATAAGCCAGCAGGCCAACTTGTTCGCGGTAGGAAAACTCCGAGTGGCCAATTTCAAAAGTGCGATTGAGCAGGCTGTATGGATTCTGGATGCTGACTACGCGCGGCAGGTCGAATTTCTCTGAAGCGCGCAGGAACTGCGCAATACCCCACGGCGTTTCATTTGAAATGCCGATATGGCGGACTTTGCCGGCCTTGATGAAATCAGCCAGGATGGTCAGCGTCTCTTCAATCGGCACCGTATCTTCATCGGCGATATGGCTGTAATTCTGCATGCCGAAGCAATTGACGCTGCGGTCCGGCCAATGCAATTGGTACAGGTCGACGTAATCCGTCTGCAGGCGTTCCAGGCTGCCATGCAGTGCTTCAGTCAAACCTTTGCGATCGAAATTGTTGATGCCGCCGCGCACATGGCGTGGATTGTGCGGTTTGCGCGCCGGTCCGGTGGCCTTGGTGGCGATCAGCACCTGATCGCGTTTGCCGGATTTCTTCAGCCAGCTGCCGACGTAGCGTTCGGTCGAGCCCTGTGTCTCGGCGCGCGGTGGCACCGGGTACATTTCTGCGGTATCGATCAGGTTAACGCCATGCGCCAGCGCCAGGTCGATTTGCGCATGCGCTTCTGTTTCGGTGTTTTGTTCGCCCCAGGTCATGGTGCCCAGTGTGATCAGGCTGACCTTGAGATTGCTGTGTCCGAGTTCACGATATTGCATTGTTACTTCCTTTGCGGCGGGCTCTAAGAGAAATGATGATTTGACGACGTCGGCCGCCGGTCCGCAACAGTCTGCAAGCTGCGCCGAGGCGGCTGGTAATTGTGGCAAGCTGTTGGGTCTTGAAGTATAGCTGGAACGCCGTGATGCTGCAGGCCACGAGGCGCCCGCAGCATCGTCGCTCAGGTAGTTCCAGAGGTTCCTGGCGCTGCCACAGTTGGCGAGGACGGCGCTGGATTGACAGCGGTTGCCGGATTGACCAGCCGATCGAGGCCGAACAGGGCAGGAAACAGGCGTATCCAAAGCAGCACCACAACCACCGTGCCGACACCGCCCAGCAGCACCGCGTGCACCGGCCCCAGCCAGGCCGCTGTGACGCCGGATTCAAATTCTCCCAACTGATTGGAGGTGCCGATGAAAACCGAATTGACGGCGCTCACCCGGCCACGCATGTGGTCCGGCGTTTCCAGTTGTACGAATGAGGAGCGCACCACCACGCTGATCATGTCGGAGGCGCCGAGTACGACCAATGTCGCCAGCGACAGTGCGAACGAACGCGACAGCGCAAACACAATGGTCGCCAGGCCGAAGATCGCCACCGCAATGAACATGGTGCGGCCGACTTTCCTGCTGAGCGGCCGGCGCGCCAGCAGAATCGCCATCGAGAGGGCGCCGACGGCAGGCGCCGAACGCAGCAGGCCGAGGCCTAACGGGCCGGTTGCCAGGATGTCGTGCGCGTAGATCGGCAGCAGCGCGGTGGCGCCGCCCAGCAGTACGGCGAACAAATCAAGCGAAATCGCGCCGAGGATTGCCGGCCGGCTCTTGATGAAGGCGATCCCTGCCAGCAGTGATTTGAGGGTTGCCGGTTCGCGCCGCGGCAACACGCTTTCGATGCGGATCAGCGCCACCAGCAGGCTGGCGGTGATGAACAGGACGCTGCTGCTGGTGTAGACCGCGCTTGGCCCCAATACATAGATAAACCCACCCAGCGCCGGGCCGATAATCACGGCGGTTTGCGTGGCCGAGGCCGACCAGGCAATGGCGCGCGGCAGCAGCCGGGCTGGTACCAGGCCGGGCACCAATGCCTGCAATGTCGGCGATTCGAAGGCACGCGTGGCGCCGATCACGAAGACGATGGCAAAGATGGCTTCCTTGGTCAGCCAGCCGTTATAGGTGCCGATAGCCAGCGCAGCGGCAGCCAATCCTTCGATGAACAGGCAGATACGGGCGATCTTGCGGCGGTCGTAGCGGTCGGCGACATGACCGACAACCAGCGCCAGGAACAAGGCGGGCAGGAACTGCACCAGGCCGACCATGCCGAGGTCGAATGCGCTGTGTGTGATCTGATAGACCTGCCAGCCGACGGCGACGATCTGCATCTGGTTGGCGATGGTCGAGGCGACGCGGGCGCCCCAAAATAAGGTGAACGGACGGTGGCGCAAGACAGATTCGGCAGATTCGGATTCGATGCTGGGCGGTACGGGAGCGGGGGCAGTCATTGGTGGGGGCTTGATGAGACGTAGGCGTAATTAGGGGGCGAGCAGGGCAAGGCCATAGAATATGCCTTTCCAGAAAAAAAAGCCGCTATCTTCAGCGGCTTTTTTGTTGCGGTTTGTATTACTCAGGACGGAATTGGAAGGCAAAGGTGAATTCATCCGTGCGCGGCGTGTACTTCAGGCCTTTGCGCAGAGCCCAGGTTGCGTACTGGTGATACAACGGAATCAGCGCGTAATCGTTGAGAGCGGTGACTGCGCCCTGGCGCGCAAAATCGTCGCGTTGCTTTTGATCGACCGAAGCCAACGACGATTGAATCAGCTGATCCAGTTTCGGATTAGTGTACTTGCCCCAGTTCCACGAGCCCCAGCCGGTGTCAGGATTGGTGGTGCCGAGCAGTGTGCGCAAGCCGAAATCACCTGCCAATGTGCCCCAGCCCAGCAGCGCCGCACTATATTCGCCGGCTCTGGCTTTGCCGAAATAGACAGCCAACGGCAAGGTCTCGACCTTGGCCTGGATACCGACCCGATTCAGGAATTGGGCAACGGTCTGCACCACGCGTTCGTCGTTGATGTAGCGGTTGTTGGGGCCGTGCAGCGTAATGCCGAAGCCATTCGGATAGCCCGCTTCCGCCAGCAGTTTCTTGGCGCCTTCCGGATCGTATTTTTCAACTTTCAAGCTATCGGCGTAACCCAGGATGCCGGGTGCGACGATATTAGAAGCAGGCACTGCCAAACCTTCCAATGTGCGGTCAACCAGCGCTTGGCGGTTGATTGCCTTGGAAATCGCTTGTCGCACGCGAATGTCTTTCAACGGATTCTTGTCGAGTGGCTTGCCGTTGTTGTCAGTAATGTCCGGCGATTTGTCGCGCGATTGGTCTAAAGTCCAGAAGATGGTGCGCCAGGAGATTTTTTGCGCCAGCTTGAATTGCGGATTGGTCTTTAGTTTGGCGACGTCGGCCGGCGGCACGTTTTCGATGGCGTCGACTTCGCCCGCCAGCAGGGCTGCCAGGCGCGCACCGTCAGAAGTCAGGATGCGGAAAGTGACTTTATCCCAAGGTGATTTCTCGCCCCAGTAGGCATCGTTGCGCACCAGTTCAATACGGTCGCCGCGCTTGAAGCTGGAGAACTTGAATGGGCCGGTGCCGACCAGCGCCTTGCCGCTGTTGAAATCGTCGGTAGTGGCGTTTTGCGCAGCTTTCTTGGAGACGATGAAAATCGTGCTGACATCCAGGGCCAGCGGTCCATAAGGTGTCGCAGTCTTGAGGCGAACTGTATATGGATCGACCACTTGCTTGCTGACGATCTGTTTGGTGTAGCTGGTGAACGGGCCAGGGCTGTTGGTCAGGGTGGCAGGGCGGTCCAGCGAGAACACCACGTCTTCCGCCGTCAGGTCCGAGCCGTCGCTGAATTTGACGCCGTGGCGCAGCTTGAATTCCCAGGTCAGCGGATCGATGGCTTTCCAGGATGTGGCCAGGCCTGGGATCAGGTGGCCGTTGGCATCGACGTTGACTAATGCGTCGAACAGATGCGACGACAAGGAAATATTAGGGGCGATGTTGTTGAAATGCGGATCGAGCGTAGAAACATCGGCATACAAGCCGATCTTCAGGTCGGCTGCATGGCTGGCCTGCATGCCGAGCGACAACGAAGCCAGAACGCTAAGGCCGGCAAAGGCGGCGCTGAGTATTTTCTTTTTAGAAAGGTGAAGCATGCATTCTCCCAGTGTAAGGCGAGGCGGACGGGCGGCGACAGGTGTCGCAGCGAGGCCGGGTTGAAAAATCCTGGCTAATCGGCGCTTGCAAGGCGTGCAGCAAGCGCGAAGGTCAAGGTAAGAGCCTATTCTAGGGCTGTGGATTTAATTATCAAAACACAATAATTGCCTTTTATTATGTGTTTTGGTTATAAGGAAAATCCCGGCAGGCAATATATGTGGGAAAATAGGCAGCACATAAATCGATTAAATCCGTGATTCTTTCCATGGTCGCAACTTTTATTTACATGGAAGTGTTTTATGTGGATTTATCGAGTATAATGAGACCATCGTTTAAGATTCGAGCTAGTAGTGCAGTATTAGTCTGTCATTTCTTTCTTGCTTCAAACGATCTAACGGGCGACAGCCCAACTTAACTGAAATAGGAAATGTAATGGCAACTGGTATCGTAAAGTGGTTCAATGACTCGAAGGGTTTTGGTTTTATTACTCCTGACGAAGGCGGCGAAGATCTGTTCGCGCACTTCTCGGCAATCAATTCCAGCGGCTTCAAGTCGCTGCAAGAGAACCAACGCGTTTCGTTCGAAGTTACTGCTGGCCCAAAGGGCAAGCAAGCTTCCAACATTCAAGCTATCTAATAAATAGCTAGCTGTACAAGCTTCAAAGAAATCCCCGGTTCGCCGGGGATTTTTTTTGTCCTGACCAATTGCACTGATTGCGTTGGGCAAGCGCTGTATCGGCGCTTCTCCTCAGGATGTCTTTTCGAGTCCGTCCTTACGAGCCTGTCCTGATTTCCGTGTAAGCCACCGTTTGACTGGTGTCGACTTGAGTGCCGACGCGGCTTCGAACGCGATTTCTTCTCCTGGCAAACGCTATGGATACACCCGCCCGTCGATAGTTTCTCTTGCGATAGATCCACTGCTGTCAGGAACCTGTAAGGGTGGCCTGAAATGCTGGGGCTGTCTGTATCTTAGACGGCAACAAATTTGCTGCAGGCGGGAACGCGTAGTGCGGTGCAAGGGCTTGCCCGGACATCGGAAGCTGGCGTCAATCAATAGAAAAAATACAGAGGAAAGAGGACGACATGAATTACACAACCAAAGCGTATGTGGCGGCTGCACTCGTCACTTTGTCATTGTCGGCTGCCGCGATTGCGGCAGAACCGATCAAGATCGGCGTCACAGGTCCTTTCACTGGCGGCTCCGCACCGATGGGTGTGTCGATGCGCGACGGCGTCAAGCTGGCGGTAGCCGATATCAATGCCAAGGGCGGTGTGTTGGGACGGCAGTTGCTGTTGGTCGAACGCGATGACGAAGCCAAGAACGAACGCGGAGTGCAGATCGCCCAGGAACTGATCAACAAGGAAAAAGTGGTTGGCACAGTCGGTTTCATCAATACCGGCGTCGCGCTGGCGTCACAGCGTTTTTACCAGGAAGCCAAGATTCCGGTGATGGACAATGTTGCCACCGGCAGTATCGTTACCAAACAGTTCGTCGCGCCGGAATATAAAGATAACTACGTATTTCGTAATGCCGCCAACGATACGATCCAGTCGGCGATGATCGTCGACGAAGCGGTCATCCGTCAAAAACACACCAAGGTCGCGATTCTGGCCGACTCAACCAACTACGGCCAGCTCGGCCGCGAGGATCTGGAGCGTGCGTTGGGCAGCAAGGGCATCAAGCCGGTTGCCGTGGAAAAGTACAACCTGAAAGATGTCGACATGACAGCCCAGTTGCTGAAGGCGAAGCAGGGTGGTGCACAGGTGGTGCTGACATACGGTATCGGCCCTGAACTGGCGCAAATTGCCAACGGCATGGAAAAACTCAACTGGCGCGTACCTATCATCGGTAGCTGGACTTTATCGATGGGTAACTTCATCGATAATGCCGGGAAAAATGGCGAAGGTGCGCGCATGCCGCAAACTTTCATCCAGGACCCGGATACGCCTAAGCGCAAGGCTTTCATCGACGCCTATCAAAAGGCTTATAAGGTTGACCGCATTCCATCGCCGGTGTCGGCCGCTCAAGGCTACGATTCGATTTACCTGCTGGCCGCCGCAATCAAGCAGGCTGGCACGACCGACGGCGTCAAGGTGCGTGAAGCACTGGAAAACCTCAACACGACCGTTGACGGTGTTGTCACCAGCTACAACAAGCCTTACACCCATGACGACCACGAGGCAATCAAGCCGAACATGGTTGTGATTGGCGAGGTCAAGAGTGGCCGCGTGGTATTAGCCAAGTGATCGGATAGGCCGGCAGGAAATCAGTCAGGTGCTGGCGGGTCAGTGTTCAACCCGCCGGCTCTCCAATGATCTGCCGGCAATTCGTTTGATCGATATGGCGTTCAAGACCAGCCCTCGCGATGTGCGGGCGGCTGGTTTTATCGCATCAACCAGCATCGTCGATTTTGCCATACTGCGTTTCGCAGTTTCCTGGCGGGGTCTCTTGGATCGCAGTCTCTTGGATATATATCATGGAAATTCTGCTGCAACTTGTCTTTAGCGGTATCGCGCTAGGGATGATCTACGCTGTCATCGCTTTCGGTTACCAACTCACTTTTGCCACTTCCGGCACCCTCAATTTCGGTCAGGGCGAAGCCTTGATGCTCGGCGCGCTGGTCGGCCTCAGCCTGGTCGGCAATATCCACGGCGGCCCTTATCTGAATTATTGGCTGATGATTCCGGTGGTGATCGTCTTCGGCGCACTGCAAGGCATGGTGGTCGAATGGATCGGCGTGCGCCCTGCGCTCAAGATCAAATCCGAATTCGGCTGGATCATGTCGACCATCGCACTGGCGATCATTTTCAAAAACGTTGCAGAAAATATCTGGGGCAAGGACGATCTGACTTTCCCGACGCCGCTGTCGGCGACGCCGTTCCAGGTGCTGGGCGCGAATGTCCAGCCGATGCAGGTGGTGGTGGTGCTGGGCGCGCTGGCGATGATGCTGGCCGTTGAGCTGTTCAACCGCAAATCGATTTACGGCAAGGCCGTGGTGGCAACCTCGAATGATCGCGACGCCGCCGGGCTGATGGGGATCAATACCAGCATGGTGATTACGTTCTCGTATGCGTTGTCGTCGGCGACTGCGGCATTTGCCGGCGTGCTGGTGGCGCCGTTGACGCTGACCGGTGCCACCATGGGCACTGCGCTCGGCTTGAAAGCCTTTGCGGTGGCGATCATCGGTGGTTTGACGTCGGGCATGGGCGCCATCGTCGGCGGCCTGATCCTGGGCATCGCCGAAACACTGACCGGCTTCTACATCTCGACCGGCTACAAGGAAGTGCCGGGGTTGCTGCTGTTGCTGCTGGTGTTGGCGATCAAGCCGGCCGGCCTGTTCGGCAAGACGGCCATCAAGAAGGTGTGAATATGAATAAAAAATTATTCGCACTGTCGATCGTCGGCATTCTGTTGCTGTTGTTGTTTCCGCAGGTTATTCCGAATCCGTATTACATCCATCTGGCAGAGACCATCCTGATCTACGCGATCCTGCTGTTCGGCCTGGATATCGTGGTGGGTTACACCGGCCAGGTGTCGCTGGGGCATGCCGGCCTGTTCGGCATCGGCTCCTATACGACTGGCGTGCTGGTGTTCAAGCTGGGCTGGCCATTTCTGATTGCGGCACCGGCCAGCCTGGTCGTGACGGCGATTTTCGGCGCCATCCTGGCGTTGCCGGCATTACGTGTGACCGGGCCTTACCTGGCGATGGTCACGCTGGCGTTCGGCACCATCATCCAGATCCTGATCAATGAAATGTCATTCCTGACTGAGGGGCCGATGGGCATCAAGCTGAACAAGCCGTCATTCTTCGGCTATCAGTTGGGCGATGTCGGCTATTTTTACCTGGTTGCCGGGTTGATGGTGCTGTCCTTGATCGTAGTCCACCGGATCGTGAAGTCGCATCTGGGGCGCGCCTTCCAGGCATTGCGCGATAGCCCGATCGCTTCCGACTGTATGGGCGTTTCGGTGTATCGCTACAAGGTGTATGCGTTCGTGATCAGTGCTGCGCTGGCTGGCCTGGCCGGCAGTTTGTACGCCTACTCCGAAGAATATATTTCGCCGAACACCTACAACTTCGAGCTGACTATCCTGTTCCTGCTGGCGGTGATCATGGGCGGTCGCAAGAGCCGCATCGGCTCGCTGATCGGCGCCTTCATCGTCGTCATGCTGCCGAGCCTGCTGGCCGATATCGACCTGTTCCGTCAGATCGCTACCGTGGCGGCAGTGGTCGCTGTATTGGCGACAGCTTTCCTGCTGTGGAAAAAGCGCCGCACGCCGCGCCAGGTTGCGGTGCCGCTGGCGGCTACCCTCGGCATGGCGATTTTTGCCTACCGTCTGGAAAACATCACCGATTGGCGCCTCACCATATTTGGCGTGATGACGCTGTTCGTGGTGTATTACCTGCAGGACGGTATCGTCGGTTTCGTGCGCGGCCTGTTTGGCCAGCGGATCGCGGCAGCAGCAAAGCTGGTGCCCAAAGCCGCTTCAGCCAATCAAGAAAATACCTGGGCTGTGGCCGGTGGCAGCGGCGCGGTCGGCACTACGCTGCTAAGCGGCAAACAGATACTGATGCAGTTTGGCGGCCTCAAAGCGCTCAACGAAGTCAATCTCGATATCATCAAGGGCAGCGTGCATGGCCTGATCGGACCGAACGGTTCGGGCAAGAGCACCATGATGAATGTGCTGACCGGCATCTACAAGCCGACCTCAGGCAAGGTCGAGTTCAACGGCCGGACGATTTCCGGTGCGACGCCATCGGCGATTGCATTGGGCGGGGTGGCGCGTACTTTCCAGAACGTGCAGCTGTTCGGTGAAATGACGGCCACCGAAAACGTGTTGGTCGGTTTGCACCATACCTTCCGCAGCAACATGCTGGATGTGATTTTCAACACGCCGCGCTATCGCCGTGAAGAGCAAGGTGCAAGGGAGCGCGCGGCCAGTATCCTGCAATTTGTCGGATTGACCGATCTGGCGGCCGAAGAAGCTCGCAATCTGCCTTACGGCAAGCAGCGCCTGCTGGAAATCGGCCGGGCGCTTGGTCTCAATCCGGAACTGCTGTTGCTGGATGAGCCGGCGGCAGGATTGACGGCGCCGGATATCAAGGAATTGATTGCGATCATCCACAAGATCAGGCAACACGGCATCACGATTATCCTGATTGAACATCATATGGACGTGGTGATGACGATTTCCGATACCGTCACGGTGCTGGATTTCGGCCAGAAAATCGCCGAAGGCAAGCCGGCTGCGGTGCAGGTCGATCCGAAGGTCATCGAAGCCTATCTTGGCGGCAGCGCCGGCGAAACGGCTGAGGTTGATGCCGGCAGCATGTCATCCCCATCCAGCGCAGCGAGGTCTTAAGATGCTTTCAATTTCCAATTTGCACGCGGCATATGGCAAGGTTGAGGTGCTGCACGGTATTTCGCTGGAAGTACCGAAGGGCAAGGTAGTAACACTGATCGGCTCGAACGGCGCTGGCAAGACCACTACCATGCGCGCCATTTCCGGCATGATCAAGGCCAAGGCTGGCAGCGTAACCCTGGCCGGGGTCGATGTTACCGGCCTCGATTCGCACAAGATCGCCCGCGCCGGACTGGCGCATTCGCCCGAGGGACGGCGCGTATTTGCAACGATGAGCGTGGTCGACAATCTGTTGCTCGGCGCCTTTCCGCGGTTCACCCGGTCGCGTCCGCGCGGCGACATCAAGCTTGATTTGGAGCGAGCGCTGGAATTGTTCCCGCGTTTGAAGGAGCGCCAGCATCAACTGGCGGGTACGCTCTCCGGCGGCGAACAGCAGATGCTGGCCATGGCGCGCGCGGTCATGCTTAATCCGGAAGTGATCCTGCTCGATGAGCCTTCGATGGGATTGGCGCCGATCCTGGTGGAAGAAGTTTTCCGCATTATTTCGCGACTCAAGGCCGAGGGCGTAACGATGCTGCTGGTCGAGCAATTCGCCGCTGCGGCCTTGCACGTTGCCGATTATGGCTATGTGTTGGAGAACGGCCGAATCTCGGTCCACGGTCCAGCCGAAAAGCTGAAGAACGATCCTGCGGTCAAGGCGGCTTATCTGGGTGGTGGGCAGCACTAAATGGGTGCAATAATTGTCTTTTAATTATTGTATTTGAGGCTTGAGGCAATCGTCTGGCGGCCTTTGATAGGTCGATGATCAAGAATGGCAACAGTTGAAGAGGTTTAGCTAATCCAGAGTGTCCGGAACGTGAGAATCTGGCAATACCGTAATGCAATGTACGCATAAAACGGTCAACCACATGTCCAACTTCGGAGTACTCCAAATGAAACTCGACCACGAAATTCACGAAATAGCCACAGCTGACCAAGTAGACGAACACAGCTTTATCAACTCACCTGCGCCAACGCGAAGGGCAGCGGCCAAGGCGCTGCCCGAGCAACGCCTGCCATTTACGATCAGGATAGTGAACGATGAACAGGCCTTGCAGAAGGCGGTCGGCATTCGCTATTCTGCCTACAACCGGCACCTGCCGAAATTAGCCGAAAATCTGATTCGATTTGAAGAGGCTGATCTTGCGCAGGATACGATCATCTTGCTTGCAGAGTCGAAGCTCGATGGATCTCCGCTGGGGACGATGCGCATTCAGACAAACCATTATCACCCGTTGGGATTGGAGCAGTCGGTAACCTTGCCGCCGTGGTTGCAGGGGCGGCACCTGGCGGAGGCAACCCGGCTCGGCGTGAGCTCCGGCCAGGCCGGCAAGGTGGTCAAGACTTTGCTGTTCAAAGCCTATTTCCAATATTGCGTTGAAAACGGAATCGACTGGATGGTGATTACTGCGCGCTTCCCGCTGGATCGGCAATATGATGCGCTGCTGTTCCGGGATGTTTTTTCCGGGCGGGAGTTTATTCCGATGCAACACGTCGGCAATCTGCCGCACCGGGTAATGGCTTTTGAGGTGGCGACGGCCAGGGAGCGCTGGGCCGCTGCATCCCATCCGCTGTTTGATTTGATGTTCGAGATGCGTCATCCTGATTTGATGCTCGAGCAGCCGCCGAATGCAATGGGCGAGCAAATATCCTTGCTCAGGAGCCGTATTGCCAGAGATGGGGGAGTCGGGACACGTTAGGTCGGTCAATCAAATTTTAGAGCCGACAGTTTTCTTAAAGTCCCGCATTGAGGGGGTACTATTGTTAAAAATAAAAAATGTGTCTTTTTTTTACAGTACAGTAGAACCCTCTCACTCTGGATACGAAGTTTATGTGGTTATTTCACGCCGATACGCCGAAAAACCGTATTGCCGCCCTTAAGCCCCGCGATTGGGCCGGGTTTTATTTTTCGGTTGTATTGGTGCCGGCATTGATCATTGTGCTGACCGTGATTGCGTTTATCTCGCTTGAAAGCCGCTTTGGGCATCGCAACCCGAGTCCGTCGTTATTTCATGCCTTGAGTGATCCCGGGCAGCGCCTGCTGCCTGAGCAGGCATTTCAGCAATTGGCTGACACGCCATTGCAGGCATATCGCGACACGCAATTGCTGGAGACGCCATTCTGGTTCTCTTTCCAGGTATCGCCTAATGATGGAAATGCGCAAACCGAAATTGAGCTGCCGTCCAGGCACGCGCAACAGATAAGCTGCTGGGAAATGCCCGGACAACGCCTGCTGGGCGCCGGCAGCCGCGATCTGCTGGAGGGGCAGATCCGCGCCGAAAAGACCGGATTCGTCCTGACGCTGGGGCATATTGCAGCCGCCACCAACGTGATTTGCAAAGGAACCTTTTCCGGGCCGGCACGGATCTCGGTGCGGCAGTGGGAGAGCACCGAGTTTGAGCAATCGCAAAATGAGTTCTATCGCGGCATAGGCTTGCTGGAGGGCGGCCTGCTGACGCTGACTTTGTTCGTGCTGGTGGCGGCGCTGATCAACCGCGAATGGATGTACGTGTTGTTTGCCGTCTGGCTGCTCGGTAACTTGCGTCTTGGCGCCAACGCCATGGGATGGGATGCCCACTGGCTGGTCTGGACCATTCCCAATCAGTGGCTACCCTGGTTGCGGCAGTTCACCTTCGCCACGTACTACATCGTGACCTTCACTCTGTTTGGCAGGTTGTTTCAAGCCGAGTTGAAGCAGGTCGGATTTGCAATCCTGCAGGATATCCTGCGCTGGCTTGGCTTGATACTGTTGGGGGCGGCAGTGGTTTTGCCATACCGGCAGTTTCTGCCGATCCTGTGGGTCTGGACTGTCGTCGGGATTGTCATATTGGTGTTTTTGCTGGCCCGGATTGTCTGGTTGGCCCGTACGCGGGCGGTGCTCTGGTACTGCGCCTCCATGTTCGTGGTGTTGTTTACCAGGGTTGAGGAAGTGTTTGCCGCGGCATTTGGCATCAAGACCCTGGATGAAGTGCCGAACAATGTGATTGCGGCGTTGCTGTCGAGCTTGATGGCATCGTTTGCCTTCGCTGAACAAATGCGGGCAGGGAAGCGCGAACTGGCGATCGCCCAGGCCGAATTGCGGACAACCTACGAGGTCACTCCAATCGGTTTGTTTACGCTGGATGCGGATGGCCGCTTTGTGCGCACCAATCTCGCCCTGGAAAAAATCCTGGGAAGGGAGGGCGCCGACCAGCAGCTGAAAAAATGGGATGACTATTTCCAGCCCGGTGCGCGCGACAAGCTGCTCAAGATTGTGTCGGGAACCGGCGGCAATGAAGCTGAATTGCGCGGGATTGCCGGCCCTGACGGCAAAGCCAGTTTCTATCTGGTTCGAGCCACCTTTGCCAATGGCCGGATCGAAGGTTCGTTGCAGGACATCACGGACCGTTCGCAGGCGGTAGAGCGATTGCGCTTCCTTGCTGAACACGATCCATTGACCGGCGTGCTCAATCGGCGCGGCATAGAGATACTGTTGGAGCAGGCGATCGAACGGCAATGCGTTGATCGGCCCTTGGCCCTGGCTTATCTCGATCTGGATCGCTTCAAACTGATCAACGACCTGTTCGGACACCAATCCGGCGACGAGGTCTTGAAGCAGTTGTGCGATCGCGTCGAGCAATCGCTGGATCGCAACAGCCATATCGGCCGCATCGGCGGCGATGAATTCATCATCCTGTTCCAGGACACCAAAATAGAAGATGCGACGGCGATATGCTCGGCCATCGTCCAGAAGATCAGCTACCAGTCGTACCACATCGGCGCCCGCGCATTCCAGGTGAAGGGATCGATCGGGTTGATTGAAGTGGATGGCAGCATGCGCGTGCAAGACGCCATTTCAGCGGCTGACCGCGCGTGCCGGGAAGCGAAGAAGGCGCATGACGAACATATTGTGGTGTATCACAAGAATGCGCCGGTCTTCCTGGAGCGGCTGGAAGAACTCAGCCTGATCGAAAAACTGGGCGGCGAATTCCTGCCGGCCGGCCTGTTCGTCGAGATGCAGCCGATCATGTCGTTGCGCGAACCGGAAGAATCGCTCAATTTCGAAGTGCTGCTGAGGCTGCGTGATGCCGACAACCGCGTGGTGCCGGCCACCAAGGTGGTCGCCGCCGCAGAAGAGAACGGCAATATTGGCGCGATTGATCGCTGGGTCATGTCGACTGTGCTGGATTGGCTGGCGAAACACCAGTCTCAACTGAAGCGGACAAAATTCGTCTGCGTCAATTTGAGCGGAGCCTCGCTCAACGACGAGAAATTCGTCCAGGACATTTTCACGATCCTGCATCGCCATCCGCAAGTCGTACCGTTGCTCTGTATCGAAATCACCGAGAGCGTCGCCTTGCACGATCTCGAACATACCGGTCGCTTCATCGATCGCCTGCAGGCGCTCGGCGCCAAAGTCGCGCTGGACGATTTCGGTGCTGGCTATACCTCGTTCACCTATCTGAAGAGCCTGTCGGCCGATGCCTTGAAAATTGACGGCGCGTTCATTCAAAGCATGAATACGCATCCGGCGAATGAAGCGATTGTGGAAGCGATCGTCGAGCTGGCGCGTAATCTGGGCATGAAGAGCATTGCCGAATGGGTGGAAGATTGCAGGATGATCGAAGCCTTGGCGAAACTCGGAGTCGATTATGTGCAAGGTTACATCGTCGCCACGCCGCAATCGCCTGACGCCATACTGACTGCGCAGTCGGCCGCCAGTTTCATTACAGATCCCGCGTTGCTGCGTTTCGTGGCGAGCCGGCGTGTTGGCGGGGCGGCCTGGGCAGTTGGCGAGGATGACGATTTGCCGCCATCGGGCTTACATTAATTAAATCAACGCAGTGGTAAGCGATACCGCAGCTTTTTCAATGCATTCATGAACGCAGCAATCTCTGGTTTTTCTCTCGGTCTCTCGCTTATTCTCGCCATCGGCGCCCAAAATGCCTTTGTCCTCAAACAGGGACTCAGGCGCGAACATGTGTTCCTGGTTTGCCTGACCTGCGCCGCGTCTGACGCCATCCTGATACTGCTGGGCGTCCTGGGTTTGTCGATTCTCATCGAACAGGCGCCGTGGCTGATTGCCGTCATGCGTTATGGCGGCGCGGCCTTCCTGATCCTGTACGGCATCAAAAGCTTTATCGCGGCATGGAAGTCATCGGATGTGCTGCTGCAATCAGAGCATGTGAAAGCAGCGTTGCTGCCGACGCTGCTGACTTGTGCCGCTCTGACCTGGCTCAATCCGCATGTCTATCTGGATACGGTGCTGCTGATTGGTTCGATATCGACACAGTTTCCCGGCGAGCAGGCAATGTTTGCCGGCGGCGCCATGCTGGCGTCTTTCGTTTTCTTTTTCTCGCTCGGCTACGCTGCGGCCTGGTTGCGGCCGGTTTTCGCACGGCCGATGTCATGGCGTGTGCTGGAGGTTGTGGTCGGCATCACGATGTGGGTGATTGCCTATAAATTGCTGAGCGAATAATGGGAAGCGCGAAAAACCTGCTGCACGCCGCCATCTCGACACTGCGATGCTCACGGAACTCTCGCACGGCTGCGCTTCTCCTGCCGACATGACAGCGTTCGCTACGGTTTTACTAGCTCCCCTGATGTCTTTGTGTTCATGTTGCCTTGGCAATATTGCAACTTGCGAACGCAAGGGCTGGCGAGAATGTAAAATGGCGGCTGAAACCGACTTCAACTACCTGGCTGAGCAGAGATTCTTATGAGCGCGACCCTGAAACACATCGTATTTTGGAAATTGAAAGAACATGCGGAAGGCGCCGACAAGGCGACCAATGCGTTGAAACTCAAGGCTTTGCTGGACAGCTGCGCGGACATCGTGCCTGGCATCCTGAAATTCGAGGCTGTGATTGCGCAACCTGGTCTGGAAGCGACCTACGATGTCTTGCTCAATTCCGAGTTTGCATCTGCCGAAGCCTTGGATGCTTATCAGGTGCATCCAACCCATGTGGCGATCAAGCCGTTCGTGGCTGCAGTGCGCGAAGCGCGCCAGTGCATGGATTACCTGAGCTGATTTGATCCAGCCGCCGTCAGCCGCGCCTGACCATCATTCATTTCGTTGACCCCGCAGATGTTTCCTTCGCATATTTTCCCGATCGACAATCCCTTCCTGAGCCACCTCGGCGTCGAATTCGTCTCGATGGGCGATGGCGCCGCCGAATTGGCGCTGACTGTGCAGCCGCATCACATGAACAGCTGGCAGGTTACCCATGGCGGCGTGTCGATGACCATGCTGGATGTGGTGATGGCGTTGGCCGGGCGTTCCCTGTACCCGCAAGCTGAAGCCGCGGTAACGGTCGAAATGAAAACCAGTTTCCTGCAACCGGCCGGCCAAAGCGGTGCGCGCCTGGTGGCCAAAGGCAAGGCGTTCCATCAATCCACCACCATGTGTTTTTGCGATGCTGAGCTATGGCACGGCGAGCATCTGGTGGCGAAAGCGATGGGCACTTTCAAATACCTCAGGCATCAACGCGCCGCCCTTAAGATCAAGCCGGGCTGACGCGGCATGCCTGCATGGCAAGTTGCATGAATGAGTTAAATACACGAGTTAAATACACACGAGTTAAACCATGACATTTCATCTGACAGTAGATAACTGGGCAGTACAGAAAGCCGATGCCCGCGCGGTGCGCTTCGATGTATTCGTGATTGAACAGAAAATTCCGGTTGAGCTGGAATGGGACGATATGGATGAGCATTGCCTGCACGCAGTTGCCTACAACGAGGCCGGGCACGCCATCGGCACCGGGCGATTGCTGCCTGATGGCCATATCGGGCGCATGGCGGTGCGCGCCGCAGGGCGCGGCCAGGGAATTGGCGCGACGATCTTGCAGGCATTGATGGAAAAAGCGCGGCAACGCGGCGATACGGCCGTCGTACTCAACGCCCAAACCCAGGCCGAAGCTTTCTACAGCCGCCATGGTTTCAGCCGCGACGGCGATGAATTCTACGAAGCCGGGATTGCGCATATCTGCATGCGCCACGTATTCGATTAATCGCGGGACTCTATAGTCGGTGATCGGTTAGGAGTCTGCTCGCTTACCAGCTTACTGCATCGGTTCCCAGCGGCACCGAAGGCCGCGCCCAGTAAGCCGGCGTTGCCGATAATTGCGCAGCGTGCGTGACGGCAGTCAGGCGGCCGAAGCCCGAATCGCTGTGTTCCAGCAGATCCTGTACTTGTTCGAAACCGTTATCGGCTGTCGCCAGGCCATTGTCGATGCGGCCCAGCTGGCGCAGCCAGTTCCCGGTTTGCGCCAGCGATACCCGCACATGCCAGCTACCGCCCTCGGTTACCCGTCTTGCCAGCGCACTCATGGCGCCCGCCGCCATCAGGTAGCCGGCCGCGTGATCCAGCACTTGCATCGGCAATGGTTTAGGTTGTTCGCTATGTGCAGCTTGCGCTTCGGCATGGTTGAAACCGCTGGCGGTCTGCACCAGGGAATCGAAACCGCGCCTTCCGGCCCACGGGCCGACATGGCCGTAGGCCGATAGCGATACATAAATGATCCCAGGCCGTTTTTTTGCCGCCGCTGCCGGCCCGAAGCCCAAGGCATCCAATCCACCCGGGCGATAGCCTTGCACAAAGATGTCAGTGTCATGCAGCAGGTGACTCAGGGTCCGATGGTCGTCCGGCTGTCGCAAGTCTAGCTGGCAAGAGCGTTTGCCGCGTCCGGTGTCGATGACCAACGGACCGATGGCGGGTAATTGCGGCGCTGTCACCAGCAGGACATCGGCGCCGTGTGCCGCCAAAGTGCGGCCGCAGACCGGCCCGGCGATGATGCGGGTCAGGTCGAGCACGCGCACACCATCCAGAGGACGCTGCAACACTGCCGCAGGCAGGGCTTGCGGCGGCGCATCGCCGATTTTTTCGATGCTCAGCAGCGGCAGGGTTTGTACCGCCTGGCCTTGCGGATGACGATCCCACTCGTCGAATGAACGCATCGCAGTCACCACCAGCCCGGCGTTGGCGGCGGCATCTTCAAAATCTTCGGCTGCCCATTTTTGCAATGCCTGGCCGACGCTTGCGCGATCGTGTTCGCACTGCAGCAGTTTCAACACGCCATCGCGATGATGCGGGAAATTGGTGTGCAGGCGTACCCAGCGGCCATCGCCGCAGCTGTAGGTGCCGGCGATCTTGTCCCAGATTTCGTCGCTGCTGGCGCCGTTGACGCGGAAGTAGCGTTCACTGCGGAACTCGGCCGCGGCATGGCGCATGTCGACGCTGACCCGTTGGCGTACCTGGCTGCGCAAGTGCCACAGTTCAGATGCCGCCAATCCCGCAGCAGCAATGCTGACCTGGGCAGCGGTACCGACTGCAAACGATGAAGGCAGAACCGGATCGCTGCCGCTCAGCGAGACCTGGGACAAGGCGGCATCCGCTTGTCCCAGTGCGTGCCATACCTGTCGCAAGGCTTGGTGCGGATCAGGCGTTGTTTGCGCAGAATGCGGAATCGACGATGACGACATGCTTGGCTCTCCTGAAGGATCGGCTGCGCTGCCCGTATTGCTTGCGTGGATGTGTTAAATGTATCCAGTACCGCAACGGCGTTACTGTGGCACGGGAACAATTCTTTCATGCAGCATGGCGCTGCCGTTGGCTTGGATCCTGACCAGGGTCGAAGCGCGGGTGCCGTAATCGGGCGATTCAATGAATACCGACGACAGCACGCGTTCGCGCTCGATGCCGACGCCAGTGGATGGCAGGCGGCAATCGCCGGCGCGGGTGGTGTCGGTTAGCATTTCAAAGAAACAGGCGTCGGGCGCGCCCTGGCACAGCAGGCTGGCGAATTGCGCCTTGGTGCGCACCACCTTGGGCCAGCACACGTCCAACAAGGCGTTCGAGATGCCGTAGATGCCTGGCGTCAACGGTTGGCCGTTGCGCGGGTCGGCTTCACCCTTGTTCGAATACCAGATTAATTGCTTGCCGTCGCCGATCAGCAGATTGAAGCCGTTGTAGCCGGCGGCATCCGACGAGATTTGGGCGACATATTCCGCTGCGCTCAATTTACTGTCGAGGAAGTCCGCGACCAGTCTGCCGCGCGTCGGTGCATCGCTGCGTCGTTCCGCCGGCGCTCGAACGTTGGTGATGGCGGCAAAACGGCCGCTGCGGGTGATGCCGATCCAGGTGCCGCCATCCTGCAGATCGCGGCCGGCGTAGATGTCGGGACGGTCTTCCCACCAACTGGCAGGGGCGCTGGGGCGCGCATAGAATTCATCGCGGTTGGCGGCGGCTATCAGCGGCGAACCAGGAACTACTTGCCAGGCAAAAACAATCAAGCACATGATGAGATATTCACAAAAAATTCAGTATGACGAGGACCGTCGATAAACCTGGTGAGTCCATGCTGGACTACTGCCTGTTCAACAATGCGCGCAAAATCCGGCGGCACTGAAGCATACACTTCCATCCAGGTATGACGATCATCCTCGATCTCGGGCCGGCGCTTGAGGGCGCTGGCGACCCGGTGTTGCTGTGACAGGCCGGCTTGCATCGCCGTGGCGGCACTGTCGAATTGCTGGGCGTTGGCGGCGGCCACCCGGTAATAAATATAAAGATCGTTGCTCATGCTGCGCTTACGCCGGCTGCTCGGTTGCGGTGACATCGGTAATCACATACGGCAACGTGCCGATCTCCAGTTGCGGCCCATCGGCCGAACCGAGATGGAAGCTGCCGCCTTCTTCCAGCGCCGCCAGTTTGATTTCCACCAGGCAGGCGCTGTGGCCGGCGCCGTCGGCCTCAGCATTGACGATCATGCCGCACGGCTGTCCAGGATCGGCGCTGGAAAATACTTCGGTTGCGGCGGCAATGTCGATTGCCGCCACGCCGGCCAGCACGGCACGGCGCTTTAATTTACCCAGATACTGGCTGCGGGCGACGATTTCTTGCCCCGGATAGCAGCCTTTCTTGAAATTGACGCCGCCGATAACTTCAAAGTTGATCATTTGCGGCACGAATTGTTCTTGCGTCAGCGCCGTGATTTGCGGAACCCCGGCCAGGATTTCGGTCAGGCGCCAGCGCCCGGCGTCTGCTGCCGGCAGGTTCTGCGTCAGTTGCGGCCAGGCGGCGATGGCGATGTCGGGACTGGTGATCCATTGGTAACGCGGCGCACTTTCGGCATCGGCGAGGCGGATCAAGGTGCCGTGGTCGTTGTCGATCTTGGCGTAGGGTTTAGTCGGTAACGCTGGGAACCACGGCGCCAGCGTCGCGGCCACGGCATTGCCGGCCAGGCCGAGTACGACCTGGCTGTCCGAGGCATCCGCCAGTTTTGCTTTGGCGCGCATGACGAACATCTGCAAACGTTTCTGCAGCGTTGCCTGCAGGTTGCGCGGCAACTGCAGCAGGATGGCGTCGCCGGTCTTCCACATCAGGAAGGTCGCCAGCAGGCGCCCCTTCGGCGAACAATAGCCGGCCAGGCGGGCTTGCTCGGCCGAAAGGCCTTGAACGTCATTGGTCAACTGCGTATGCAGGAAGCTGGCAGCGTCTTCCCCAGTCAGTGCAATCAGGCCGAGATCGGTCAAGGGGGCGACAAAAGACTGGTTCGCCTCGAAAGGTGCGGGCGCGGTAGAGAGCTTTTGTTGCTGCAGGAAATCCAGCCAGGTACTTGTTATTTCATTCATAAATTGTGGGCAATCTCATTTCAGCGATTATCATATTGGGTTGATTATAGTGATGTCGCAAAAAAGGCGTTGGGCTTACCCCGGTTTTGCGAATCCACTGAACCCGTTTGGAGCGACCAGTCTTGTTTAAAAAACTATTGTTGAGCTTGATCCTGCTGGGTGGCCTGGCCGCCGGCGGCATGGTTTACTGGGCTAAACAGCCAGTTTTCGATGCCGGCCAGCCGCGTCCTTTCACGATCAAGCCGGGCAGCAGCCTGGCCAGTTCCGTACAGCAAATTGATGAGGCGGGCGTTGGCGTCAACCCCGAGTTGCTGGAATTGCTGGCGCGCGCCACCGGCAAAGGCGGCAAGCTGAAAGCCGGCAGCTATGAATTGAAGCCAGGCGCCACACCGTTGCGCCTGCTGACGCAACTGGTGCGCGGCGAATTTGCGCAGGAATCGTTGACGGTGATCGAAGGCTGGACTTTCCGCCAGATGCGCCAGGCGATAGCGGCGCAAGCGTCGCTGAAGCACGATACGGCAGCGTTGTCCGATGCGGAGCTGCTGGCCAAGATTTCACCTGACTACAGCATGCCGGAAGGCCTGTTTTTCCCGGATACCTATCTGTTTGCCAAAGGTTCCAGCGACATGCAGGTCTACAAGCAGGCGCACAACCTGCTGCTCAAGCGCCTCAACCAGGCCTGGGAAGGGCGTGACGCCTCGGTGCCTTACAAGACCCCATACGAAGCCCTGATCATGGCGTCCATCGTCGAGAAAGAGACCGGCCGCCGCGCCGACCGCAATACGATTGCCGGTGTGTTCGTCAACCGGCTCAAGATCGGCATGTTGCTGCAAACCGATCCGACTGTGATCTACGGTATGGGCGACCAGTATCAAGGTGTGATCCGCAAACGCGACCTGACCACCGATACGCCGTATAACACCTATACTCGCGCCGGCTTGCCGCCGACGCCGATTGCCTTGCCAGGGGCCGAGTCGATAGAGGCCGCCATGCATCCGGCGCAAACCGATGCGCTGTATTTTGTCGCCAAGGGCGATGGCAGCAGTCATTTTTCAAGCAGCCTGGATGAACATAACCAGGCGGTAAATCAATATCAGCGGTAGATCGGTCGACGATGGGCGATAATTACAAGATTGCATCGCGGAATCATCCCGTTGATTTTTTAAAGAACACATAGGCAACGCAATGGCATCAGGAAAGTTCATTACATTCGAAGGCATCGACGGCGCCGGCAAATCGACCCATATCGGTTTCGTTGCCGACTTGCTGCGCTCGCGCGGGCTGAATGTCGTCACCACGCGCGAACCCGGCGGGACGGCGCTAGGCGAGGCCTTGCGCGAAGTGCTGCTGCATCAGAAGATGCATCTGGAAACCGAGGCGATGCTGATGTTCGCCGCTCGCCGCGAACATCTGGCGCAAGTCATCGAGCCGGCGCTGGCGCGCGGCGATTGGGTGATTTCAGATCGTTTCACCGACGCCACCTTTGCCTACCAGGGCGGTGGCCGGCAATTGCCGCTGGCAAAACTGGAGGCATTGGAGCAGTGGGTGCATCCGCATCTGCAACCGGACCTGACCCTGCTGTTCGATGTGCCGCTGGAAGTGGCGCGCATGCGTCTCGATGCGACGCGCACACTGGACAAGTTTGAACAGGAAAAGGCCGACTTCTTCGCCGCCACGCGCGCTGAATATCTGCGCCGCGCGGCGCAGTTTCCGCAACGTTTCCGCATCATCGATGCTACCCGGACGATTCCCGAGATCCAGCAGGAGCTGGCGCAGATCATCGCCGCACTGCAAGGACCGGCGGCCTGATGCGTCGACGAATCAATTACTGCGCCATGACACTGACGCCAACCATGCCCATCAGCGAAGCACACATCAATGAGTAACTCTTTGTTCCCATGGCAGGAAGGCGTCTGGCAGCAGCTGCAGCAGATGCGGGCGCGCTTGCCGCACGCGATCCTGTTCCATGGCGCCGAAGGCATCGGCAAGACTGTTTTTGCGGAACAGTTCGCGCAGTCGTTGCTATGCGAGCAGCCGCAGGCCGATGGCCATGCTTGTGGTACTTGTGGTTCCTGCGGCTGGTTCGTCCAATACAACCATCCAGATTACCGCCGGGTGCGTCCGGAAATTCTCGATGGCGACGAAGCCGGTGAAGGTGATGACGGCGAGGCGGGCGACGGCAAGAAGAGCGCCAAGGCGACCAAGGCGCCGTCCAAGGAAATCAAGATCGACCAGGTCCGGGCCTTGTCCGGTTTCATGAATATCTCGACGCATCGGCAGGGCCAGCGGGTGGTGTTGCTGTATCCGGCCGAGGCGTTGAATACGGCCTCTGCCAATGCCTTGCTGAAAACGCTGGAAGAGCCGCCGCCGAATACCGTGTTCCTGTTGTGTTCCAATAGCCTGGATCGCTTGCTGCCGACGATCCTGTCGCGTTGTCGCAAGTTTGCCATGCCGCTGCCTTCGCCGGCAGAGGCGCTGTCCTGGCTGCGCCAGCAGGGCTTAAAAGAAGCGGATGCGAATGCTTTGCTGGCGGAGCAGGGCGGCGCGCCGTTGACGGCTTACGCGCAATCGCAGAGCGACGGCCGGGAACTGATCGATGAATTCCTGGAGCATTTGACCCGGCCCGGCATCGATGGCGCCTTGAAATGTGCGGAACATTTGCAGAAAACTCCGGTTGTCGAGTTGGTGGCCTGGCAGCAGCGCTGGCTGTATGACCTGTTTTCTTTCAAAATGTCCGGCACAATCCGGTATTATCCCCGTTATGAGAAAGCGCTTGCAGCGCTGGCCGCCAAGGTTGAAACTGGCGCCTTGCTGCGGGCCTTGAAGGCGACCGGCGAGCGTCGGGCGATTGCGGAGCATCCGCTCTCGGCGCGGCTCTTCATTGAAGAGATGCTGCTTGATTACGCCGCAATGTTTGCTTGAATATTGAAAGGATCAAGATGGCAGAAAACTCGATAAGCACGCCCGAGCCGGTCAAGCTGGCCAGGCCGTCGGTGTTGTCCCTGGTGATCAAGGAAAAATCGGCGCTGTACGCGGCTTACATGCCGTTCCTGACGAACGGCGGCATCTTCGTGCCGACCAACAAGACCTATCGCATTGGCGACGAGATCTATCTGATCCTGAGTCTGATGGATGACGCCGCCAAGTATCCGATTGCTGCCAGGGTGGCATGGATCACACCGAAGAACGCCAATAACAACAAGGCGCAAGGTGTCGGCGTGCATTTCCCTGACGACGACAGCGGCCAGCGCCTGCGCAAACGTATCGAAGAAGTGCTGGGCTCAGCATTGGGCTCGGCGCGGCCGACACATACTTACTAAAATTCACCATCAGATTCACACAGTTTCGGAACACAGCATATGGATTACAGCTTCAGATTGGCAAACCAGCAGGATTTGCCGGCAATTGTCGCCATTTATAACAGCACGGTCGCTTCGCGCGAAGTGACCGCCGATACCGAGCCGGTTTCGGTCGAATCGCGCCAGGCCTGGTTCGATCATCACAATCCTGAGCGCCGGCCGCTATGGGTGGCGGAGCAGGACGGCGCCATCCTCGGCTGGTTGTCTTATTCCGATTTCTACGGTCGCCCGGCCTATGCGGGCACTGCCGAGTTGTCGATTTACCTCCACGAAAATGCGCGCGGTAAAGGTCTTGGCCGTTACCTGCTGGGGCAAGCCATCGACCATGCACCGGCCATCGGCGTGCACACCTTGCTCGGTTTCGTGTTCGGCCATAACCAGCCCAGCTTGAAATTGTTTGATGCCTTCGGCTTCGAACGTTGGGCCAATATGCCCCGGGTTGCTACCTTGGATGGCATCGAGCGCGATCTGGTGATCCTCGGCAAGCGCGTCGCGTAACTGTCGATCTGCTCCAAAATAACGGGGGAGGCTGGCGCCGACCCCGGCGTTGGCTCCCCTCCGGTTTCAATCAATTTGCCTATTCACGTCCATTTGTTGTTGGTTTGATTACTTTATGGCGCCATGGCGCTGTTTCTTCAGGCCGACATCGTCCCGATCCGGCGGTAATCGCCATCCGGTGCTAAAGTACCGCCTTTCCCCAATTTGCTTCGAGTTGCCCATGTCACGCACCCTGGTTCTGGCCTCTAATAACGCCGGTAAATTAAAAGAATTCGGCCAATTGCTGGCGCAGATCGATTTCGACGTTCGTCCGCAGGGCGAGTTCGACGTGCCTGAGGCGGAAGAGCCGTACCTGACCTTTGTCGAAAATGCATTGACCAAGGCGCGCCACGCTTCGCGCCTGACCGGTCTGCCGGCACTGGCCGACGACTCCGGCGTGTGCGTCAACGCGCTGGGCGGCGCCCCCGGCGTCTTGTCGGCACGGTATGCCGGCGAGCCGAAATCCGATGCCGAGAACAACCGCAAACTGGTTGCCGATCTGGCACCGCATGCCGATAAATCGGCCTATTATTATTGCGTGCTGGTGTTTGTGCGTCATGCCAATGATCCGCAACCTGTGATTGCCGATGGCCGCTGGAACGGGGTCATCATCGATACGCCGCGCGGCGAGGGCGGGTTCGGCTACGATTCGTATTTCCTGCTGCCTGAGCAGAATAAAACCGCGGCTGAATTCAGCGCCGCCGAAAAGAATGCGATTTCGCACCGCGGCCAGGCGCTGCGTGCACTGGTAGAAAAGTTGCGATGATTCCTATCAAACCTATCGGCATGCCGGGCCAAGCCAAGAGCCAGCCAGCAGACAAGCCATCCGCTGCGGCCCAGGCCGCGCTGGCCTATCTGCAACCGGGCGCATTGAGCCTGAGCGCGTTGCCGCCGCTGTCGCTATATATCCACTTTCCTTGGTGCGTCAAAAAATGTCCGTATTGCGATTTCAATTCGCATGAAGCGAAGGGCGATGGCGGCTTTCCTGAAGAGGAATATCTGGCAGCGCTGCGTGCCGACCTGGAAGCGGCGCTGCCGCTGATCTGGGGCCGCAAGATCTACACAATCTTCATCGGCGGCGGCACGCCGAGCCTGATGTCGGCAGCCGGACTGGATCGGCTGATGTCTGATGTACGCTCGTTGTTGCCGCTGGACGGCGCGGCGGAAATTACGATGGAGGCCAATCCCGGCACCTTCGAAGCGGAAAAATTCAAGTCGTATCGGCAAAGCGGCATCAACCGGCTGTCGATCGGCATCCAGAGTTTCAACGCCCGCCATCTGCAGGCGCTGGGCCGTATCCACGATGATGGCGAAGCGCGTCGCGCGGTCGAGATCGCGCATTCGACTTTCGACAATTTCAATCTCGACCTGATGTATGCGCTGCCGTCGCAAACTCTGGAAGAGGCGCGGCAAGATGTCGCCACCGCGATCGGTTTCGCGCCGCCGCACCTGTCGCTTTACCATTTGACGCTGGAGCCGAATACCTATTTCGCCAAGTACCCGCCAGTAGTGCCGGACGACGACGCCAGCGCCGAAATGCAGGACATGATCAGCGCCCAGACCGGCGCCGCGGGCTACGGACACTACGAAGTGTCAGCCTACGCCCAGCCTGGCCGCCAGGCGCGCCACAACCTCAACTACTGGCAATTCGGCGACTATCTCGGCATCGGCGCCGGCGCCCATTCCAAGCTGTCTTTCCCGCATCGTGTAATCCGCCAGATGCGCTACAAGCAGCCCAAGGCTTACCTGGAACATAGCCGCTTGGGCAATGTGGTGCAGGAAGAGGTAGAAATCGGCCGCGACGATCTCGGCTTCGAGTTCATGCTCAATGCGCTGCGCTTGAATAATGGTTTTGAAGTCAATCAGTTCAGTGAGCGCACCGGCCTGGCGCTGAACGTCATCGAGAAGTCCCTGAACCAGGCCGAAGCCAAGGGGCTGCTGTATCGCGATCACAAAATCATCCGCCCGACCGAGTTGGGGCGCCGCTTCCTGAATGATTTGCAGCAAATGTTTCTGCTGGATTGAGCCGTTTGCGGGCTCTCTTCAATAGAAAAGTAATAAAATCCACGCCCAATGTCGTTAAATTCATGCAAATTGGGTATAATGGCGGCCTTCCCGGAAGGTTGGCAGAGCGGTTGAATGCACCAGTCTTGAAAACTGGCGAGGTGTTAAAGCCTTCGTGAGTTCGAATCTCACACCTTCCGCCATATTCTATGCGGGTTCCGGCTGTTTTTTGATATTGCTTAACTTACTCAAAAACACTGATTTTCCCGGACTTGCGGAAAGTTATTTCCGCAAGTCACGTGTTTATCGCGTCGGTTTTACTTCTTCTCCTACCCGTCGGTAGACCTTTTCGGTAATTTGCTGCTTGGTGTGTCCCAGCAATTTGCTTGCATCGTCCAAGCTCAGGATTTCACTGGCTGCCTTGGGGCGAATGTCCCTAAATTGAAATTGTTTGATGCGTTGCGCAAGCGTGTTGTCACTGCGTTTGGCAGCTATTACTGCGGCTCTTGCTCGTGCAGAATCAAACCGAAGTCGCAATGTTCCTTTGTTAAGCGGCTGTCCTTTTGGGGTGGCAATCAAGTATAGACTATGAATTTTGCGTGATCTCGATTGAATCCGATCAATGATCTGGCCAAGTTCGGACTTGAGGCCGTCCTGTTCAAGCATGATCCTAAGAAATTTCTTGGTTTTACCCTGCCGCACTTCCAGTGCGCCATTCCGAATATCAGTTAACATCATTTTGAGCACATCACCAGGGCGCTGGCCGGTCAGGTAAGCCACGTCCATGGCGTCCCGCAATTCCTCTGCAGCGACAGCATAAACAGCATCCCACACTTCTTTGTCAGCGTAAAAATCGCGCGGAGCCTCTTTGTTTTTACGTACTCCCCGACATGGATTTTCTTTCGCCGTGTAGCCCCATTCTCTCGCCATATTGAAGATATGTGACAGCAGAGTGATTTCTCGATTTGCTCGTACTTTGGCTGACCTTGTGTCGCGATAGCGAGCGATGAGTTGTGGGGTGAGGGCGTCAATAGGGGCTGTATCAAAGCCTTTGCGCAATTGCCTTATTGCATCTGTATTGTCGCGCTGAGTGCTGGGGGCTTTGCCGGATAACATCTCGCTCAAATAGCGATCAAAAATGTGCCGCATGATGCTCGTATCGACCGGCGCTGGCACACACTCCAATTCAGCCCACTTACGTTTGGCTTCATTCAGATCACTGCCAAGAGGTATTTCCTTGCGGGCGCCGTCTTCATCGCGCCCGTTGTAATAGTAGCCGACCCATTCCTTCCCACTCTTTAAACGCCGAACGCGCCTTAACATTCGTGGAGGAAGGTCACGTCCGGTCGATTTTGGTCTCATCCGCATAATTATCTTACTCCCGAAAAATCAGGCACCCAGGTCGTTCCTGATGCCAGTGTAGCTGGATTGATTCCAGCAAGTTTGAGGCGCGCATACATACGACCAATGATTGGTTCCCCAGCCTTGTTACGATGAATGGTCCAGCCGTTTATTTTCAACCATTCGAGCTGGTCGGCTCGACGGGCGCAACCGGTGATGGCAGATACTTCCTCAGCTTGTAGAATTTCGCTGCCGATTTCCATTGCAAAGATGGCGCTCATGCTGCCTCCAGCAATTGCAAACCTAGAAGGGGGATCGACTCGACAATGCTGTTCAATTGATGATCAATTTCGACCAAAGCAAATTGTTGTGCATTGGAGACGTGTCGTTGAATAGCGATGACAGTTCCAGTCTGCGGTCCGTAATTCAGATCGAAAGCGACTGCGTCACCAACGGCGGCGAGCTGAGCAGTCTTACCCATTGAATGCCCCCAGGAGCATGCCGTGCATCAGGATCACAAATACAACCACTGCCCATCCCATGGTGGCAATTAATGAAGTGCGGAATATCATATGGATAAATCTGCCTAACCCGAAATCCGCGCAGAACAATAGAATGAGGAGGCACAAGTGCATGAATATTTTCATAATGATTTTCAGTGAGTGAAATTGGTGGTGAGAAGCTGGTGCAGATCTACAGCCACACTGGCGCCGGCGACGGCCTTGTCGAGATAGCGGGCGGCGTAAGCTGCCGCATCGCGCAGACGCGTCTCTTCCTCGGAGACGTTCGTCGCGTCCGCAAATGTCTTGGTGGCCTTCTCGATATCCCGGCTTTGCTGTTCAATTGCCGACCAGTCGGTGGGCTGATAGTCCGGCAGCGGATTGTTGTGCAGGTATTCCTCGAACCGTGCCGCAATTTCTGCCGATTCCTCCGGTTCAATGACCGAAGTGGAAACCCTCTTTTTGGATTTTTCCGTACAGTTATTTACACGAGTCCAAGGTAAGTCAAAGGCAACAGCCTTGGCCTCACCAACGACCGTCCATTGATAACGGACCGATTCATAGACGGCGAGGGGATTCCACGCGTGATAGATGCCGCAGGGAACACGGGTGTCATAGGTGGCGTACTTGCCCTCGACGGTAGTGGTGCGCCTGGCAATCTTGACCAGTACATCGCGCCCGACTGTCGGGCCACCCTGCGCCCGCAGGTAGTCGCTAAACGATGCCTGCTTGATCGTTTTGATGGTTTCGACAAGACGGCCGTCAACCGTATTGACTTCAATCGCCTTGATGCTCTGCGCCGCCTGCCAGGCATCCTTGACGGCATCGGGAGCATGCTGGATACATTCGCCCTGGACGCGCCGTAACTCGCGCCATGTACCAACCGGTGCGCCGCCGATCTGCTGAAACTGACGGATACCCCAGGTCTGCGCCCAGAAGGACACGCGCTGGCCAGGGGTGATGACCTCATTGCCCAACGTGTCAGCGGTCACAATATAGGTTTCGCCATCCTCGACCATATGGTGGTCGCCACCATGCTCGATGCCGACATTCTTGGTTACATATTTGAGGATGTAGCCGGCAGCAGTACCTTTACCGGCCTCGATACGCACCAGCTTGACCCGGTTCCTATCGGCGCCGCGCTCGTCGCCATCCTCCATCAGCGCATAGGCGCTGATGATCGCCTCATAGCGCTCCAGGTGCTCAGAAGCCACAAACATCAGCATGTGCCAGTGCGGGCAGCCATCGTGGTGCGGCTCGGCAATGCGGATGCCATAGGCGTCAATGCCCTCGCGGTGCAGCTTGGCGCGGATGCGCTCCCAGACATCGCACAGATAACGCTGAGCATCGCGGGGCGTGGGTTCGCCGAAGGCAATGTATTTCGGATTCGGCTCGCCGTTCTTGCTCATGACCGCGTGATACTTGCTCGGTGCGGTAATGGTGGTAAAAATGCCAACATGGCCCAGATCATGGGCAATCTCTTCAAAGCCGCGGGCGCGCACCATCAGTTCATCGTGCCGAATCGACTTATTGGCTGTGCCGAGTGCCGCCAGCTCTTCCAGGCTGTAGACCTGGCCATGTTCGTTTTGCACCTCGACTGATGCGAGTAGCTTGGCATTTTGCTTATTGCGGCGGCGCTGGCGATAGACCGCTTCATTGCTGACATAGCAGCCAGTTCGGTAACTGGTAAAGCCGAGACGGATTGCCATATGTTCACAGCGGCGCGCATGTGCCTTGCGGATACTGCGCAGCCACCAGGCCTTGTCGACGGCCCGGCGAATGATGCCGATTTCCTTCTCCGGTCCCTCCATGCTGGGCGGCGTGGGGACATCGACGGCGTACTGGTCGCAGAGCTGCGTAATGGCCGACACAATGACATCGACCGACTGCAGGTCGGCGCAATACTGATAGCACTCGCGTGCTGCCAGCTCTGCCGTCTGGTGCAGCGCCTCGTCGGGAGCATCAAGCGGCAACAGGTGTTTCTCCGCCTGGATCGCCTGGATGACCTCAATTTTATGCGCGTGCTTCTCCACGCCGTCGCGGGTGAACAAGTTGCACAGGGTGCGGCTCATACGCTTGGGCAGACCGAGAATGTCGTCCTGATGGTCAAAGAGCAAATTCATGCTGCAATGCCGTCCGTGTCATGATTGGCGGCAGGGAACTGGCTCACCAGTTCACCGCCCTGAGCGCAGCGCAGGACGAGCTGCAGCACGCCGATCAGCCGGCGGGCTTCGCAATGCAGCTTGCCGCGCTCCAGAGCTGTTAGCGACTGCAGGGCGGCATCACCCTTAGTGCTACTCAGATTCGCCATCCAGGCCAGCATGCGACGATCTCGCTGGGCGATACTGTTCCAGCGTGATGCCCGCAGGCTTTCTTTATCGCCGGCCAGCACTACGTAGGCATACTCCAGGTGGGTGTGCGCGATATCGACGGGAGACTGTTGAGAGTGACTTGCCATGATTACCCCTTAAGGAGACCTACGGCCTGCAGCAAGGGACCGGCCATCATCAAGCCGCAGCCGAGGAACACCGTCAGTAAGTCGAGAAGAAACTGTTTCATGCGGTCACCTCGTCGTGCGTGACGACATCGCCCTGGGCCAAGGTGTGCTGACCTGCTTTGAAGTGGAACGTCATGTCGTGCCTGGAGCCATCTTCAAAATAGATTGTTATCGCTTGGACGGAAAATAGGCCGTTGTCCGGATTGAGGTGTCGGATCGTTTGCACAGGCTTGATCAGAACGTCTTTAATACCTAAAAAACTTGTTTCAGCCGACATGAGTAACCTTTCTTCGGGGTGAGCGAATCCCGCATGCCTGAAATCAGGCATTGCAGGGAACAACGGGAGGAAGTAAAACGAAACTAGCGGGGAGTTACGGCGGCGCCAGGCTGTGAGCAATCATCATTGGCGGCTCACAGTTGCAAGGCCAGCTGATTGGCGCAGGCATTGCGGACATGCTGCGATACGTGGATGCGGACATCCGGATTGGGGATAGCCGACAGCGACAAGGTGCGCAGCACTTCCAGACTGGCGACAAAGACATGGCCGCAATCGGGGTTCTGGCACATATAGGTAATCTCTTTCATCATGTCCGACATGGTGCGGCTCTTGGCGGCGCGCACGCGATGGCGGCAATGGGGACAAGGAATGCTGATAACTCTCATGCGAGTTTCCTGGTTACTGGATACAAGGCGCGGCGTCTGCCGGATATTTGGCGCGGTTGCTTACGCAAACGCGAGTTTGCAAGCCATTCTGCTGCCCGCCCAAGCTGGCAACGAAAATGAAATGGCAAACCGGGTTCGGACACATGTAGGTGATCTCTTTCATCATGTCCGACATGGTGCGGTTCTTGGCGACAGGCACGCGATGGTGGCAACGGGGGCAGGGAATGCTGATGGCGCGCATGGGAATCGATTGTTGATTATTGGTACGTGGCAAGTTCGCGCTTGTAGTCTTCCAGGCCGCGTATTGCCATGGCGTGAAGAAACCACGAAAAGGATTCCTGTTCATTGGCGGCATAGTGTTTAACCTCAATTACCTCGTCGGAAGTCATACGCACATTGCGCGTATGGCAAACGGTGCCATTGGGGAGGCGTTTGGCTTTTGGGAGGATTTTCATGGTGCTATGATGTGTGGTAACTAGAATTGACTCAATTTTAGTATGCAATCATATACATGTAAATAGAAAATGAAAATAAATGAATTCATTTGGCGATAGATTACGAGAAGAAAGAAAAAAATTGGAGCTAAGCCAGGATGCTATGGCGTCGGCTGGGGGGGTACAGCGGCTGTCACAAATCAACTACGAAACAGGAAAAAGAAGTCCAGACTGGGACTATCTCGCTCTTGTCGCAGCGATTGGTGTTGATGTTCAATATGTATTAACGGGGAAGGTATCTTCTGCAGAATTGTCTTCTGATGAAGACGAATTATTACGCGGATATCGGTGCCTCGATATTCGTGGAAAAGTTAGCGTTCTCGGAATGGTTGATGGCCTGGGAACAGATCCATCAACGGCTGTGCGCGAAAAACAAGCTCAACTCGTTCATACCATAACGGGGAAGAATGCCCAGGTCATTCAAAATACCGGCGGCAAGAACAACATTTCCACGGGTAAAACGACCATCAAGATTGACCGTAAAAAAAAGGACGGTCTATAAAATCAGGCCGCGTTTGTCCCTCCTGACAATCTCGATCAAGAAAGCCGCTGATAAAAAAAGGCGTAAGAAGAAACCGCGTTGGGACAAGAGGAAGGCCGCTAAAGCGGCTGGGGGCGAGATGATACCGATTGCTCCGCACAAAGTCACGCCGCCTCGTCGTTTTCCGCAACTATCTCGCGTCGTTCCTGAATCTTTGCCCACTCAAGTTTTGCTGAGCGCACAGCCGATTGCTTACTTGTATAAATATGCGGTAGCGTTTTGGGACGGTTTCGAGATCCTGCAAGCTGTTCCCCTTGTTTCTTGCTGACCTTGTCGCGCCATTTCGCAATGACGCCGGTAATACCCGGATCGGGATCGGCCTGATCTTCTCGCTCGGCGCTGGCTTCCTCTGTGCGCGTCTCGCATTCAATATCTGTGGTCAATCCCGCATCGCTCAGATTGTGCGTGGTTTTACCCACTAGCCATTCCTGATGATCAATTTCCTCTTTCCATCCACTGACTACCACTGGAGATTGAGGCGTCAGCGCCGGATTGCCGAGCGCCAGCGATAATTCAAAGGTCGCTGCGCCGCGCTGGATACGCTGCCATTCGGCGACCGCTGCCGTGCGTGCGTCGGCCTCATTGGCGTAGGTGGTGCGTAGCCGCTTGCTGTTGCCTGGCACGCCGGCCACGACGCTGCGCCGCAAGCTGTGCCGGTCGTCATACCAATAGGCTCGCACGCCGCTGTAACTGTTGCGCTCGGCGCTGTGATAGCGGTGCTTGTCGCCGTCCTGTCGCGTAATCTGAACCGTTGGCAAATCGCGTCCGGACGCCGTCTTGCTGCGGCCTGCCGGCATGAACAGCAAAGTTCCATTTTTGACGGTGGCCAGGGCGTCGTATTTTTTACCTAAGCGCCGCAAGAAAGCCGCATCGCTTTCTCGGGTCTGATCCAGGTGTTTGACGGGGATCGCCCGTAACGCTTCGGCAATGCCGGCAGTCAGCTCCTGCTGAAACGCGATCACCTCAATCACCGCGCCCAGGGTCGTGTCGTGGAAGCTGCGTTCCATCGGCTGTCGTAACGTGTCGATCAGGCTGGCGGCGCGGGCGTGCAAGGTCAGCACATCCGGCGTGCCGGCATGCTCAACTTCATCGACAGTGAATTCCCCCTTGTCGACCAGGCCGCTATCGCGCCAGCCGATCTGCACATTGATCCGGGCGCCCTTGGGCGGCAATGCCAGCAGACCATCGGCATCGGACAGAGACAGACGCAGCTCGTCGGCATTGTCGCTACGGAATTCCGTCAAACTCAGATTGACCAGGCGCGGCGCGAATTTGGGGGTGAGGTCCAGGCCGTCCAGGGTGATCTTAAACGCCGGCGCCGGATAGTCCATCGGCATGTCCATTACCGAAAGCTCCGCAGGCTGTTGGCAACGTTGCCCAACGTTGATGTGCCGGTATTGATCGCATTGCTGACGCTATTGCTGATGCCTTCGAGACCCAGCATATTCTTGATGCTGCCGAGATCCCCGAGCGTGTTGAGCATACCCAGCACCGACTCGTCTACGCGCTCCAAGGTGATCGAGAATTCAATCCTGGCGGCATCGCCATCCTGGCCCAGGACGGTGCGCCCCTCGGTCATGCTGGCGATGATGAACGATCCTAGTATTCGTCCGCTTCCCTGGATCAGAATCCACGCTTTACCGGTGTCGGCCATCATGCGTAGCGCATCGAGCGAATAGACGCTACCCGTTAATTCTGGCGCGAACCAGCCGGACAGGGTAAAGGTGTCGTCGCCCTTGCCGGTGAACTGGCGGGCATTACGGGCGCCGACCCGCGTTGTGGTCGGATGCTTCCAGTCGGTTTTACGCTGCAGCTCCTGGTAGGCCAGGGTCGGCAGGCTGAAGACGAACATGCCCAGGGCCATCATCATGATTGATATTCCTTCATCGAGTCTCAATAGTCGTAATCGGACAGACTGGAGCGCATCCGCACGGCCTTCTGGCGGTCTCGCTGTTCCAGCGCCTGGGCGACAGCGCGGGCAATCGCTTGCTCATCCATGCCGGGTGCGGCAGTGACGGTGATCTGGATCGTGTCACCCTGGATCACCATGCCGGCACCTGGTGCGCGTGGCGCAATCGGTGGCCGGGTGTCGAAGGCCAGCGCCGGCATGCTTGCTGCGCCGATGGCGATGCCGGCGCCGAGCTGGGCCAAGCGCTTGGCGAGACCGCTGACCTGGTCGAGCGGATCGTCCTGGCTGCGCTGCAGGCCGACGGACAGCCCTTGCATGGTGAAATCGCCCAGCTCGGCAAACACGCGGCTAGGGCTATGGATCCCCAGCTTGTCCTTGAACCAACCGACCACGTTGTCGCCGGCGCCAGTGACGGCGGCCTTGACTGTACCCAGTGCGCCGGTGATGCCATTGGCTAGCCCTTGCATGATGTAGAGGCCAAAGTCGCTAAATTTACTCGGCAGCTCAATACCGAACCAACTCATCACACCGGCAAACGCCTGGTAGAACAAACCGAGCGGCGACCAGTTCAACACCAGCGCATTGACGCCCACAATGCCACCACCAAATGCCTGTTTTACGTCCGCCCAAAGGCCGCCTGCGAATGCCTTGATGCTGGCCCAGGCGGCGGTAAAGACGCTGCCGACGCCGTCCCAGAGAGATGTAAAGAAATCCTTGATCGGCCCCCAATACTGATAGATCAGGTACGCGGCTACGCCAATCGCAGTCACGACCAGGCCAATCGGATTCATCAGGAACGCCCGTCCTACAAACAGCAGAATGCGACCTAACCAGGTGAAGGCGGAACCCAGCCCGCGCATGATTGGCGTCAACACACCGCCGGCAATGCCCATCTTGGCAAACAGAACATGCAACATCGCGTAAGGGCCAATCAAGGCAGCCAAGCCCAGCATCAGCGGCCCCAGCACAACCAGGATGGCCGCCAGGCTGCCAAAGCCGACGATCATGACCTTCGCCAGGGTGGGATTACGCTCCATGAAGCCATTTAATCCATCCAGGGCGGCGGTGACCGTTTCAATGGTGCGGGAGTAGAGCGGCAGGATTTTCTCGCCCATGGTCAACTGCAGGTCGGCCAGCTTGGCGTGCGCTTCCATCTCTTTACCGGCAGCTTGCTCGCGCGCCAACGGTTCGAGCTGGTCGACATCGTAGGCGCCTTCGTTCAATGTGCGGTTTTTATGGATCTGGTCACGCTGCAGATACATATTGGCCATCAGGTCGCCGGCCTTGCGGTTGGTGTAGAGGCTGCCGATGGTATCTAACACCTGCGATTTCTTGGTAATGCCGTGTTTCGCCAGTTGCGGCAGCAGCACTTGCTCCATCCACTCGAATTGGCTTTTCTTGAACAGGTCGGCCCCCAGCAGCGCGCCGGGATCGAGCTGGGCGGTCTGGCCGACCTTGTCGTGTTTGACTTTGGTGTGGTCGCCAATCAAGCCCAATTTGTCCAGGTTCATCGCAGCACGCTTGCTGGTGCGGCCCTGATACAGATTGTTGTAGCTCGACATCAAGCCGTTACCAACCCCAAATCCGCCCAGCTCCTGCACCAACGGTTCCAGCTCGTAGTAAAACGCCTTTTCGTCCATGCCCTTGGCGGCGATGCCGCCGGTCTTGATGAGATTCAACCACTCGGTCGGACCGACCCGGCCACCGGTGGCAGAAATGACCTTTTGCACCATGTTGGCCTGCTCGTTAAATTTACCGGCGCTGGCGGTGCCGCCGCGCACCTCGATGACCTTGAGCATGTCCATGAACTTGCGCTCATTCTCGCCGCCGGCTTCTTCCCCGTAAAACGCTTTATTCGCAAATTTCATCTTGGCCAGCATGGGCGCGACCATCTGCGCGTGCGGCAGATCGCCGAACACCGACATGCTGTCGCGCACCAATTCCAGGTTTTCGGCATGGCTGGTGCCGTAAGTCTTCATGCTGCGGGCGTATTTCTCGGCATCAGCGCTGGTTTGCGGTCCCAGGCCCAGCGCAGTAATGCGACCCTTTTCGGTCTGGTAGTGCTTCGCTTCCTGCAACCCTTTGACGATGGGTGTACCGACGGCGCTACCTGCGACGGTTGCGCCAATGCCGGCGGCAGCCACGTTGCCGGCGGTGGCGCGCAGCTTGTCGGCGTGTTGACGGGCACCGGCGACTCTCTGCTGCTGTGCGCCGACGGCGGCCAGCTTCTTCTGCTGTGCCGTCAGTTCGGCATTGGTAAAGGCTATGCTGTCTTTTAACCAGGTTTGCGCCGAACCCAGCTTTCGCGTATCGATGCCGGCGCCCGATAAACGGGTGCGCAGGATCTGCATTTGCTCGCCTTGCTGCTGGCCGGCCTGTTTCAGCGCGCCGGCGGATTTGACGGCAGCATTGAATTCGCGGGTCATGGCCCGCGTCGGCTGTTCGGCCTGATTCATCTTTTGCGCGAGGGCGGCGATCTGCTGCTGCGTCTCGCGCAACTTACCGGAGCTGGCCTGCAGACCGGCATTCAATTCACGGAAGCGCCCAACATCCTTCTGCTGGGCATTGAGCTCTTTCAACCGGTCGTTATTGGCCTTGATGGCTTTGCCGAGTGCGGACGACTCACCGGTGATCTTTTTTAAAGGGCCAGTCAGTTTATCCAGTGCCGCAAACACCACCTGCAGCCGCAATTGCTTGTCGCTCATGTTTTTATTAACCTCTCTATTCTTCGGCGCCGCTACGCACCCTGGCGCGTTCGCGCCAGGCCATCAAGTCCGATAACGATAAATCGTCCATGGCCTGCGGCGGCCAGTGAAACACCACCGCAATATCGGCCATCGGATCTTCTACGTATTGGGGAAGGCCGCCAGACGATCCGCTTTCTTCACCAAAAAAATCGCCACCTCCGAGCCAATCTCGGTCAGGTCGGCAGGGTCCATGCCGGCGACCTCCTGGGCGGTCAAGGTGGGCTGCGTGATGCGCGGCAGCACCGTCTGCAAAGCGGCCACGCCCAGATTACCCAGATCCATCAGGGACACACCGCGCAAGGCGCCAGCCTTCGGACGACGGATGGTGATCTCGCTGATGACGGTGTCGCCGCGTACAATAGGATCATCGAGAACAATCGTCTTGGAAGTGGCAGGGGTGATGCTGGTGGAGGTATCAGTTTTCTTCATAAGAGGAGCCTTTACAAGTGAATAAAAAAAAGAAATTGGTGTTGATGTGGCTGTTGGTGTTGATCCTGGCTTTGACAGCGATGTTGGTCGTGACGCTAGTCCCAACTTAAAGACCGATAGCCCGGCGAATCGACGCGTTGGTGTCTTTACCGCCGATTTTTTCAACGCCGTTGATGAAATCGAATTCATAGATCGGCTTGTTGTCGATGGTCAGCTTGTAGTAGCTGCAGGTCGTGGTGTATTTCTGCTTGGTGTCGTCGCCGTTCTTGGCGTTGCCCATATCGATTTCCTTGTGGCGACCGCGCACGACGATCTCGACGGCTGACACAGTGCCGTCGTCATCGCTTTCATAACCGCCGGCAAAGCGCAGCTGGGTAGCGTTATGACTGCGGGCGCCATACTGCAGCAGTGCGTCCAGTAACAAGCCGCCGGCGGTCCATTCCAGGGTGATGGCCTCATTGCCCAGATCGACGGAGACGGGGCCGGTCATACCGGCGGCGCGGTACTCTTCCATCTTGCGGGAGAGCTTAGGTAAAGTGATTTCTTCGACTTCGCCGCGATAGGAATTGCCGCTATCGAACAAATTAAAGTCCTTGAGTTTTTTAGACATGCCCATGCTGTGGTGTGCTTTCTCTATAAATGGGTAGGTCGGCGATTACGCGGCAACGGCAGCGGCGAAGTCGGCCAGGTAACGGTCGGTGATGCGCTGTTGGAACATCAGGTTCTCTAGCGGCGGGACCGGCGTGTAGTCGTAATCGATGGCCAGCTTGCCGTCCTTCAAATTCTCCTTGCTGTTGTACTGTTCATCGAACCAGGCGCTGCCACCCAGCAGATAACCCTGTTTGACCAGGTCGCGGAACTTGGCGTTGATGCTCTCAATCATGTCTTTCACCAAGGACGGATGCATTGGCACATCGACATAGGCCATGTGCGCTTCGGCAATGGTGTCGGCGACGACTTGGGCGGTGCGCGTGTAGTTCTCAAAGTAAAAGAAGCCGCCGACCTCGCAGGTACGCGAACCCCAGAAGCGGAAGCCGCCGCTGTTGATCAGGGTGGTGACTTCCTTGCTATTCAGGTAGCCGGCATCAGTGGCCGGATCTTGCAGATCCCAGAACACGTCTGCCGAGATCCCGGTCGGGCCATTGACCGGAATGTTTGACAGCGTCTTGTGCCAGCCGACTTCTTCGTCCAGTTTGGCGCGCAAGCCCAGCGCGTAGGCAACCGCCGGGATACTGGCCTCGGCGTTGGCGGCGGTATCCCAGCTCACGAAATCGGGCCAAATCAACATCAGTTCACGCTGGCCGAAATCCTTGCGGTACAGGGTGGCGTCTTCCTTCGTGAGACAGCCATGCGCTGCCGCATAGACGAAGCTGCGCAGTTGCTGGGCCACGCTGACTAAGGCATTGGTGACGGCCTTGGTATCCAATCCCGGCGCGCCCAGGATGCGCGGTTTCACCCCGAGCCGGGCCTGCGCCGCCAGTAGCGCCTTGATGCCGGTGTATTTGCCGGATGCGGTGGTGGTGCCGATCACGTTGGACGTTGTCTCAGCTTCATCTTTACCTTCGGCCACGCGCACCACAATCGTGAACGGTTTAGTTTGCGCGCCGATGGCCTCTAAGGTGCGGCGCAGCGTACCGGTGGTGCCGGCTTTGCCCAGGGCGGCAACGACGTTGGTCAGCAGGACCGGCGTATCGAGTGGAAACACCTTGGGGTCGGCATCCTCGGCGGTGGCAATTAAACCGATGACGGCGGTGCTGACGGTACGGATCGGGCGTGTACCCTCGGTTTTTTCGATGACGCGCACGCCATGGTGGTAATCAGTTGGCATCATTTCTCCTGTGGTATGTGGGTAGTGGTATCAAGCGCCTGGCGCGGATGGCCAAACAATGGCTTCGGGAAAGTCCGTCTGCGATTCGATGCGATTCAAGGCAACGCGGTATTGCTTCCATTGCTTGAGCAGTGCAATTTCGGCTGTGCTTGCGTCGTCGAGGTCGACGGCGTCCTGTAACGGCGCGATCTTCGCGGTGGCCGCACCCAGCAATGCATCACGCTGCCGGATAGCGCTGGCAGCCAGACGCGATTTCTGTCTAGCCTGATCGAGCTTCCATTTCCCGTTTGTCCAGGTGTGATCCATGGAGGGGCAAGGCAGTTCGGTTCCTTGCACGCTATCCGGCGTATCGCCAATCTTGTCGATAAAGACGGGCGCGCCATCGACGACGCTAAAGAGCGGTACGCCGCGCCAATCTGGGAACACCTCCCAATGATCGCCGGCGAACACCGCCACTTCCCGCATGCCCGCTTTGGGCGGCGCGATCTCGGTGGCAAATGCCGGCATTAGATACACCAGCCCATCATCGAGCGGCGACTTGTCGGCGGCGCAGGCGTGGATAAATTCGCCCGTGACCTGACTGAAATTGAAAACGATCTTTTCCATGCGACCTCTGTGATTAATATTTGATGCAGGCCAGCAACGCGACGTTGCGCGGGCGCGTTTCCGTGCCGCCTGTTCCCGCTGTCGTGTTGGACGTCCAGTAGTTACTGCCGCCCAACGCGATGCCAGCGCCACTGCTACCTGGAACGCCGCCCGAGGCAGTGACAATGCCTAGCGGACCGTGGCTGTGCATCCTGAAATCTTCAGCCTGTCCTGAACCAAAGACCCGGCCACTATCGGCGCCGCGACCTTCATCGAAGCCCCGGATGAATTCGCCGCGGAGATCGGGCAGATTGAACGTTGTGTTGTTGTCGCCGGCGCCAAACCTAGTGCCGATGGCGGCAAACAGTGCAGCGTAAGCGGCGCGCGATATCGCCGCGCCGTTGGCCTTGAGCCAACCGGCGGGTGCGGTCGACATGGCAAAGTAGGCTGTCATCCCTGCAGGACTTGCCAAGGCTGCAACCTGCTGCAGCGCTTCCATATTGGCGAGGCTCTTATTGTTGCTACCAATGGGCTGCGTTCGTGCGGTCGGGTCTCCCGTGAAGGCAGGGCTGTCCAGCGGCGCGGCATCGGTCAGGCCGTAGCCGGCCAGCGTTGTCGGATTGCTGCCGCCGGTGACATTCCCCTTGGCATCGACCGTGACCTGACGATACGTCCCGGCCTCGATGCCCGAGGTTTTATATTTGATCGTCATCTCGACGTCGCCCGTGCCGTCAAACGACACCGAGCCAGACACATCGCCTACCAAGCTAATCTTGCGTGCCGTTGCCAGCTTGCTGGCTTTATTCGCGGCCTTGTCACCGTTTTCCAGGGCGTCGACATGATCCTTCAGATAATTGGTACGGGCGGCCAGTTGCGCCGCCTGCCGATTGGCAATGCCACCAGGGCCGCCCACGACATCGTCGTCAGTGGCCAGCTCGTAAATCCCGGCCTTAAAATCGCGCTCTTCCACAATATTGGTCATTCTCGTTTTCCTTACACCATGCCGTAGCTGTAGGTGCCGTTGTATTTGATGCTGCCGTTATATTTGATCGCCGCCGACGTGAAATCCAGGCCGGTCAAGTGGCAGCAAGCGCGCTTGACGTTGTTGATGCGTTGCCGAATGATGCGTGCCTGCTGAATGGATACCGGGCGCGTCAGAACAATGCGGAAGGTGGCCCATTCGCACGATCCGCCATAGGTGTTGTTGCCGTCGAACTTGGCCGCGCCGTCATAGCGAATGCTGCCGCTACGCTCAAACAAGATCGCATTGGGGTGGCCAAGCGCGGCCAGAGCACGTTTAATGGCACCTGCTGTTCCCTTCTTGTGCCGGATCTCCCTTGCTGTGGCGACGACCTCGCGTTTCAATGCCTCTGGCCAATTCGCGTCCCATTCCTCGACGCCCACCGCCCAGGCCAGCCACGGCAGTAAATCGACAGGGCAGGTACGTGCGTTCCAGTTGTCGCGCAGGCGAAACGGTACGGCGCCAATGCTGGCGGTCGCTTGCTCCAGTGCGCGCTCTAGCGGCGTTGTGTTGGGTGGCAGCAGGCTTTTAACGGTTTTCATTGGCCTGTTCCTGCAATGCGGATGTTGGTGGCTTCGCACCACGACGCCTGATTGTCGGCACACACGATTTCGGTGATTGGGCTACGGCGCACCACCTTAAACACGCCAGGAACGTGCAACGCTGCCGACAAGGCGGAGTCTGTAACGTCATGCCCAAGCAACTGATGCTGCGCTTTGTACTCGTCAAAGCGCTCTATAGCAGCCTGCAGGACGATGCGTTGGTCCGGGCCGCCGTAGGTGTAGATATCGGCATCCAGCGTCCAGCGAATGATTTCACCGGCTTGCACCAGTACCTCTTCCGATAACGGCCGCACGTCGGCCGTGTTTAGGCGCGCGCGGACCTTGTCCAGTGTGGCGGTGGTTGGGGTGCCATCGCCGCTACGACCGATGACATAGATAACGGTCGTGCCTGGCTTGGGACTGGTGACAGAGACGTCCTTGACCTGTCCGTCTGCGGAGAGCGCGTGAAACTTGTAGGCGTTCTCTGATCCGGCGGTTGAATAGCTGTCATCTTTCAACAGCAGGCGACGGCGATAGCTTTCGTCATCCTCCATCACCAGGTCCACCGGCGGCAAGGCGTTAGGATCTGCGGGCGTGACGACCAGGCGCTCTTCGCCGTCGTAATAGGTGATGCCAATATGATCCAGATCCGGGCCAACGGCGAAGGCGATCAGCAGCGCCTTGCCTTCCTCGTTGATGCGTTGACGCAGTAACAACTCACGGTAAGCGGCAACTTCCAGCACTTTGTAGGCTGGATCGGATTCAACGATGCCGAGATCTTCAGGATTGCGCTCGACGTAGTCGGCTGCCATCTCGGCCAAGATGGATTCAAAGGAGAGCGCCTCGACAAATGCTGGCGGCGGCAGTTTCGACAGGTCGATGGTCGATACACTCATAATGCACCGCCTTGTTTGACTGGAACGGCAAGTTGCACGCCAGCGCCATCAGCCTGACCGTCGAGAATCAACGTGGCCGATCCGTCCGTATCACGTTGCAACTGCACACCGGTCAAGGCGATGCGACGCTCCCATCGCAGCACCGCATAGGCGGTGGCGGCATAGATGCGCAGCACGGTGGCGCCATTCAATGGCTGGTCGATCAGTTCTGGCACTTCGGAGCCGTAGGGACGGCGCATCAGGCGCGAGCCAATAGGTGTCGTGAGAATGTCGGCCAGGGACTGGCGGATATGGGCAATGCGGGTCATGGCGCGACCGGTACGGGCGTTCATCATGTCGGGCCACCTGAATCGTCGTCACCTTTCTTCACACCGCCGTGCTTATGCCCAAACAGGCTGACGCTATTGGCGATGACATCTCGCGTAGCCTGCATCACACCTTCGATCATTGCCGTGACGCCGCCGCCTTTACCTGCTTTGACGTTCATGCCGGCGTTCAACGCTGCGAAACCGTTGACGATCAGATTCTTTTGCACCAGTAGGTTGCCGGTGCATTCGGTGTCCTCGGCGTTGGAAGTGACTTTACCGGGGGCGACGGTGACGCTGGTGCCATCTGGCAGTGTGGCGCTCAAGGTGTGAGCATCACTGTCGTACTGGATCACGGTGCCGTCGACGTAGCGCGTGGTGTGGTGCGCCGGATTGGTCGACGGTGGTCGGGATTTGTCGGAGTAGAGCGCCGGCAGAATCACGGCATTGGTCAATTCGCCTTCTGGCGAGAAGACGATGACCTGTTCGCCTACGGACGGCGGAAACCAGGATTGGGCATCGCCGGCGCGTAACGTGATCCAGGGGCGCCATGTGGTGAGATTGCCACCAACACGGACGCGCACACGCTGGGCGTCGTGATCGATATCGGCAATGGTGCCGAACCGGATCAGATTCGACAGTAGGCGCAGCAGTTCGGAGAGGTCGGCAGTCATGCATCGCATGTTGCCGGGTTGCGCAAACTACCGCACCTGGTAGCGGGTTGGTATGGGTGTTACTGACTGCTGGGGGATGTTGCGATGCGAGGCAGCGTACTACAGTGCGGGGCTTGTAAAAAAGACGCGGCGACGTGACAAGTGTGGGGACACCGATCACGCCACCGTACCGGCAGGATACGACTGCAAGCACAGCCAAGGCCACGCCACCTGTACAGGTAGGCCGAAGGCTAGCATATTTAGGCAGGTATACCCAAATTGCAGGAAATTCGTTGCGGAAATTGTTCTAAAAAACTCGGTGAGGGGGAATACATCACCCTCGCTATCAAATGTCCGCGCTGCCGGACAGTCAATCATCTGAGAACCACGCGTTCCACATCAGCAAGCCATCGAGCATCAGACACGAAAGTTTTACATAGTGAACATCAATAAGTTACATCAGGGCGACTGCTTGCCCTTTCTGGAATCGCTCCCTAGCGAAAGTATCGACGCCCTCATTACCGATCCACCCTACGCCAGCGGCGGCCTGCACATCGGTGCGCGACAGGCCAGCACCACCGCCAAGTACATGCAAACCAGTACCAAGCGCGGCTTCCATGACTTTGCGGGGGACCACCGCGATCAGCGTTCGCATTTGCGCTGGTCAATGATGTGGCTGTCCGAATGCTGGCGCTTGCTGAAACCAGGCGCGCCGGTTTGCCTGTTCACTGATTGGCGGCAATTGCCGACCACGACCGACGCATTGCAAGCGGCTGGGTTCTCCTGGCGTGGGATTGCCGTTTGGGATAAAACTGAAGGCACGCGGCCAGTGATGGGGCGATTCCGGGCGCAGTGTGAATATATCGTCTGGGGCAGCAAGGGAAACATGTCGCTAGACCGCGGCGTCGGTGTTCTGCCCGGCGCCATTCGTCAGGTCGTTAAAACTGCCGACAAGCATCACATTACCGGGAAGCCTGTAGAGGTCATGCGTCAAGTCAACCGCATTTGCGCGCCATCGGGGCTCATCCTCGATCCGTTCGCCGGATCTGGCTCAACACTCGTGGCGGCGGAAATGGACGGCTATCAATGGATCGGATGCGAACTGTCGGAACATTATCGGGAGGTGGCCGAGGCCAGGTTGCAAGCGCTTAGATGTTCAGGTGCCGTAGCAGCGCATCGCGGATAAGCGTCTGATCGGTCGCACTGAAACCAAGTAAAGGCCGGGCCGGGTAGCGATATTCCGGCCCTTTCTTCGACACTTTGTCCGTCAATCCGTCCTGATGCACCCGGGCGATGCGCGCCACACGACCAAAGAAGCCGACTGAGAGTTGGTTTTCATCCTGTTCGATTTTAAGGTTCTTCTGCAGCCGGATTTTCTGAAACATCGCCGCCTTCTGCCGTTTTACTCTTCCCTTCTTGCCGCGCAGGTTCTTGCGCTGTTTCCGTTTCTCGTAGGGCGTACCATCCGGCGCCTGCTGGGCAGCAATGCTTTGCGCCTGGGACCGTCGCAAGTCCTGGGCAATCTTGCGCGTAAGAGTCCGGCGCTGACCAGGTTGCAGTTGCGCCAGCAGCGCGCCGGCCCAGGCTTCAATTGCCGTGAAGTCGTCACTCATTCGGGATTTGCCGGCGTATGCCACTCGGCCAGCAGCGACTCGCCCGTATAGGCTTGCCAGAATGCATCCGCGTAGCTTGGTGTCATTTGCGGCTCGGCCAGGTGCAATACTTCCAGTCGGCCGGCACCGGCCTGCTTGACCACGACGCGCTCGGTGAGCGCCAGCGTGATCGCGATATCGATGGATTCGTGGTTGTTGTAATCGACATCAAAGCCAATCCCAGTCTTGCGCAGATCCGGATTGTCCAGCAAGTCGCGCTGATGCAGTTGCGCCCAGGCCAGTAGCGGCACCATGATCGCGTCCTCACTGCCGGCGTAGTCAGTGATGATGATGTTCAACTTGTAGCGATACTCAAACGACAGCGAGGCGGTGCCGGTAGCCACCGTGTTGCCGCCATCCGCAAAAATCAGCAGCTTGTCGGGATTGCGCTGCAGCTCGGCATTGGACGCCGTCAAATGCGCTCTAAGGCTTTTCGGCTTGTACATCGGCGCTCTCCTGGCAATCTACCACCGTGTCGACCTTGGCCGCACACATCATCAACGCCGCCTTGGCGCGTTCCAGCGCAAGCAGCATGCTACCGTTCGTCGTCAGCACGCCGGTCGATAGGCTGCAGCGCGTGATCGCCGGGCAGGCGTTCACTTGCAGCGTCGGCGCCGGTGGTGGCGGGGCTGTCCCGCAGCTGGATAAGAGCATCAGGCAAAGGAGTATCGAACCAGGCTTGTATATCGGGATGGTCATGGCGGAGGCTTTCAATTTGGCTTTCTCGTTCAGTGAGGTTGTCAGCGATACGGTCGTGTTTGGCCTGCAGTCGGGCAGCAGCCTGTCGATTCCTGGCCGCCGTCCTGGTCAATGTCTCGATGGTGGCATCGCGTTCGCCGACTTGCTGTTCGACCCGTTCTGCTCTATCTCTGGTGGCAATGATGGCATTGCGCTGAATGGTGATGAGGAACACCAGAAACGCGACGATCAGCGCCGCGACGGCGCTTCTGACGATCACGCCCATAGACCGGCCCGCGTGCCACGGTTGTCAATAGTGAGTACCTGGCGCCGTGGTTTGACACCTTCGGCAGCAATACCGAGATGCACCCAGATCGCACCGCCCGCACGCTCATAGATCAGCTGGTCGAATGGCAGGCTCGATGTACTCAATGCCTGGCAAATCGCCAGCGGGGTGCCGAACGTCGGCGCCGTAAAATCACAAGCCAGGCCGACCAGGTGCGCACTGTTGGCAGCGCCGCCGACTGCTCGGTTCAGCTCGGTGCAATGATAGCCGCTGGAAATGACCATGGCCGCGCCGCCCAAGGTAAGCCGGACCAGCTCGGCGAACTGTGCCAGGCGCCGCAAGTTGGCCACAATGGTCGGCGTCGGCATGTTGGCGATGCCTCGGCTGCGCGCGGTATCGCTGCGCGTAAACTCTTCCAACGTGAAATGGTCGGTCAATGCGGTCAATGGATTCTCCTGATGAGTTGGGCAACGTTGCCCTGGGTGCGATGCGCGAGATAGCTCAAGATCAAGGCGACAGCAGTCTCACCAAAGGACGGATGACGTAGACCCAGCAGGATCTCCAGCGCGCTGGTGCCGGTGGCCACAATCAGCAGCCACGCCACCAGCGAAATGTGCATGCGGTGATTGGCGAGGCCGCGCCGGTAGCACAGCAGCCGCAGGCAGGTGCTGGCGTAACTGAGCAGTGCCAGCATCGTGAGCGCTTTACTCATTGCTGCCTCCCTTGCGCAGCCAGGCCGGGAGCTCAATGGTGTGAATGAGTTCAATGCCGTGCAAGGTCAGTGCGATGGCGGCCGCCGAGGCGAAGAAGGCAGCGACGCCGGATTGCTTCAAGGGCGTATTGCTAATGACCTCGGGCGCGGCCAGGTAGCCAATCGCTAGGGAGATGGCCATATAGGCCAGGCGCTGCAGCACAGCTAGATTTTTGCTGGAAATGGCGACCAAGGCCGCTCCGGCAAAGGCCCCAATGAGCGCATTGCCGTCGATGCCTGGAAACAGCGACGACAGCCCAATGCCGGCGGCGGTGGTCACAACGAGGGTGGTGGTGCTGGGTTCTGCCATCAATAGACTCTCTCAGTTAATCCCATAGGCTGATGACCTGGGCGGTTTTAGTAGGGGTGGCGGTCGGCTCGGGCAAGGTGACGAGCAAGCCGTGCGGCAGGATCGGCCCGTATTCGGCCAAGCCGGGATTTAATTCCAGTGCCGCCTCGACGACGTTGGCGGTGGCGCCCAGGTGACGCCAGCACAGTAAATCGAGCGTGTCGTGCTGCTGGGCGCGTACCTGCATCAAATCAGCTCGACCGTGACATGCGGACGGCCAAGGATGTCGGCAATGGCCCAATGTGCATTACGGCGTTGCTCACCTGGTGCGTTATCCAATGCCTCCATGGTTTTCTTATCCGACAGGGAGGACGCGGTGCTGTCGTAATCCCGATAGCGTTCGATCAGATCGGCTTTTGCGGTGCAATAGACGGCGCGCCGGTAGTGGGCAACCAGCTCGCTTTCGCGGTTGACCCGATCCGCCGGCACAGCTGCCAGCGAAGCGTAGCCGGCAGCAACTCTCTCCCGCTTCCAGTCACGCAGCTCGGCGTTGACGTGCATGATGGCGGCAACTATCGCCTGGACCAGACGCGGCGCCGTCACGGTGCCATCTAAGCGCATACTGTCGCGCATGTCCTGCAGCACGATATCGGGATAAAAGCCGTCGTTCTCGACGCTGCCGGCGTCCGGCAAGTTGACCGCACCGCCTGCAGAGGGCGGCGCGAAGGCTATAAAACTCATGTGGGGTTCTTTCGAAATAAACCGGCGGTGGGCGGGCGTCAGACAGACATCGCAGTGATCCCGTCATCGACCCGCGCCGCCGTGCGCCAGGGGGTGCTCGTTTAACCAGGAACGGTTTTAAGGATGCGGGCGCGCAAGCGATCCATCGTCTGCTTGACGCCAACGCCGGGGAACAGCGCTACAGCGCGCTCCATCAGCGCATGCGCCGCTTCCGCCTGCGGCAACTGTGATACCTTCAACAACTCGGCATCGTCCTGGTCGAGAACGGCCAATATTGCGTAAGCATTGGCTTTCAACAATTTGGCCCGTGCCTGGTCTGGTGCATCGGCGGTTTCGGTCAGTTGCCGCACCTGGGTCAATATTTCGATAGCAATAACGGGATCGCTGGCCAGCTTGCCTTTAAGGAAGGCTGCCGAGAATTCATCGAGCAGCATCGTCGGAATATCGCGGTTGAACTGGTCCGGCAAAGTCAGCTTGTGCTCTACCGCATAGCGCGCCATCTCGACCGCCCGGTCGTACTCGCCGCAGTCGATATGCCAGACCAGCAGTGACGTGAAGACGTCGTCCTGGCCGCCTTGACCCTTCGATAGCACGCCGTCGATCCAGTCCTGGTACTCCGGCAGCAATTCCGCCTTGACGGCGATCTTGCGTTCCATCGACTGGATATTGCTCAGGGTGCGGCGGTCGTTCGCCAATTTGTAGAGCATCAGCTCGTAGGCGCTGCCGGCAGTGACGCCGCCAGGCGCAGCGTCGGCAGCGGCGCGCTCGGCCAAGATGCGCGCTTTATGGCGCTGGGCGGGAGAAAGATCGCTCATCTCAGTCTGCCAGGTGGATGTTTTCAATCACGGCGCCTAAGCCCAGATCCTCGATCACGTAGGCGTCATTGGACGACTCATAGTTCTCGATGCGGTCGCGCTTGGCTTCGTCGACCACCCGGCGCCGGCGTGCCGATTCCTGCCAGTAGATCGACAGATTGTCGAAACGGGTGATCAGGATCGTGTTGTCGGGGAAGAAGGGGACTGCTACCGCCTGCAGGCCGCCGATGCGTTTTTGGCTGATGACGATGTCGGTAGCCAGCGTCTCGGTTGGCGCCTGCTTGGTATTGACCAAGGGGAAATATTTGTCGTGCAGCAGATTGCGGCCCACGATGGCGACCAGACCGGCGTCCTTCTGATACCAGGGATCGAGCAAGGTGAGGGCATCGAACACGGTGGCGTCCAGGTTCGCGTAATCGCCGCCGGCGCCAATGACGACCTTGCCGGCGGTTTTACCCTCATGCATCACGCGTTGCGGCGCTTGCTCCCGATATTGCTGCAGCCAGCCTTTGTTCACGTCCTGCAGCAGTGGATTCTTGTTGATGTCAGTATCGGCAGCAATCGACAGACCATTGAAACCGATCATCATGCGGTCCAACGCCTGGCGTTGGAGGATGGCATTGGCGACGCGCTGCTGGAAATCCGGAAACTTGGCCCAGGCATCCAAGGTTTGATATTTGATGTGGGTGTCGAAATTGGTCTTCTCGCAGCGATAGCCACGGTTGTCCAGGGCGGTCAGATCACGCGTTTTGCGGTCGGCCTTGTCGGTGTTGGTGCGGCTGGCAACGGGACCGGAAATGCCCAGGCCGATTTTTTCGCCTTCCTGTTCCGTGACGCCGTAGATATTGATTTTACTCAGGAATTCGCTCGACTCTTGGATCTTGCTTTCCAGTTTCTGCTGCACGCTGGGCGCCACGCCAAAGGTGCTGGCGACATTGCTGGTGTCGTTCAATTGCGCCAGGCGGGCGGTGTACTTGTCGAAGGCGATGCGGGTAAGTTTTTTCATGTCGGTTGATTCCTTAATGTGTGGGGGCGGTGGTCAAGCTGGGGCAGGCAGCGCTTAGAAATCGGTTTCCGCCACGCCATCGCCGCCGGTGGCCGCCGGACGTTGGGTCGCGTTCGCGTCCGTGGAGTCGACCTGTTGGCGAAATGCCGCGAAATCTTCGGTGGTTTGCTTCAAGGCGGCTTCCAGTGCGTCCACGCGGGTCTTCTCAAGCGCGAATTGATCGGCGCTGACATTCGCATGCGTCGCCAAGGTTTCGACGGCGTCGACCAGCTCGTTAAAGCGCGCATCGTCGCCCGTGGCTTTGCTGGAGAAACGTTTCAACAGATTTTTGACGGTGTCAGACAATTTGATTCCTTCGGAGGCAGTAGGGGAGGGTTCGTCGAATTCCAGTGCGGTTTCCACCGCCGCCGTAAACAAGTTATTGGGATCTTGTTTGCGGCTGGCGTAGGGATTCTGGTCAGGGTTCTTGGCGGCAAACGACAGCACTTCCGTGCCGAGGCTGGCCGGGCTGTCGGTGACGGCCAGACCGACCAGGTAAGCCTCTCCGGTGTCGGAGAACTTCGGATTGATTTCGATACTGGTGTAAATCTTCTGGCGTGCCTTGTTCATCGCCACCAGCTCCGGCGTCGGCGAGATTTGTGCGTAGAGCGCCAGTTTCTTGACACCGCCCAGCTCGACCTCTTCGGCCTTCACCGCTGTCACATCGCCATAGGCTTTGAAGGCGCCGTCTGCCCAGGTGCTGCGCAGGTGTTCGACCCAGATGCGGGCACCATAGACTTGCGGATCGAAATTGGCCGCCATTTGTTCAATGAAGGCGCGATCAATGACGCGGCCATCGGTGGTGGCGCCTTCGACGGCAACGCGGAAGAATTTGGATTTGGGGGCAGCAGCTTGGCTTGTCGGCATGGTTGGATGTTGGGCAAGTTGGAATACCGCCATGGTCATCATTCCTGCGCCAATCAACAATCGGCAGTGGGTTGGTAACGCTATTAGCGACTTTCCGACAAGGGCTTTTAGCGCGTAAGCCACCTACGCTTGCCGCATGTCAGAAACCACTCCATTCAAACTATCGCCGCGCTCTTCCTCGCGTGCGCAAGGAACGCGCAAGCCGTTGGCGCCCGCTGTCGTCGATGATCCGGCCGCCATGCGCGACGCCGCCCGCAGTCTGTACTGGCAGGGCTGGCGCATCTCGTCCATCGCCAGGCACCTGAAAGTACAACGCAGCACGATTGCCAGCTGGAAGCAGCGCGATCAGTGGCATTTGTCCACGGCCATCGACCGTGTCGAGGGACAAATTGAAGCGCGCATGGTGCAACTGGTCAGCAAGGAAGTCAAAAGCGGCAGCGACTTCAAGGAAATCGACCTATTAACGCGCTCTCTGGTGCAGATGTCGCGCAAGCGCCGCTATGACGGCGGCGGCAATGAAGCCGATCTCAATCCGAACCTGGACAAGAGAAACGCCGGCCCGAAGAAGAAGCCGACTCGCAACGAATTTAGCGACGAGCAACAAAGTCAATTACTGGACGCCTTCCGCGATTCGCTGTTCGATTACCAAAAGGTTTGGTATCGCAACGGCCACGAGAGAACACGCGTCATTCTGAAATCGCGCCAGATCGGTGCGACCTGGTATTTCGCCCGCGAGGCGCTGGCCGATGCGCTGGCGACTGGCCGCAATCAGATCTTCCTGTCGGCCTCCAAGGCGCAGGCGCATGTTTTTAAACAGTACATTGTGCAATTTGCCAAGAAAGCCGCCGGCGTTGAATTGTCGGGCGACCCGATTGTGCTGCCGAACGGTGCGCACCTGTATTTCCTCGGCACCAGCGCCCGCACCGCCCAGGGCTACCACGGCAATTTCTACTTTGACGAATTCTTCTGGACCCACAATTTCACGGAGCTGAACAAGGTGGCCTCCGGCATGGCGATTCAGAAGAAGTGGAGAAAAACCTATTTTTCGACACCATCGTCCGTCAATCACCAGGCGTATCCGTTCTGGATCGGCGAGGATTTCAGCAAGCGCCTGCAGAAAGCGAACAAGGCCAAGATCGACGTGTCGCACGCCAGATTGTCGAGCGGCTTCACGGGAGAAGACAAAATCTGGCGCCAGATCGTCACCATTCTGGATGCCGAGCGCGGCGGCTGCAACCTGTTCGACCTCGATCAGCTGCGCGATTACGAATACAGCCCCGACCAGTTCGACAACCTGCTGATGTGTAACTTCGTCGACGACAACAAGTCGATATTCCCGTTGGCCGAGCTGCAGCGCTGCATGGTCGATGCCTGGGACGCTTGGGATGACGTCAAACCGTTTGCGGCGCGTCCGTTTGGCTATCGCCCGGTCTGGATCGGCTACGACCCTTCATTGAGTGGGGATAGTGCCGGTTGCGTGGTGCTGGCGCCGCCGGTTGTCGCTGGCGGTAAATTCCGCGTCCTGGAGCGTTTCCAATGGCGCGGCATGGATTTCGCGGCGCAGGCGGAGGCGATCCGGCAGATGACCCTGCGCTACCAGGTCGAATACATCGGCATCGACACCACCGGCATGGGTATCGGTGTGTTTCCGATTGTGCGCCAGTTCTTCCCCGGCGCCACAGCCATCAACTATTCCCCCGAAGTGAAGACCCGCATGGTGTTGAAAGCCAAGGATGTCATCAGCAAGGGACGCCTGGAATTCGACGCCGGCGCCACCGACCTGTCGGCGGCCTTTATGGCGATTCGCAAAACCATCACCGCCAGCGGCAGGCAAGTCACCTATGACGCTGGCCGTACCGCTGAGACCGGTCACGCTGACTTGGCCTGGGCATGCATGCACGCGCTCGATCACGAACCGATTGAGGGCATATCCGAATCCACGACCTCATTTATGGAGATTTTTACATCATGAAGAAACAACGTTTTAAACACGCACGGCAGCACGCTGCCGCACCGCCGGCAAGTATCCCGGCAGCGGCAATGCCGTCCGTAGCAACCCAATCCATGGAGGCATTCTCGTTTGGCGATCCGACGCCGGTGCTCGATCACGCTGACATCATGGAGAACCTGGAGTGCTGGCTCAATGGCCGTTGGTATGAACCGCCGATCAGCTGGCAAGGTCTGGCGAAATCGTTTAACGCCAGCGTCCACCACAGCAGCGCCATTCACTTCAAGGTCAACATCCTGTCGTCCACCTTTGTGCCGAATAAATATCTGTCGCTGGCAACGTTTAAGCGCCTGGCGCTGGACTTCATGACCTTCGGCAATGCCTACCCAGAAAAGCGCAGCAGCCGCACGGGCAGGTTACTCGAGATCAAGCACGCGCTGGCCAAATACACCCGGCGGGGCAAGGATCTCGATAACTATTATTTTGTGCCAGGTTGGCAGCAGGAGTACGCATTCACCAAGGGCGCGATTTTTCACCTGATGGACCCCGATGTGAACCAGGAGGTGTACGGCATGCCGCAGTACCTGTCCGCCTTGCAGTCGGCTTGGCTCAATGAATCCGCCACGCTGTTCCGCCGCAAGTATTACCAGAACGGCTCGCACGCCGGTTTCATCCTCTACATGACCGACGCCGCGCAGAACATTGAGGATGTCGACAAGCTGCGCAAGGCCTTGAAGGAAAGCAAAGGGCCGGGCAACTTCCGCAACGTGTTCATGTACGCACCCAACGGCAAGAAGGATGGCATCCAGATCCTGCCGGTGTCGGAAGTCGCGGCCAAGGACGAATTCTTCAACATCAAGGGCGTGACCCGCGACGACCTGCTGGCCGCGCACCGGGTGCCGCCGCAACTGCTGGGCATCATGCCGAGTAATGCCGGCGGCTTCGGTGCGGTCGAGCCGGCGGCGCGCGTGTTCGCCCGCAATGAGCTGGTGCCGCTGCAATCGCAATTTTTAATGATCAACGAATGGGTAGGAGAAGAGGTCGTGAAGTTCGACAAATACCAACTGGACAACATGGAAGGGAAAGCAGCAGCATGAGCGATGTAGCTGACCGCGCCGAGTGGCGTATTGCCAAGGATCTCGAAAACGCTATGGCGCATGCACGCAAGATGCCGCAACTGGTGGCAGATGGGCATTGCCATTACTGCGACGAGGATGTCGCCCATGGCCTGCTGTTTTGTAATACCGATTGCCGCGACGACTACCAGAACGAACAGAAGGCGCTCAGGCGCGCCGGACGCTGACGGTATACCTGACCCGCTGCCATGTTGTTACGGCAGCGCCTGCATCGCCTCAAGCCGCTTACGCGGCTTTTTTAACGCCCTGGCATTGTTGCCTTGCCATGAAAAATATCCTTGGTAACGGCCCGCAAAACGTAGTCCCCCCACGCCTGCCCGCCCCGTTAAATGGTGTGCTTTTAACGCAATTGGCAAAAGCGCCAACCCTCCAAGTGGCGCGGGGTTCGCCGGGGAGATTGGCTGCAACGAGTTAACGCAAAATGACGCATTTTATTTGGTGTCTTGGGGCAAGGTAAATTTGCTTTATCCGTTTCCATTCGGGCAACGTTGGTTATTTGCAACCTATTCATATAGCTATCATGTAGAAAGTGTAACCAATTGAAACAATGAGCAAGGTGGCAATCTTTAACATTTGGGTTTTCACTACAATTAGCCTCTAATAATAGTGCATAGAAAGCAATAAAATGGTGGAGGGGACTTTGTCTGGCGCAGGTAAGGGGCAGTCGCCGGGCATTGCTCATGACAGCGGTATTGCTGCATTGATGGTCGTGGCGCAGTTATCGGGCGTGGCAGCCAGTGCTGAACGTCTCAAACACCTGTCAGGCAGCTCGGCCAGCGTCGACGCCATCACGGTCGTGCGCTTGGCGCGCCAGATAGACCTCAAGGCCCGACTGGTCAACAGCCAGTCCAATCGACTCGTGCAGACACCGTTACCGGCCATCGCCGAACTCAAGAACGGCAGCTTTCTGGTGTTGGCGAAATGCACCAACGATGCAGTGTTGGTGCACGATGAAGTCCATCAACGCACCTTTCAACTCCCTCTGGTCGAGTTCGAGCAACTGTGGTCAGGACGCCTGATCCTCATTACCTCACGCGCCATCCTGTCTCAGGGTGGCGGCAAGTTCGACGTATCATGGTTCATTCCTTCCATCGTCAAATACCGCAAGCAATTGCTGGAAGTGCTGGCTGGTTCTTTCTTCCTGCAATTATTCGGCCTTGTTTCTCCCTTGTTCATGCAAGTGGTGATCGACAAGGTGTTGGTACATAAGTCGATGTCGACGTTGGACGTGCTGGTATTCGGCCTGGTCACTATTTCCGTGTTCGAGGCATTGCTGGGCGGATTGCGCACGTATGTCTTTAGTCACACCACGAATCGGATGGATGTCGAGCTAGGCAGTCGCCTGTTCAATCACCTGTTGAATTTGCCGTTGGCCTATTTCCAGGCAAGACGCGTCGGCGACAGCGTCGCTCGTGTGCGCGAACTGGAAAACATCCGCAACTTCCTGACCGGTAACGCCTTGACCGTCGTGATGGATCTGCTGTTCACGATTGTCTTCTTCGTGGTGATGCTGTCGTACTCCGGTGTCCTGACCCTGGTGGTGTTCATTTCCCTGCCTTGTTACATTGCCTTGTCAGTGCTGGTCACGCCCGCACTCAAAGCTCGCCTCAACGAAAAATTCCGCCGTTCCGCAGAAAACCAGTCCTTTCTGGTGGAGTCGGTGACGGGCGTCGAAACCATCAAATCGATGGCAGTTGAACCGCTGATGCAGCGCCGCTGGGAGACGCAGCTAGCTGGCTACGTGTCGATTGCCTTCAAAGCCTCCAATCTATCGAGTGCCGCCAATCAGGTCGCGTCATTGATCAGCAAGCTGACTACCGCAGCACTCCTTTGGTACGGCGCCAAATTAGCCATTGATGGCAGCCTGTCGGTCGGTGAGCTGATCGCTTTCAATATGCTGGCCGGTCGCGTCAGCGCGCCGGTGCTGCGCCTGGCACAGCTGTGGCAGGATTTCCAGCAGGTGCGGCTATCGATGGACCGCCTGGGCGACATTCTCGACAACAAGGCCGAATCGAATACCTCGGGCGGGCAAACCTCGATGCCACCGGTCAAAGGCGAAGTCGTGTTCGATAAGGTGGTGTTTCGCTATCGTCACGATGGTCCGGAAGTGCTACGTGGCCTGTCGTTGACGGTAAAGCCTGGGAGTGTTACCGGTATTGTCGGCCCCTCTGGTTCTGGCAAAAGCACTTTAACCAAACTGGTTCAACGTCTGTATTCGCCGGAACGGGGGCGGGTGCTCATCGATGGCATGGACTTGGCAGTGCTTGATCCGGCATCGCTACGGCGGCAGATCGGCACGGTCCTGCAAGAGAACATGCTGTTCAAAGGAACGGTGCGTGACAATATCGCGTTCGCCTCACCTGGGGTGTCGTTCGAGAAAGTGGTCGAGGCGGCGACTTTGGCCGGCGCCCACGAATTCGTGCTGGAACTGCCACAAGGCTATGACACTGAACTGGGCGAGCGCGGCACCGGCCTGTCGGGTGGACAGCGGCAGCGCATCGCAATTGCCAGGGCACTGGCGACCAATCCCAAAATTCTGATCTTCGATGAAGCAACCTCGGCGCTCGATGCCGAATCCGAAGCCATCATCCAGGGCAACATGCAGCAAATTTGTGCTGGCCGTACTGTCTTCATCATTGCGCATCGTTTGTCGGCTGTGCGCATTGCCGAACGCATCATCACTGTCGAAAAGGGAGAGATCGTCGAAGAGGGTACGCACGACGAACTGATCCAACGGCACGGTGGTCGCTATGCCTCGTTATGGCAGCATCAAACGGGGTATCTGCATGCTGCTTGATACCTTGCGCCATTATTGGGACATCGCCCGGGCTTCGCTTGCCGAAGAAAGGGCGCAAGGTGCGCCGGCCAAACGACAGCGCGACGAAGTCGAATTCCTGCCGGCGGCGCTGGAGGTGCTGGAAACGCCGGCTTCCCCAGTTGGGCGCAGCCTGATGTGGGCCTTGATGATTCTGTTCACAATCGCCCTGATCTGGTCTATCGTCGGCAAAGTCGATGTCGTTGCCGTAGCACAAGGCAAGATTGTCCCGAACGGCAATAGCAAAGTGATCCAGCCGTTAGAAGCGGGCATCGTCAAAGCGATCCTGGTCAGCAATGGTCAGCATGTCACGGCAGGGCAGGCGTTGATCGAACTCGACCCAACTGACGCCACCGCCGATGTCGGCAAATCGCGCACTGCCCGGATTGACGCGATGCTGACAGCCAAACGGGCGCAGGCGCTGCTAGATGCGCAACGCGATAACAAGCCACCACAGCTTCCTCCCATACCTGATGCCACGCCAGAGCGCCAGCATGACGTGCAGCGCTTGGCCGAAGGGGCATTCATTGAGTATCGCAGCAAGCTGACCTCGCTGCGTGCGGAACTGCAAAAGCGCGAACACGAACTACAAACCACACGCCACAAGATCGAGGGCCTGCAGCAGACTTTGCCAATTGCGCGTGCCGAAGAGTCCGATTATCAATCGCTGCTCGGACAGAATTACGTGCCGCGTCACGCTGCACTGGAAAAGCAGCAGACGCGGATTCAGGCAGAGCAGGATCTGGCGTCGCAACAAAGTTACGCACACGAGCTAACCGACGGCATCGCCGAGCAACAACAGGACATCGAGACCGCTATTGCGCAGTTCCGGCGTGAACAGCTGGACGCGCTCAACCAGGCACAGCAGCAATTAGCACAGGTACAGGGCGACGAAGCGAAATCTGAGCAGCGGCAAACGCAAATGCATCTGACGGCTCCTGTTGCCGGCACGGTGCAGCAATTGGCGATTCATACGGTGGGTGGTGTGGTCACGCCGGCACAAGAGTTATTGGTCTTGGTGCCGGACGATGCTGGCTTGGAAATTGAAGTACAGATACTGAATCAAGACATTGGCTTTGTGCGGCCAGATCAAGAAGCGGCGATCAAGCTAGATGCCTTCCCTTATACCCATTACGGAACGTTGCCGGGTAAGGTGATTTCGATTTCGCAGGATGCGGTCAAGGACGACAAGCTGGGCTTGATTTATCCGGCGCGTATCAAGCTGCTGAAAACCACTATCGTTGCTGATGGCAAGAACGAGCCATTGACTCCGGGGATGGCGACCTCGGTAGAAATCAAGACGGAGCAAAGGCGGATTATTGAATATCTGCTGACGCCGTTGCTGAAATATCGGAGCGAGGCTTTGCGGGAACGATAAAAATCGTGGCGTAAGAAGTTGATTCTTTATTGAGACGTAGCCACTATCATTGAATAGTTGAAAACCAAGGAGAGTTCATTATGCTTCGAGTATCACAGGAGAAAAATGGTATCGATCAAGGAATAAATCAAATGAAATTGAAGCAATTTTGTGCGTTGTTCAGTTGGGAAGTGTGGGCAGTTGCAAGTGCGTTTATCGCTTTGAATTTTCCAGTCATGGCTGACGCAGGTGAATATTCTGCGACAGAAATAGAGATGGGCGCGCAGCCACCCTCAATCCAAAGTGATAGTGGGTCCATTAATTCATTTCTCAACGTAGGAGACTCCAATATGTCGAATCCTAAAGATGTATCTGTAACTGCGCAAAAATATCCGGCGCCACCACCTTTTTCACCGCAAGAGTTTTGGACAAAAGTCGTTCGAGTTATCAGTGAAAATAAAGGCTATGTCACTCACGATAAGTTTGAGAGTGGCTTTGGAGTGATTATGACTAAAGGGGCGCAAATAGAAGAGGTCACAGGTTTTAGCCTGAGAGCTGGAGAAGATTGGTACTTCGAGACGGGCATTCGCGAAACAACTGCTCATTACAAGGACTTATCAGACTACGCCTTTTCCGGCGTGACTTCCGGCTTACATATGCAATGGCCAGTAGATGCATTTGGGGATTGGCGACAAGGTAAATGCGTGCTGGCTGGATATGCAATCAAAGCTCTGCTTAACGTTGGTTGGAAACTGGAGGAAAAAAAAGTATGGATGATGAACAACGCCGAACTGATGGGTGATCAGTTTTCCCTGGGGAAAAGTAGGCTCTTCCTCAAGCACTATGTCCATTATCTAGACCCCGTTCATCCAGACGACAGTGCTACCTGCGTTACTGAGTTTTCTGTTGTAGGTAAGGCCTAATACGATTGTATTTTTTTGCCCACTTTTTTCAGCACACTACAGGATAATGATATGCCTCTCGACCCTAGTCTTCAAAAGCTTCTTAATACCTATGACCAGCAGAACGGCGGCTCCGGCGCTGCTACAGGGACCCACAGTGCAGCATATAACAGTGTCGTTGCCTCTCTCAATGCATCTCCAGGGCTATTGAACGATTTTACTGTTGCTGCGCAAAACGGCACTCTGACGGGTATTTTTAGTCAGTCTCCTAACCCGAATTCGCCTACAAATGGGGCTTATTTTTCGCCAACGGATAACAGTCACGGATACATGGTGATCACGCCATCGTTTTTAAGTTCGGCGGCACAGTCAAATCAGAACAATTTGATCTTTGTGTTGGGGCATGAATTGCAGCATTTATCTGACGATCCTGGCGTCTCTATAGCGTACAACTCGCTTGATCAATCTATTACCAATTACAACTCTAATTCGGCCAATGCTGGTAAGCCACAGAACTTAACCAATGCAACCAACAGCTATGTAACTACGCAATTGCAGGACGAGGGAACGGCTAATATCAAGGGTTGGAATGACGAAGTTAGCGCTGCGGTTGCGGCCAACGGTGGTGTGGCCTTAACGGCGCAACAATTGGCTAACTTAGCGAATAATAATGGACAGGCATCATATGGACTTCAGTTTTTCAATCTCAATTCAACACAGACAATAGCAACCCCAAAACCCGGCTACACGGTCAATTCTGATGGCACCATTTCGCCGAACACGGCGAATATTGTGCAGGCGGGAATAGATCAAGGGGCGCGCTTGCAATCAACGACGCTACAGCCCTATCAACAAACGGATGTAGGCATTGCTCTGAACAGGTTTGCTATTGATGAAAGTGGCAATACATTTGCAGTAGATTATACTCAACTGGGTATAACGGCGAGCGGTGGAAACCTAACACTTATACAGAACGGTTTTCGAGGAAACGCAACGATAGTGGATCTTGCTGATAACAGTACCAACAAATTTACTTTCTCTGGCAATACTGCGAATGTGGATGTCAAGTCAAGTGATGCGTCGGGTAATGCGCTAGATGAACAAAGAAATTACTCCATTACACCCAACGGCTCAGGTGGCAACACTGTCAGTTTGAGTAACGATGTGCTTACTACCACAAGTGCAGATGGCAAGATGGTATCAGTGTCGACCGACAGCAATGGCGATGGAAAAGTCGATAACAGTGACACGCAGACGTTTACTGATAGCACGCGAACTACCTTGTCAACTGACACATCTGTTTTCAATAATTATTCCGCTGGAACTAGCTCGACCACTACCGTCAATTACAATCCAGGGGTTGTGGGCGGACAATGTACATTTGATACCAAAGTTAATCAGATAGGATCGCCTAGTGTTGCTACTAGTGACGTTAACGGCACTGAAACTCCGACTGGATCGATTCTTACCGCTGCTATTACTGGAACTGGTGCAACGGTGAATGCGAACAATGCCCGCATTAATGAAGCGAATGCTGCAAGTGCAGCGTTAAATGGCAGTGGTAACACTGTTTCTAGCGGTACAAATACTACTGTCGCGCTTGGTGCCAACAGTAACAATGATGTCGTGACCATGGGTTCGAATGGTGCTGTCAGCGTCGCGGACGGTGATCACGGCGAAGTGATAAATCAGACCGGCGGGACCGTGACGCTTGGTAATGGAACGAACACTACGATTGTAGGTAGTAATGTCCAGATCGGTGGCGGTACGGGCAATACAGTATCGGTAGTGGGCAACGATACCGTTAGTGGTACGAACGATTATGTGTATTTGGGAAGCAACGAATCTGTTACGACAAACGGAACAGGCTTGGTTGTCGAGACCAGCGCAAACGATGTGATCTTTGGTTCTGGCGATACCGTCCGTGTGGGAGGCAACGGTGGCGGTAATACAGCCGATACAACTGTGGTGGGCAATAACGACGCTATCGACGATCTTGGCAGCAAGAATACATTATCGGTCGTGGGAACCAACCAGACAGTTCAGAATGACGCGGCAGGGACAGCGATCTATTTGGGTAGCAGCACGTCGGTGACGGACAAAGGTAGTAATAATATTGTCAATACGTCCGCCGGTGATGCAATCACGGCGACGGGAGATACTGTGCGCGTGGGTGGTAACGGCGGCGGCAATACTGCTGTGACGACGGTTCTTGGTGGTAATGATGTCATCAATGACCTAGGCGCTACCAATACTCTTGCCGTGGTGGGAAGCAATCAGACGATTCAGAATGACGCCGCAGGTACAGCAATTTATCTTGGCGCCGGCACATCTGTCACCGATCAGGGGACACATGACGTGATCAACACGGCGGCTAGCGATGCGATCACTGCGACAGGAGATACGGTCTACGTGGGCGGCAACGGTGGCGGTAACACTGCTGTGACGACGGTACTTGGCGGCAGCGACATCGTTGATGACCGTGGCACCAATGGCACGCTCGCTGTGGTGGGCTCTAGCCAAACCGTCCAGAACGATGCGGCAGGTACGGCTATTTATTTGGGTGCTGGCACATCCTTGACGGACAAAGGCACAAACGATGTAATCAATACAGCGGCCAGTGACGCGATCACGGCGACAGGCGATACGGTCTACGTGGGCGGCAACGGCGGCGGTAACACCGCTGTGACGACAGTACTTGGCGGCAGCGACATCGTTGATGACCGCGGCACCAATGGCACGCTCGCTGTGGTGGGCTCCAGCCAAACCGTCCAGAACGATGCAGCAGGTACGGCTATTTATTTGGGTGCCGGAACGTCTGTGACGGACAAAGGCACGAACGATGTGATCAACACTGCAGCTAGCGACGCAATCACAGCAACGGGTGACACCATCTATGTCGGTGCCAATGGTGGCGGCAATACTGCAGTAACCACAGTTCTTGGCGGCGGTGATTACGTTGATGATCGAGGCACCAGCGGCACGTTGGCTATAGTTGGGAATAACCAGACGGTCCGGAATGATGCGTCTGGTACCGCTATTTACTTGGCTAACAATACCTCTGTGACTGACCAAGGTACTCACGATATTATCAATACCGCCGGTAGCGATATAATCAATGCGACCGGAGATACGATACAGGTCGGCAGTAATCTGACCGCAGGTCAATCTGTGGGTAACACGACTGTCTTAGGCAATGGCAACACCATTAATGATGGCACGGGCAATACGCTTTCAATAGAGGGGAGCGATACTGTCTATGGGAAAAATGACGTGGTGTATGAATACAATTCGGCAGGGCAGGAGACTGACGAGGTGCACTTGGATGCTGCCGGGGACGAAAACTTCGATGCTAAATTTGCACCGGGGGCTTCATATTCCTACGAAATTGATCAATTCAATGATAGTGGGAATGAAATTCAAGCCGATAAATTTAACCAAAGCAGTGGGCAGTTGTCCGAGGTCGATACATGGGACGGTACGCATCCTTATGCATCCGAAGAGGAGTTTTCGAACGGTGGCACTTATTTCTCGGAGATCGAGACTTTCAATACTAGTACCGGTGCTCAAACGGCTGGCGAGCAGTTCAACTCGCAGACTGGGGCCGAGGTAGACTATTACAGTGGCGGCTCATGGTATGCCGGCAACCAAAACGCTACCGACTACTCCGATACGAACTATAGCGATACTGAGTATGAATACGATGGTGAAGATCCGATCATTCTCAACTTACAAGGCGGTAAAGTTCAAACTACCTCGGCTTCCGGATCTAGTGCTTATTTTGATATGCAAAATAGTGGGCAGAAGTTGCAAACGGGCTGGGCTACTGCTGGTGAAGGAATGCTGGTCTTTGATCCGAATAATACGGGTACTGTAACGAGTGAGGCGAATCTGGTTGCTGGTTTTGAGGAGCTGTCAACTTTGGCAGGGCAGACTGGCGGAGTACTCAATGAGAGCAATCCTCTGTGGAATGAGTTGAAGGTATGGGTAGATCCGACTGGTACTGCCAATTTCCAGAAGGGACAATTGGAATCGCTGGATCAACTAGGTATTACGTCTATTAATCTTAACTCGACTGCAGAAAAGGTAAATAGCAACGGGAATACAATTCTCAACGATAGTTCATTCACCTGGAAAAATGGGGCGAGTGGTGATATCGCGGGTGTAGATCTGGCCTTTAATCCGGTTGCTGCTACGAACAAATCGATAGCATCGTCAATCCTGAATAGTGGTATTGGGGCTACATCGTTTGGTTCCTTGAATCATCTTATCCAGTCGATGGCTGCATTTACAAATGACGGTAGCGGTATTGATCCTACTGTCCCGCATGCAAGTGCGAATGCAGATGCGTTTCATCTGGCGGTATCCCAAATGGCCCGGCATGTTTAATCGATGCTAGTTCGTTTTACTTCCTGGGATATTGAAGTTGCCGGGGACTCGGGTCAGTCATGATGAGAATTGTGGCTGACCTGCGCGATGGTTTCGGATTCAGTGGAGCTTGCAAAAAAAGGCAAACTTCACTGGTCGGTTGCATCTTTGTGGTGGCATTGATTGGTTTGCTAGCAAACGTCCAGATTTGTTATGGATTCGAGCCAAGGTCGCATGACCCGTTGTTTCAACTTAGCGGCGTACCGTTAAGTCCGGCCAGCGCAATGATGGCGTCTCCGGTCGCATCCCATGGATGTACTGACATGCCCGAAGCGACGTACACGCTGCTTGATGTGGTGGAAAACGCTTTATGCCACAACCCTAAAACCCGAGCTGCCTGGGCCAATGTCAAAGCGCAAGCGGCACAAGTCGGTGTCGCCAAGGCGGCCTATCTGCCTACCTTGACCGGCTCTGTGCAAGCGATCAAAGATCATTCTACCAGCCAAGGCACCAATGTCGTGCCGTTCTATATCGCATCGGACAGCAGCTATCACAACGACACGTTGACGCTCAATTGGGTGTTGTACGATTTCGGCTTGCGTTCGGCCACAGTCGACAATGCAGAAAAGATGCTGGCCTCTGCGATGGCAAGTCAGGACAACGTGTTGCAGACGGTGTTTGCAACAGCGGTCAAAGATTATTATTCGGCGCTTGTCGCGCAAAAGAATATCCAGGCGACGACCGAGATCGAAGCAGAAGCAAAGCGTGTCCTGGATGCCGCCATAGTACGCGTGCAAAAAGGTGTAGCGGCGATTAGCGATCAGTTGCAAGCCAAGACGGCTTATTCGCAAGCCGTATTTAATCGCAACAAAGCCGAGGGGGATTGGCAATCGGCGCTCGGCACGCTGGCAATCGATATGGGGCAACGCCCGGACGATTCTGTTGTGTTGATCGAGTCCGACAATCCAGCGATACCAGAATCTGAAATGGTTCGTTCTGTTGGCGAGTTGCTGCAGTCAGCCCAGAAAGCGCATCCGGCACTCGTTGCTGCCAGAGCGGATATGGAGGCGGCACAAGCCAACGAACAGATGGTGCGGGCACAAGGGCGCCCCTCAATTAGTTTAGTCGGTCGTTACAACGCCAATAATCAATCGCAGAGCTCAGGAGTGGGGCAACCCTATATTGGCGCCAATGGGCGGGATCGATACGTTGGCGTGCAGGTTGATGTTCCTTTCTTTGAAGGCTTTAGCCGAACCTACAAAATTCGCACGGCTCAGGCACAGGTGGAGGGAAAAGAGGCAAATCTCGCCGACGTCGAACTCCAAGTCGCTGTGGGCGTATGGACAAGCTACCAAAGCCTGAAAGTGAGCGCGGAGAATTTGCATACTTCGCAAGACATCCTAGATAGTGCGTACGATGCATTCAAGGCTGCTGAAAGCCGCTATCAAAAGGGTGTGACCAATATTCTGGAGGTGCTGACAACTCAGACGGCACTGGCCAATGCGCAGCAACAACGGATTCAGGCGATAGCCAATTGGCAAAATGCGCGAATTCAATTGGCGGCGAGCGTTGGCCGATTGGAGTTGTCATACCTAGTGAACGCAATGAAAAGTAGATAGAAAGAAAAATTGATCTGATAAGCAATAGTTGTTAAAATCAAAAAATTTATTAGAAATAATCAATGTTTCAATTGTTTATCCGTTATCTATCCATCGGTGCAATTAACACCATAATACATTGGTGTGTGTTCTATTTACTTCACTATATTGTCGGTGTAAATCAAGCTTTTAGCAATCTTGGAGCATTTTGTGTGGCAATAACATTCTCATTCTTTGCCAATGCCCAATACACGTTTAGAGCGGAAACGACTACGACGCGCTATCTACTTTATGTGATATTCATGGGGACGTTAAGCGCAGCTGTTGGTGCAATAGCTGATAATTTGAGGCTAACACCAATAGTTACTCTTATCGTGTTTTCTGCTATTAGCTTGCTGTGTGGCTTCTTTTATTCAAAATTTATTGTTTTTCGAAGCAGAAACAAATGAAAATATCCTTGGTTGTCCCAGTATTTAATGAAGAAGCTACAATTCCAATTTTTTACAAATCTGTTCGTGAGTACCAAGCTTTAGAGAAATATGAAATAGAAATTATATTCATTAATGACGGTAGCAAAGACAAAACTGCAGATGTCGCAGGTAGATTGGCTTTATCGGATTCTCTTGTGACTTTAATTAATTTCTCTCGTAATTTTGGGAAAGAGCCTGCGCTATTCGCTGGCCTGGAATATGCTACGGGCGATGCGGTGATTCCAATTGATGTTGATCTGCAAGACCCTATTGAAGTTATTCCTCTTTTGATCGAAAAATGGCAATTGGGTGCTGATATTGTACTTGCTAAGCGCATTGATCGACAAACAGATCATTATTTAAAGCGCTTTAGTGCAGAACTATTTTATAAGTTGCATAACAAAATATCCACTCCAAAAATTGAAGAAAATGTAGGGGATTTCAGGCTCATGGCTCGACAAGTCGTTGACGAAATAAAGCAACTTCGTGAGCGTAATCTGTTTATGAAAGGGATACTGAGTTGGGTGGGGTTTAAGGCCGAAATTGTTGAATATACGCGAGAGCGAAGAGTTGCCGGAAATTCCAAATTTAATGGATGGAAGTTGTGGAACTTGGCGTTGGAGGGCATTACGTCATTTTCTACTGTACCGTTAAAAATATGGACATATATGGGCCTGGGAGTTGCTTTGCTTGCGTTTTTTTATGCCGTATGGATGATTGTGGACAAAATGATCTGGGGAAATCCTGTTCCAGGTTATCCCTCAGTGATGACCGTAATTTTATTTTTAGGTGGAGTCCAATTGATTGGTATTGGGGTATTGGGTGAATACATTGGGCGGATCTATACCGAAAGTAAAAATAGGCCAAGATACATTATTAAAGAAATTATTAAATGAATAATATAGTTTTAAAAAAAAATCTCGGTATTATATTTGCATTGTTTTCTATTTATCAAATATCTTTGGCGCTAAATTATGTGACGCCACTGATGACAGATGATTTTACCTACATGAAATTAGGTACAAATCTGGTTGCTCATTACAATCACTATATGGGGTGGAGCGGTCGGGTAGTCGCGGATATGATAAGTACATTAATTCTTTCATTGGAAGAAAAGAATTTTATGTCACTTGCAAATGCAATCCCTCTGATCACAATTCCTTTACTAATTTGCATAATTGCTGGAATGAAAGAAAGTACTATTTCCATAATCGGAATATTTGTCGCATTTATATTTTATATATTATTCAATCCATCTCTTGGCCAAACGACGTTTTGGATTGTTGGATCAGCCAATTATTTATGGACATCGATGTTCGCATTGATTTTCATTTTGATATTGTATTTTCTATATTATGAAATAGAAATTAATAAATACTTTTTGATTGTTATTTCACTATTGGCAGGATGCTCAAATGAAAGTACGGCAATCTCATTAGTGATGCTAGCCGCCATATTTTCAGCTTATGCTTTTTTTTATAGAAAATCTATTTTTTATAAAGTGATGACATGTTTCATTCCTTTGCTTTTGGGTACCATTATCCTGGTGGCAGCTCCAGGAAATAGAAACAGATTAACAAATCCTGATTTTTCAGCATGGCGTCAACTTGGAATTATTGGGAAAATGGAATTGCATATATTTGATAGAATTCCTGCGATGTTGGAAAATACCTATCAAATATATCTTCTGATTACAGTGTTTTTCTTGATTATGGTGTTGCAGAAAAATAAGCCGAAAAAAAATGAATTGATAATATTTGTGTTGGCCCCAGTAGTGTTATCCATATTTATGGTGGCAATCATGGTCGCATCTCCATATTCGCCTCCTAGAGCTGCGAACATGTCCTTGATTGTTGTGTTAATACCAATAATTTATTTGCTTAGTAGAGTTCATAAGTCAATATCAGTAATCACCCTTGTTATTTCTGCCTATTATTTTTCGAATTATTTGCCCTTGGAATATATGAATTTAAGTAAGGGATTAATATAGGCAGCTCGAAGAACTCGTTTTTGATGCGATGAGGGTACGCAACGTAGCTCAACAAAATTTAATTGGGTTCTTTTTAGAGTCATACTTATGCGGAGCGTGGGCGGAATTTGGGCGAAAACGTAGGCTTTTCCAGACCACGCCAGACCGAGTAGCTTTTGTAACATCTAGCATTTACCCGGTCTAGCGAGGTTTGGGGCGATGTGTGATGGTGGAGGCGGCGGGAATCGAACCCGCGTCCGATACTTTGTAGGGCTGCTATTCGTAATTTCAAATAGCCAATATGCTAAGTCATTGGCGCGGCTTTGAAGAGAAGGTTATGAGCAGCAAAATCATTTCCGCAACTCTTTATCCAACCTCGTAAATAAAGGGACTGAAGCATCTAAAATTGATGAGATTGCGGAAATTATTTTAAGTTAAGTTATTGATTTAGATAATCTATGCAATGAACTTGAAAACTGGCGAGGTGTTAAAGCCTTCGTGAGTTCGAATCTCACACCTTCCGCCAGAACATCGAAAACCCCTTGATCTCATTGAGATTCCAAGGGGTTTTTTATTTTCAACTGTCAAATCGACATTCAATACGCAGGTCAACGTCCCCGATCTTTTCCGTGCACATTGCAAATCATTGAGGGGCGATGCGGGCGTCCACAATCAGACAAATCCCACGGTTTATCAGATTTTCCCTACATACCAATGAACGCATGTTTTTTATACTCGTTCCTGATATCCGCAGTCACAACGGCTGGATAAGCGCGATGCTCGGTCCGTCGAGAGCATTGAAATAGTGTGTGTCAGCTATGTTCCAGTTCGCAACTGTTGGCGCGATGCAGCGTTATGCAGATAAGGCTCACTACTCGGCAGATTTTCCCTGGGTATCGATAAATGCCTATTTTTATGCTTGTTCCTGAAGTCTTTAATCGCAAAGACCAAGAAAATATCGCCGATTTTTTAATGGGATTGCGAGTTTTCCATCGCACCGAGTTGCTTCAGGAATTCTTACTACGTCTATTTTTACTCACAAAATTCTTTTCGACAGCGCAATCGCTGGCGCCGTTGGCATCGACTTACGCGTTGCCAATGGCGCAGAGACAGAGCGCCGGTCCGGCGCGGTGGCGCAGTAAGTCATCCGGCGCCAATGACGTGTCGCTGATGAGTCGTTTTAGGAGCCGCCATTCTCCCGGTGTACGTAGATAGTGGGAGTTCAAGCTGCCCTTGCGCCGCCTGGTGGTCTGCAAGCGTTACCGGATGGCTGGCTCCTGCTGATTTGACGCGATGTACACGTTGACGCAGCGATCTTCTCTTGCGTGTCGCTGTCGGCATCGAATTGCTACGTTCGTATAGCTTTGGACGCGGGTGCTGATCGTGCATTCGTCGCTGAATGGCGATCGACGGATAACAGTCACATGGCGTGAATGGGGTGCGGCCCATTTTTAACACCGCAGTCTGTTCTCTTATATCTTGGAGCTTCTCATGAGTAAAATTTTGATTGTTGACGATCATCCCGTCATACGTATGGCAGTGCGTTCGCTATTGGAAAACGAGGGGCATCAGGTTGTTGCGGAAACGGACAACGGAATCGACGCCTTGGATCTTGCCAGGGAATTCCAGCCTGATTTGATTGTCCTAGATCTCACAATCCCCAAACTTGATGGCCTTGAAGTGATTGCGCGTTTCAGAGCACTCGATGTTCCCATGCATGTTTTGGTTTTTACTTCGCATAGTCCGAAACATTTTGCGCGGCGTTCCAAGAATGTAGGCGCCTCAGGCTATATATGGAAGCAAGGTGAATTGTCTGAGCTGGTTGCCGCAGTCAAGGCAGTTTTGTCGGGATATACCTATTTCCCCAATTTTGCAGTGCTGGGTGGTCAACCGGGCGAGGGGGGAGAAGCTGAGCAACTTGCGCGCCTGTCGAATCGAGAAATGACTGTGCTTCAGAATCTGGCCCAAGGAAAGTTGAACAAGGATATTGCCGAGCATATGTTGTTGAGCGATAAGACGGTGAGCACCTATAAAAACCGCTTATTGACAAAATTGAACATGCACTCGCTGCTTGACCTGATTGAGTTTGCCAAGCGCAATGGAGTCGGTGGCCACGAATGAGGCATTCCCTCTCGCATTGCTTGCTGCTGCTGTGGATGTGGAGTTTTCTTGCTTTCCCCGCCAGTGCACATGACGATGACGGAACACCCTTGCAATTATTTGGTCGCTCAACGATAGCGAAATTTAATTTTGAATTAAGCGGAGAAGATTGGAGCTGGTTGGGACGAAAACGTGAATTGGTGCTTGGCTTTGGCGCCCCCGGTTATCCGCCATTTGATATCGATATCAGCGATACGCATTATGAGGGCATCACCGCAGATTATGTGGCGATCATGGCCAAGGCAATGGGGGGCAAAGTCAGTGTTCGGCGCTATGCGACACGACGGGCGGCGTTGGATGCGTTAATGCATGAGGAAGTCGATCTCGGTGTGCAGCATGGCGCACCGGAATTGCTGTCGATTCTCAACAAGGCGCTGTCGGGCATTCCGCCTGAAGAGTTGGCGATACTGGCAAACCGCCGCCGCAATAATGCGGATGTAAAGGTCAGCACATGGCGTACTTACCCAGGTTATCTGTACCTGGGTATCGGAACCATGCTCATCTTAATGATCGGGACCTTGGCCTGGATCGGCTATTTGCGTCATCAAATGGCGAATCGCAAGTTGGTGGAGCGTGCACTGGGGGATCAGCTTGAATTCATACGGACGCTGATCGATGGCACTCCCCATCCGATTTACGTGCGCGACAGCGAAAGCAGACTCATTCTGTGCAATCGCGCATATCTGGATTTTTTTGGTGTTGAATCTCGGAAAGTCATGGGCCAGAGCCTGGCAGAGACGTTCATCGCACCGGATCCGTCGGCAGAGCATTTCCTGCGGTTATACCAGCAAGCTCTGGATACCGGCCTGGTGAGCACCCAGGATGTCGAGATTCAAGTCCGCGGCAGCTTGTTTCGTATCCATCATTGGATGTTTCCCTACAAAGATTCGGTCGGACAGCATGTTGGAATTATTGGCGGCTGGCTGGACATAACGGAAAGGGAAATCCTGATCCAGGAATTATTGAAATCCAAGGAGCGGGCGGATGCCGCCAACTCTGCGAAAAGCACCTTCCTCGCTACCATGAGTCATGAAATCCGAACGCCAATGAATGCCATCATTGGTATGCTCGAACTGACGCTCAAATATGCTGATCAGGGGCGTTGGGAACGCTCGTCAATCGAAGTGGCATACAGTTCGGCCATGGCGTTGCTGGATTTGATCGGCGATATTCTCGATATTGCGAAAATTGAATCCGGTAAACTCGACTTGTTCCCGCAGCGCGCCAATTTGCGAGAGTTGATTGAATCGGTGGTGCGGGTATTCGACGGCCTGGCGCGGCAAAAGAAAATTCTGCTGCATCTGCAGATTGACGAGCAGATCAGCAACGATGTCATGATTGACCCTCAGCGCTTCAAGCAGATCGCGATCAATTTGATCGGCAACGCGATCAAATTTACAGATCAAGGGACGGTCACGGTACGGCTTGAGGGGGAAATGCAGGAAGCCGACCGCATCCTGATCCGATTGCATGTAGAGGATACCGGCATAGGAATAAGCGCGGAAGATAGCGAGATGCTTTTTTCTCCTTTTTCACAAGGACGAGCCACCAAGAGCAATGCAAGTTCAGGGACCGGCCTGGGTCTGGTCATTAGCCAGAAATTGACAAAAATGATGGGTGGCCAGTTGCATCTTTCCAGCCAGTTGGGTGTGGGAACGACGGTGGTGGTGACGATGTCGTTGGCAATGCTGCCTACTGTTCCGGCGCTATCTGAACCGTTGCCGCATGACTCGAAACAGGCAAGAAAAATCAGTTCGTTACGAGTATTGGTCGTGGATGATCACGTGCCGAACCGGATGGTGATTACGCAGCAGTTGCAATTTCTCGGGCATCAGGTCGTGACCGCCCAGGATGGCGAGGCGGCGTTGCAATTGTGGGAGCCGGGCCGGTACGATCTTGTGATCACCGATTGCAATATGCCGATGATGGATGGGTATGAGCTTGCCAGGGCCATTCGACAAAGCGAACGAAACCATCCGACATTTTCCCCATGCACCATATTCGCTTTCACGGCCAATGCGCAGGTGGAAGAGGTCGCCCGTTGCCTGGAAGCGGGCATGGATGATTGTTTATTTAAACCGATCAGCCTGGAGAGGTTGCGCGAGCGACTGATTTCGATCACCGTCGATAATCCGCGATTGCATGGAGAAAAGAAAGTGGATTTCGCTGGCGAACCGGAAGAACTTTCGCCATTTGAGAGTGAAACGCTGAATATGTTGTCTGGCGGGAATGTGGCGATTGTCAGCGATTTGCTGCGGGAAATGATCAAATCCAACCGGCAGGATCAGGTCCAGCTCGACATTTATGCACATGATGCGAGATGGAATCAGGTGGCGGAGGTCGCGCACAGAATCAAAGGGGCCGCGCGACTTGCGAACGCTGACATGCTGATTGCCACTTGCGTTGCGTTGGAAAGCGCTTGCGGCGGGGTGATAGACAAAGCCGCGATACACGCAAAAATCGCTGCAGTGGCGACCGAAATAGAAAAGCTGGAAGTGGCGCTTAGCACGCACTTGTCCACCATCGATGAGCTTTAGCGATAATTTGATTTCTGTTCATCTCGGTGCCAGCCACGCCGACCTGACAATCGCCATTTTCCTACATACAGACTTAGATTTTCTCCAGAAAATGGCAACGGGTAAATACCAAAAAAATGCTAGGGAGCGCTGATGGTTTCTGTCGCTGAATTATCCATTCTTGTTGTTGACGGCGATTCGCTGCAAAGAAAATTTTTTGCCAATCTTCTGTATCAGGTGGGAGGCCGCTCGATTGTCGTTGCGTAGAGACATTTTTTCCTTTCCTCTTTCTGCCATATGCCGTTAGCTAAAGGCGGTGATCATTGCGATGTTTCAGTATTCAATCGTGCGGCCGGTGGCGAGCGCGGGAATGCAGGATGACGAAGGGACGCTATGGTTGACGTTGAACTCGGTGATGTCGACTACGAAGGGCGTTGAAGACCTTGGGGAATGTCACGGCGTCAGGAAACGCGTGGCGGATATACATGGAGAGAGTCTCTTGTGGAGAGGAATGGCGGAAGAAAACTATCGATTAAAAAATGAGATCTGGGGCAGCATTCCGGCAGCAGCGACGTGACAGCAAGACGTATTGTAGAAAAATCGAGATTGGATCGTATGCAGGAAAAATCCGGAGCGGGCTGCGATTAATCTGATTGATGCTGAGATTTGTTGTAGAGAGTGTATTTTTGACGAGGATGTTTCTGAGGCATTTACTTCTCTGGATTTCCCGGGCGAATCGGGCACTCTCATGGAGTGCCGATCGTGGATTAGCGGAGTGGTGGAGGGGCACGGAGGTGCTTTCTCGGAGGGGCGGGCACGGCGCGCGGCGGAAAGTTGTCCGACTAGCGCGCCGGCAGATGACGCTACAACGGCATTAGAAAGTGAACAGGCACAGGCATTGCGAAGATCCGTCGCCTCGCAACAAGCTGCTGACCAGTCCGCCGAGCGTGATTTTTCGGATCAGGTTATTGGCGGTGTCGGCCACATACATATTGTTCGCCGTATCGGTGGCGATGCCCTGGGGTTGGTCGAAGCGCGCGTTGCTGCCGTTGCCGTCGATATATCCTGCCGCTCCGGCTGTACCGGCGATGGTATTGACGACGCCAGACATGGAGATATTGCGAATCAGTTGATTGCCGGTGTCGCTCACCCGTATATTGCCGGCGCTGTCGACAGCGATGCCAACCGGCTGGTTGAAGCGGGCGCGCTGGCCGCTGCCGTCGCTGCTGCCAGCGCCATCGCCCGCCAAGGTGCTGACGTCGCCCGCCTGGGTCAATTTGCGGATCGTGTTGTTGTTGGTATCTGCAATGTACAGATTGGCCGACGTGTCGATCGCTATACCGTGCGGCAGATTGAATTGCGCGCCGCTTCCATTGCCGTCGCTGTTCCCGGCAAAACCTGAACTGCCGGCGATGGTGCTCACAAGACCAGAAGTGGTGATCTTGCGGATCGCATTATTGCCGGTGTCCGCCACATACAGATTGCCGGCGGCGTCGAGTGTTATCCCCCAAGGCTGGTTGAAACGCGCATTCCCCGCGTTGCCATCGTCGCGTCCGGCTTGGCCGGCGCTACCGGCCAGTGTCGAGACAATGCCGGCGGACGAGATCTTGCGGATCGTATTGTTTTGCGTATCGGCCACATATAGATTGCCGGCCAGATCGACCGCAATGCCGCCGGGCTGGCTGAACCGCGCCTGTTGCGCAGCACCGTCCTTGCTGCCTGCATTGCCAGCGCTGCCGGCCACGGTGGTTACCACGCCGGCGCTTGTGATTTTACGGATGGTGTTGTTGCCAGTGTCGCTGACAAACAGGTTGCCGGAGATATCGGCCGCGATGCCTGCCGGCTGGTTGAAACTGGCATTGCCGCCACTACCGTCGCTGCTACCTGCCTTGGTATTGTCGACGGTGGTGCAACTTGGCTGGCTGGTGCGGCAGCAGGCAGCCAGCATCAACACAAACAGGCACAGGGAGAGTCGGGCGGGTAGCTTGTTCAATTGCATTTAACCTCTGGCGAGTCTGGTACTTGGGGAGCGGGAAGTGTCGTCAAGGCGCACATTGATACACACATGCCCATGACAAATCGATATGAAGATATTACCGGATTTCGAACGTTTCTCGATAGGAATGTAGGTGCATGCCGAAGCGTTGGCGATTCGCTTAACAGAGTGGTGAAAGTTGTTTGGTGCGATGCCAAACAGGAAAAATCTGTTGTTAATTGGCCAAAATATTGGCCGTTGCAACAGCTAGCTTTCTCGGTGATCAAATTTCCATGCCAATTTGCAATGCCCATGATAAATTTCCGGTGTGCAATTTGTATCGAATTGTATCGCCAGATTCAGGTGACGGCGTTTGTTCAATCTGTCCAATTTTTTCATTTCAATCACAACGAGATTCTAGGGAATGATCGCATATGCTCAATAACGCCACTGTAGGTAAACGCGAAAGGGTGCTGGGAGCCGTGGCGCTTGCCGCAGTATTCGCATGCTGTCCATTGCCGGCGCTCGCCGCCCAAGTTGCGGCGGGTACCGTCCCCGATGCGATCACGCCGGACGGCGGCCGTTATTTTGGCCAACTGGTGGATGGCAAGCTGCAAGCGCAAGGTCGGATCGAATGGACCAACGGCGCCTGGTATGAAGGCGAATTCGACAAAGGTCTGTTGTCCGGAAAAGGCAAATACCGATGGACCAATGGTACTTACTATGAGGGCCATCTCAAGGATGGCATGCTGGCCGGGCAGGGGCGCATGGTCGAGCCGGAGGGAGCGGTGTATGTCGGGCAGTTCGCCAATGACCAATTCAACGGGCAGGGACGATACCAACTGGCCGATGGCAGCGTGTATGAAGGCGGCTTCGTCAACGGTTTGTACGACGGCAGCGGCAAATGGAGTGGGCACGGCGAAGAATATGTCGGCGGCTTCAGCAAGGGAAAGTACAGCGGGCATGGCGAGCTGGTGTACGCGAACGGCCGCAAATTCACCGGTGATTTCGTGGACGGCATGTATCAGGGAAAAGGCCGCTATGAGTTGCCGGACGGGCAGTTCTACGAAGGCGACTTTGACAAGGATAAGTTCACCGGCAATGGCGTCCACGGCTACAAAAGCGGCGTGCTGCACACCGGCGATTTCGTCAATTGGCTAGCGGAAGGCGCCGGCACGCTTTCCAGCCCGCAAGGGGATATGTATCAAGGCACTTTCGTCAAAGGCGAACTGGTCGGCAAAGGAACCTTTATCGGCAAGGACGGCAGCCGCTACGAAGGCGAGTTCAAAGGCAGCAAGTTCCACGGGCAGGGCACCTACAAGGACGCCGAGGGCAACGAATATGTCGGCAGTTTCAAGCATGGCGTGTATGACGGCGAGGGTGTTATTACCTACGCCGAGGCGCAAGAGGATGGCCGCACCAAGGATAGCGGTACGTGGCGCTATGGACAGTTCGAGGATAAGGCTGCCCTGCGCAACGTCCAGGAAAAAGTTGAAACGGCCATCTATAACCAGCGAGCCTTGCTCGACAAGACATTGGCCGGGCTAGCGCCGCATGAGCCCGGCAAGATCAATCTGTATTTGCTGGCGATAGGCGGTGACGGTTCGCAAGAGGTGTTTCACCGCGAAACCGATTTTGTCCGCCAGCAGTTCGACCGCGACTACGGAACTGAGGGGCGTTCGGTGGCCTTGATCAACAGCCGCAAAACAGTATCTGACGCGCCGATGGCAACCTTGACCAGCATCCGCGAAAGCGTGTCCGCCATTGCCGCCCGGATGGATAAGGAAAGCGACATCCTGTTTCTGTTCCTGACCAGCCATGGATCAAAGGATCATCAATTCAAGCTGGACCAGAACGGCATGGATTTGCGCAGTCTTGAAGCAAAGGAGCTGGGGCAAATACTCGCCGAGTCCGGTATTCGCTGGAAAGTGGTGGTGGTGTCGGCCTGCTATGCGGGCGGCTTCATCGATCCCCTCAAGGATGAACACACGATGGTCATGACAGCCGCACGCCGCGACCGGACTTCCTTCGGCTGCGCCGATGACCGCGATTTCACTTACTTCGGCAAGGCGTTCTTCGAGCGCTCCCTGCCTGGCAGACGCTCTTTCGGCGATGCTTTCGACAAGGCCAAAGCTCTTGTCGCGACCTGGGAAACGGAAGATTTCAAGGATGCGAAGGAAACCGGAGAAGTGATGCATTCGGAGCCGCAAATCTATCGCGGGGCATTGATCGATGCCTATCTGAAAAAATGGCAGGTGCAGAAGAAGCCGACGTTGGCCGTGAAAGACGCGCAGCAGGCGCCGCGCGCGCAGCTTGCTGACGATAAATAGATTTGCATCCGGTCTGCAAAGCCTGAAAACCGATCTAGCTTATCAGCCGCTCACGCTTCTGTTCTTCATCAAAGAACAAGCGTGACGGTTTGATCAGGTCGCTGCGGCTGATGATGCCGATCAGGCGCCGGCTTTCCAGATCGCTGACCACAGGCAGCCGTTCCAGATGATGACTGGCCATCCTTGCCGCTGCGATGCGGCAGGTTTCGGACGGCACTGCCATCAGTGCTGCGGATGGCGTCTGGTGTATGGGATTGAACAAGGTCGTCAACGGATTGTTGCCGTCGACCTGCGGACCGAAACTACTGCGCTCGACCATGCCTAGCAGGCGCTGTTCCTCATCAACTACCGGATAGCATCGGTGCGCTTGCTGCGTGCCGAAATAGCGCTCAAGGACTTCCGCGATAGCCAGGTTGGCCGGAATTGCCGTTACGGTATGGCTCATCACTTCATCGACATGCTGCCGCTCTAGCGGATCGACACCGTATTCACGATAGATGTGATAGCCCCGTCGGGCGATTTTCTCGGTCATGATCGAGCGCTTCATGGTGAGCACCGTAAAGCCATAGGCGACACCGGTGGTGAGCAGTAGCGGCAGCAGGGCGTTGGTGTCGTGCGTCAAGCCGAACGCGAATACTGCTGCGGTAAGTGGCGCGCCCAGCACGCCGGCCAGCACTGCCGCCATGCATACCAACGGCCACAAATGCGCGTCGCCGCCCGGCAGCCAGGGCGCCAACACCGCCCCTAATCCGGCGCCGATGATCAGTAACGGTGCCAGCACACCGCCGGAGGTGCCGGAACCGAGTGCAATGACCCAAATTACTGCCTTCACCAGCAACAGGCCCAGGACCAGTTGCAAGGCCAGGTTGCCATTGAGCAGATCCCCGATGACATCGTAGCCGACGCCGAGCGCACGCGGCTCGAAATAACCGCCAATGCCGACTGCGATGCCGCCCAGCGCCGGCCACCACATCCAGTGGATCGGCAATTTTCCGAACATGTCTTCGACTTTGTACAAGACAGTCGACATTAGTGCCGACAACGCGCCACCGAGAATGCCGGCAATGACACAGGAAAAGAGCGCACTGACGCCGACTTCCGATGTCTGCAGTGGAAACAACGGGCCGCTTTCCAGCAGCAGCGGACGGGTAAAGCCGGCCACTGCGCAGGCCACGATGACTGGCAGCAAGCTACGCGGGCGCAATTCGAACAGCAGTAGTTCCACCGCCAGTAGCACCGCCGCCACCGGCGTACCGAACACGGCTGTCATGCCGGCCGCGGCGCCAGCCACCAGTAAGGTCTTGCGTTCGGCTGCGGTCAGGTGGAAGTGCTGTGCAATCAGTGAACCGATGGCGCCACCGGTCATGATGATCGGGCCTTCGGCGCCAAACGGTCCGCCGCTGCCAATCACAATGCCGGACGATAAAGGTTTGAGTACCGCGACTTTGGCCGACATCTTGCTCTTGCCGAACAGGATCGCCTCGATCGCTTCCGGGATGCCGTGGCCGCGGATCTTGTCGGACCCGAAGCGCGCAATCAGGCCGACGATCAGGCCACCCAGCGCCGGGAGGGCAATGACCCAGGCGCCGAGATGATTATCGGCCGGAGAGTGCGTGGCGAAAGAGAAGGATTGGTAGAAGAACAGGTTGGTGAACATCCTGATCAGGTTGAGCAACACGAATGCGGCCAGCGTGCCGCAGCCGCCGATGACGACAGCAATCATTGCGATCCGGAGAAGGCGACTGTCGGCGGCGAAGTCGCGTTTATACAGATTGTGGAGGGATGACATGGCGAGGTTGATGGGTGCTCAGGTATTGATGGTCGGTACGCGGAAAATGTCGCTCAGCGTATTCAGTTCGGCGTGGTGCAGTTCAGCCAGCTTGGCTAGGCAGCGCTCGCCGGCCGGCAACAGGTAGACGTTGACTTGGCGCCGATCGACCTCGCTCGGCTGGCGTTTGACCAGTTTCAGCTTCTCGCAGCGCGACACCAATGCCACCACGCCGTGATGCTGTGATTGCAAGCGTTCGGCCAGCTCGCCGATGCTGGCCCAGTCCCGATCCGGGAAGCCCTTGACGTGCAACAGCAGCAAGTATTGCTGGGGCGTGACGCCTTCCGCCTGCGCAGCGTCTTCACTGAATCTCAGGAATTTTCGGAGTTGGTAGCGGAACGCGGACAGGGCTTCGAAATCCTGCTTGGTTAGCGCGGAGGATGGTTTTGGCATCTGATAATCGGCTTGCAGTAAAAAACGGGTTGTACTTCTGTGGTGCGCAAATATATCACAATATGATATATATTTCTGCGAAACAGACAAACCGAAGGAAAATGCGAACGAAAAAAAGCCCTGTTGAATCAGGGCTTTGGGTCTTAGTTATCAGGTAACCTGGATGACGCCGCTCATGTTTTCATGGCCGGAGCCGCAAAATACATCGCAATGAAATGGAAATTCGCCGGCCTTGTCGGGCGTGAAGCGCAGGCGCGAGGTGGCGCCGGGAAGGATATCGGTGCGCAGCGCAAAATCCGGCAGGTTGAAGCCCATCACGACATCTTGCGTGGTGAATTCGAATATCACCGGGACATTCTTTTTCAGATGGATCTCGCCTGGGGTGAAGTCAAATTTCTTTGCCACGACCTTGATTACCCGCTCCTGCGATTGCGCGCCCACGGCGGCAACCACGCCGCCCAAGCCGCCCGCGAGCGCACCGGCCAGCAACAGGCGCCGTTTGTGGTTGGTATTCATGCTCCCTCCTTTTTGACCGGCAATTCAATCAATTCATATTCTGCTTTCGGTACTTCCGCGACTACCTCACGGAAGCCAAGGCCGCGGTATGGATAGGCATCGTCCCAGGGCAGCGGGGTACGCTTCGGTTGCGAACCGGGCGCCGGTAGCGGAAAGATCAGCGACTTTGCGGCGTGGTGCGCAATGTGGCCGGTCATATGGTGGTTTTCTTGATGGATATGGCCGTAGAACACAGTCACGTTGGCATGTGGCATCAGCAGATCGACAGCCTTGGCGCCGTCGCGCGTCGCCCAGTCCCATTGCGGGTACAGGTCGAATAGCGGCCGGTGCGTGAAGACGACAATCCTGGCGTCTGCCGCTTGTTGCGCCAGATCGGCGGCGAGCCAGGCGAGTTGTTCTTCACCGATGGCGCCGGTCGGATCGGAAACATTATCGATCGTGATGAAATGCACGCCTTTATGATCGAAGGTGTAGTGCGTCTTGCCGAAGAACTCCTGATAGGCTTCGCCATGGTCGAGCGACGCATCGTGCTCGCCGGGCATGAAGTGGACAGTCTTGACCTTGAGCGCGCCGACAATCTCCTTGAATTCGGCGAGCCTCTTGCGCCGCTCTTGCGGATCGTCCGTAGTGTGGGTGAGGTCGCCGGTGAAGACGACGAAATCCGGTTGCTGCTCCAGGCTGTTGACGGCGGCAACTGCCTTTTTCAAGGTGCCGTGGGCATCGGGATTGGGTGCTCCTTCAAATCCCCAGTGGCTGTCCGATAGCTGAATGAAGAAAAAGTCTTCATTGGCCGCTCCCGGTTTGGCCGCTGCGCTGACCCAGCCGCTCAGCCCGGACACGTAGATGGCGCCACCCAGGCCGGCCAGCCTGAGGAAACTGCGCCGATTGATGTGATTGTCCATGACCCCTCCAAAGTTGGTTGAACCGGTCAGTTGACCGATACCATCCCATACCGGTGTACCCTGTCGTTTATTCCCGGTTTCAGAAAAAGCAGCTTTTCGGGAATAAAATTCACGTGGTAGCGGTCTCGTGTGCATGGAACCTGGAAACGCCTGAATGATCGAATCAACAAAAACAAAGCGCTTTCAAGCAGTTGTGCTGCCGCACCTGAACTCGGCATTCAACCTGGCCTGCTGGCTCACGCACAGCCGTCAGGATGCCGAAGACGTGGTGCAGGAGGCTTACTTGCGCGCCTTCAAGTTTTTCGATGGCTTCCATGGCGAAGACGGTCGTGCCTGGTTGCTGACGATCGTGCGCAATACGTTCTACAACTGGTATCAGGAGAACCACCCGCAGCAGCAGGGGCCGTTGTTCGATGAGGAGTTGCACAGCTTCGAGCAAACCGGCGCCGCCGCGCTGGCGCGTGCCGACGATAATCCGGAGCATCTGCTGATGCAGAAGGACAGCGAGCAGCTGTTGCAGCGAGCGCTTGGGGCGTTGCCGCTGGAATTTAGAGAGGTGATGGTGATGCGCGAGCTGGAAGAACTGTCCTACAAACAAATCGCCGCTATCGTGGGAATCCCCATCGGCACGGTCATGTCGCGCCTTGGGCGTGGACGCAGATTGCTGGCGCAGATCCTTGCGCCTGCGGATCGGGAGTGATGATGGATCACAAGGAAGCCTTGGAGCTGATGCCGGCCTATGTCGATATGGAGCTTGGCATCGTCGAGACATTGGCTATGGAACGCCATCTGGATGGTTGCGATGATTGCCGCCGGGAATATGCGGCGCAGCGCATTATCAGCGAACGCTTCAAGAAAGAAGTCGCGTATTTCGATGCCCCTGCACATCTGGCTGCGCGCATCAATGCCGCCTTGCCGCCGGATGACCATCCGCAACCGTCGCGGCGCTTTAACTGGCTTCGCTTCAACGGCGCCATCAACTGGTCACTCCCCGTCGCGGTAATGGCGAGCGTGTTGGCGCTGGCCTGGAGCGTCGGCATGTATCTTAGCGTGCCCTCGGCCGATGACAGGCTGGTGGAGGAGGTGATTGCAAGTCATGTGCGCTCATTGCAGGTCGATCATTTGTCGGATGTGGTGTCGACTGACCAGCACACGGTGAAGCCCTGGTTCAACGGCAAGCTGAATTTTGCACCGCCGGTGGTTGACCTGGCGCAACAGGGATTCCCGCTGATCGGCGGCCGTCTCGATTATCTGGACGGTAAGGCAGTAGCTGCACTCATCTACCGTCGCCAGCAACACCCCATCAATCTCTACATCTGGCCTAGCAACGGCAAGGATGTCGCTCCTCAGCAGCAGAATTTCCGGGGCTATCACCTGGTGCGCTGGACTTGGGATGGCATGGAGTACTGGACAGTGTCCGACCTGGCGGCCAACGACCTGAGGAGTTTTGCAGAGTCTATACGCTCCAGGGTGCGTCAGTGAGCAACACCTCCTGCTGCGGGTCGTGATCGGGCGGCTTGTTGTAATGTTTTCTTAAAACCAATATCTATTTCCAGGAAGAACTAATGTCATCTTGCAAATTGGGTACAATGCTTGCCGTACATCAATTGCAAAACATTTATCTTATTACCTGGAAATTTTGATGAAAAAACTGATCCTGATTGGCATGTTGAGTTACGGTACGGCGGCGCTTGCCGATGGCGGCAATACCTTGCTGGAAGTCCCGGTCACCTATCATCCTGATGCCGGCGTGGTGGCCAAGGTGAAAGAGGAATGCCAGATCGAAAGCATGCTGTCGCATCGCGTTGGCCCGGTACTGGCGAAAATGAATAAAACCGGCGATGGGACCATTCCAAGCGGAAGCGACGCCGCCGGAGCAAACCTGTTGCGTCTGCAAATCACGCATGTATTGGGTGTCGGCGGCGGCGCCTGGAGCGGCCCGAAAGCCATTACCGTCAATGCCGACCTGCTGGATGCCAGCGGCAAGGTCATTCGGCATACCAAGATCAATCGCTGGTCGATGGGCGGCATGTTCGGCGGCTTCAAAGGAACCTGTTCGATCCTCGACCGCAGCGCTGCCGCGATCGGCAAGGATTTGAGCCGCTGGGTGCGCGATCCGTCCTACCAGATCGTCGAAGAAGCTGCGCCGAAAGAAGCTGAAGCGGCGCCAACAAGCGAAGCGACACCCGAAAAAGTGCAGTAATCGCAGGCTGTTATCGCTACCATCCGGCGCGCTGGCGCACGAAAGAAAAGCCCTGGTCATGTCAGGGCTTTTTTTCGTTTACAAGGAAGTTTCGGGCAGCAACAAAGCAATAACATTTTGGTGTTTGACAGATGCTCAGCGATGGACAACAGTGAATGAGGCTAGCGCCGCAGCAGCAAGCGGAAACTTGCCTGCCTGTCCCGAAGAAAATCCTGCGGACAGGCAACCAACTGCCAAATTTGACAGTTCAGCAGGAACCACCAAAAAGCGTAATATCGGACAGATCATAAGGGCTGGCTAGACTGGCGTGCCATTGTCGTTGCCGCTGTTGCGACTGCTTTGGAGATGCCATTTTTCCCGCGCATCGGCTGCGCAAGTGAGGTTACTTTTCCTTGCAATAACGGGGAAAACGATACTTTCTGGCGTGCTACGATGGCCCTTCCTTTTCAACGCTAGATTAAGGAGATAGTAATGGTAAGGCTTAATGATGCGACCGTCATTTTTAAAGGACTAGCTTACGAGTTCGACAGCACTGGCGAAGCGGCCGAGTTCAAGAAACGCCTGGAAGCGGGTGGTGATCCGAAACAGTATGTGGATACGTTCAAATGCATTGATATTTACGCCGCTCCCAGCAGGCGCGAGCCGCAAGAAGCATGATGCAATTGTTTGCTGTTCCGGGCGGCCGTGGTGAAGTAATTGAGTTTGATTTTTTATCGATAAAGTTATGCCGTTCGCTGCGCAATGCGAGTATGGAAATTTCAGGTTCACGCCGAAAATCTGCGTGCACGTCAATGGCACGTTCGGCGTGGTGATCGTCATCGTCGCAAACTCAGGCCCGGACCGGGCAATTGAACAAACGTTTGAGCCGCCAGTTGCAGCGGTGAGCGCAACCGAAGCACTCTACCTCGGCACTGAATGGGCGCGGATCTGGATCGATTCGCAAAGCTAGACGCCGCCGGACCGGCAAAGTGCGTCGATGCTCATTGATGTCATTTCATCCTGGTATTTTCATGCTAGGATTTCCCTCTGATAAGTTTGACCAGGCGATGACGTCCGACAGGCGTTTGACGCATGCCGGTCCCATATAACCAAATAACCAAAGGGAAAACATGCAGCTCATCGGTATGCTCGATTCACCTTACGTTCGCCGCGTCGCGATATCTTTGCAACTGCTCGGCATTCCGTTCGAGCATCGCTCGGTTTCGGTGTTCAGCACCTTCGAGCAATTCCGTCAAATCAACCCGGTGGTCAAGGCGCCTTCGCTGGTATGCGACGATGGCGAGGTGTTGATGGAGTCGAGCCTGATCCTGGATTATGCCGAAGCGCTGGCCGCGCCGCGCAAGAGCCTGATGCCCGCCGCTATCGGTGAGCGCCAGCACGTATTGCGGCTGATCGGCCTGTCATTGGCGGCGTGCGAGAAGAGTGTGCAGATTGTTTATGAGCGCAACCTGCGGCCGGCCGAGAAACAGCACGAGCCTTGGGTCGATCGCGTGCAAGGACAGTTGTTTGCCGCCTACCAGGCGCTGGAGCAGGAACTGCGCAGCAAGCCGTTGGCGGTGGACAGCAACAGCATCAATCAAGCGGGTGTATCGGTTGCGGTGGCTTGGCAGTTCACGCAGATGATGCTGCCAGGCGTAGTCAAGATCGCGGATCACCCGTTGCTGCAGGCATTTTCCGAGCAGGCCGAGCAATTGGCGGAGTTTGTCGCTGCGCCTCCCGTTTGACGCTACGGTCGCCGCAGTTTCAGCAAAAGTAATCGGCGGCTCACGCCTTATTTGGAATGCGAGCCGCCAATCATCCCGCCGGTATCATCGCACCATGCCGGCCGGACATCGGGATCGTCGCACTTCAGGTTGGGAAACGCACAGCCCGTCAGCAGCGAAATGATGGCGAGTATTCCCAATGCTGTTTTCATAGAAGCCGCCCGTTGGTGTGGATTCAGTTCATCATGCGGCATTGCCGCAGTTCGCACTTGTAGATCTGCTGCTGGCCGTCCTGGCAACTGACCTGGTAGGTTTCAGCGCCGCTGGTCTTGGCGATCAGTGTTGCGCCAGTTGCCGGCGTGCAGGCGTTTTTCCTCGCCATGCGTTCCACCAGATCCGACAACTCGCCGTTTTTCCGGCCGCCCGATTGCGGCGGCATGTCAACGATCTGTTCGGATGGGTCGAGCGATTCAGACAGCGATACCGGCGCTTCCTGCTGTACCGGTGCGGTGCTGCGCGGAGGCGGGGTATAGCTGCTGCGCATGCTGGATTGTGGCGGTTGCATGACGCAGCCGGCCAGAATCATCGTGGCGAAAAACGGGACCAGAAATGGAAGTGAACGTAGAGGTGGATTTTTCATGCGTCTCCCAAGAAGAAAAACATCAGGTTGGACCGAGACCGTGGTGAGAAAGGTGATATCTCAAATGTATCATCTTTCAGACGTTATTCAAATTCCGCTGTAAGTTAAATGCCTGTGGCGGCGTCAACGAAAACCACAAGCCAACTACGACGTAATCAAGGTCCATCCTGGTGTGACGGGGACACAACTACCGATATGCATGCCATGCGCGCCTGAACTTTTTTTATCTTATTTGGCAGGCCCACTGATAAAACGCCAGACCAGCAGCGCTGCTGCGCAATACGATAGTCCGATTACGCTGAAAGCAAATGGCATGCGGCTATCCCAGGTCGTGACGCTATGCAGGATACTGCCGACAATGGCGACGCCGACCAGCGCGCCGATCTGGCGGTTGGCGTTCAACGCTGCAGCCGCGCTGTTGGCATGGCTGCGTCCAGCGACTTGCATGACAGTGGTGGTCATCGCCGGAATCGCGATGCCGACGCCCCAGTTGGCGATGGCTACGCCGAGCGCGAACAAGGGATAGGGCGTGTGCGACGTGGTTGAGGTCAACACGACAGCCATCAAGGTCGCCAGCAGCAAGCCGCCCAGCATCGGAACACGGGTGCCCCAACGCACAGTGATGCGGCCGGAAAGCAGATTCCCGAAAGAGAACACCGCCATCATCGGCAACAACTGCATGCCGGTGTGCAGCGCATCGCTGCCGCGTGCTTGCTGCAGGTACAGGCTGAGCAGGAACAACTGGCCGAAGACACCGAAATTGATCAGGAAGCCGATCATGTTGGAAGCGGCAAAGCGCGGCGTTGCGAACAGTGCGCGCGGTAGCAGTGGCTCGGCGCCGCGTCGTTCGCGCTGCACCAGGGCGCCGGCGGCAATCAGCAACACCGCTGCCGCGGTCAGGATCGGCGCCGAGGTCCAGCCATAGACCGGGCCTTCGATCAGCGCGAAGCACAGGGCGGCTAGCGCGGTAATGCCCAATGCATGGCTGAAAATGGTCAATGCACGCCAGTGCTTAGGGGCGGCTGGAATCAGCATGTGCGCCATGAACATGCCGAGCAGGCCGACCGGAACGTTGATCAGGAATACGCTGCGCCAGCCGAAACGATCGACCAGTATGCCGCCCACCAGCGGCCCCATGGCCGCCGCCACCGCAACAATGGCCGACCAGGTGCCGAGCATGCGGGCGCGGACTTTATCGTCTTCGTAAGCATGGGTCAGCAAACTCAGCGAGCTCGGCATGAACAGCGCCGAACCGACGCCCTGCAGCATGCGAGCGGCGATCAGCGTATTGCCGCTGGGGGCGGCGCCGCATAACAAGGAGCCAACCATGAACACCGCCAGGCCGGTCAGGTAGATCGTCTTGGCGCCGTAACGATCAGCCAGCGCACCGCCAACCAACAGCAACGCCGCAAACGTCAAGGTGTAGCCATCGACCACCCAGACCAGGCCGCTGAGCGGCGTCGACAGGCTGTGCGAAATGTCGGAAAGGGCAACGTTGACAGCCGTTACGTCCAGCATCGCCATCACGAAACCGATAGCCAACGTGATCAACGGCAGCAGGCCGGGCGTGACGGGTTGGGCGGCAACGGATGGCGTGGCCGGAATGGGGCACGGGGCGGACATGAAGTGTTTCTCCTGATAGGCGGGTGCGGCAGTGCACCAAACTATCATCATAGTGTTCGTCGGTGATGTAATAAAGCCGTATAATTTCATTGGATGGATGCAAAAATGCATCACGCTTGCATTCTTAATATAGTTGATGTCGGCCGCGTCTACGAAATTTCCGGCAAGGACTGACCGGCAAGACTGGAAACAACATGGATTGGGATAACGCCAGGATTTTCCTTGGCATTTACCGCGTCGGCACCCTGCGCGGCGCGGCAACCTTGCTGCAAGTTGACCAGGCGACTGTTGGCCGGCGCCTGGCCGCGATGGAGCAATCGCTCGGTGCGCGCCTGTTCTTGCGTACGCCCGCCGGCTACGTGCCGACCCCAGCCGGGGAATTGGCCTTTACCGCAGCGGAGCGGATGGAGCTGGCGGCCGATCAGTTGCAGCGGCAGATGCAAGGCATCGACGATCGCCTCTGCGGGGTAGTGCGGGTGGCGGCCACCGACACCATGGCCAAGCACTATCTGTTCATCGCCTTGCAGCGCTTGCGCGCGCTACATCCAGACATTCGGGTGGTGATGAGCACTTCCACTCAATTATCCAACCTGACCCGGCGCGAAGCGGACCTGGCGGTACGCACCTTGCGCCCCAGCAGCCCCGATCTGATTTCACGCCACCTGACGCGGCGCGCAGTTGGTTTGTATGCTTCAAAAAGCTACCTGAAGACGCACGGCGAACCGCAACCCGATACGGCGCTGGCTGGACACGATTTGGTGATTTATCAAAGCAGCATCTCGCCCTCCCAGAGTGAGGCCTTGTGTGGCGAGCCGACCGGCAACGCGCGCGTTGCGCTGGAAGTCAATTCCGGCCTGATGCTGATTGAGGGCGTGCGCGCCGGCCTTGGCCTCGGCGAATTACCGACCCACATGGCCGATCTCGATCCGCAACTGGTGCGCATCTGGCCGCACCGTACCGAGACTTATGACGTCTGGCTGGTGCTGCATGGCGACCTTAACCGCACGGCGCGGGTGCGTGCGGTGGCGGATGCAATCGTCGAGGTGTACACCGAAAACGATGAAAGCCTAAAAAAGCGACGCACCTGAGAAAAGCCCCGCCGGGTTGCAATAACCGGGCAGGGCTGATTTTCGTCTTTCTTCGGCAAGTCGGAGTTACATGATGCGCTTGCCGTTGATGGCGACACCTTGCGGACCGAACGTTGATTCCAGCGACAATTGCTTGCCGTCGTCCTTGATATAGCCTTGGTCGACATACATCTTCAACTGGCTTTCCTTCCTTTGCCGCTGGGCCGGCGCGGCCGCATTTTTCTGCTCGAATGCATTCAGGAACACATCGCGCGCGAGCGTCAGCGAACCTTTGCCGGAAATTCTTTCCTTCAGCAGCGCCATCACGTTGTCGCCCTTCAATGCGTCCGGCGCCAGGCCTTTGCCATCCAGGTTGACTTCAAAGGTGCCGGCGACGTCGCCGTTAGGCGTCTTCAAGCTGAGACGGTCGACGCGGAAACCGGGGGAGTTGGCGACCAGTTCGCCCGCATTTTGCATCAGCAAATCCATATGCGCCTTTTGCTGGGCCAGCTTGGCGTCGGTGCTGTCGTCACCCGCCGCTGCAACTGCGGCAGCATCGGCGCCGGCGGCTGGCTGGGTTTTTGCCATATCTTCATAGAACGCCTTGGAAGCCGCCTGGATTTTCAGTAGTGCATCCTTGTTCAGGTTGAGGTAGGAAAAGTCGAAGTGGATGTCGTCGGCGACAACGCCGTTGGCATCACCGAACAGGCTCTTGTCGATCTTGGTCTGGTAGACCAGGTCGAAATTGTTGCCGTGGTCTTTCAGGTCGGTATCCATGACCAGGTTTTGCAGTTTCAGGAAGGCGTTACCGTTTCTGGTCGCCTCGACACTGTCCAGCTTGATGCGGCCGTCCTGTTTCCAGGTATCGGTGGCGCTCTTTTCATCCTTGTAAGTGCCGCTCAGGTTGAGATTGCTCAAATTGAAGTTGAGCTGGGTGGCCGCTGTGGTGGCGCTGAGGGATGGCAGGTTGAGTTCGTATTTTTGCGTTTCGCCACTTTTTCCGTGGAAGTTCAGGGTCAGGTTTTTGCCTACAACATGCAAGCCTTCTTCATTTTTCCAATCGATTTCCGGCGCCGCGATGTTGGTCGAGAAGCCGCCGAAAAACAGTTTGTCGCTGCTGGCGTCGAGCTTCACCGGCAACGGTGTTTCCACGCCCTTGTCATCTACCAGTGTAATCGTGTGCGTGATCTTGGCCCAACGGTAAAACGGAATCGCGAACTGATTGATCTGATGTGTTACCGCCAGGCGGATTGGCTGTGGCCCCATCGCAATCGCGTACTCGGTCTTGGCTGTCGACGAGAACCAGCCGCGCTGAAACGATGCCAGCTTGGCGGTGACTGGCAGGGAGCTACTGTTCAGCGTTGCTTGATCGATTTTGCTCAATTCCGCTTCGGCGCGCATGCCAACCAGGCCGGGAACTACGGCAACCCATGCAAGCACGACGACGCCGACGGCGATGGCAATTTGAGAACGTTTCATGTTTTTTAAGTGAAAGGGTAAATGTTAATAATAACTTAAGTATTGCGGTAGGGTAAGTGTATTGTGATGTTTCTCTAGTTTTTTAGTCTAATTTTTAACTTACGAGCCACCGACGCCGGCTGGAGATGAGGAGGGCTTGTCGACCCGATCGGCAATCGGCTGGCGCTGCTCATCGGCCAAGCCGGCCAGCAATGCCGTGCCGTCATTGGCCACCCGGAATATGGCATAGCGGGCCTTGGCGAAACGTGCGCCTTCTCCTTCGGCGAAGAAGTAACTTTGGCTCGGCAAGCGAGCGCCGCCGTTTTCCCATTTCAGGCGTAACCGGATTTCATCGTTTTGCGCTTGCTCTCCGGCTTTGGCGATGCGCAGCAGTTGAGCGACGCCGTCTGCGTCAGCGTTCAGCATGACCGCCAACGCTTGCCCTTCGCCGGCAGTGGCATCGGTGGTCGACAGCAATTGCCCGACTTGTTGTGTCAGTTGATAGTCGAGCGCCATGTAATCGCCTTGCATCAACGAACGTGGATCGACCGGGCGCAACTGCAGCAGCACTGCGCGGCCATGTTTCAAGGTTTGCTCGTGCTGCCAGACGATGCCGTTGAGTAGCAGCAGCGTAACCAGGGCGGCAATGACGAAAGCCGGGAGGTGCCAGCGCTTCATGGTCATGGTGTTCTCCTCGACATGAACAGCCACGCCAGCAACAGCACGGCGCCGCTCGCCATCAGCAGTAATCCTTTATGCAGCAGCGGCCAGCTCAGGTTGTAATAGAAGGCGCCGAAGCCCGCCAGTGCCGCGGCAATGCCAAGCGCGGTCAGGTAGCTGCGACCTTCGGCCAAGCCGATCCATAGCACCAGCGCCGCAGTCGCCAGTGCCGGCGACAAGACGCAGAGAGGCAGCAGCACCGCCAGCGGCCAGATCCTGGCGCCTAATCCGGGGGAGTGGCGCAGCGTCGCCGCCACTGCCAGCAGCAAGGGCAGCAGGTCAAGCAAGCGGTGGGCCAGCCAGAGCGTATTGGGAGCCAGCCATTGATCGGCATCGGCGGGTGCGCCGAACAACGTGTGCCAGAAAATCGCCTGCCACACTTGTACGCCCAGCCAGAACCACAGCAGCGCGTGACGCAGCGGTTGCCAGACCGCAGGGCCGATTCCGAGCCGGTTCGGCGGTTGGGTCCATAGCCACCACAGCGCCAACGAAAACAGCAGGTCGCGCAGCGGCGCAAGTTGCCAGACCCAAGCCGTCTGCTGTTCCAGATCGTAGCTGTAGCGTCCCAGCCATGGCGTCATCCAGTACCACAATACCGCCAGCATGACGCCGGCCGCGATGAAGCGCAGCAGGCGATGGCTGGACAGTGCGAACAGGATCAGCGCCAGGATGAAAGTCGTCAGTTCCCACGAATCCGGCTTGAGGCCAAAACCGGCCAGCACGGCGCCGGCAATCGCCACTGGTACCGCCATCTGCGGCAGGAAAAACGATTTCCGGTTGAAGTGCATTACGGCGATGGCAAGCGCCATCAGCACCACCCCGCAAACCAGCCACGCGCTTTCGTTGCTGGCGATGAAGGCCGGCACCACCACGGCCGCCACCAGCAATGCGGCAGCAATCCACGCCGCAATGGTTTGCAGGATCATCACTGACCACGGCAGGCTGTCATCGTGCTCAGGTAGCGCCGCATCCTGACGCAACGCGCCACTGTCGCGCAAGCCGGTGATCACGCTGTCCCAGCCCGCAAGCTGATTGATTGATTGGCTCATGGCGCCAGCTCCTCTAATGGCGATGCGGTTTGCCATTGCCGGTGCCGTGCATGCAGCCACCAGGCGATACCGCCCAGGCCGCCGATGGCCAGCAAGGCTGTAGGATACAGCCAGCCATTGTCATGCGTGAAATTGGCGATCCATGCCAGCACGGCAGCCCACACTGAAAACAGCGGCAAGGCCAGCAGCAGCAGGTCGCGTCGCAGCGAATAGAAGTACAGCGCTGCGCCCACGCAGGCCAGCCACAGCAGCAGGACCAGGCCGTTAGCGGTCGGCGAATATTCACCGAACACACGCGAATGCGCGCCGGCCAGGATCATGCACGCCTGGATTGTCAGCAGCAGCGTTAACCCGAGGCCCAACAGGCGCGGCAGGATGCGTGCTGTCCATGGCGCTGCTGCGCTTTGCCGCCATTCGGTAACGATCAGCGCGGCCAGCCAGAAGCCAATCAGCGGTAGATTCGCATTGTCGAACGGATCCCATGTCGACAGCGCCGAACGCCAGGGCGCGTGCGGCAGCCACAGTTGCAGCGCCAGCGAGACGATGATGATCCACAAGCCCCACAACGGCGCGAAATTGGCAAGCAACGTCCATGGCAGCGCTAGCGCTGCCCACAGCGCGAACAATTGCCAGGCATCGGCGCCGGTCTGGTACGCCTGGCCGATTACCGCCAGCCAGATGCCGGCCATGGTGGCGACGGCAAACAGCGCCCAGCGCCGGGCCTGGCTGTCCGGTCGGGCCATGAAGGCCCACGCCAGCAACGCCAGCCAGCCGGCTTCGGCGGCGCCGACCCGCGCCAGGCGCGGCCAGGCCAGCCAGTTGGAGGCGAACAGCATCAGGGTGCCGGCCAGTACGCACAGCACGCCGCCGATCAGCAGCAGGCGTGCCGCAAGCTGACGCCAGCGCGCAGCGTCCGGCGCCAGATGCAGTGCGTATAGCGCCTGGCGATAGCCCTGATGGTCCAAGGCGCCGGTGTCGTGCCAATGATCAAGAATGCTGCGTGCATTCATCGTCAAACTCCAATTAGGTGAGAGATTGGCAACATATTGAGGCATAAAGTGTTTTTTGAAAAGCAACATTAGCATTCAACTGCCTGTTGCGATGCGGCTGCCGAAGATCAGAATTTCAACGGTTTCAGATAGCCGGTCAATTCCAGATACCCGCGCCCGGTGCGCTTGCCGTCGCGCTTGACGGTCACTGCGCCTTCCCAATATACCGAGCCGGTTGAGCCGCGCGAATCCAGTTCCTGGTCGTCCTGCAACGGCACCAATTGCCAATCGATAGCGCCGGTGCGCAACATGGCCTGCACCGGATAGCTGGCATCGGTACGCGGCGAGCGCCAATTGCGTTGCGGCTGGAATGCAACCTGGTCTGGCGTGAACTGCGTGACGTTGCCGTTGGCATCACGCAATGTCGCGTGAGACCAGATCCGCTCGCCGTTGCGGCTGCGGATCTGGAACGCCATCAAGGCTGAACCATCGTCCAGGTTGGCGCCCAGCCAGTCCCAGCCGGCGGCGTCGGCGGCCAGTACGCTGGTCGACCATTCATGATCGAGCCAGGCGTTGCCACTGACAGTTTGTTCGTGGCCGGCCCGGCTTAACTTGCCGCTGACCTGCAACTGCGGTTCGCTGTAGTAATAGCTGGCTTGCGCCGGCAATGGTCCTTTGCGGGAATAGCCGCGTTCGCCCTGCAAGAGCGGCGCCTGGGTTGGTGTCAGTTTGATGTCGAGCGTGAAATCGTTGGCGTCGATCCTGGCATGGTAGCTGCCGTCGGCCTGGCGCAGCAGGCGCCAATTATCGAGGACGACATCGGTGTTGCCTTCTTTTGCATAGGCCAGGCCGAAGCCGGCGCGCGCGCTTTTTTGGTCATGCAGCAGCTTGCCGACAGCAGGGTCGGACAGCGCGACATGGGCGATGATCAGTTGGTCGGGAGCGAAGGCGCTGGGATTGGCGCGGTCGTGATCGGTGGCGGAACGGAAAAAGGTAATCTGAAAACCGAGCGGTTTGCCGTCCGGTGTCGCCAGCCAGCCGGTTGCGTACCACCATTCGGTGCGGAAGTCGGGATGGGCGCCGCTGTCTTGCGGCAGCGTCAACGGCCGCTGTGGCGTCACCTGCGTGAACTGCGGCGGCGCCGCCTGTAATAACTGCGCAAGCGATAAAAAGAGCAGGCCCAGTAGCCAATCACGTAATTTCAAATGCATGTCACCAATCCTCCCGCACAGCGCGTACCGCATCGATCGATACTGCCCGCAAACCAGCCAGCAACGCCGTAGCGCCGGCCGACAGCAACAGCAGCAGGGCCACCGAACCCAGGCCGCGCCACGGCATGTGTAAATCCATGGTCCAGTGGAACGATTGCGGATTGACGACGAATACCAGGATCAGGCTGATGGTCCAACCGAGCAGGAAGCCGACCGCCATGCCGAGCGCAGTCAGCAAACCGCCTTCCAGCGCCAGCATGGCAAGTATCTGGCGGCGGGTGATGCCGACATGGCGCAACATGCCGAATTCCCGTGTACGAGCCAGCGTTTGCGCCGAAAAAGTCGCGGCCACGCCAAACAGGCCGATCACGATCGCCACGATTTCCAACAGGTAGGTCACGGCAAAGCTGCGATCGAAAATCTTCAAGGTGGTGGCGCGGATGTCTCCAGGTTGGGAAAACTCGAGCGCGGCGCCGAACGGCAGGCGGCGCATGGCGCCGATAACGGCGTTTGCATCGGCGCCTGGTTGCAAGGTAAGCGCGGCATCGCTGACCTGGTTGTCGCCGCTGAGTCGCTGATAGTCAGACAGGCGCAATTGAATCGCCCCGGTCTGCCGCGCATAATCGCGCCAGATGCCAGCCACCACGAAGGCATGACGCTGGCCGCCGATCGGCAGCATGACACGCTGGCCGAGCCGGTAACCATACAGGTCAACCATTGCTTCAGAAACCCAGATCGGCAGGGCGCCGGCAGCGTTGGAGGCAGTGAGAGCCGCCGGCGATATCAATGCGCCGCTGAGCGGCAAGGTACGGCCCGGATCACCGGCGTCGATCATGCGTGCGATCAGGGTTACCGGCGGCCTGGCCGGATCAAGGGCCAAGTTCGCGCTGCGCAGGAATGTGGTGTGCGCCACGCCTGGCACTGCGGCCAACGCTTGCTGTTCGGTCGGGCCCATGGCGCCGGTTTCACCACCGCCGGCGGTGCGCACATAAATATCCTCTGACAGAAGCTGTTGCACCCAATCGTCGACCGAGACGCGGAAACTGGAGACCATGATCGCCATGGCCACAATCAGGCTGAAGCTCGACAGCACGCCACCCAGCGCAATCGAAGCCTGTCCGGGAACGTTGGCTAGGCGCGCCAACGCCAAGGTCGGCACCGCGCTGAGACGCCGTCCCAGCATCACTCTTTGTAGCGCGGTAAATGCCAGTGCCGCCACGCGTGGCATGAGCGCAATGCCGCCGATCAGCAGCAACGCCACTGCGATATAGCCGAATACCGGCAGGTCGAACACCGGCGGCAATTGCGTCAGCAGCGCGCCCAGCAACAGGCAGGTCAGCGCCGGCCAAGGCGTTGCCAGCCGTGTCAGGGCCGTTTCTTCGCTGCCCGATTTTAATGCTGCCGCCGGGCGCGCGCGAGCGGCTTCCAAGGCCGGGGCCAGGCTGCCCAGCAGGGCAATGCCGGTGCCGAGCGCGAAGAAAAACAGGGCAGCCGGCAGATCAAACTGCACGCTCGGCTGTACGCCGCGGAAATAGCCGCCACCGAGGTCGCCGCCAAAAAAATGCAGCGCCGTGGCCGCCAACGCATAACCCAGCGCAAGTCCCAGCAGGGCGCCCAGCACGCCGAGCAGGCTGCCTTCCAGCAGCACCTGGCGCAACAATTGGGCGCGCTGCCAGCCCAGCACGCGCAGCAGCGCAAACTGCGGACGGCGCCGGATGACCGATAGCGCCTGGGTCGAGAACACCAGGAAAGCGCCCGTGAACAGGGCTACCAGCGCCAGTACGCTGAGATTGACGCGATAGGCGCGCGACATGTTGTTGGTGCGGCTGTCCTGGTCCTGGCTTTCCGAGACTTGAAAGGTATCCGCCAGCTGTGCCTGCAACCTCCGTTTGAATGCGGAGCGATTAACGCCTTGCTGCAGCTTGATGTCGATGCGCGACAACTTTCCGAGGCGCTGGAAGCGCCATTGGGCGGCGCCGATATCCATCACCGCGATGCGTTGCCCGGGCCGTGCGCGCACCAGGCCGCCGGCCACTCGCAGGGTAACGATGCCAGTGCCATTCTGCAGCGCCAGTTGCCCGCCCGGCCGCACTTGCAGCCATTCCTGCGCTGCAGGTGAAAGGAAAATCGCGTCGTCGGCGAGGGTGTCGAAAGGTCGTTGACTGTCCGGTACGCCGATCAGGTCAGGCGCAATGTGTGCTGCCCGCATGACATCGATGCCAAGCACTTTGAGGGGAGTGTGTTGGCCAGGCACGGTGATGTCCAGTTCCAATACCGGGCTGGCCAGCGCAACGCCGTCGTGGGTCGCCAGTTGCGGATAGATTTTTTCGTCGAATAAACCTTGTGCGCCGCGCACCTGCAAATCGGATTGGCCGGACAGGCTTCTGGCCGCAGCGGAAAACTCATTGAAGGCGGCGCCGTTGATCAGTTCGACCCCATAGCCGAGCGCGACGCCGAGCGCAATCGCGATAATTGCCACCAGTGCCCGCACCGGGTGGGCACGCCATTCGCCCAGTAGCAACCAGCGCGTGAAAGTGCGCATTGGATTAGCAGATTTCCTGGTGATCGGATCGACGGCCTGCATCAGCAGCTCAACCCTGCGCCGGCAGCGGCTGCAAGCCATCGGCCGTCATCAGCAGGATGCGGTCGGCGTTGGCTGCGGCCGCTGCCGAATGGGTGACCATGATGGCCGAGGCGCCGTTGGCCTTGATTTCCTGGCGCAGCAGGGCCAGCACTTCGTGTGCGGTATCGGGATCGAGATTGCCGGTCGGCTCGTCGGCCAGGATCAGCGTCGGCCGGTGCACCAGTGCGCGGGCGATGGCGACCCGCTGCATTTCCCCGCCCGACAGCTGGCGCGGGAAATCGTTGCCGCGGCCAGCCAGGCCGACCGCTGCCAGCAGTTCCAACGCACGCGTCTGCGGTTCATCGTTGAGCAGCAGCGGCAGGGCGACATTCTGCTGCACGGTCAGGTGCGGCAGCACGTGGAAAGCCTGGAAAATGAAACCGAGCTTTTGCCGGCGCAAACGGGTGGCGGCATCATCGTCCAGGCTCGACATGGCGACGCCGTCGATCAGTATCGCGCCGCCGTTGATGTTGTCGAGGCCGGCGATCAGGTTCAGCAGCGTCGATTTGCCGACCCCGGAATCGCCCATGATGGCGACGTATTCGCCGGCGGCCAAGGTGAAATCGAGATGGTGCAGCACTACGCGGCCGTGTCCGTAAGATTTGCGCAAGCCGCGGCATTCCAGTGCCGGGACGCTGGCGTTGATAGCGGATGTGGTATTGGTGGTGTGCATGCAGGGGCGATGGGGAAGTAGGCTGACCGTCGACAGTGTAGAGGATTTTCTCCTTGGCTGCGGATGCGCTCATTTCAATCAAAATCGCATGGCGTCAGGAATATTTGGCACAATACGCGCCTTTGCTGCCTTTATTTTCTTGTCATTGCTCGTGCAATCCTCAGGCCATATCAATATGAACCCCGAACACTTACAACTGCTGGTGACGCGCCAGATGCCTTTTGGGAAATACAAGGGACGGTTGCTGGCGGACCTGCCCGGCGATTACCTGGCCTGGTTTGCACGCGAAGGTTTCCCGTCAGGTGAATTGGGCGGCTTGATCGCCCTGATGTATGAACTGGATCACAATGCGTTGACGCACCTGCTGGCCCCTTTGCGCCAGAAATGAAGCAGAGTGTGAATCGTGTCACGGCAATCACGCCAAACTCTTCAACGACAGACAAACTCCCATGGCTACTCCGCTCAATCCCGCTGAACTGAAACAGTCTGCGATCAATATCAAGACCCGTTTCGTTGCGATCTCCTGGCGCGACCTGGCCATCAGCTTCGGGCCGATTGCGCTGTTGGCGATCATCGCGGTCTGGCTGGCAATCTGGTTCATCCATCCGGCGCCGCCGAAGACCATCACCATCGCCACCGGGCCGGAGCACAGCAATTTTTGGAACACCGCGCAGAAATACAGCAAGATCATGGCGAGCAACGGCATCACGCTGAAGATCGTCACATCGGAAGGATCACTGGATAACCTGCGCAAATTGAACGATCCGAAATCCGGCGTTGATGTCGGCTTTGTGCAGGGCGGGGTGGCCGGGGACATACCGATTGATGAGCTCGTGTCACTCGGCAGCGTTGCTTATGTGCCGGTGTCGGTGTTCTATCGCGGCCATAAAGCGCTCGATCGCTTGTCTGAGCTGGAGGGAAAACGTGTCGCCATTGGCCTGCAAGGCAGCGGTTCGCGCGTGTTGGCGCTGACCTTGCTGAAGGCAAACGGCATTGAGCCGGGCGGCAAGACCGAGCTGCTTGACATGGGCGGCGATGAGGCCGCCCAGGCACTGACCGACGGCAAGATTGACGCGGCTTTCCTGATGGGCGATTCTGCTTCGCCGCCAACCATGGGCAAGCTGTTGCGTACGCCCGGCGTGCGCTTGCTCGATTTCGCCCAGGCCAGCGCTTATGCGCGGCGCTTCAGTTATCTGAACGAGCTGCGGATACCGAAGGGCGTGTTTGATTTCGGCAAGAACATTCCAAATCGCGACATGCGCTTGATTGCTCCGACTGCCGAATTGGTGGCGCGTGAGGATCTGCATCCGGCCTTATCGGACCTGCTGATCGATGCCGCCAAGGAAGTCAACGGCGGCGCCAACGTGCTGCAGCGTGCCGGCGAATTCCCGGCGCCGCTGGCTCACGAGTTCCGCATCAGCGACGACGCCACGCGCTATTACAAATCCGGTAAGGGCTTCTTCTACCGTACCTTGCCATTCTGGCTGGCCAGCCTGGTCGATCGTACCCTGGTGGTGGTATTGCCGATCATCCTGCTGCTGATACCAGGCTTCAAACTAGTGCCGCTACTGTACGGCTGGCGCATCAAGTCGCGCATCTATCGCTGGTATGGCACCCTGATCGCGCTGGAACGTGCCGCTGTGACCCATACGCCGGAGGAACAGGCACATCTGCTCAAGCGGCTAGACCATATCGAAGAAGCGGTGAACCGGATGAAAATGCCGCTGGCTTTTGCCGATCAGTTTTATGTGTTGCGGGAGCACATAGGTTTCGTGCGGTCGCGCCTTGTCAACCGGAGCTGAAGTGTCTTAATCTGAGGGCTTGCTGTCATGGTTGCGGATTGAAATTGCTAGCACATCATCGATGAGAATGGCATGGAAAGATTCTAAAACAACTTTTGTAAATTGCCCTGCGGCATCGGTTATGATTTCACAAGGTCATTGTCAATCGAACAGAGGTGAGTCATGAGATTTCCCGTTTCCTGCCTGTGCGCCATGTTGCTGGCGCAGTCGCTGCCGGCGTTTGCCGCACTCGGCGGCGCTCCCGGCGCCGCGCAAGCCAGTAGTCCTCAAGCCAGCAGCACCCAAGCTGACAGCGTGCGCGCCAAAGCCGCTGCGCGCGTCACTAATTACAATGGTTACTCGGTCAGTGAGACCTTGGAGCCGTCTGGCACGACGGTCAAGGAATACGTTTCTGCTGACAACATTGTCTTTGCGGTGAGCTGGCAAGGTCCTAGCATGCCGAATCTGCAGGAGTTGCTGGGTAGCTACTCAGAGCAATTTGTCGCCGCGGCTAGCGTGCCCCATGCCGGGCGACGGGCGGTAGCGATCCAGTCCGATCAGTTGGTATTGCGTTCCGGTGGCCATATGCGTTCATTTGCCGGCAGCGCCTACGTGCCGGCCTTGTTGCCGCAAGGCGTGACCCCTAATGACATTCGCTGACCGGAGATGACCATGCGCCCTTTGACGTATCTTGTTTGCCTGCTCAGCAGCCTGTTGTTAGTTGCCTGCGGCGGCGGTGGCGGTTCCAGCGGCAGTACGACGCCGACTACCCCGCCGGTGGTGCCCCCGACTGTGCAAAATTCTGTGTCGATCGTGGTTGATAGTGGACCCAACACTTCGTCCGGCCAGTCGGTCGGCGCAGTGAATTCTCCGTATGTCTCGGTAACCATCTGCCAGCCTGGCAGCAGCACCCAATGCCAAACCATCGACCACATCCTGGTAGACACCGGTTCCAGCGGTTTGCGGATCATCTCGTCGGTGCTGTCGGGAGCGGCTACATTGCCGGCGCTCACCGATGCCGGTGGCAATGCAATCGCCGAGTGCGCGCGCTTTGCCGATGGCTATAGCTGGGGCTCGGTCAAACAGGCGGATTTGCGTGTCGCAGGTGAAGTGGCCAGCGGGATATCGGTCCAGATCATCGGCGACAACGCATTTCCCAACGTCCCGAGTAGTTGCTCGGGCGGCCTGGTGGCGGAGAATACCGTGGCGGCATTCCGCGCCAACGGGGTGCTCGGAATCAGTTCCTTTGCCCAGGATTGCGGCAGTGCCTGCGCATCACAAGCGCTGGCGGGTTGGTACTACACCTGCCCCGGAGGCACGTGCACGGCGGCGGCTCTGAGTGTCGCCAAACAGGTTGGTAATCCGGTCGCAGTTTTCCCGCAGGATAACAATGGCACGGTGATCCAACTGCCGTCGGTAGGCAGCAACGGCGCCGCCGGGGTGACCGGTTCGCTGATTTTCGGGATTGGTACGCAAACCAATAATGCCCTTGGCAGCGCCAGCATCTACACGCTGAATAGTTCGGGCAACCTGAGCGCCTTGTATCAGGGCACGGTGGTGCAGGCGTTTTTCGACAGTGGCTCGAATGGCTTGTTCTTCGCCGACAGCACGATTCCGAATTGCAGTGTCAGCCAAGGGTTTTATTGTCCGATTTCGACATTGAGCCGTAGCGTCGTCAATACCGGTATCAACGGGCGCAGCGGTACGGTGAATTTCAATGTGGCCAATGCCGATAGTTTGTTCCAGTCCAATCCAAACAACACGGCGTTCAACAACCTTGCCGGCGGTCCGGCCTTCACATCGTATTTTGACTGGGGATTGCCGTTCTTCTTCGGGCGCTCGGTGTATACCGCGATTGAAGGCGTCACGGCGGCGGGAACGGTAGGGCCTTATATAGCGTATTGAGTCAGGCAACTGATTCCAGGAATGCCCGGAGCGCCCAATCAGGCGCCTCCGGGCATTTTCTTTTGTGCGATCAGCGGCTGGGCAGGTAGCGCGTCGGGTCGACAGGCTTGCCCTGGCGGCGGATTTCGAAATACAGCTTGACGGCATTGCTGTCGGATTTGCCCATTTCAGCGATTTGCTGGCCCTTGCTAACCATTTGCCCTTCCTTGACGGTGATGGTCTTGTTGTGTGCATAGACCGACAGCAGGTTGCTGTTGTGTTTGACGATCACCAGATTGCCGTAGCCGCGTATGCCGCTGCCGGCATACATCACCTTGCCGCTGGCGGCAGCCAGCACCGGCTGCCCGAGCTGCCCAAAAATATCGATGCCCTTTTTACCCTGGCCGGCGCCATTGCTGGATTTTCCGTTCGCCGGCCAGCCCCAGTCGATGGCGTCCTTGGCATCGGCTCCCGTGTCGTTGTCACTGCTATCGGCGCTGCTATTGCCGCTGTTGCTGCGGGCAGGGCTTTTGGCACTGCTGGCCGTACTTGGCGCACTGCTGCGTGTGCCTTGCGGAACGACCCGCAGCACCTGATCCACCTTGATGTCATTCGGATCCGCCAGTTTGTTCCAGGCGATGATTTCGCTATTGCTGCGGCGGAATTTGCGGGCGATGCTGGACAAGGTGTCGCCCTTTTGCACCGTGTAATAGCCGGGGCCGCTGGGAGTTGGCGATGCGCCGCTGCCAGAGCCGGACGGTGTGCCGCAAGCTGCGAGTGCAAGGGTCAGGATAAGCGACAGCAAGTAGCCGGCAAATTTCGTTTGCTTGTGTGTTTGCGGGCCTAGCCCTCGGGGATTCTGTACCGACAATGACATTCCTCTGATTAATCGATCTCTTTTGATTCAATTTCAATGACGCCTGCCGACCTGCCTGTGGCGACGGCGCATCCTCTGACTCTACCGATGGCAACTAGTTGCGTACGTCGTCGAGAACATTGCAAGCAAGCGATTGTGTTGCCGTTCTTGCTAGATGCCCGAGGATATCTCAATTTTGACTATGGGGTAAATGGTGTTGCCGTGCGCCCATTGCGTCGCGTGGTCGAATGTTAGGAAAGCCGTATTTGAAGTTTCCTTTTAAATTGCTGATTGATGTATTTTTAATAATTTATTGTGTGGTCGATGCGCCCGGCGTTACGTTACATGTAACGTATCAATCGCCATAAATGCTGCTGGCAGTGGAGGCCTTCAAGATTTTGTTGAAAACTCTTTAGTCATTGATTAATAAGGGTTATTTGTATTTTTCGACGCCGATGGAGGATGTTTTTTACTTCCTGAATTCGCTGTTTTACGACTGGCACGCTCTTTGCGAAATAGCACCACATGAACGTGTGGTTCTAAATTTCACCAAGGGAGATACATCATGAAAGCATCGCGTAAAAGTGGCGTCGTTGCAGCATCCATCTTGTTAACAGCCTTGCTGGCCGGTTGTGCCAGTGGCGGCGGAGACCTAGGGAAGTCGCTCGGATCAACATCCGGGACTACCGCCGGCACAGGAGCCGGCAGCGGTTCAGGCAGCGGCTCGGGCGGCGGATCAGATGGTGGTGGCTCGGGCGGTGGCACAAGTGGCGGTTCTGACGGTGGCGGCAGTGGTGGCACAGGCGGCGGCACAGGTGGCGGTACAGGTGGTGGAACAGGTGGTGGCACAGGTGGTGGCACAGGTGGTGGCACAGGTGGTGGCACAGGTGGCGGCACAGGCGGCGGCACAGGTGGCGGCACAGGTGGCGGTACTGGCGGTGGCACAGGTGGCGGCACAGGTGGCGGAACAGGCGGCGGAACAGGCGGCGGAACAGGCGGCGGAACAGGTGCATCGGCCAATTTCCTTTCCAATGTCGGCAGCACTGTAACCACCACAGGAACCGCAGTAGCAACGATAGGCAGCACGGTCATTAACAATGTTCCGTTGTTGTCGACGCAATCCAAGAGCGGCTTGACCGGAGTGGTCGACGGCGCCAGCGGAATTGTCACCACGTTGGGCGCGGGTGTCACTAACGGCCTTGGCCAACTCGGCAGCAATCCAAATGCAATTGGCACCACTGTCTCCAGTGTCGGCGGTGTCGTTACGCAAGTCGGCAACACGGTGCAAGGCGCGGGACAACTGGTGACCGGACTCGGCAGCGGACCGTTAGCACCATTGGCGGCAGTCACCACGCCGGTAGGTGGTTTGGTAACGCAGGTGGGCAGTGCGGTTTCCGCGCTGGGCGCGCCACTGACCAATGCGTTGTCGACCGGCCCGGTGCAACAGATTACGCAAACCGTGGGCCAGGCGATTGTGCCGCTGACCAGCACCGTGACGACGCTGACACAGACAGTCGGGAATGCGACCGGTTTGAACCAGCCAGTGAACGGCTTGCTGGCTGCTGTCGGTGGTGGCGTCAATACTCTGGGCAATGCGCTGACTGGCGCCAATGTACCTGTGGTTAGCAGCCTGGGCCCGGTAGTCAACGGTGTCGGCGCCACAGTGGCCGGCCTCGGCACAAATGCCCTGGTGGGCACTGGCCAGCCTTTGCTGGGCAACAAGACCGGCGGCCTGCTGCAGCCTGTCGATAACGTGCTGACCGGGTTGGTTGGCGGACTGGGCGGCGCGGCTGGCGGCAGTGGCCCACTGGCTCCGGTTACCGGCTTACTGAGCGGCCTGACTGGCGGACTTGGCGGTGCAGCTGGTTCGGGCAGCGGCCCATTGGCTCCTGTTACCGGCTTGCTGAGCGGTCTGACCGGCGGACTCGGCGGTGCAGCTGGTTCGGGCAGTGGCCCATTGGCTCCTGTTACCGGCTTGCTGAGCGGCCTGACTGGCGGACTTGGCGGTGCAGCTGGTTCGGGCAGCGGCCCATTGGCTCCTGTTACCGGCTTGCTGAGCGGTCTGACTGGCGGACTTGGCGGTGCAACCGGTTCGGGCAGTGGTCCATTGGCCCCTGTTACCGGCTTGCTGAACGGCCTGACTGGCGGACTCGGTGGCGCAACTGGCACTGGATCGGGTAGCAATCCATTGGCGCCTGTTACCAACCTGGTAGCCGGCTTGACCGGTGCCGTCGGTGGCACAACTGGCACAACTGGCTCGACTGCCAATCCTCTGGCACCGGTGACAAACCTGGTTGCTGGCCTGACTGGCGGCAAAGGCACAACTGGTACAGCCGGTACAACTAGTAATCCGCTAGCGCCCGTCACCAATTTGTTGGGCGGCTTGCTGGGCGGCGGCAAGAAACAATGATGTAGATCGGCCCACTCGGAAGGAGGTGTCGGCTGCACATGCGACGCTTCCTGATTCGATGCTGGGCCGGTTGGCGGTGACAGCCCCCATCGAGAACCGACAAACCATCTCACACTGAGGCGCCGGGGCAAATCCTACTTCAAGGCCAGCTTCCTGGAAACGGCAATAACAATAAGGTAATACGTTTCCAGCGAGGCGCCGGCTGAGGTCTTACAGTTAATCTTTCCGAGGTGGGATCATGAGAGCGGAACAAATAGTCGATTTGATTGCATGCGCAAGCCCACAGGCGCAGGTACCGGGAAACGATTTACTGATCGGGATGCTGGCACGCGAGATTGCAGCGCTGTCGTACAAGCTGACCGAGCAGGAACTGTACCGCTTGATCGCGGTTGGCGCACTGGTCTATGAACGGGGGCGGCGAGGGCGGGCATGAGTGCTAACAGGCCCTAATGCAAATCGGCATTGGAGCAGACACGATTGCGGCCGGCGGATTTTGCTGCATACAAGGCTTTGTCGGCCGCTTGTACCAATTCAAATGGGATATTGCCGTCCCTGACCGGCACGAAGGCATCGACGCCGGCGCTGATGGTCACCACTCCGGCCGGGCCGTGCGGATGTTCGATATGCAGGTTGTATATCGCCAGCCGGATTTTCTCAGCCACGGCGATGGCGCCGGCCAGGTTGGTATCCGGTAGCAAGACTGCCAATTCCTCACCACCGTAACGCGTCGCCAGGTCGCCGGGGCGGTTCTTGCTGGCCTTGATGACTTCACTGATTTGTCGCAGGCATTCGTCGCCAGCCGGATGGCCATAGATGTCGTTATATTGCTTGAAGCAATCGACATCGATCATGACTAGCGCCAGCGGATTCTCGGTGCGCATGGCACGGCTGAATTCATCGCGCAAGGCGCTATCAAACTGGCGCCGGTTGGCTAGTCCGGTCAGGCTGTCCTGCAGTGCCAATTGCTCCAGGTGCTGGTTCAGCGTTTTCAATGAAGCCTGGACCTGCAACAAATCGGCTTCCGCCAACAAGCGCAACCGGATTTGGTGAATCAGCCGCCAGCCCAGTAAACCCAGGGCAGTCGTCAACAGCAAGGCGCCGAATAAATGCAGATGAGAGTCGGCGAGCCAGCCGCTCAACACCTCGTCCTTGGAGCGCGCCACCGTGACGAATAATGGATATTCCTGCAAATGCCGATAGGCGATCAAGCGCTCCAGTCCGTCCTGGCCGGAGGCGATGATGGCCGTACCCTCCGCATTCTTGGCGGCATAGTCACGATAGATCGGATAATTCGCCAGGTTCTTGCCGATGGTGTCGTCGCTCATCGGGCGTCGGACCAGCATGGTGCCGTCGTTGAGACTCAGAATAATCGAGCCGGCATGGCCGATGTCGAAGCTGTCGTAGTAATTCTTGAAGTAGCTGATGTTGATGGTGGCCAGCGCCAGTCCAGCGAAGCTGCCGTCCGCATGGTTGAAGCGGCGCGATACCGTGACGATCCATTCGCCGTTATAACGGCTTCGCACCGGCGGCCCGATGAAAGGGCCGCGGTCGGTCGAGCCGATGTGATGGATGAAGTATTGGCGATCAGCGTTGTTGAGGTAAGGAATAGGGCCACTTTTTGCGTTGACCAGCCATAGTCCCGTTTCGTCGTAAATCGATAAGTCGTTCAACTGCGGCAGTTCGCCGATGTGCTGGATCAGCAATCGATGCAGGCGTTCCAGCGCGACGCTGCCTGTACCATCCATTTCCAGGCGTTCAACCACGCCGACCAGCACCGTGTCAGCTTCTTTGAGGGTGTCATCGGCATGCTGCGACAGCGCGCGGGCGAGGTTGGAGGTGGCGATTTCGGTCTCGCGCAATTGCAGGCTGCGCGCGTTCCAGCTGCGCCATACCTCAATCAACATCAGGGACGTGCAGACCAGTACCACAAAGACCGTTGCCAGAAGCGTGATCGGCAGGGGCTTGAGACTAAAGCGCACTTGGCGGGGCGCTATCGCGATGGGGGTATTCATCGGAGTGTCCACCTGTGCTTGGAATTATTTTCAGGAAGAACGTATGCCTTTGCGATACTCTGTCGGGGAAGTCCACATATGCTTGCGGAATAGTTTGGCCACATGTTCACCGCTGAACAGGCCGCAGCGCCGCGCAATTTTATCGACCGGCAGGTCGGTCTCAGTCAGTTGCTGGCGCACCGCTTCCAGGCGCAGGTTCAGCAGGAAGTCGTGCGGCGTCTGGCCGGTTTCGCGCTTGAATTGGCGGACGAAATTACGTTCACTCATGGATACGTGATTGGCGGCATCGACGACGCTGATCGACTCGGCAAGATGCTCGACAAACCATAGCGATGCCTTGTGGATCTTGCTGCTCTTGGCCGGATCGGCCGAGCGCGTGGCGTGCTGGGCCGGCGGGTTGTCACGCCGGCGCTGGCATACCACCAGGCTTTGCGCGACACGTTGCGCAACTGCCGGACCGAGATCGTTTTCCAGCAGGCGCAATGCGAGCTCTGCCGCCATGCCAACATCGCAAGAAGTGAAGATGCCGTCGTCTTCGCTGATTTGCGACTCGCGATCGATTTTCACCAGCGGAAACTCGCGCGCCAGTTTGTCCAGCAACGCCCAATGGGTGGTGGCGCGACGATTGTTCAGGAAGCCGGCGGCGCCGATGACGAACACGCCGGTGCAAATCGCAGCAATCCTGCGGACGTTACTGCGCATGCGTTGCAGCCAGGCGATAAGATCGGGGTCGCGGTAAGCATCGAAATTGCCGGTGCCGCTGGCGATGAGTAATGTGTCGAATTGGTGTTCGCCGAAAGATGCCAGTGGCGAAGTCATGATCTGTACGGAGGCTGATGACATGATCATGCCGCCCGATATGGAAAGAACTGAAACAGCGTAACGCGTCGTGCCAGGAAATACTGTGGATATCAGTTTGTCGCCAATGCCGAAGACGTCGGCCGCGCCGACCACATCGGCGAGTACGACCCCTTCAAAAACGATAATACCGATATGCCTGGTTGAGCTGCTGTCGTCTATCACCTCAAGTGTCTTTACGCACTCGATATCCATGAGACTCTCCCTGCGGCCAACTTACTGTTTTGCATTGCCGGAACGCAATTTTTTATTAGTAAATTGTTATTCCTCATTCTGCTACAAAACTGAAATTTGTCCAGCTAATGATTGTTAAATATAGTCAGTTTTGTGGCGTGTTTGCACAAGCTTCTACATAGGAGCAAAAAGATTTCTTGAGGGAATTGATGTTGTGCACCAATGTTAATTTCTGCTGAGTATTTAGTTGGTGTACGGAAGCTGTTTTTCATCCATCTTATCCCTGTCAAACCTGGTGCTTGCATCATCGCCGACCGTTCGATTCAGTCACCTTCAATTCGAAGAACTGTAGTGTTCATGCTTGCCTCTCTTGTCGTCCAGTGCATCCTGCAAGCGAGAATTCTCCAGTGTCAGCTCCGCCACGATTTGCTTCAGCTTGGCATTCTCTTCTTGCAGGCATTTCAAATCGTGCGGATAGCCTGGAAGTCCACCGTACTGCTTCTTCCAGTTGAGGAAGGTGCGTTCAGTGATTCCAGCCTGCCTTATCACGTCAGCCACCGGCATACCCAGCTCTTCCTGTTTGAGAGCTGCGGCAATCTGATCGCTTGAGAATGGCGTGCGCTTCATGGCATCCCCTTGCGTTTCGGCTCAACGTGCGGTTAGGGCAGACAGTGTGTCCAGGCCAAGTCGTGCGCGTATCAATGGATCCTTGTACTGATCGCCGATGTTATTGATGCTGTTTTGACCGACGGTGCTGGTCGACGATGCCGAAGGTGCGGCTGCCGGTGTTGCAGGCGCGGCTGGTGCAGCGGCTCTTTCCATGCCAGGGCAGGAGCGTCCGGTCGATTCAACTGCTTTCCGGTTGGCCTCGCTTTGGCACAGTAACGCCAGTGCAACGTCGTTTAAACCCATCGCACGAAATTCCCTGGAATCGAGCCGGCGCACGCAAGCCTGGTCGACCATGGTGGTGCCGCCAGTTGCGCCAAAGCCGGTGAAGGACAGGCCGAACGATGCCGAACCCATGCAGGTATCGGACAGCGTTGTCGTCAGCGATGGTGCAACAATATTCGGTACGGTCTTGACGGTGTAGGTGCCGCCATAGTTCACCGTCGATGTGGTGCCTGCCGGATCGCCTGCGGCTGAGCTAGTGCCTGTCGGCGATGATGTTGTGCCAGAGGTTCCAGAGGTGCCGGAAGATGTGCCGGATGTGGAGCTGGGCAAAGTGACGGACAGGCTTACTGTCGAACTGCCGCCAGCTGCATTGCCGCCGCTTGAAGCGGTTGCGCTGCCGCCTGCTGCCGTGCCGCCTGCAGCCGAGCCGCCGGTGCCGCCGCCGCCGCCAACTGCGACCGAGGTAGCGGTGGATGAGGTCGAAGGCGTAGTCGTTTGTGCTATTGCTGGTAATGTGAAGGCCGAGGCTATCAGGATACCTATAAGTTTGCGTTTCATGGCTTCTCCATCGTAATGGTTGGTTTGATAAACGAGAGGGAAGGGGTCCTTCCCTCTCGCAACTCATCGGTAACCGAGCCGTTGCTTGCCGTTATTTTCCGGCGCTTACATGCGAGCTTGCGTTGCCGCCGTCACCGCCGCTGCCTGCTGTAGCATTGCCGGAAGAGCCGCCACCTGCGAACACGAAGTTGCCTGCAGAACCGCCGGCGTTGTACCCGCCGGTATTGGCGCTTGAGGCACCTGTGCTGGAAGTAGCTGAGCCGCCACCAGCAAGTGCATTGCCGTTTGCAGCTTGGACATTGCCTGCAGTGCTACCGGAACCGGAGCCGCCGCCATTAGCGCTGCCAAACAATGCGCCACCACCGTTGCCGCCTTGCGAGCTGCTGCCGGTTGTGCCACCCGATTTGGTGTCGCCGCCATTTGCCTTGCCACCGCCAGCAGCAGTCAGGTTGCCGCCGCTAGTGGCTGTGCCACCGGTAATGGTTTGGCTTGCATTGCCACCAGTTGCTTTGCCCCCTGTTGCCGAGCCACCTGTTGCGCTGCCCGAAGTTGCCGAACCGCCAGCGCCACCGTTACCGCCAATCGATACGCCAACTGCAGTGCTGGTGGTGTTAGTGGTTTTCGAGCCGGATGAACCCCATGAATGAGCGAATGCAGAGACAGCGAACAGCGACATGATTGATGCGGCAATAATTTGCTTTTTCATTTCTGTTTCTCCTTGGAGTGGGGGCATCATTCACTAGAGTGTCTTGTTTGTGCGCCCCTAGCCACAAACAAGCGTTACTACAGATGAAGTGCATGCCAGCAACGTGTTGCGTCGCGAAGCTCCGTTTCATTGGAGCTAGCTTCCCTTGCGACAACAGACGTTGCGGATGTCTCATCAAGCCAGAACGAAAATGTCTTTTTTCGACAAGGCCGAGCGTGATCGAATCGTGAGATGAAGAAACTGATCAGCGCTGGACTCGAGGAGCGAGCACATTTGCGTTGATCTGATAATAGGATTGCAAAACAGAGTGTTTACGACAAAACCTTGTCTGGTTCGGACACCGCATTTGGCGGAGATGGATATTTTTTTCCATGTCGGCGCGATGTGAGCGCTAACAAAAAATGTAAAAAATGACAGTACATTCGCAGCATCTCCAAGGCCGACGATTTCATTAGTGATGGGTGGAAATTTAATCGCGAAATGCGATGTCCGATTTTGACAAGGTGCCGCAAACAACGAGTTGCTTGTCTGGATTTGGAAGATGTGATGGTGTGTCGATGCGTATTTGATGGCAGGCGCAGTTGCGCCCAACAAGCTGCAACGCCTTTGCCATTGCGGCTCTCGCAGTTGGCGTGGAAATACCGGTAAGCCAATTGCGAAACGAATTTTTCACGTATGGCGCGTAATCGGATATATTGCCGCATGCAAATGCAGCGTCTCACCGACACCCAACTTCAAACGACATCCCTCCCATGAATATCGCCGAACTGCTTTTTCTCGCTGCCATTTGGGGCGCATCATTTCTTTTCATGCGCGTAGGAGCGCCGGAGTTTGGGCCGGTGCCGTTGATTGCATTGCGTGTCGGCATCGCCGCGCTGGTGCTGTTGCCGGTGATGCGTTCCGCCGCGGCCCGCAGTCACATGCGTAGCAAAGCCTGGCCGCTGTTGGTGGTCGGTGTCGCCAATTCGGCGCTGCCATTTTCCTTGTTCGCCTATTCGACCTTGCATGTCAGCGCCGGCTTCGATTCGATCTTGAATGCGACCACGCCGCTGTGGACCGGCCTGATTGCATTCCTGTGGTTGAAGGCGCCGATGAGCAGGGCGCAAGCGCTCGGCATGCTGGTCGGCATGATCGGCGTCATTACATTGGTGTGGGACAAGATCGGCGAGGGCTTGCCTAGCGTCTGGCTGGCGATTGGCGCAGTGTTGCTGGCAACCTTGTCGTACGGCTTCGCCATCAACTATTCGAAAACCCGGCTGGCCGGCGTGCCGCCATTTGTAGTGGCGTTCGGCAGCCAGTTTTTTGCGACCCTGGTGTTGTTGCCGCTGGCGATCTGCTACTGGCCGACCGCTGCGGTATCTGCCACTGCCTGGTATGCGGTGCTGGCGCTGGGTGTGGTGTGTACCGGCGTTGCCTATGCAATTTTTTACCGCTTGCTGGAACATGCCGGCGCGGCTTATGCAGCATCGGTGACTTTCCTGATCCCAATCTTTGGCGTGATCTGGGGTGCGTTGTTCCTGCACGAGCAGGTTACCGTTACCATGCTGCTGGGCTGCCTGATCGTACTGTTTGGCACCGCCTTGGCGACCGGCAAGCTCAATCTGATGCGCCTGCTCAAGTCCTAAGTCACTTTATTTTGATCGCACTGCACTGTAGGGGTTTTCCCGCTTAAGGCTTGATTTTTCCCGGTTCGCGGACGGACCGGCATGTGATGATCTGCAACGCGGCAGGCATCCATATGTGGTTTTCGAGGCTTGAAGGCTATTAGAGGGCTGCTTCTATGGCATAATCAAGAGCTAAATTCACTGTTTTGCGCGGCCTCGAACCCGCCCCGGATCATGCTTAAAACGCTCTACGACAAACTTTGGGAATCCCACGTCGTCCATACCGAACAGGATGGCACGGCGATTCTGTATATCGATCGGCATCTTTTGCACGAGGTCACCAGCCCTCAAGCGTTCGAAGGACTCAAGCTAGCCGGGCGCAAGCCTTGGCGGCTGCCGGCCAACCTGATGGTGGCCGATCATAACGTCCCGACCACCGATCGCGCCAACGGTATTGCCGATCCGATTTCGCGTTTGCAGGTTGAAACCCTGGACGCCAACGCCAAGAGCTACGGCCTGACCTATTTCGGCATGAACGATCACCGCCAGGGCATTGTCCACGTCATCGGGCCTGAACAGGGCGCAACGCTGCCCGGCATGACCGTGGTCTGCGGCGATTCGCATACCTCAACCCACGGCGCCTTCGGCTGCCTGGCGCATGGCATCGGCACTTCCGAAGTCGAGCACGTGCTGGCGACGCAAACCTTGCTGGCCAAGAAGTCCAAGTCGATGCTGGTGCAGGTCGATGGTGCGATTCCTAACGGCGTGACCGCCAAGGATATCGTGCTGGCCGTGATCGGTCAGATCGGCACTGCAGGCGGCACCGGCTACGCGATCGAATTCGCCGGTACTGCAATTCGGGCGCTGTCGATGGAAGGCCGCATGACGGTCTGCAACATGGCGATCGAAGCCGGCGCGCGCGCCGGCATGATCGCGGTTGACGACACCACGCTCAACTACGTCAAGGGCCGGCCGTTTTCGCCGGTCGGGCCGCACTGGGAGCGCGCCGTCTCGTACTGGCGCACGCTGCATTCCGATCCGGGCGCTAAATTCGACATGGTGGTGACCCTGAACGCCGCCGAAATCAAGCCGCAGGTAACCTGGGGCACATCGCCCGAGATGGTGGTGGCGGTTGACGGCCGGGTGCCGGATCCGGACAAGGAAAAAGATCCAACCAAGCGCGACGGCATGGAAAAGGCATTGGCCTATATGGCGCTCAAGCCAAACACCGCGATCGAAGATATCCGTATCGACAAGGTATTCATCGGCTCATGCACCAATTCGCGGATCGAAGATTTGCGCGCGGCAGCTGCCGTGGTGCGCGGCAAGTTCCGCGCTTCCAATGTCAAGCTGGCGATGGTGGTGCCGGGTTCCGGACTGGTCAAGGAGCAGGCTGAACGTGAAGGCCTGGATCGCATTTTCAAGGACGCCGGCTTTGAGTGGCGTGAGCCGGGCTGTTCGATGTGTCTGGCGATGAATGCCGACCGTCTCGAGCCGGGTGAGCGCTGTGCTTCAACCTCGAACCGCAATTTCGAAGGACGGCAAGGCGCCGGTGGCCGCACCCATCTGGTCAGCCCGGCGATGGCCGCGGCGGCAGGCATTGCCGGCCATTTCGTCGACGTGCGTTCACTTTGATCTTGTTATAAAACAGTTGCAGAAGGACTCTGGAAGATGAGAAAAGTAGCTACGCTATGTGTGTTGCTGATTGCTGGAGTGGTACTGTCGGCGTGCAATACAGTTCACGGTTTTGGCCAGGACATGGAACGCGTCGGCGAGAAAATTCAAGGCAAGTAGGCTGGCAAATAGGTTGGCAAGGTTGCCGCATGTGATGCCACCTTTTATGTGCCATGTGGCGCACTATTATTGGAATGAAATAGCATGAATAAATTTACTGTTCTCGATGGCTTGGTGGCGCCGCTGGATCGCGCCAATGTCGATACCGATGCGATTATCCCGAAGCAGTTTCTGAAATCGATTCAACGCACCGGTTTCGGCCCTAACCTGTTCGACGAATGGCGTTACCTGGACCATGGCGAGCCTGGCATGGACAATTCGCGCCGTCCGTTGAATCCGGATTTCGTGTTGAACCAGCAGCGCTACCAAGGCGCGTCGATTTTGCTGACCCGTAAGAATTTTGGTTGCGGATCCTCGCGTGAGCATGCGCCGTGGGCACTCGATCAGTACGGATTCCGCGCCGTGATCGCGCCGAGTTTTGCCGATATTTTCTTCAATAACTGCTTCAAGAACGGCCTGCTGCCTATCGTGCTGCCGGAAACCCAGATCGATCGCCTGTTCGATGAGGTCAAGGCGTTCCCGGGCTTCCGTCTGTTGGTCGATCTGGAAAAACAACTGGTCACGACTGCCAACGGCAACATCAGCTATCCGTTCGAGATCGGTGAGTTCCGCAAGTACTGCCTGCTCAACGGCCTCGACGACATCGGCTTGACCTTGCGCCAGGCCGACAAGATTCGTGATTTTGAAGAGCGGCACCTGTTTGCGCAGCCTTGGCTGGCCAACACGATTTAAATCAGTATTGCGCAGCATCGGTAACGAATATTTTTTGAATTTTTCAATCTCGGGAAAAAATGAAGATAGCAATTTTGCCAGGCGATGGCATCGGTACGGAAATCATTGATCAAGCGGTCAATGTGTTGAATGCACTTGGCGAAAAATTCGAACTGGAAAGCGCTCCGGTCGGTGGCGCCGGCTATGCCGCGCATGGTCATCCGCTGCCGGAGGGCACGCTGAAACTGGCGAAGGAAGCCGATGCGATCCTGTTCGGCGCCGTCGGCGACTGGCAGTACGACAACCTGGAGCGCTCGTTGCGCCCGGAGCAGGCGATCCTCGGCCTGCGCAAGCACCTCGGTCTGTTCGCCAACCTGCGTCCGGCGATCCTGTATCCGGAACTGGCCAATGCATCGACATTGAAGCCGGAAGTGGTGTCCGGACTGGATATCCTGATCATCCGTGAACTTACCGGCGACGTTTATTTCGGCCAGCCGCGCGGTGTCCGCACCGCACCGGATGGCGCTTTCAAGGGCGAACGCGAAGGTTTCGACACCATGCGCTACGCCGAGCCGGAAATCCGCCGTATCGCCCACGTTGCCTTCCAGGCAGCGCAAAAGCGCGACAAGCGCCTGACCAGCGTCGATAAGGCCAATGTGCTGGAAACTTTCCAGTTCTGGAGAGATATCGTCACTGAAGTACATCAGGAATATCCTGACGTTGCGCTGGACCACATGTATATCGACAACGCTGCGATGCAGCTGGTGCGCGCGCCGAAGAAATTTGACGTCATCGTCACCGGCAACATGTTCGGCGATATTTTGTCGGACCAGGCCGCCATGCTGACCGGTTCGATCGGCATGCTGCCGTCGGCATCGCTGGACGCCAACAACAAGGGCTTGTACGAGCCGTCGCACGGTTCGGCGCCGGATATCGCTGGCAAGAATATCGCCAATCCGCTGGCGACCATCCTGTCGGCGGCAATGATGCTGCGCTTCTCGCTGAACAAGGCGGAGCAGGCCGATCGTATCGACAACGCGGTCAAGAAAGTGCTGGCGCAAGGTTTACGTACTGCTGACATTTATGAAGCAGGTACTACCAAGGTCGGCACCATCGAAATGGGTGCGGCTGTGGTCAAGGCGCTGGGATAAAAGAATTTGGCAGGTGGGTCTGCCGTGGAGTACGGGGCTTTTCCCCGATTTTGTTAGGGAATCATGATGAAACTGGTTGGTTTGGTCGGTTGGCGTGGCATGGTGGGTTCGGTCTTGTTGCAGCGTATGCAAGAAGAGGGCGATTTCGCCCATATCGAACCGGTATTTTTCTCAACTTCAAATGCCGGCGGTAAAGCACCGGCACTGGCGAAAAACGAAACAACGTTAAAAGACGCCACCGATATTGAAGCGTTGAAAAAATGCGACATCATTATTACCTGCCAAGGCGGCGACTACACCAGCGAGATTTTCCCGCAGTTGCGCGCGGCCGGCTGGAATGGCTACTGGATTGACGCCGCTTCGACGCTGCGCATGAAGGACGACGCCATCATCGTGCTCGATCCGGTCAACCTGGACGTGATCAAGGACGGCCTGAAGCGCGGCGTCAAGAACTACATCGGCGGCAACTGCACGGTGTCCTGCATGATGATGGGCCTGGGCGGCCTGTTCCAGCACGACCTGATCGAGTGGATGACCTCCATGACCTATCAGGCTGCATCCGGCGGTGGCGCCCAGCACATGCGTGAGCTGCTGACACAGTTCGGTTCGATCAATGCCGAAGTCAAGGCATTGCTGGACGATCCGAAATCGGCCATCCTGGAAATCGATCGCAAGGTGCTCGGCAAGCAGCATTCGATGTCGGCTGACGAAACCAAGCAGTTCGGCGTGCCGCTCGGCGGCAACCTGATTCCCTGGATCGACAAGGACCTGGGTGGCGGCCTGTCGAAGGAAGAGTGGAAAGCCGGCGCCGAAACCAACAAGATCCTTGGCCGTGGCGAAGGTTTCAGCAATGGCGGCAAGGCAATTCCGGTGGATGGCCTGTGCATCCGCATCGGCGCCATGCGCTGTCATTCCCAGGCATTGACCATCAAGCTGAAGAAAGACGTGCCGCTGGATGAAATCAATGACATCATCGCCAGCAACAACCAGTGGGTGAAGCTGGTGCCGAATGAGCGCGAGGCCTCGATGCGCGACCTGACGCCTGCCGCCGTGACCGGCAGCCTGACAATTCCTGTCGGTCGTCTGCGTAAATTGCAGATGGGTGGCGAATATTTGTCAGCATTTACCGTCGGCGACCAATTATTGTGGGGTGCCGCCGAGCCACTGCGTCGCATGTTGCGGATCGTCCTTGATACCTGACTTGTCGCAGTAGTTGTGATATTGTTGCCGACTTGCAAGATAGCCCGCTAAGTACTTCCCCAATGAAGCTCTTAGCGGGCTTGCCGTATCTTGTCGGTATAACTAATAATCTACCGGCTATTGTTACGACAGCATGTCAATCTAGGTATTGATTTTTAGAAAAACTGGGTACAGTATTTGCTTTCAGCAAGCTTTGTTATTCCATAGACGCCAACGGATAGTCCTAATGCCACACAACATGCACACGAATTCTTCGAATACATTAATTTCCACCGGTTTAAAGACACTCACTGCAGCCGTGGTCTCGGCGTTAATGCTGATCTCCACTGCAGAAGCCGCCGGGTTGGGCAAATTAACCGTGCTGTCCTCGCTGGGACAACCGTTACGGGCAGAGATCGAGCTGACAGCGGTCAGCCCGGATGAGGCTGATGGCCTGGTCGCCAAGCTGGCCAGTCCTGAAACTTATCAACAAGCCAATATTGACTTCAATCCCGCCTTGTTGTCGCTGCAGTTCGCCATCGATCAGCGTAACGGCCGCAAATTCGTCCGTGTGACGTCGAACCAGGCGATGAACGAACCGTTCGTCGATATGCTGATGGAACTCGGCGGCACCAAATCGCGCCTGGTCCGCGAATACACCTTATTACTCGATCCTGCCGGTCAGCGTCAGAATCAGCCAGTCCAACTGGCTGCGCCGGCACCGGCTGCACGCCAGGCTGCCAATGCAAGTTCCAACCGCAGTGTCGCAGCGCCAGTGTCCCAGGCGCCGTCGTTCCAGCCGGCACCCGGTTCGACCATCTCTGATGCGACCCGTGCAGCGGCAGCCAGAGCAGTCGCCAATGCGTCTGGCGGAAGCGCTGCCAAGCCGGCCACGTCGAATGCATCCGGCAACACCGCAGGCGCAGTGGCCAAACCGGCCGCAGCGGCCCCGGCAGCAACGGCTGCCAGCGGCGATTACCATGTGAAAAAAGGCGACACGCTGGTCGGTATCGCCAACGCCAATCTGCCGTCGGGCATTTCGCTCGACCAGATGCTGGTGGCGCTGTATCGCAGCAACGAAGGCGCCTTCGTTGGCAAGAACATGAACCGTTTGCGTTCCGGCCAGATCCTGTCGATTCCGGATGCCGACAGTGCACGCAGCGTCAGCAAATCGGAGGCGCGCGGCGTAGTGCTGGCGCAATCCAAGGATTTCAAGAGCTATCGCAATACCCTGGCTAGCCAGGTTGAAGCGGCTGCGCCGAATCAGGCGGCTGAATCGAAACAAAGCGGTGGCGGCAAGATTACCGCCAAGGTCGAAGAGCAGGCCACGCCTGCCAGCGAATCGAAGGACAAGCTGAAACTGTCGCGTGGCGCTGCCGCAGCGGCAGCTGCAGCAGCCGGCGCTGCTGGTAGCAAGGAAGCTGCCGCAACTGCAGCGACCGAAGAAAAAATTGCGCGTGAAAAGGCTGCGGCTGAGGCCCAGTCGCGCGTCAAGGAACTCGAAAAGAATGTCAGCGATTTGCAAAAGACGCTGGAATTGAAGAACAAGAACCTGGCTGATCTGCAGAACCAGGCTAGCAGTGTGAAAGCTGCGCCGGCAACGCCTGCGGCGGCTCCTGCTGCAGTAGCAGCAACCCCGGCGGCAACGCCTGCAGCAGCGGCAACTCCTGCTGTAGCAACGCCTGCTGCGACAGCACCTGCGGCCGCAGCAGCAGCTACCGCGGCAGCGTCGGTTGCAACTGAAGCGGCTGCGCCAGCTGCGGCACCGGCAGCTTCCGCAGATGCCAGCGCTCCTGCGCCGGCAGCGCCAGTGGTGGCGGCCAAACCTGCTCCAGCAGCAGCGGTAGCCAAGCCGAAGGTGGCGACGTCAGCCCCGGCCGAGCCAAGCTTCATGGACAACCTTACCGAAAATCCATTGCTGTTGCCAGTCGGCGGCGTGTTGGTTGCATTGCTGGCCGGACTCGGTCTGTTCCGCTATCGTCGCAACCGTGCGCGTCAGCAGGCATTCCTGGATAGCAGCGGCGCACCGCTGACCAATTCGGGCCTGAAGGGCAATTCGCTGTTCGGTTCCACCGGCGGCCAAAGCGTCGATACCAAGAACAGCATCTTCAATTCGAATTTCGTACCGTCGGTCAGCCATCTCGACACCAATGTCGATCCGGTCGCCGAGGCAGATGTCTACATCGCCTATGGCCGCGATGCGCAAGCCGAAGAAATCCTCAAGGAAGCCTTGCGCAGCCAGCCGAGCCGTAACGCAATTCGCGTCAAGCTGCTGGAAATCTACGCCAACCGCAAAGACCCGCGCGCATTTGAAATCCTGGCCAGCGAGTTGTACAGCCTGACCCGGGGCGAAGGTGAAGATTGGCAGCAGGCGGCAGCACTCGGCCTGAGTGTCGATCCGACCAATCCTTTGTATGGCGGCGGCAAGCTGCAGGAACAGGTGATTGCAAAAGCTGATTCGATTACTGCGCCGACCCAGCCAATGGATGGCCTCGACTTCAATTCGTTGACCGCGCCGACTGAGCCACAAGCTGCGCCGATTCCAGAGCTGGTCCATACTGCGCCAGTGCAATTGCTGGAGCCGCTGACTGATAACGAACTCGGTAAACATGTAGCAGCAGCGCCAGCGCATGGCAACGACATGGATTTCGATCTGGAAGAGCTTGGCGCTGAAGGTTCGGCTAACCAGAATACCGTGTTGCTGTCGGCTGCGCACGATGCCGGCAAGTCGATGCTCGATTCGCTGGACTTCGAGCTGGACACCAAGGCCCACGCAACGCCAGCCGCGCCTGCCAAGGTTGCTGCTCCTGCGCCTGCCGCAGCGCCGTTGTTCACTGATCTGGAATTCCCGGTCAGCGGCAAGCCGTCGACTTATGAGCCAACGGTTGCGCATATCGATATCCCTGCTGAAACCAAGCCGGTGGTCAAGGCACCTGTAGCGCCGACATACGCCCAGCATTCGGAGCCGATGGTGGCGCCATTGGAATTCAACCTTTCCGGCATGAACCTGGACCTCGATAACGCCGTCCAGGCACATGCTCCGGCCGCAGTTGCAGCAACTGCAGCACCTGTGCACGCAGCGGCTGATAACGTCGCTACTGCAGTCGCCAATCCGGAAATGGCAACCAAGCTGGACCTGGCTGTCGCCTACAAGGAAATCGGCGACAAAGAAGGTGCCCGCGAATTGCTGGAGGAAGTCTTGAAGGGTGGCAGCGGTGAGCAGGTTGAAGCAGCCAAGACGCTGTTGGCCAAGCTGTAAGTGACGAAAACGCGGTAAAAACAGGAAAACAGTAGTACAAAAAAATAGCTTAGTATTTGTTTTCAGCGGGCGCAGCGTTATGCTAGCGCCCGTTTTCATTTTTTTTATGACTGGAGTTGCATTGAAGCGGATCGTTCTCGGCGTGCAGTACGACGGCACTCCCTGGCAAGGATGGCAGACACAGCCTAGCGGCAAGACCGTGCAGGACAGGCTGGAAGCCGCCTTGCAAAAATTCACCCTGACAGCGATCGACACGACTTGTGCCGGACGTACCGATTCCGGCGTGCATGCGCTGGAGCAGGTGGTGCATTTCGACACCGATTTGTCGCGCGAGTCGTTTTCCTGGGTGCGTGGCCTGAATGCCTTCCTGCCGCCGTCGATTGCGGTGCGTTGGTCCCGCGAGCTGCCGCTGGCCGCCGATGCGGACCAGGAAAACCAGTTTCACGCCCGTTTCAGTGCTACTGCGCGTACTTATCATTATCTGCTGTACAACAACCCGATTCGCTCGCCGTTGCTGGAGGGGAAGGCCGGTTGGGTATTTAGGGCGCTGGACGTTGATCTGATGCGTGAAGCGGCGGCACACCTGGTCGGCACCCACGACTTTTCCGCGTTCCGGGCTGTAGAATGCCAGGCCAAATCGCCAGTGCGCACGATGGAAGAGATCCGCATTGAGCGGCGCGGCGACCTGATTGTCTTCAGCCTGCGCGCCAATGCTTTCCTGCATCACATGGTGCGCAATATCGTCGGCTCGTTGATCTATGCCGGCAACGCTAGCAAACCGCCGGAATGGATCGCTGAATTGCTGCAACAGCGCGATCGCAGCCGCGCCGCTCCCACTTTCATGCCGGACGGCTTGTACCTGGCTCAGGTCGCCTACGATCCAAAATGGCAGTTGCCGCAACAGCCGACGGCGTTTTTACCGTGGCTGTAGGTGTTAATACAATTTTATTGTTTATTTATCATTTCGCTCAGAGTGGTATATTGACTGTCTGTGGCAACTTGCTTCCCATGAAATCACCCAGATGAAATACAAAGCACCATGAGCCACCGTACCAGAATCAAGATCTGCGGCCTGACCCGCGAGCAGGATGTCCAGGCGGCCATCGCCGCCGGCGCCGATGCGCTCGGCTTCGTGTTCTATCCGAAGAGTCCGCGCTATGTGACGCCGCAGCAGGCGGCGCGCCTGCTGGCCACGGTACCGCCGTTTATCACCACTGTCGGCTTGTTCGTTAACGCCGAGCCGCAGCAACTGGCCGATATCATTGCCGAGGCGCCGGTGTCATTGTTGCAATTCCATGGCGACGAGACTGCGGCGCACAGTGCCGCGCTGGCGCAGCGGGTCAACCGCCCATTTATACAAGCTATGCGCGTCGGGACTGCTCATGTGCCCGCCGATTTGCTAGAATACGCTCAGGCCTATCGTTCCGGCAGCCGTTTGTTTGCAGGCTTGCTGCTGGATACGCTGGTTGAAGGTTATGGTGGCAGTGGAAAGGTATTTGATTGGTCTCTCATCCCAAAAGAACTCGCGCCTCAGGTCGTTTTAAGTGGTGGCTTGAGCGTGCACAATGCGACTGACGCGGTAAAACGCGTACGTCCTTTTGCGGTCGACATCAGCAGTGGCGTCGAACAGGAAAAGGGCATCAAGGACGCCGCCAAGATCCGCGCATTCATCGATGCGGTACGGCAGGCAGACGCCGATAGCGGCGGCTTATAGTCCGGATTGCCGCGCGCTATTCACGCATTCTCCGCGCGGCACGACAGAGTCAGCACACATACAGAGAGAAATACCATGAAAGAATTCAACCCGCTCGAGCAATACGCCGAGCGCCAAGCTATCGCCAGCACCAGCTTGCGTCAAAGTGCGCAATACAACCTGCCGGACGCCACCGGCCATTTCGGCATGTACGGCGGCAGTTTTGTTTCGGAAACCCTGACATTGGCGCTCTCCGAACTGCAGCAAGCCTATGCCAAATATCAAAATGAGCCGCAATTTCTGGCTGAATTCCATAGCGAACTGAAGCATTATGTCGGCCGTCCCAGCCCGATCTATCACGCCAAGCGCTGGTCCGAACAGATGGGCGGCGCGCAGATCTATTTCAAGCGTGAAGACCTGAACCATACCGGCGCCCACAAGATCAATAACGTGATCGGCCAAGCCTTGCTGGCCAAGCGCATGGGCAAGCCGCGCGTGATCGCGGAAACCGGCGCCGGCCAGCACGGCGTTGCCACGGCAACCATTTGCGCCCGTTTTGGCCTTGAATGCGTGGTCTATATGGGCAGCGAAGACGTCAAGCGGCAAATGCAGAATGTCTATCGGATGAATCTGCTGGGCGCCAAGGTGGTTCCGGTGGAATCCGGCTCGAAGACCTTGAAGGATGCGCTCAACGAAGCCATGCGCGACTGGGTCACCAATGTCGAAGATACGTTCTACATCATCGGCACTGTCGCTGGCCCGCATCCGTATCCGATGATGGTGCGCGATTTCCAATCGGTAATCGGCAACGAATGCCTGGTGCAGATGCCTGAAATGACCGGGCGTCAGCCGGACCACGTGGTTGCCTGCGTTGGCGGCGGCTCGAATGCGATGGGGATTTTTTATCCGTACATCGATCACCACGATGTGCGCCTGGTTGGCGTCGAAGCAGCCGGCGAAGGCCTGGCCAGCGGCAAGCATTCTGCTTCGCTGACGCTTGGTTCGCCGGGCGTGCTGCATGGCAACCGTACTTATCTGCTGCAGGATGAAAACGGCCAGATCATCGAGACCCATTCGATTTCCGCCGGTCTCGATTATCCGGGTGTCGGCCCTGAGCACGCCTGGTTGAAGGATTCCGGCCGCGCCACCTACGAAACCGTGACCGACGATGAAGCACTGGCGGCATTCCATACATGTTGCCGCATCGAAGGGATTATCCCGGCGCTGGAATCGAGCCATGCGCTGGCTTATGCAGCCAAGCTGGCGGCGACCTTGCCGAAGGATAAGATCGTCCTCGCCAATCTGTCCGGCCGCGGCGACAAGGACATGCATACCGTAGCGGAGCGTTTGAAGCTGGACTGATTGCGATCAGTTGTCGGCCTTGTCCGCAGCGGCCCCTCAAGTTCGCTGCGGACTGAAAAAAACACGTAATCCATCGTACGCAACCCATATCAAAAAATACTATGTCCCGAATCCAAGCCACACTGGCCGCTCTCGCTGCAAACAACAAGAAGGGGTTGATCCCTTTCATCACTGCCGGCGATCCGGCGCCTGAATTGACCGTGCCGCTGATGCATGCGCTGGTCCGCGGCGGCGCCGACATCCTTGAATTGGGCGTGCCTTTCTCCGATCCGATGGCGGAAGGCCCGGTCATCCAGCGCGCTTGCGAGCGGGCGCTGAAGTTCGGCGTCAGCCTGCATGATGTGCTCGGCTATGTGCGGCAATTCCGCAAGGACAACAGCAGCACGCCGGTGGTCCTGATGGGCTATGCCAACCCGCTTGAGCGGATGGGCGTCGATGCCTTCATCGCTGCAGCCAAGGAAGCCGGTGTCGACGGCAGTATCGTGGTCGATTATCCGCCCGAGGAGTGCGAGGAATTTGCGGCCAAGATGCAGGCCAACGGCATGGATCCGATCTTCCTGCTGGCGCCGACCTCAACCGAACAGCGGATCCAGCAGGTCGCCAAAGTTGGCGGCGGATTCACGTATTATGTATCGTTGAAGGGTGTTACCGGCGCCGGTAACATTGATACAGCCGAAGTCGCCGCGCGCGTGGCGGCGATCCGCAAACATGTCAAATTGCCAATCGGCGTTGGTTTCGGCATCCGTGATGCGGCCACTGCCAAGGCGGTGGCGCAGGTGTCCGATGCGGTGGTGATCGGTAGCCGGATCATCCAGGAGCTGGAAAATACCCCGCGCGAGCAAGCGGTGGCGGCGGTGGAGAGTTTTCTGTCAGGGATCCGCAAGGCCTTGGATGAATAATTTGTAGTTAAAATTGCAATTTCATCGGGATTTACCGGAATTTGCAGATATTGTTTGGTTTTAGTTGTTGCGGGGCAATTTGTCTTGCTGCGATGGCTCTTAAGCGCAGTCCCGTAAATGTTTTAACTGTTTCGCCGTTTTGGGGTTGAAGGTACAATTCGGCAAGAAAAAATCTGAAGGAGGTCGCTCCATGAGCTGGCTAGAAAAATTACTGCCCCCACGTATTCAGCGCAACGAGTCGGCAACGCGCAAGTCCATCCCTGAGGGATTGTGGGTCAAATGCCCGTCTTGCGAGGCGGTTTTGTATCGCACCGATCTTGAATCGAACATCCACGTTTGCCCGAAATGCAGCCATCACATGCGCATTCGTGCCCGCGAACGCCTGGATGCCTTGCTGGATGCCGGCGGCCGTTATGAAATCGGCCAGGAAACATTGCCGATCGATACCCTCAAGTTCAAGGACAGCAAGAAGTATCCAGACCGCCTGAAAGCGGCAATGGACGCTACCGGCGAAACCGACGCACTGATCGTGCTGGGCGGCTCGATCATGAGCCTGCCGGTCGTCGTCGCCTGCTTTGAATTTGAATTCATGGGCGGCTCGATGGGTTCCGTGGTGGGTGAGCGCTTTGTGCGCGGCGCCCAGGTTGCATTGGAACAGAAAGTGCCGTTCATCTGTATTACCGCCACCGGCGGCGCACGGATGCAGGAAGGCCTGCTGTCCCTGATGCAAATGGCCAAGACCACGTCGATGCTGACCAAGTTGTCGGAAAAGAAATTGCCTTTCATCAGCGTGCTGACCGATCCGACCATGGGTGGCGTGTCCGCTTCGTTCGCCTTCATGGGCGACGTCGTGATCGCTGAGCCGAAGGCGCTGATCGGCTTCGCCGGCCCGCGCGTGATCGAGAATACCGTGCGCGAAAAATTGCCGGAAGGCTTCCAGCGCGCCGAGTTCCTGGTCACCAAGGGCGCTGTCGACATGATTGTCGATCGTCGCAAGATGCGCGAAGAAATTGCGCGTTTGTTGGCGTTGTTGCAAGATCAGCCAGCCGAATCCATCGCTTGATGTGCATTGTGCTGGTCACGGCCTGAACTGTCATCGGTTCGGGCTTTTTGTTTTTTAGGCCGGCTTCGGATTGCTTATTGCAGTTGCCGGAGCAGGCTTTTCGCTGGGTTTTCATATGCCAAACATGCCGCCTAAACCGGTAACGCTCGCCGACTGGCTCACATTGCTTGAGTCACGTCATTTCAAGACCATCGATATGGGCCTAGACCGGGTAGTGCAGGTGAAGGAGCGGCTGCAGCTGCAATTCTCCTGTCCGGTCATCATGGTCGCCGGCACCAATGGCAAGGGATCGACCTGCGCCATGCTGGAGTCGATCCTGCTGCGCGCCGGCTACAAGGTCGGGCTCTACATCAAGCCGCACTTCCTGGATTTCAACGAACGCGCCCGTATCGGCGGCGAATCGGCATCGGATGCAGCGTTGATTGCCAGTTTTGAAGCGGTGGAAGCGCAGCGCGGCGATATTTCGCTGACCTATTTCGAATTCACGACCTTGGCCATCATGCATTTGCTGGCCAATGCCAACCTCGACGTGGTGATCCTCGAAGTCGGCCTTGGCGGTCGGCTGGATGCGGTCAATATTGTCGACGCTGACGTTTCGATCGTCACCAGCGTCGATATCGACCATACCGATTACCTAGGCGATACCCGCGAGAAAATCGGCTTTGAAAAGGCCGGCATCTTCCGCGCCGGCAGAGCTGCCATCTGCAGCGACCCGATGCCGCCGCAATCGCTGATCGATCACGCCAATGCGATTGGCGCCGACCTGTGGCTGATGGGGCGTGATTTCAACTATACCGGCGACAAGCAGCAATGGAACTACGGCGGCCGCGGCCAGCGCCGCAATTCACTCGGTTATCCCAGCCTGCGCGGGGCCAATCAGTTGCTGAATGCATCGGCGGCATTGGCTGCATTGGAAGTGCTGCGCGATCGTTTGCCGGTCGGCGCCCAGGAAGTACGCAACGGCTTTGCCATGATGGATCTTCCGGGGCGTTTCCAAGTGCTGCCAGGGCAGCCGCTGGTGATCCTCGACGTCGCACATAATCCGCATGCAGCGGCGACGCTGGCGCAGAATCTCGACAACATGGGCTTCCATCCCTACACCTACGCGGTGTTTGGCGCCATGCTGGACAAGGATATCGAAGGCATCGTCGCCCAGTTGAAGGGCCGCATCGATCATTGGTGCCTGACCGCGTTGCCATTGCCGCGCGCGGCCTCCGGCGAGCAATTGAAAGAACGTTTAGCCGAGGCTGGTGTCCATTCCGGGGACAGCGCCAACGCGGAATCCAGCGTGCTTTCCTTCGATTCTCCTGCAGAAGCCTATGCAAATGCCTTAAGCAGGGCAGGTGAGAATGATAGAATTGTGGTTTTCGGATCATTCCTGACGGTGGCCGGCGTAATGCAAGCCAGGAAATCCGGATTCCACTGACGATTTTCAAGCGGATTCGATTCGGATCCGCCAACTAGCAAAATATATCGCATGGGTTTGTTCTCTTTTCTTCGCAAAAACAAGCAGCAAACCGACCCTGACCAGGGCGTTTACCGTTCCCGGGACGATATCGGAATCGGCCCCGGCGCCGAGCAGCCAGAACTGCCTTTGCGCAGCCGCAAGGCGCGCACCAGCAAGGCGGCCAATCAGCAGAACGAAGCGGTGGATCCGGTGCTGCCGGAAAAGAAACGCGCCCGTCGCCGCCTGGTAGGCGCCGTCGCGCTGGTGTTGGCGGTGGTGATCGTGCTGCCGATGATCCTCGATTCCGAACCGAAATCGCTGCCGGAAGATATTGCCATCCAGATTCCTTCGCGCGACAAGCCGGAAGCCAGCGCTTCTGCCAGCTCCGCTGCGTCAGTGAGCAGTAGCGGCCTTGATAAGCAGGAAGAAATCGTTGATCCGGCCAGCAGCACACCGCCAGCCGCAGCTGCCGTGACTCCGCTGCCTGTCGCTGCACCGGCAACAACGCCGCCGGCAAGCGCCACTGTCAAGCCTGCAGCTCCCGATAACCTTGCTGTTGTCACGCCGCCGGTGCCGAAACCCCCGGTTGCGCCTAAACCCGAAGTGAAGCCAAAGCCGGAAGCCAAACCGAAAGCTGAGGTCAAGAAGCCAGACTCTGTAGCCGACAAGAGTGACGATTCAGCCCGTGCACTGGCGATTCTGGATGGCCATAGCGATGTCGCGCCGGCGCCGGAGAAAAAGCCGGGCAAATTCGTGCTGCAGGTTGCCGCGCTGGAGTCCCAGGACAGGGTCAATGAACTGCAGGGCAAGCTGAAAGACGCCGGCATTCGCTCCTATACGCAAAAAGTGCCGACCGCCAGCGGCGAGCGCATCCGCATTCGTGTCGGTCCGTTCAGCAGCAAGGAAGAAGCTGAAAAAGCACGCGCCAAGCTGGCCAAACTCGGCCTCAACGGCAGTTTGATCCCGGGCTGATAAATGGGAGCTGGTGCGGGGCAGATGCGCGCAGCTTGATTTTCGCGCTATTTGCGCCATATAGATTACTGATCAGAACCCTCCGAGCCGCGTGACAATTTTCGATTATCTGGTGTTGTTCGTGCTGATCTGCTCGGTGGTGATCAGTACTTTGCGCGGCCTGGTGAAGGAAATCCTGTCGCTGGCGAGCTGGGTGATTGCTTTGGTGGTCGCCAACGCATATGGTGAAAATCTGGCAGAATTGCTCCCCGATGCAATTCCCGGAAATGTAACCCGATTAATCGTGGCTTTCCTGGCGCTGTTTATTGGCGTAAGGTTATTAATGATGTTGTTCAGCATGGCTATCAATGCCGTGATCAAGGCCAGTGGTCTGGGAGTGGTGGATCACGGGCTGGGTGTGATATTCGGACTGGCGCGTGGCGTGGTGATCGTGCTGGCGGCAGTCCTGGTGTGTGGCGCTACGGCAATACCGCAACAGCCTTTCTGGCGCGATGCGATGCTGAGCCCGCTGGCGGAAACCGCGGCGCGAACCGTCATCCCCTATTTGCCAGGGGCGTTCGCGAGCCACCTGAAGTTTTGAATTTGCTGTAATGGATTGCCTGCGTCTTCACGCAGCTGCCATTGAGCCGTAACGGATTGTTTATTGTTTAGGAGTCCACCATGTGTGGCATAGTCGGCATCGCTTCCCAAAACCCAGCCAATCAACTCATTTATGATGCCTTGTTGCTTTTGCAACACCGCGGTCAGGATGCGGCAGGGATCGCAACCAATCACGGCAACGGATTTTTCATGCACAAGGCCAACGGCCTGGTGCGCGACGTCTTCCGTACCCGTAACATGCGCTCGCTGCCAGGCAACTACGGCATTGGCCAAGTGCGCTACCCGACCGCCGGCACTGCCAGCGCGGAAGAAGCACAACCGTTTTACGTCAATGCCCCGTTCGGCATCATCCTGGCGCATAACGGCAACCTGACCAACGCTGAGCAGCTGAAGATCGAGATGTTCAAGAACGATCGCCGGCACATCAACACTGATTCCGATACCGAAGTGCTGCTGAACGTGCTCGCGCACGAAATCCAGCAAGCCACGATCGGCTATTCGCTTGATCCTAGCGTGTTGTTCAAGGCGGTCGCCAACGTCCATCGCCGGGTGCGTGGTTCGTATGCAGTGGTGGCGCAGATCGCCGGCCACGGTTTGCTGGCTTTCCGCGATCCTTACGGCATTCGTCCACTGTGCATCGGTGCCAACGAAACCGACAAGGGCACCGAATACGTGGTCGCCAGCGAATCGGTTGCACTGGAAGGCCTGGGCTTCCGTTTCCTGCGCGATGTGATGCCGGGCGAAGCGATTTTCATCGATATCGACGGCCAGATGTACAACCAGCAATGCGCTGAAAATCCAACCCTGAATCCATGCGCGTTTGAGTTCGTCTACCTGGCACGTCCGGATTCGATCATCGACGGCGCCTCGGTGTACGCCACTCGTTTGAAAATGGGTGAGTACCTGGCTGACAAGATCAAGCGCGAATTCCGCAGCGGCGACATCGACGTGGTCATGCCGATCCCCGATTCGTCGCGTCCGGCGGCTATCCAGCTGGCGCTCAAGCTGGGCATCGAGTATCGCGAAGGCTTCATCAAGAACCGTTACATCGGCCGCACCTTCCTGATGCCAGGGCAGGCGATCCGCAAGAAATCGGTACGTCAGAAACTGAATGCGATCGGTTCCGAGTTCAAAGGCAAGACCGTGTTGCTGGTTGATGACTCGATCGTGCGCGGCACTACCAGCCGCGAAATCGTGCAAATGGCGCGCGATTCCGGCGCCAAGCGCGTGATCTTTGCCTCGGCAGCGCCACCGGTCAAGTTCCCGAATGTCTACGGCATCGACATGCCGACCCGCGGCGAACTGATTGCCTACGGCCGTACCGACGAAGAAGTCTGCCGTGAAATTACTGCCGATGCGCTGGTGTACCAGGATATCGATGCGTTGAAGCGTTCGATCTCCGATACCAATCCGCTGCTGCTGAATTTCGAAGCATCCTGCTTTGACGGCAACTACATCACCGGCGATATTTCGCGCGATTACCTCGATCGTATCGAGTTTGCACGGAATAATCCGAAGCCTGAGGCTGAAGAAGGCGTGCGTTCGCAGTTGAATCTGAGCTTGGCACAAGTCGACTGATTTTACTTTCTGAACGTATGCAATATTCAGCTTAAGAAACTGGGCCACGCAAAGCACGAAAGGCACGAAAATATCCGTTAATGACTTCTCTCATTCGGTTTGTTTTTGTGCCTTTCGTGTTTTGGGCGAGACAAAAGGCCCGACAAGTAAAGATCCAAACATGACACAAAAATACGGTTTCACCACCACCATCCTGCACAGCGACCGCCAGAAGACAATCGAGCACGGCGCCCCGCACAAGCCAATCCATACCTCGGTCACCTGGGGCTATAGCGATGCACGCCAGTTGGCTGAAGTGTTCCAGGGCAAGCAATCGGGCTATCGCTATGGACGCCAGGGCAATCCTACTGTCTCGGCATTGGAAGACAAGGTTACCAAGATGGAGGGCGGTCTCGCCACCATCTGTTTCGCGTCCGGCATGGCGGCCATCGGCGCACTGATCCAGGCCTTGTTGCGCGAAGGCGATCATGTAGTGTCTTCGGCATTTTTGTTCGGCAATACCGCCAGCATGTGGCAAACCTTTGGCGCCCAGAGTGGCAAGGTAAGCATGGTTGACGCCACTGATGTGGCGCAAGTGGAAGCTGCGTTGACGCCGGCGACGCGCATGGTGTTCGTCGAAACCATCGCTAATCCGCGTACCCAGGTTGCAGATCTCAAGCGGATCGGCGAGTTGTGCCGCGCGCGCGGGATTCTGTTCGTGGTCGACAACACCATGACTTCGCCTTACCTGTTCCAACCCAAAACGGTTGGCGCCGGCCTGGTGATCAACTCGCTGACCAAATCGATTGGCGGCCATGGCAATGCGCTGGGCGGCGCAGTCACCGATACAGGTTTGTTTGACTGGACCCGTTTTCCGAATATCTACGATGCCTACAAGCGCAACCCGGAAGCGCAGTGGGCGTTGGCGCAAATCCGCGCCAAGAGCCTGCGCGATTTCGGCGCTTCGCTCGGGCCTGAAGCGGCGCATCATATTGCCGTGGGCTCGGAAACCATCGCCTTGCGCATGGAGCGCAGCAGCGCCAGTGCGCTGGCGGTAGCGCAAATGCTGGAAGCCGATCCACGCGTCGCCGCCGTTCACTATCCGGGCCTGGAGTCCCATCCGCAGCATGCCTTGGCGAGTGAATTATTCCGCAGCAGCGGCTATTTGTTCAGTTTTGAATTGAAGCCGGAAATCGATTGTTTCGATTATCTGAATCGTTTGAAGCTGGCGATTTCCGGCACCCACCTGGGCGATAACCGGACGCTGGTGATTGCTGTCGCGCATACCATTTTCTACGAAATGGGCGCAGAGCGGCGCGCCGCCATGGGTATCGGCGAATCGCTGATCCGGGTCTCGATCGGCATTGAAGACACGGCTGATCTGGTGGCGGACTTCAAGCAGGCGTTGCAAGCCTAAACCAGTAGCGGGCAGGAAGAAGAGAGCGGGGTGGTTGCCAGGCAACCGCCCCGTTTGCATTTCGGATTCAGATGGTGGTGCGGTCCAGCCACTTCGTCACTTGCAGCGGTACAAACGACCTGAAGCGTTGCAGCAGCGCTTCGGGCTGCGCTTCGGCCATCAGCAGTTCGGCTTGTTCGCCCTTGAGGAAGCGCTGCGACACCATGTGCTGGATGAACTGCAGCAAACCGTCATAGAAGCCGTCGACGTTCAGCAAGCCAATCGGCTTCTTGTGAAATCCCAGCTGCGCCCAGGTGAAGACTTCGAACAATTCTTCCAGGGTGCCGACGCCGCCTGGCATGGCGATAAAGCCGTCGGACAGTTCCGCCATCATGGCCTTGCGTTCGTGCATGTCCTTGACGATATGCAGTTGCGTCAGACCCTTGTGTCCCAATTCCTTTTGTAGCAGCGCTTCCGGAATCACACCGGTGGCGCGGCCGTCCAAGCGTATGACTTCGTCGGCGATGATGCCCATCAGGCCGACGTTGCCGCCGCCATATACCAGCGCAATATTGTCGTTGACCATGGCTTGCGCCATTGCACGCGCGGCCTGCGCATAGACTGGCGATGCGCCAGGGGAAGAGCCGCAATAGATGCAGAGAGATTTCATGTGTTCAATGTCGATCTGGTTAGGAAGCTGAGTTGCCCGGGAGCGGCCGCGATGTGGCTGCGGCGGCATGTGGAGGCGTCAGGCATTGGTTTGCAAATATTTGGTTTTCAATTGTTCGAAATGTAGAAGCGTCTCACCGCGCAGGTAAGGGTGCATCAGCGACAGCACCTGATAGCAGCCGCTCGCTAGTGCATGTTCAACTACCGCCTGTTCAGTGTACTGGCGCGGGTTGAGGACATACTGATACGACAACCAGTAACTGGCCACTACGACCATGTTGCTGGACAGCGCATCGATCTCTGCCGGGCTGGCTTCCAGTGTCTTGCCTTCATGCAGGCCTTGGCACAACTCTTTGACGACCGCGATCTTGTGGCCGAAGATTTCCTTGAAGTGCAGTTCCAGCGTGCGGTTGCGCGACAGCAGGTCGTTCAGGTCGCGATAGAAGAAGCGATAGCGCCAGATCAGCTGGAACATATGGTGCAGGTAGTGCCAGACATCGTGCATGGTCGGGCGCTGACCTTGCGTCATGGCCAGCATGCGGCTGATTTCCTCTTCGAATGTGACGAAGATGGAATTGACGATGTCATCCTTGTTGCGGAAATGGTAATACAAATTTCCCGGCGAAATTTTCATCTCGTCGGCAATGATGGTGGTGGTGATATTCGGTTCGCCGAACTCGTTGAAGAGTCGCAGCGACAGATCCATGATTTTTTCGCGAGTGCGACGTGGCGCCTTCTGCTCCATGACTTATTTTCTTTCTGTTCTGATATCCAGACCGCAATGCAGGTTTTACCGGACTGGTAAGCTTGCTTAAGGAAGATTGTATATTGCTTCTTACCCGTTCATCTAATTGCATTGCTGAAATGATAGGACTTGCATTCGTTACCGGGCTATCGGCGGCGCCTGTTATAGAATGGCAGGCATCATGGCAATGCATCCTGTCGGCTTGGCGGGAAATGCATTGACCTCGTCATTTTATTCAAAGGTAAGCATGTCAGAGTCTCCTCCCCAACGTCCCGATACCCCATGCGTTGCCGTTTGCTCCACCACGTTTGACGACGTCTGCCGCGGCTGTGGCCGCACCGTCAACGAAGTTGCCCATTGGGTTTTCATGACTGAAGAAGAGAAAACCAAGGTGTGGGAGCGGATCACCGCAGAGGGTTACCCGCGCCGTCAGGGATAGGCCGGTTTGTCGTCTCATTCAGCATAGCCGTTCGGGTTCTGGCATTGCCAGCGCCAGTGGTCCGCACACATGTCCGCCAGGCCCTTCCTTGCCCGCCATCCTAATACTGTTGCCGCTTGTGTCGGATCGGCATAGCAGACTGCCGTGTCCGCGATACGGCGCGGCCTGATTTCGTAAGGAACCCGGCGCGCACTGGCTTCCTCGAATGCAGTCAGCATTTCCAGCACGCTGTAGCCGCGACCGGTGCCGAGGTTCAGCGTGAAGCCGCGACGATGGCGAAACAGATAGCGCAGGGCCGAGATATGCGCGTCAGCAACGTCTTCGACATGGATGTAATCGCGCACGCCGGTGCCGTCGGCGGTAGGGTAATCGCCGCCAAATATCGACAAGCTTGCTTGTTGTCCAAGCGCAACGCGGGTTATCGTCGGTAGCAGGCTGCTTTGGCCGGCGCGTGGCGATTCGCCGAGCATGCCGCTGACATGGGCGCCGACCGGATTGAAATAGCGCAGCACGCCAATTGCCCAACTGTCGTCCGCCTGGCTCAGGTCCGACAGTATCTGCTCCACCATCAATTTGGACTGGCTATACGGATTGTCCGCTCGCAATGCGGCAGTTTCTGCAACCGGGATGATCGATGGCGTGCCATATACCGCCGCCGAAGAACTGAAAATGAAGTTTCTGACGTTATGCTGCCGCAATGCCTCCAGCAACGACACCGTGGCGCTGACGTTGGTCTGGAAGTAGGGCAATGGCTGCTCTACCGATTCGCTCATCACTTTCAGGCCGGCGCAATGGATGACCGCATCAATGCCATGGGTTGCGAGCAGATGATCCAGCGCTGGTCGGTCATCAATATCCATCTGGAAAAAATGCATGTTGCCTTGGCCGCAATGTTCGGCGCGCCGGATGGCTTCTATGGAACCGTTCGATAAATTGTCGATGGCGACGACGGTATATTTTTGTGTCAAAAGCGCAACACAGATATGGGAGCCGATATACCCGGCTGCACCGGTTACCAGAATGGTTTTGTTTATAGTCGTCAAAATGTGTTGAAATTGATCGTTTTTTTGGGTTTTGTGACATATTGTAATGCCAAAACTTGCTGTATATTCCGCCGTGCTGATAGCTGCAATATGCATGATCCGGATGGCCTGGAACTGTTTCGGGCGCTGGTTTTCATAGGAGAGCAAGGGCAGCGATGTAATCAAGACGGTCGTGTTCAGTTTGCAACGTTTCCGCGTGGCACATAGTTTATAATGCCGCCCGAAATGTAAAGAAATATAAAAATAATAGTCGGCTCAACTCCCTAGATTGTTGGCAGGACATGAAGATCGATTCAATGGGCGTTGGAGAGTAGTGAAATGATGGACCGGGGAGTCAGTTTTTCAGTTGCATCTCATGCGGCATGGGCGCCTGGTCTGGATACCGAGGCCGCCTGGCAGGCGTGGGCTCGCAACCCATTCACGATTGCAGGCCAAGCCGATGCTGCGGTTTCCGCCATGCCGGCCATGTTGCGCCGTCGCGCCGGATTTGTCGGCAAGATGGCGCTGGAAGTGGCCTATCGTTGCCTTGACGGGCAAACCGATGTCCCCACCGTATTCTGTTCACGCCACGGCGAATGCACGCGCTCGGTCGAGTTGTTGTCGGACCTGGCGCAGGAACTGCCTTTGTCGCCAACCGCCTTCAGTTTGTCGGTTCACAATGCCGCTGCCGGTTTGTTTTCAATTGCACGGCATGATCAGGGTAGTCATTCGGCGTTGTCGGCCGGGCATAGTGGGGTCGAGCATGCGGTGATCGAGGCTTGCGGGCTACTCGCCGATGGCGCGCCTTCGGTGCTGCTGGTGGTTTACGACGGCGTACTGCCTGAAGTGTTTCATGCTTTCCAGAATTGCCAGGAGCAATCGTTTGCCTGGGCGTGGCTGATGCAGCCGGCGTCGGCCGACTCTGCCGAAACGATGTCGCTGTCGTGGGCAGGCGTTGACGGCAAGGGCAATGCCGTAACCACGGCGGCCGCGCCAGACTTGCAGCAGCCTGGTGGACTCGACGTGCTGGCCTTTTATCTGCGGCGCGACCCCGAACTGGCGCGTACGGTCGATGCGCGTTGCTGGCGCTGGGAGCGTCATGCTTAATCGTTTGAATCGTCACTGGCGCGTCATCGCTACCGGAGTCAGTTTTGTCGTATTCGCCGTTGGTGGCCTGATCTTGCGCGTGTCAGTTTTCCCCGTTTTGAATCTGCTGATCTGGGAGCGGCAATTGCGCGTGACGGTGGCGCGACGCGTGATTCGGTTGGTGTTTCGTGCGTTTGTCGGGTTCATGCGCCGCATAGGCGTGCTGAACTACGATATCAGCGGACTGGAAAGACTGGAGCGGCGGGGCTTGCTGATCCTGGCTAATCATCCGACGCTGATCGATACGGTATTTTTGATGGCCTTTGTTAAACGCGCCGATTGCATCGTCAAGGGACGCCTCTGGGACAACCCTTTCACGCGCGGTCCGGTATGCGCCGCCGGCTATATCAGTAATGACGATGACGGCAACGGCTTGCTGGATGACTGCATCACTTCACTGCGGCGCGGCAGCAATCTGATTATTTTCCCCGAGGGCACGCGCACTGCCGGCGACGGCCAGATCAACCTGAAGCGCGGCGCCGCCAATATTGCCGTGCGCAGCATGTCGAATGTGACGCCGGTGGTGATTCGCTGCCTGCCGCCGACATTGGGCAAAGGTGTCAAATGGTGGCAGGTGCCGCCGGTAGCGGCGCATTTCAGCATCGAGGTGAAAGATGATATCGACGTCAGCGGATTTGTCGCCGACAGCGGCAGCGAAGTGCTGGCGGCAAGGCATTTAACCGCCTATTTACAGGATTATTTCAGGAAGGAAAGTCAAGTCAATGCAGCAGCTTGAAGAGGAAGTCAAACAGGTCATCATCGATGTCCTGCAGTTGGAAGACATTACGCCGGCAGATATCGTCGCCGATGCTCCTTTGTTCGTGGATGGCCTTGGCCTCGACTCGATTGATGCGCTTGAACTGGGTGTGGCGATTCAGAAACGCTACGGGATTTCATTATCGGCCGATTCGGCTGAGACACGTAACCATTTTGCTTCGGTACGAACGCTTGCCGCGATGATTGCCAGCAATAGAAAGAAATGACGGTGTGACATGATGTTGACAGCTTCAATGAGCAAGGAACAAATTTATCTGTGGCTGGTGGACGTGCTGCATGAGATGTTCGAGATCGACAAGGACAAGGTGACGCCGCAAGCGAACCTGTATACCGATCTGGATATCGACAGCATCGATGCGGTCGACCTGGTGGTCAAGCTCAAGCAGCTGACCGGCAAGCGCCTGCAGCCGGACGTTTTCAAGGCAGTCCGGACAGTGCAGGACGTGGTCGATGCACTGGCCGCGCTGCTGGCGGAAGAAACCTAGTAAGCGCTCAGGCAACACCTCAGTATGAAAAACATCAGGCGCTGGCTGCCCACTGTGTTGACCTTGCTCGTCACCTTGCTGTATCCGCTCGCGATATGGTTCGGACACGGCCGGGTCGAGCCGCGTCTGCTCGCGTTGCTGCTGGTGCTGGCGGCGGCTACTCGCTTGCCGACCTTGAAAATCAACAAGAGCAGTCGCTGGTGGCTGGCTGGCGCGTTATTGCTGGCCGCCGCAGCCATCTGGAACAATGCCTTGCTGCCGCTGAAGCTCTATCCGGTTCTGGTTAATCTTGGCATGCTGGCGGTGTTTTCTTACAGCTTGTATGCGCCGCCATCGGTGATCGAGCGTATGGCGCGCCTGACCGATCCGGCGTTGCCGGCTTACGCGGTGGCATACACACGCCGTGTTACCCAAGTATGGTGCGGATTCTTCATCGTCAACGGATTATTGGCGCTGTATACCGCCGTATGGGCATCGGAAGCCGCGTGGTCGCTGTATAACGGCGTGCTGGCCTATCTGCTGATGGGCATCTTGTTCGTCGGCGAGTACCTGGTGCGGATAGTCGTCAAGCGTCATCATCAGGCGGACTCCCAGCATGTTTGAACCCCGCAATATGCTGACCGCGTTGAGCGCGCTTTCCGAGAGTGATCGCGAGCGGCCATTTGCCTGGCGTGATGGCGAGGTGTTGAGCTATAGCTGGCTGCTGGAACAGGTTGCCGCCTGGCGCGACTTGCTGCTGATCCAGCCTGGATCTTGTTTTGCCTTGTATTGCGTCGATAGCGCAAGCTTCGCCGGCGCCTTGTTCGGCGCCTGGCAAGCCGGCAAAACCGTTTATCTGCCTGGAGACATGCTGCCGGCCACCTGCGCCAACTTGAGCGCGGTGGTGGATGGCTTTCTGGGCGATTTTCCGGCCGAGTATTCACCGTTGGCGCCAGCCGTCTGTGCAGGCAACGACGATGTGATGGCAAGCCAGGATTTCAAGGCCTTACTGCCGGATTTCCCAGGACTGGTGATTTACACCTCCGGCAGCACCGGCGAGCCGCAAGCGGTGCCGAAATATCTGGCGCAGCTTTCAACCGAAGTCGCCTCCCTCGAACAATTGTTCGGCGCCAGGATTGGCGCGGCCGATATTGTCGCAACGGTATCGCATCAGCATATCTACGGATTGTTGTTCAAGGTGCTGTGGCCGTTGACCAATGGGCGGGTTATCCATGCCCGCCATATCGGCTATCTGGAAGAGTTGCCGGCACAACTGGGCGAGCGGCAGTCGGTCTTGATATCCAGCCCGGCTCATCTGAAACGATTGCCTGAACTCTCGTCTTCATTCTCTTCGATCCGTGCGATATTTTCTTCCGGTGGCCCGTTGCCGCCGGACGTGGCAATCGAGGCGGGGCGGGTGCTGGGCAGCGTGCCGGTCGAGGTCTACGGCAGTTCGGAAACCGGCGGAGTAGCCTGGCGTCAGCGCGAGGCCGGCAACGATGACAGCTGGCAGGTGATGCCGACGGTTGCATGGCGCATTGGCGCTGCCGGTAACGTGCTTGAAATACGTTCGCCGCATCTTCCCGACATGGAATGGTTTGCCATGGCGGATCAGGTGCAAGCTGTCGACGAGCAGCGTTTCCAGCTAAGGGGGCGGATCGATCGGATCGTCAAGGTTGAAGAGAAACGTATTTCATTGGATGCGATTGAGCGGCAGCTCAAGATGCTTGCGCCGGTAACGGATGCGCGCGTCTTGCTGATCGATGGCGTCGAAGATCAGCAACGTCAGCGTATCGCCGCCTTTGTTGTGCTCTCCGACGGCGGTCGGGAAATTCTGGCGGAGCAGGGCAAGCTCGTCTTGAACCGCCAGTTACGGGACGGCATCGCCCACGCAGTGGAAGCGATTGCATTGCCGCGCAGCTGGCGTTACCTGGGTGCGTTGCCCTTCAATGCGCAGGGCAAGACCACGCGTGCCGACCTGCTGGCTTTATTGGAACCGCAATCGACGGCCAGCGAACCATCGGATGCGCAACCGACCAAGCCGGCGCATCGGCTGTTGGAGCAGGGAGATGAGCGCATCTTGCTGGAATTGACCGTGCCGAAAGATTTACTGTATTTCAATGGTCATTTCGATGGCGCACCGATTTTGCCCGGTGTCGCGCAGCTTGATTGGGCGATTCATTATGGTCGCGCATACTTCACCTTGGCGCCGCAATTCCTTGGCGTGCTGGCGCTGAAGTTCCAGCGCGTGATCACGCCCGGGATGGTGGTGCATCTGGAACTGAATAACGACACGCAAAAAAGCTGTCTGGGATTTCGCATTACATCAGCCGCAGGCCAGCATGCCAGTGGCCGTATCACATTTGGAGTCACCGATGTACCAGCCTGAACCCATGGCAAACCAGTTGCCCGCCGCTTTCAGGCCATGTGCCGTGATTCCGGTCTACAACCACGAGCATGCGATCGGCGCCGTCGTCGCAGCAGTCCTGGCCCGTGATTTGCCGTGTGTGTTGGTCGACGACGCCAGCTCGGCTTCTTGCGCTGCCGTGCTCGACGCGCTGGCGGCTGCGAATCCTGACCGGGTAACCTTGTTGCGGCATGCCGTCAACCGCGGCAAAGGCGGGGCGGTGCTGACCGGCATCCAGCATGCTGCTACGGCCGGCTATACCCATGCGCTGCAGATCGATGCCGACGGCCAGCATTGTACCGATGACATTCCTCGCTTCCTGCAACAGGCCGCCGCCAAGCCGGATAGCCTGATCGCCGGCTGCCCGCAATATGATGACAGCGTGCCGTCAGTGCGGCTGTATGCGCGTTATCTGACGCATGTCTGGGTCTGGATCAATACCTTGTCGCTCGATATCAAGGATTCCATGTGCGGATTCCGGGTCTATCCGTTGCCTTCGCTGGTGCGTCTGGCGCAGCGGACCAAGCTCGGCGAGCGCATGAATTTCGATATCGAAGTGCTGGTGCGGCTGTATTGGGACGGTGTCGCCATCGTTAATCTGCCGACCAGGGTTGCGTATCCGACGGACGGCATCTCGCATTTCCGCGCCGGTCTCGATAATTTACTGATATCGCGCCTGCATGCGACCTTGTTTTTCGGCATGCTGTGGCGCGCGCCGCGCCTGCTCGGTCGCCGCTTGTCGGCGCCATGGGGCGCGCGTTGAGCACAGCGAAACCTCATTGGGCGCAGATCAACGAAGCCAGCTTTGTGCTCGGCATGCGACTGTTGTTCTGGATTTACCGGATCGCAGGGCGCTGGCCGTTTCGTCTCGCCTTGTATCCCGTGCTCGGCTGGTATTTACTGAGCAAGCCGGCGGCGCGGCAGGCCTCGCAAGAGTATCTGCGACGGCTGCGGGCCTACGATCCGGAGGCAGCCAGCAACAACCGCATACGGTCGGGTTTGCCTGGCGTGTTCCAGCACTTCGGCGCGTTTGCAGAAAATATTCTCGACAAAATGCTGCTGTGGGGCGGACTGTTCAAGACTACTGAGGTGATCTCGTACGGTCGTGAACAGATGATTGAGAACATCGAGGCGCAGCGCGGCGGATTGCTGATTTGCGCGCATCTGGGCAATCTTGAGTTGTGCCGCGTGCTGTCGCGCCAGCGCAGCGCGCTGCGTATTACCGTACTGGTGCACACCAAGCATGCCCAGGCCTTCAACCGCCTGCTGGCGCAGCTTGACCCGCAAAGCCAGCTGAATCTGATGCAGGTGACCGAGATGACGCCGGCCACCGCGATGATATTGGCGGAGAAAGTCAGCCGTGGCGAATTCGTCGCCATTGCCGGCGACCGGATTCCGGTGTCGCCATCGCCGCGCGTGGCGCACGCTTCCTTCCTCGGTGAAACCGCTGCCTTTCCGGTGGGGCCGTATGTGTTGGCCAGCTTGCTGCAATGCCCGGTCTATCTGTTGTTTTCGCTGACCAAGAACGGCCGCTCCGAATGCCATTTCGAATTGTTCCGTGAAATGGTCCAACTGCCGCGCAAGAACCGCGATCAGATCCTTGATGAACTGGCTGCTGCTTATGCGGCGAGGCTGGAGCACTTTTGCCTGAAGGCCCCGCTGCAATGGTTCAATTTTTATGATTTCTGGCATTTATCTGGATACCAAGATGCATCTCGCTGAATTGAAAGACCCGTCTGTGACTGCGCCTGTCGCAACTGACCGCCGCCGCGCCGTCTGTTTTGACCAGGGCCGGCTGACGATTGAAGATATTGTCGATATCGCATCCGGCGCCGCACAGGTCCAGCTGTCCGAAGAACCGACTTTCCGCGCTGCGATTACCCGCGGCGCCGATTTCCTCGACCGCCTGTTGCGCGAAGACGGCACCATCTATGGTGTGACCACCGGTTACGGCGATTCCTGCACTGTGACCGTGCCGCCGGAACTCATCGCCGAGCTGCCGCATCATTTGTACACTTACCACGGCTGCGGCCTCGGCGAATTGTTCAGTCCGGCGCAGGCGCGCGCCATCATGGCAACCCGGCTAGCTTCGCTGAGCAAAGGCTATTCAGGCGTCAGCGTCGGCCTGCTGGAACAAATCGCGCGTTTGTTGAAAGAAGATTTGCTGCCGCTGATTCCATCCGAAGGATCGGTCGGCGCCAGCGGCGACCTGACGCCGCTGTCCTATCTCGCGGCGGTACTGTGCGGCGAGCGCGAAGTCTGGCGCGACGGCATCAAGGTGCCGGCTGCCGCGGCCCTGGCCGCAGCCGGCATTACGCCGCTGCGCCTGCGGCCGAAGGAAGGTCTGGCGATCATGAACGGCACCGCGGTGATGACGGCGTTGGCCTGCCTGGCCTATGATCGGGCTGAGTATCTGGTGCAGATCGCAACCAGGATCACGGCGATGGCCAGTTTCGCGCTGGATGGCAATGCCCATCACTTTGACGCTACGCTGTTCTCCGTCAAGCCGCATGGCGGTCAGCAACAGGTCGCGGCCTGGCTGCGCCAGGATTTGCCGGTCGACGATGCACCACGTAACCAGAAGCGCCTGCAAGACCGCTATTCGATCCGTTGCGCGCCACACGTGATCGGCGTGCTGGCCGATGCATTGCCTTGGATGCGCCAGTTGATTGAAAACGAATTGAACAGCGCCAACGATAATCCGATCATCGATGCTGAAAACGAACGCGTGCTGCACGGTGGCCATTTTTATGGCGGTCACATTGCGTTTGCGATGGACAGCATGAAAAACGCGGTCGCCAACGTCGCCGATCTGCTGGATCGGCAAATGGCCTTGCTGGTCGATAGCCGCTACAACCATGGTCTGCCAGCCAACCTGTCCGGCGCCGAAGGGCCGCGCGCCAGCATCAACCACGGTTTGAAGGCCTTGCAGATCAGCGCTTCGGCCTGGACCGCCGAAGCGCTCAAGCAGACCATGCCGGCATCGGTTTTCTCGCGCTCCACTGAATGCCATAACCAGGACAAGGTCAGCATGGGCACGATTGCCGCTCGCGACTGCATGCGGGTATTGCAGTTGACCGAGCAGGTGGTTGCCGCGCTGCTGGTCAGCGTGCGCCAAGGCGTATGGCTGCGTTCCCGCGTGGATGGCGCGGCACAGCCGCAACAGAATCTGCAAGACATGATGGGGCAGTTGGGCGCCGATATTGCCGTGATACAGGAAGACCGCATGCTGGAGCCGGATTTGCGCTTGCTGCTGGAGCGTATCCGCCTGAAACATTGGCAGTTGTACGCGTAACGCCATGAGCACGCTAAAAGACAAACCGCGCAGCCGCTGGTCGGCAGAAGTCGAACTGCAGATTCAGTTCTACGATCTCGATCCGATGGAAATCGTCTGGCACGGCAATTACGTCAAGTATCTGGAAGTGGCGCGTTGCGCATTGCTGGAATCGATCAATTACAACTATCCGCAAATGCAGGAATCCGGTTACAGCTGGCCGGTAATCGACCTGCATCTGCGCTATGCGCATCCGGCGACTTTCGGCCAGCACATCAAAGTACGCGCCGACATCATCGAATGGGAAAATCGCCTGAAGATCGAATATGTCATCACCGATATCCACAGTGGCCAGCGGCTGACGCGCGGCACCACCACGCAAGTAGCGGTGGATATGGCGACGCGCGAAATGTGCTTTGCTTCGCCGCCTGTGCTCTTTCAAAAATTGGGAATCGTTGAAACATGAAGCGTTTAATCAACATGATCAGGGCCGTTCGCAGCCTGCCAGTGATCGCTCTGCTGGCGTGCGCGGGCTTGCCGGCGCACGCCGCAGCGCCGGTCGACAAGATCCAGGCCATGCTGGCCCGGCCGCCGATACTTTGCGGCCGCTTTGACCAGAGCAAGCAACTGGTCGGCATCAAGAAGCCATTGCTTTCCAATGGCCGCTTTTGCGTGGTCAGCGGCAAGGGCGTGTTGTGGCGTACTTTGCAGCCTTTCCCGAACACGCTACGTCTGAAGCGCGATGAAATTGTGCAGATGCAGGGCGACCGCATCGCGATGCGCATGGACGCCAAGCAGGAGCCGGTGGTGCGCATGATTAACGGCGTGTTGTTTTCGTTGCTTGCCGGAGATCTGAGCCAACTGGACAAACTGTTTGAGCTGGATGGCAGCGTGCAAGGCAATAGCTGGAAGGTGGCGCTGAAGGCGCGTGAGCCGGCGTTGGCCAAGGCCATCGGCACGCTGGCGCTGACTGGCGGCGCCTATGTCAAAACCGTCACCATCGACGAGGCCAGCGGCGATCACACTGAAATTACGTTCTCCGGCCTGCAAAGCGGTCCGACCGCGATGACGGCTGAAGAAGGGGCTGCGCTTGAGTAAATTCGCCTGGCCTAAGCGCATGGCGCTGGTCTGGGCGCTGGTGGTCGGCTTGCTGCTGGCGCACAACGGCTACCTGTGGCTGGTCAAGGGCGTGGTGCCGGATACCGACATCCTGGCCCTGTTGCCGGTCGAACAGCGTGATCCTGTTTTGCAACAGGCGTTCACGCATATGGTCGACGCCGCCCAGCAGCGCCTGATCGTCATGGTCGGCGCCGCCGATTGGGATCAAGCCCGAGCTGCTGCAGACAGTTACAGCGCGGTACTGGCCAAACATCCCGAGCTATTACAAAGCAGCGTCAAGCTGAGTGCGCAAAGCCAGCAGGACTGGCTGGCGCCGGCGCAGCAGATGCGTCTCGGCTTGCTGACTCCGGCGCAGCAACAGGCCCTGCGCGAACAGCCAGCCAAGTATTGGGCCGACAGCGCATTGCAGCAGTTGTATAGCCCATTCTCCGGTCCCAAGCTGGGAGCATGGCAGGATGATCCATTCGGCCTGTTCAGCGGCTGGGTGCAGGCGCGTGCGCAGGAAACGCCGGTACGCCCGCGCGATGGCTATTTGTTTGTCGAGGAGAAGGGACGTCCTTACATAGTATTGCTGCTGAACCTGCGCCAGCCGGCCTTCTCGATGGCGACCCAGCAGGCGCTGTTGCCGTTGTTGGAGCAGGCCGCTACGGCGGCTCGCCATACGGTGCCGACGGTTGAATTGATCCGTGCCGGCGTGGTGCTGCATGCCGGCGCTGGCAGCGCGCAGGCCAGCCGCGAGATGTCGACCATCGGCATCGGCTCGTTACTGGGCATCGTGTTGCTGATGTGGCTGACGTTCCGCTCGCTGCGGCCGATCGGCATGATCGTGTTGTCGATCGGGGTCGGTTGCCTGGCGGCGTTTTCATTGTGTTGGATGATCTTTGGCCAAGTACACCTGCTGACGCTGGTGTTTGGCGCCAGCTTGATCGGTGTAGCGCAGGACTATGGCATTTATTTCCTGTGTAGCCGGGTGGCGGCCGACCAGTCGCTCGGTTCGCCGCAATTGCTGCGACGCCTGATGCCTGGCCTGACGCTGACGTTGGCAGCGGCGGTGATTGGTTACATTGGGCTGGCGCTGACGCCGTTTCCCGGATTGCGGCAAATGGCGCTGTTTTCGGTGCTCGGTCTGGTGTTCGCCTGGTTGACAGTGATTTTCTGGTTTCCGGCGCTGCTCAAACCGGCGACGCTGAAAAGCTCCAGCTTTGCCGGTTGGATCGGTCGTACGCGGCGGCATTGGCCGTTGCTAGGTTGGAATCGCGCCAGCCTACTGGCGGCGGTATTGTTTGCCGCCTTCGCATCGATCGGGATTGCGCGCTTGCAGGTCAATGACGATATCCGTTCGTTGCAAACGCCGCCGAAAGAGTTGCTCGCGGAGCAGATCAAGCTCGGCAAGTTGCTCGACGCGCCGACCCCGGTGCAGTTCTATCTGGTGCGCGGCGCCAGCGCGGAGCAGGTATTGCAGCGCGAGGAAGCATTGAAGCTGAAACTGGAGCCGCTGGTGGCACGGCACATTATTAGCGGTTATCAGGCGATGTCTAACTGGACGCCATCGCTGCAGGCGCAAAATGCCAACCGCGCGCTGGTCAGCCAGGCATTGTTGGGCGACGACGGGCCGCTGAAGATGCTGGCCGCGCAGCTGAGCGAAGATGCCGCTTGGGTAACGCAAATGCGCAATCGCGCACTGGCCGGCGGTAGTGCAGGGCATGAACTGACCCCGGCCGAGTTTTTGAAAAGTACCGCCAGCGAGCCTTCGCGTCATCTATGGCTGGGCCAGGTGACGGGTGCGCAGGGCAATGTATATGCCAGCATTGTGGCCCTGCGCGGTGTCAATAATTATGCCGATCTGCCGATTCTGAAACAGGCCGCCAACCAATTGGATGGCGTGCAGTGGGTCGACAAGGTTAGCGAAATATCTTCTGTATTGGGAGATTACCGGCAATACATGGGCTGGGTGCTGCTGTGCGCGTATGCCGCGATTTACCTGCTGCTGTTCATGCGCTATCGCCTGGCGGCCTGGCGTGTGCTGGCGTCGCCGGCCCTGGCTACGTTGGCGATACTGGCGCTGCTCGGCTGGAACGGCCAGCCGCTGCAGTTGTTCCATGTGCTGGCCTTGATGCTGGTCCTCGGCCTGGGTGTCGACTACGGGATTTTCCTGCAGGAGCAAGGGATGCAACGTGAGCGCTTTGCCTGGCTGACCGTTGGTCTATCGGCAGCGAGCGCCTTGCTGTCGTTTGGTTTGCTGGCCTTGTCCGGCACGCCGCCATTACATGCATTTGGATTGACGATGTTGATCGGGATTGCGGTTGTCTGGATGATCGCGCCGTGTTTTAGCCAGGATTCACAACAGGAAGATGAAGATGCAATTACAAGTTGAGCAGTGCGATGTACTGGTGATCGGCGCTGGACCGGCCGGATCGGTAGCTGCAGCGTTGTTGTTGAAGCAAGGCCGGCAGGTCTTGGTGCTGGAACGTGAACAGTTTCCACGCTTTAGCATCGGCGAGAGCCTGCTGCCGCAGAGCATGGAATACTTGCAGGAAGCTGGCATGCTGCAAGCGGTGGTCGAAGCCGGGTTTCAGTTCAAGAACGGCGCCGCCTTTGTCCGCGGCGATAGTTATACCGATTTCGATTTCCGCGACAAGCACTCGGCTGGCTGGGGCACCACCTACCAGGTGCAGCGCGCCCATTTCGACCACGTACTGGCGAATGAAGCCGCGCGCCAGGGTGCGGAAGTGCGGTACCGTCACGTGGTGACGGCGTTCGATCAGGACGGTGCCAAACCACGCGTTACTGTGCGCCGTGAAGACGGTACGGAATACGTGGTGGAAGCCGGTTTCGTGCTCGATGCCAGCGGCTTTGGCCGTGTCCTGCCGCGCCTGCTGCAATTGGAAACGCCATCGAATTTCCCGGTACGCGGCGCCATCTTTACCCATATCGAGGACGGCATTACTGCAGCCGGTTTCGATCGCAACAAGATACGCATCACCGTGCATCCTGAACATTGCGATGTCTGGTACTGGCTGATTCCATTTGCCGGCGGCCGTTGCTCAATCGGCGTGGTGGCGGAAACGGCTTTCCTGGAGCAGTTCAAGGGTAGCGAGACCGAGCGTCTGCAGACGCTGGTGATGCAGGACCCAGCTTCGCGCGAACTGTTGAAAAATGCGCGCTGGGATACGCCGGCGCGGCAGATCGTCGGTTATTCGGCCAACGTCAAGTCGCTCTGGGGCAAAGGCTATGCCTTGCTCGGTAACGCCGGTGAATTCCTCGATCCGGTGTTTTCTTCCGGCGTCACGATCGCGGTCAAATCCGCCAGCCTGGCTGCTGCGGCGTTGAAGCGCCAGTTTGCCGGCGAAGAAGTCGATTGGCAGAGCGAGTATGCGACGCCGTTGAAAAAGGGTGTGGATGCTTTCCGTACCTTTGTCGAATCCTGGTACTCGGGCGGTTTCCAGAAGGTGATTTTCTATGAGCGCCAGCAACCGGAAGTGCGGCGCATGATTGCGGCGATCCTGGCTGGATACGCCTGGGACGAAAGCAATCCCTATGTCAGGGAAAGCAAGCGGCGCCTGGCGACGCTGGAGGAAATATGCAGCTAGGTCGAGCGGCCCACCGTCGTCTTGTCACGTTGTTGGCCGCGCTGGCGCTGGCCGGCTGCGCTGCTGCGCCGCCGGCGCCACCGCCAGCACGCCTGGGCTTGAAACTGGCGCCGGCAACATTGGGTTCCAGCGTCAGCCTGCAACAGCACCTGACGGTCGAGCGCAACGGTCGCACCGATCAACTGGATGCAGCGCTGGAAATCGATCCGCAGCAATTCAATATGGTCGGGCTGGCTTTCGGCCAGCGCGTGCTGACCTTGCACTATGATGGCGTTACGCTGCAATCCTGGCGGCATCCTATGCTGCCGTCGCAGGTGCGTGCCGAAGACGTGCTGGAAGACACGCAATTGACCTTGTGGCCGGTGGATGCCATTCGGCAGGCGCTGCCGGCTGGCTGGGAAATCCGGCAGCAGGGTTTGCGGCGCACGCTGTCGCTGCAAGGTGAACCTGTGATGGTGATCGATTACAGTACGGCATTACCTTGGGGTGGCAAGATTGAGCTGACTAATCTGCGTTATCACTATCATTTGACGATTGAATCGGTCAGCGATGATGTTGCCGAACCAACCACTGCGCCATAACCATGCTTTATCTTAACCACCTCGGCATGATTTGCCCGCTCGGCGACAACCACGCCGAGATCAGCCGACGCCTGTTCGACGGTGACAGCGGCGTCGCCGCAACGGCACGCTATTCGGCTGGCCGGGAGCTGGCCTTGGGTTGCGTAGACGCCATCTTGCCCGGCGTCGATGCCTTGCCGCCGCAGCAGCGCAGCCGCAACAATCAACTTGCGTTGGCGGCGCTGGCGCAAATTCGCCCGCAAGTCGATGCCGCGTTAGAACGCTTTGGCGCGGATCGGGTGGCAGTCGTGCTTGGCACCAGCACCTCCGGCATCGCGCAAAGCGAAGCAGCATTTCGGCATCGTTCCGCGCATGGCCGGTTTCCTGCCGAATTCAGCTATGGGCAACAAGAGATGGGATCGCCAGCAGCGACGCTGGCAGCCGTGCTGGGTATTACCGGCCCAGCCTATGTACATTCCAGCGCCTGTGCGTCCAGCAGCAAGGCCATCGCCAGCGCGGCGCGCCTTATAAGAATGGGCGCATGCGACGCCGTGCTGACCGGCGGAGTTGATTCCTTGTGCAGCTTTACCGTGGCCGGTTTTGCGGCGCTGGAATCGGTCAGTGCTGCGCGCTGCAATCCATTTAGCGCCAATCGCAACGGCATCAATATCGGCGAGGGCGCAGCCTTGTTCTTGATGAGCAATGAAGCCTCGACCGTGAGCTTGCGCGGCTGGGGAGAATCCTCCGATGGTTACCATATTTCCGCCCCTGATCCAGCGGGAGGTGGCGCGCGCAGCGCCATTGAACAAGCATTGTCACGTGCCGGGATTAGCGCCAAACAGGTGGAGTACATCAATTTGCATGGTACCGCGACCGTGCAAAACGATGCGATGGAAGGCCGCGTCATTGCCGAGCTGTTCGGCGCGCAAACTGCGCTCAGTTCGACCAAACCATTTACCGGCCATGCGCTGGGGGCCGCTGGCGCAGTGGAAGCCGGCTTGTGCTGGCTGGCGATGCAGGACAGTAACCCGGTAGGCCGCCTGCCGCCACATTTATGGGACGGCGTCCGCGATCCTGGCTTGCCTGACCTGAACCTGATTGCTGCCGGCGACAGCTTAGGGCATCCTTTGCGCTGGGCGTTAAGCAATTCGTTCGCATTTGGCGGCGCCAATGCGACTTTGGTGCTGGGGCGGGAATGATGCAGACAAGTTTAGATACGCTGCCGGCTATTCGCGATCTGCTGCCGCATTCCGGCACCATGGTGTTGCTGGATCGGGTGCTTGAAGTCGGCGCCGAGGATCTGTGTGCGGAGGTGCTGATTCGGCCGGACAGCCTGTTTGCCAATGCAGATGGCGTTGGCAGCTGGGTCGGCGTCGAATACATGGCGCAGGCAATTGCCGCGTACGCGGGCTATGCGGCTCGCCTGCGCGGCGAGCCGGTTAAAATCGGCTTCCTGCTTGGCACGCGGCGCTACGAAGCGGCCGTCCCTTGCTTCCCGATCGGCAGCGTATTGCGGGTGCAGGTGCAAAAGATCCTGCAGGCCGACAACGGCATCGGATCCTTCGAATGCCAGATTCATCACGCGCAGCGACAGTTGGCTTGCGCGACTATTACCGTATTTCAGCCGACCGATGCGGCTGGTTTTCTTGAGGGAAGTACTGAATGACCTTGCAATTGAATACTGCCGAAAACACTGTCGAAAGCACGGCCGCAGTGGCAAGGAAAACTGTCCTGGTGACAGGTTCCAGCCGCGGCATCGGCAAAGCCATCGCGCTGCGGTTGGCGCGCGACGGCTATGACATCGTCTTGCATTGCCACCAGGAACGCGCTGCGGCAGATGCCGTGGCGCAGGCAGTGCGCGATCTTGGCGCGCAGGCGCGGGTATTGCAATTTGATATCGGTCAGCGCCAGGCAACCGCAGATGTGCTGCTGGCCGATGTCGAGCAGCGCGGCTGTTACTACGGCGTGGTGTGCAATGCCGGCGTGGCGCGCGATAACGCTTTTCCGGCCATGCCGGGTGAGGATTGGGATCTTGTACTCAAGACCAATCTGGACGGGTTCTACAATGTGCTCAATCCGCTGGTGATGCCGATGGTGCAGCGCCGGGCGCCGGGGCGTATCGTGACCATGGCATCGGTGTCGGGCCTGATCGGCAATCGCGGCCAGGTCAATTACAGTGCTGCCAAGGCAGGCATTATCGGCGCCACCAAGGCGCTGGCAATCGAACTGGCGAAGCGGAACATCACCGTTAATTGCGTTGCCCCCGGTTTGATAGAGACCGACATGATCGACGATGTTCCGCTGGACGAAGCGCTCAAGCTGATACCGGCGCGCCGGGTCGGCAAGCCGGACGAAGTGGCGGCTACCGTGGCCTTCCTGATGCATGCCGATGCCGCGTACATCACGCGCCAGGTTATCTCGGTCAACGGAGGCATGGCATGACCCGGGTTATGACGGAGCGTCGAGTTGCGGTGACCGGCATGGCCGGCATCAGCCCCATCGGCAACGACTGGACCAGCATCCGCGCGCACCTTGGCAGTTATCGCAACGCCGTAGTGCGCATGCATGAGTGGTCGGATTACGATGGCTTGAATACGCAGTTGGGTGCGCCCGCCGCCGAGTTCACGCTGTCGGATCGCTACAACCGCAAGACCACCCGCAGCATGGGCCGGGTTGCCCTGATGGCGACCCGCGCCAGCGAACTGGCATTGATCGACGCCGGCTTGATCGATGATCCGCTGTTGAAAAGCGGCCTCTGCGGCATCGCCTATGGCTCGTCCGCAGGAACGCCATCGGCGATCGGCGACTTCGGCCGCATGATGGAGGAGCGCAGCACGCGCGGCATCAATGCCACCACCTACATCAAGATGATGGCGCATACCGCGCCGGTCAACATCGGCGTGTTCTTCGGCATTACCGGCCGCGTCATCACGACGTCCAGCGCCTGCACCTCAGGCAGCCAGGGCATTGGCTACGCCTACGAAGCGATTCGCAGCGGCCGGCAACGGGTCATGATTGCGGGCGGCGCCGAGGAGTTGTGCGCGACCGAGGCGGCGGTGTTCGATACCTTGTTTGCGACCAGCGTGCGCAACGACGCGCCGGCCATGACGCCAAGCCCGTTTGACCGCAGCCGTGACGGCCTGGTTATCGGTGAAGGGGCGGGAACGCTGATCCTGGAAGACTTCGAGCATGCGCGCGCCCGCGGCGCCAGAATTTACGCTGAAATCGTCGGCTTTGGCACCAATAGCGACGGTTGCCACGTCACCCATCCGAATGCGGACACGATGCAGGGCGCGATGACACTGGCGCTCGCCGATGCAGCGCTGCCGGCGTCGGCTATCGGTTATATCAATGCTCACGGCACCGGCACGGAGCAGGGCGATATTGCCGAATCCCACGCAACCGCCGCAGTCTTCGGCCAGCAGACGCCGATCAGTTCACTGAAGAGCTACACCGGCCACACGCTTGGCGCTTGCGGCGCATTGGAAGCCTGGGCCAGTATCGAAATGATGCGTTCCGGCTGGTTTGCACCAACCATCAATCTGACGCAGCTTGATCCGCTGTGCGCCGAGATGGATTACATCGTCGATCAGGGCCGGGAGTTGCAATGCGAGTATTTCATGTCGAACAATTTTGCGTTCGGCGGAATTAATACGTCGCTGATCTTCAAGCGGGTGGAGTAACCGGCCTATGCGCTCCGCGGTGCTCTGGCTGGTCGATGCCAATGCCGTATCGGACGCCGATGCGGCAGCTTTGACCGCTTGCTTGAGCGACGCAGAAATGTCGCGCTATCAGCGCTTTGTGCGCAAGGTCCGGCAGCGGGAATTCCTGCTAGGTCGAGTTCTATTACGATTCGTCGCATCACGGACGGCGGGTATCGATTTTGACGCGATTGACATCGTCGAGAGCCCGGGCCTGGCGCCATTGCTGCAATTTCCAGCCGCGCTCCCATTGCTCGCTGAGCGCGAATTCTCGTTCAGTCTTTCGCACAGCCGCGGCCGGGTCGCTTGCGCCACCAGCCTCGATACGCCGCTGGGACTGGATATTGAAGCGCTCGATGCAAGCCGGAATGTCGATGCTGTTGGCAGGGAGGCTTTTTCCGACGCTGAAAGCCGCTGGTTATCCAGCCGTCCGCAAGCGGACAAGGTCGCCGCATTCTATGGTTTGTGGAGCGACAAGGAAGCACTGTACAAGCTGACGTCGCATGCCGGTGATCAGGCAGTGCCGCCGGAGCTGGTGATTGGAAACGTGCGACAAGAATCCGGGCCGCAATGGCACGCGCAGGCTTGCGCGTTGCCCGATTTTGCCGTTTCCCTGTGCAGTCGACAAGCGCTGACATCAATCGAGCAGATTCACCTGCAGGGGACGACGCCGGCTGCCTGGTCCAGGCAGTTGGACGGTGCCTCTGTGCAGAGGTGACGGAAAGCCGGATTTACAATTTTGTGAGCCGTTTGGCGTTCGCCGTTGCCCGTGCGTGGATCGGCTGCAGCCCGGTTTCGGCGACATCCGCCAGCGATGCGTTGAATTGCGACACCGCTTCGGCGGAGTTGAGCAGGGTATCGTGCGCCAGCTTGCTTTGGCGGCGCCCGGATTGATGCAGGCTGCTGCTGCCGGCGACTGATATCAGGTTCGCCGTACCGCTCAGCATGTGCTGAATGGCCATTACGGCAACTTCCTGATGCAGGCCGAGCATGCGGATCGCCATTGCATGCGCGGATTCCGCCACTGCCTCGATTTTTTCACGGCTCATCAGATCGAATTCATGCTGGTCACGCTGGCTCGGCGCCGGGCCGGCCATTGCCATACGGGCGGTGCGGTGGCCGATGACCTGGGCCGATGCGGTCATCATTTCCCCGGCTTTGAACATCAGGTCGGTCCAGGCATTCAGCGGATGGGCAGTGTTATTAGCGGCGGTGGTACGAACGCGATGAGTTTTCATGGTGACTCCTTGATAATCTGACGACAAGTGACATGCATAATGTGATGATGACGGTCGTGCAGCAGGGGTGTCATGCCTGTTTGAAACTTGAACTGATAGCGCTAACTACCGCTAACAATACCCGGTTTTGGTCTAAGCTTGGAAAGTTTTTGCGGCACCGCAACATAATTTTACAATTCTGTGCAAGCCGTGGCTGACAGGCAACCGATTCGTCGGATAATCTTCCTTGTGCCTGAGGAGCCGTGTATTTTGGGCTTTCTTGCCTGCAGTTTTGCCATTGCCAGACTTGCTTCGTTAAAATTCAGGAATCTGCGTAAATCGATAACATTGCTTCAGGTAAAATCCAAATATGAAAATTTTGATCAGCAACGACGATGGTTATTTGGCGCCCGGCATTATCGCCCTGGCGAATGCCCTTACCCCAATTGCAGAAATCGTTGTTGTGGCGCCTGACAGCAATCGCTCCGGCTCTTCGAATTCCCTGACCCTGGACCGGCCTTTAGCTGTGCAGCGGGCAGAGAATGGCTTCTATTTTGTGAATGGCACGCCATCCGACTGCGTGCATATCGCATTGACCGGCTTGCTCAATTTCCGTCCTGATCTGATTGTCTCGGGAATCAACCAGGGACAGAACATGGGCGACGACACGCTGTATTCGGGCACCGTTGCGGCGGCGACGGAGGGTTTTCTGTTCGGGATTCCGGCTATCGCGTTCTCCCAGTTGCATAAGGGCTGGGATGAGCTGGAAAGCGCGGCCCAGGTTGCGCGCGACATCGTTGAGCGCGGCTTCAATCATTTGCCGCAGCCTTATCTGTTGAACGTGAATATTCCGAATCTGCCATATGAACGCCTGAAACCGGCCCTGGCAACACGCCTGGGCAAGCGGCATGAATCGGAACCCGTCATTCGGGACAAGGACCCGCATGGCCGCGACATCTACTGGATTGGGCCGCCGGGCGCCGCCCGCGATGCCGGCGACGGCACCGATTTTCATGCGACCGCAAACGGGCATGTGTCGATCACGCCTTTGCAAATCGATTTGACGCACGCGGCGCAAATGGCTGCGCTGCGGAAAGACTTGTCATGACCGACAAGGTTAAGCGTTTTCCATTGCAGTTGTCTTCGGTGGTCGACAAGAAGCCTGCCGCCGACCGCAGCAACCGCAGCGTGGCGACGCCGCAGACCGCGACCAAGAACGTTGCCTGGGAAAATTCCCGTAATACGCCACGTGGCGTTGCGGCGCCGTCAGTGCTGCCGCCGAAAGCGGCGCCCACCGTCAGTAAGCCGATGGCGCGTCCGAGCGAGACCGCCAGTCACGTTGATCGCTCCAGTTCGATGATCTCCGATGGCGTGCGCAAAGCCATGGTGGCGCGCGTCGCCAAACAGGGCGTGACCGATACCAAAGTGCTGGCAGCGATGGAAAACGTGCCGCGGCATATGTTCATGGAGCCTGGCTTGTCGAGCCAGGCGTACATCGATGCGTCTTTGCCGATTGGCCATCATCAGACCATTTCGCAGCCCTACATCGTGGCGCGCATGATCGAAATCATGCGCGCCAACTCCCAGGGCGGCGTATTGAACCGGGTGCTGGAAATCGGGACCGGTTGCGGCTACCAGGCGGCCGTACTGTCCCAGGTGGCCAAAGAAGTTTATTCCATCGAACGCATCAAGCCGTTGCATGAACTTGCGAGAAGCAACTTACGTCCGCTACGCATAGCCAACATCCGTTTGCACTACGGAGATGGTATGCTTGGGCTGCCGCAAGCAGCACCTTTCGACGGTATCATCCTGGCTGCGGCCGGCCTCGAAGTGCCGCAAGCGCTATTGGATCAAATGACGATCGGCGGCCGCCTGGTGGCGCCGGTCGGTTCCCGTCATCAAGTACTGCAGCTCATCCAGCGGACAAGTAAATTTGATTGGACCAGCACCACACTGGAAGACTGTCATTTTGTGCCGTTGCGTGCCGGGACGGTCTGAACGATGTTGGGTTGGGCAAGATCAATTGACGAATAATCAGCGACAACGTCGCACATACTAAATGTAATGAGAATGAAGAAAACTCGCTTTATAGTTCTGGGAGTGTTGGTCGGTACGCTTGCCGCATGTACCACTCCGCGTACCCCCGCTCCGGTCGTTGACCGTCGGCCGGGCGCCGGCACCGCCACTCCTGGCACAGCATCGGAGACGCCAAAGGCGCCTGAAGGACGTGGTTATTACACCGTGAAGAAAGGCGATACCTTATATCGGATCGCATTGGAATTCGGGCAAAGCTATCGGGATATCGTGGCCTGGAACAAGCTGGAAAATGCCAACGATATCAAAGTTGACCAAGTGTTGCGGGTAGCGCCGCCCGATGCTGGCTCGGCGCCTGCCGGCGGTGCGCAGATCGGCAATGTAGCAACCGGCTCGGGCGTTGAAGTACGTTCGCTGAGCTCTGCGCCATCGGCGATGCCAGCCAACGGCGGTAACAAGAGCGGGCCGCGTGGCGACAAGCGCCCTTATTCGGACAGCGCGCTGGCCGAACTGCAGAAGCCGGACGCAGCGCCGTCGGTGGATGTGCCGAAAGCAGCCACGCCGGCGACGCCAGCGGTCGTGGCGCCAGCCGCAACGATTGCTGCCGGCGCAGCGGCATCGAGTTCCGCCGGTGATGACGAAGGTCGGGTTGACTGGATGTGGCCTGCCGAAGGCAAGCCGCTCGGTGGTTTCGATGCGGGCAAGAAGGGCATCGATATTCCCGGCAAGGCAGGCCAGCCGGTAGTTGCGGCAGCAGGCGGCAAGGTGATGTATGCAGGTAGCGGTATTCGCGGATATGGCAATTTGGTTATCATTAAACATACCAGTAGCTTGTTGTCCGCTTACGCGCATAATAAGACCATATTGGTGAAAGAGGGCCAGACGGTCAGCAAGGGCCAGAAAATTGCCGAAATGGGAAATTCGGATAGCGATGCGGTCAAATTGCACTTCGAAATTCGTCAACAAGGCAAACCTGTCGATCCATCAAAATTCTTACCTAGTCGATAAATGACAAAACGGCCGATAGCTCATCAGGACGAACAGCATGACGTCTCCTCGGAAAATCTTTCCGACGATATGCGTGACGAGGACGATGTTGATGCTGCCGGCGCAGAACCCGATGCCGACGAGGATGAGGTTGTCGTCGACGGGGTGGTCGTTGTCGTCGATGGCGTCGAAGAGCTTAAGAAGGTATTGGCTGCGGAGCTGTCGACCGACACCACGCAGCACTACCTGAACCAGATCGGCACCCGGCCGTTGTTGTCCGTGACCGAGGAAGTACATTTCGCAACGCTTGCCAAGCAAGGCAATTTCGAAGCGCGGCAGAAAATGATCGAGCACAACCTGCGGCTGGTTGTCTCGATCGCCAAGCACTATATCAACCGTGGCGTGGCCTTGCTCGATCTGATCGAGGAGGGCAATCTCGGCCTGATGCGGGCAATCGACAAGTTCGAGCCGGAGCGCGGTTTCCGTTTTTCGACGTATGCGACCTGGTGGATACGCCAGAGCATCGAGCGCGCCATCATGAACCAGGCGCGCACCGTGCGGCTGCCGGTGCATATGGTGCGTGAGTTGAACCAGATCCTGCGCGCGAAATATCACCTGGAAGCGCAGCATCACGACGGCAAGGATGCCAGCGCCGAAGATATCGCCCACTTGGTCGATCGCGCGGTCGAAGATGTGCAGGATGTGCTGGCGTTATCGGAACATGCGGCGTCTCTGGATGCGCCTTTGGATCAGGATCCGCTGGCCAGCCTGATGGATTTGCTGCCAAGTGCAACCGAAGAAAACCCGGATTCCCGTGCCGAGCAGCAGGAAATGTCGATCCTGGTGCGGGTCTGGCTGGAAAAGCTGACCGACAAGCAGCGCAACGTGATCATGCGCCGTTTCGGCCTGGATAATGACGATCCGTCGACGCTGGAAGAGCTGGCCGCCGAGATTGGCGTCACGCGCGAGCGGGTGCGGCAGATCCAGCAGGAAGCGTTGCTCAAGCTCAAACGCTTGCTGGGCGCAAAAGGCGTCGGCAAGGACTCTTTCCTTTAATCGCTCGATGCGGCAATAATTTGCCGCCAGCGCCATTTCGGCGCTTCTGAAAGCGGATCCGCGCTGTTTCAGGCGCGCATGGCGCTATAATCTCACGCTATTTTCTTTCCAACCCAATTCCGCGCCGCGCATGTCGGGCGGTTATCACTGCGTTTAGTTCCTATGCAACAAGATACTATCGATATCAAATCCCTCGACATGGATGCGCGCGGGATCGGCCATCTGGAGAATGAGGATGGCACTCAGGGCAAGGTCATTTTTGTCGAAGGCGCCTTGCCTGGCGAGCGGGTCAGTTTCCAGTCTTATCGCAAGAAACCGAAATGGGAAGCGGCGACCATGACCGCCTTGCATACGGAATCGGTCTTGCGTGTCAAACCGCATTGCGCAGTTTTCGGCATCTGCGGTGGCTGCGCCATGCAGCATCTCGAACCGACGGCGCAGGTCGCGGTGAAGCAGCGGGTGCTGGAAGACAATTTATGGCATATCGGCAAGGTCAAGGCCGAAACCATGTTGCGCCCGATTTACGGGCCAACCTGGGGTTATCGCTATCGCGCACGTATTTCCGTGCGCAATGTGCCGAAAAAGGGTGGCGTGCTGGTCGGTTTTCATGAGCGCAAATCCTCGTTCATCACCGACATGAAAAACTGCGAGATCCTGCCGCCGAACGTATCGGCGATGCTGGTGCCATTGCGGCATTTGATCGGCTCGCTGAGTTTGATCGAACATATTCCGCAGATCGAATTGGCGGTCGGCGAGGGTCCGCAGGGCAAGATTACCGCACTCGTACTGCGCATCATGGCGCCGCCGACGGCTGATGACGAAGTCAAGCTGAAGGCTTTCGCCGATCAATATCAAGTGAACTGGTGGTTTCAGACCGGCGGGCCGGACACGGCGTATCCGTTTTATCCCGAGCAAGCCGAGTTGTATTACACCTTGCCTGAATTCGGTGTCCGGATGCCGTTCAAGCCGACCGATTTCACGCAGGTTAATCACCAGATCAATCGGGTATTGGTGGCGCGCGCGCTGCGTCTGCTGGATGTGCAGCCGGGCGATCGGGTTGCCGACCTGTTTTGCGGCTTGGGCAATTTCACGCTGCCGCTGGCGACGCAGGCACGCGAGGTAGTGGGGATCGAAGGCAGTCAGGCGCTGATTGACCGTGCCGGCGAAAATGCCGGAGTGAACGGCTTGGCAGGAAAGACCACTTTTTATTGCCGCAACCTGTTCGAAGCGACATCCGAACACCTGGTTGCGCTGGGCAAGTTTGATCGCATGCTGATCGATCCGCCGCGCGATGGTGCAGCGGCGGTATGCGATGCGATCGTCGGCTTGGCGGCCCTGGATCGCTCTTTGATGCCGGCCAGGATCGTTTATGTGTCTTGTAATCCGTCGACCCTGGCGCGCGATGCCGGCGCCTTGATTGCCGGCGGTTATCGCTTGAGTCAGGCTGGCGTTGTCAACATGTTCCCGCATACGGCGCACGTTGAGTCGATTGCGGTATTCGATCTGCCTTGATCGCGGACGTAGATTGTAAAAAAGCCGACCTGAAGGTCGGCTTTTTCGTTGGTGTCTGCGGTTTAGTTTCGGTTGCCGCCGAAAATGCCCAGCAGCGACAGCAGGTTGACGAAAATATTGTAGACGTCGAGATACAGGCTCAATGTTGCCGAAATGTAATTTGTCTCGCCACCGTTGATGATGCGCTGCACGTCATACAGGATGTAAGCCGAGAAAATTGCAATTGCAATCACTGATACCGCCAAGTACAGGGCCGGAATCTGCAGGAAAACATTGGCCAACGAAGCCAGCAGCAGTACTACGACGCCGGCAAACAGCCATTTGCCCATGCTCGAGAAATCGCGCTTGCTGACGGTTGCAATACTTGCCATTACAACAAAAACACTGGCGGTGCCGCCAAACGCCATCATGATCAGCGTTGCGCCATTGGAGTAGCCGACCAGCGTATGGCCGATCAGGCGTGACAGCATCAAGCCCATGAAGAAGGTGAAGCCGAGCAGCAGCAGGACGCCCCAGCCCGTGTTCTTGGTCTTTTCAATTGCGTAAAAGAAACCAAATGCCACAACCATGAAGCCGATGAAGCCAATCAGCGGGCTGTTACGGAAGAAGCTGAAGTCCATCTGAACGCCAAGCCACGCGCCTGCAATGGTCGGCAGCATGGACAGCGCCAGCAGCCAATAGGTATTGCGCAGCACCCGGTGCTGCGCGCTGAGCGCGGTGCTGCCCGGGGAGTAGGTCTGTTCCAGATTCTGATTCATAGAGGACTCCTTTGAAAATTGCAAAACTATTAAACTATTGCGATCATAGCATTACTAATGGTATCTAACGGCATTCCTTCATCAGACAGTAAAGTGGCAAAGTGGTTCTATGCAATCTAACTCTTGCGTTTTCCCCAGTTTTGACAATTCTGTATAGGTGTTTCGTGTTAAAATCAAAGGTTGATTGAATTATTAACCAGTCATTTAAATAAGCATTTTAACCCTTTCATTTCATTGGAGTTTTTCAGATGGCAATTGAACGCACCCTGTCGATTATCAAACCGGACGCAGTCGCAAAAAACGTAATCGGTCAAATTTATACCCGTTTTGAAAACGCTGGCCTGAAAATCGTTGCTGCACGCATGACGCAACTGTCCCGTGAAGAAGCTGAAGGTTTCTACGCGGTTCACCGTGAGCGTCCTTTCTTCAAGGACCTGGTTGATTTCATGATCTCCGGCCCAGTCATCATTCAAGCGCTGGAAGGCGAAAACGCAGTATTGAAGCACCGCGACCTGATGGGCGCTACCGATCCTAAGAAGGCAGAAAAAGGCACTATCCGCGCCGATTTCGCTGATTCGATCGATGCTAACGCAGTACACGGTTCGGATGCAGTAGAAACAGCGAAAGTTGAAATCGCTTACTTCTTCCCAGCACTGAAGGCTTAATTGCTGCTGTAATTGTTTTGTTTTGTTTTGTTTTAAGTTGAAACTTGTTTGTCGCTTGTTCTGCAAGCTTATGTAGTTGCTTCAAACGTTTTGCTTAATTAATTGGGGGCAGAGGACTCGCGGCATTGATGCCGCCTTTGGACTCTGCCTTGCAATTATTTTAAATTGGAAATGCCATGACTGCTCTCATCAACCTGCTGGACCTGGATCCTGCACAACTTACCGCGTATTGCGGAGAGTTGGGTGAGAAGCCGTTCAGAGCAAAACAATTACTGCGCTGGATTCATCAATTCGGCGCACACGATTTCGACGCAATGACCGATTTGGCGAAGTCATTGCGCGACAAGTTGGCGACCCGTGCGTTTATCGCCGCGCCAGCTGTGATCAGCGATCACACCTCGACCGACGGCACCCGCAAATGGCTGCTGGATGTCGGTCAGGGCAATGCGGTGGAAACCGTGTTCATCCCCGAAGAGAACCGTGGCACGCTGTGCATTTCGACGCAAGCCGGCTGTGCCGTGAACTGCCGTTTCTGCTCCACCGGCAAGCAAGGATTCAGCCGCAACCTGAGCGTTGGCGAGATCATCGGCCAACTGTGGATGGCTGAGTTCGAATTGCGCAAGTCGAAAGGCATCGAGCCAGGTCACAAGGGCGAGCGCCAGATCACCAATGTGGTGATGATGGGCATGGGTGAGCCGCTGTTGAATTACGAGCCGACGGTGACTGCGCTCAAGCTGATGCTTGACGATAACGCGTATGGCCTGTCGCGCCGCCGCGTGACTTTGTCGACCAGCGGCGTAGTGCCGATGATCGATAAACTGTCGCAAGACTGCGCGGTGGCGATGGCGGTTTCGCTGCATGCCTCGAACGACACTTTGCGCGATGGCCTGGTGCCGCTGAACAAGAAATACCCGTTGCGCGAGCTGATGGCTGCCTGCAAGCGCTATCTGGAGTTCGCGCCGCGCGACTTCATTACTTTTGAATACTGCATGCTGGATGACGTCAACGATACCGATGCGCATGCGCGTGAGTTGATCGCCCTGGTGCAGGGGCAGGCGGGCGGACCGGCCGTGCCATGCAAATTCAACCTGATTCCTTTCAACCCATTCCCTGAGTCGGGCCTGAAACGTTCCAAGAATCCGCGCATCAAGGCATTCGCGCAGATATTGATGGACGCCGGCATCGTCACCACCGTGCGCAAGACGCGCGGCGACGATATCGACGCTGCTTGCGGTCAGCTGGCAGGTGAAGTGCAGGATCGCACGCGGGTGCAGGAACGCATGCAGAAAATGACCGAATATCAGCAGAAGTTCGGAAAGAATTTTGGCCGCATCATCGAGGTGTCTCAGTGATAGAAAAAATCAGTCTAAAGCTTGGATCTTGGAATCGTCGTATCGCGCTGGCGGCAGGCGCGTTGTCTTTGTTGGGTAGTTTGAGTGGTTGTGCGAATCAGTCGGTTGGCACCAATAACGAAACAGGTTCGCGACAAGAGTTGGCTACCAGTTCGGACCAGACCGAGGCGCAACGACGCGCCGGTATTCGTCTGCAATTGGCGGTCGGCTATTTCGGCCAGGGCCAACTGGAAGTGGCGCTTGATGAAATCAAGCAGGCCGTGGCGGCGGATCCGGATCTGGCTGACGCCTACAGCGTGCGTGGCCTGATCTATATGGACATGGGTGAAAATCGCCTGGCCGACGACAATTTCCAGCGCGCGCTGCGGCTGTCGCCGAACAACCCGGACTTTGCCAATAATTACGGCTGGTTTCTTTGCCAGAACGGCAGAGCCAAGGAATCGATTGCACATTTTGAAACAGCGTTGAAGAGCCGGGCTTACCAGTCGCCGGCAAAAGCGCTGACCAATGCCGGCGTCTGCAGCCTCAAGTTCAATGACACGGTGGCGGCTGAGCGTTATCTGTCACAGGCTTTCCAGTTTGATGCGAGCAACCCGCTGACCAATGCCAATCTGGCGAAACTGGCGTATGACCGCAACGATTATGAGCGCGCACGGTTTTATATCGGCCTTGTATTGAAAACGGATGTGCAAAACGCGGAAGCGCTTTGGACGGCCATTAAGGTGGAGCGGAAGTTGGGTGATACCGCTGCAGAAGCAAGTTTGGTAACCCAGTTGCGCCGTCGCTTTGCCGGCTCCCCGGAGTTTGCCGCCTATCAACGTGGAGCGTTTAATGAGTGAGTCGGAACAGGTGAAGTCGGTGATCGTTGATGAGGCAAGTGCGGAAGCAGTTCCTCACGAAGCGATCAGTAATAGTCCGGCGTCACTTGGCGCGCAGCTGGCCGCCAAGCGTGAACAGCTTGGCTGGTCGGTCGCAGAAGTGGCAAGCCATTTGAAGCTGGCGCCGCGCCAGATCGATGCGATCGAGGCTGACAATTACGCGGCATTGCCTACCATGGTGATGACGCGCGGTTTTATCCGCTCTTATGCAAAATTGCTGGGCCTGGATGCGACGGCGTTGCTGGCGCAGATTTCACCAGCGGCCGCGCCCAGGGAAGTCCCGAGTGCCCGCCATAGCCAGTTGTCGACCCCTTTTTCGGAATCCCGTTTCAGTTTGATGGGGCGTTCCAAGTTTGCTTATAAATGGCTGGTGGTGGGCGCTGTGTTGCTCCTGCTGCTGGCTGTTGCGATACGCCTGGATCTGCTGCCAATGGTGGAAAACGCGCTGCATGCGTCTGCTGAAAGAGCTACAGCGGCAGCGACTTCGAGTGCTGCAGCCAGCGGACAGACCAGTGCTGAATTGCCTTTGCCGGCTGCGTCTGCAGAGGCTGCCGCAACTGCTACTCAAGCGAGCTCCAATCAGGCGCCATCGCCGGCTGCTGGCGCGGCGGTTACGCCTGAACCGGCTGCAAACGCGCCTGCTGCGACGGCAACTGCTGTAGCTGCAACGCCTGCTGCGGCTGCTGGCGCCGGTGGCAATCAACTGAACCTGGATTTCAGGCAGGATTCGTGGGTTGAAATCAAGCGTGCCGACAATACGGTGCTGATTTCGCGTTTGGTAAAAGCCGGTGATTCGCAGTCGTTTGATGTGACCCAGCCGGTCTCGATCACTATCGGCAACCTGGCGGGTGTCGACGCCACGCTGCGTGGCGAACCGGTTGACCTGAAGGCCGGCTCCAAGACCAACGTGGCTCGGTTGACTTTGAAGTAAGCGTGGACAAGTTGAAGGAGAGCGGCGCATGTCGCAGATAAATTTACCGATCGGCTCCGGCCCCAGCGTGCGGCGTAACAGCCGCAGTGCTGCGATCAGCTACGGCGAGCGCAAGATACTGGTTGGCGGCGGCGCACCTGTCGTGGTGCAGTCGATGACCAATACCGATACTGCCGATGCAATCGGCACGGCGATCCAGATCAAGGATCTGGCGCGCGCCGGTTCGGAGCTGGTGCGCATCACCGTGAATAATCCCGAAGCGGCTGCGGCCGTGCCGGCCATTCGCGAGCAACTCGACAAGATGGGCATTGATGTGCCGCTGGTCGGTGATTTTCATTACAACGGCCATACGCTGTTGAATGACTATCCAGAGTGCGCCCAGGCTTTATCGAAATACCGTATTAACCCGGGCAATGTCGGCAAGGGCGCCAAGCGCGATACGCAGTTCGCGCAAATGATCGAGGTCGCCTGCAAGTACAACAAGCCGGTGCGTATCGGCGTCAACTGGGGCAGCCTGGATCAGGCGCTGCTGGCGCGGATCATGGATGAGAATGCCTTGCGCAGCCAGCCATGGCCGGCACAGGCCGTGATGTATGAAGCCTTGGTGACTTCGGCCATCGAGAATGCGCAACGTGCGGAAGAGCTCGGCTTGGGCGCTGACAAGATCATCCTGTCGTGCAAGGTTTCCGGCGTCCAGGATTTGATCGCGGTGTATCGCGAACTGGCGCGCCGTTGCGATTATCCGCTGCATCTGGGGCTGACCGAAGCCGGCATGGGCAGCAAAGGCATCGTTGCTTCGACAGCGGCGTTGTCGGTGCTGCTGCAGGAAGGCATCGGCGATACCATCCGTATTTCGCTGACGCCGGAGCCGGGTGGCGATCGGACCAAGGAAGTCATCGTCGGGCAAGAGATTTTGCAAACCATGGGCTTGCGCAAGTTCGCGCCGATGGTGATTGCATGTCCGGGTTGCGGGCGCACTACGTCGACCGTTTTCCAGGACCTCGCAGACAAGATACAGACGTATTTGCGTGACCAGATGCCAGTCTGGAAGAAGGCGTATCCAGGCGTTGAAAGCATGAATGTGGCGGTGATGGGCTGCATCGTGAATGGCCCTGGCGAATCCAAACATGCCAATATCGGCATCAGTTTGCCCGGCACCGGCGAATCGCCGGCGGCGCCCGTGTTCATTGATGGCGAGAAGAAGTTGACCTTGCGCGGCGATCGGATTGCCGAGGAATTTCAGGCGGTGGTGCTGGAGTATGTGAAGAGCCATTACGGCCATGCAGTAGCTTGAGCGGATGTCGTCGGCCTGGAGCCGATTGAGCATCCACCGAAATTAATCACTACCTGTGTATTGAAGAAGAATGTCAGAAAATAAGAAGGCCGATAAAATCGTCGGCGTAAAAGGTATGAACGATGTCCTGCCTGCCGATGCGGCACTGTGGGAATTGTTCGAGAACACCGTCGAGTCGGTGCTGAAGAGCTACGGCTTTCAAAAGATCCGCACGCCAATCGTTGAGCCGACCGCGTTGTTTGCGCGCGGCCTGGGTGCGGTTACCGATATCGTCGAAAAGGAAATGTATTCGTTCACCGATTCGATGAACGGCGACAACCTGACTCTGCGTCCGGAAAGCACCGCCGGCGTGGTGCGCGCTGCAATCGAGCACAACCTGACCTATGACGGCCCCAAGCGGCTCTGGTACAACGGCCCGATGTTCCGCCACGAACGTCCGCAGCGCGGGCGCTATCGCCAGTTTCACCAGGTTGGCGCGGAGGCCCTCGGGTTTACCGGCCCGGACATCGACGCTGAACTGATCATGATGTGCCAGCGGCTGTGGGACGATCTCGGCCTGCAGGATGTGAAACTGCAATTGAATTCTATCGGCGATGCCGAAGAGCGTAATCGCCATCGTGCCGACCTGATCGCGTATTTTGAAAAGCATCAGGATCTGCTCGACACCGACGCACAACGACGTCTGCACAGCAACCCGCTGCGCATCCTCGACACCAAGAATCCGACCATGCAGGAAATGGTCAACGGTGCACCGCAGCTGCTCGATTATCTGGGCGAAGAGTCGCGCGCGCACTTTGAAGGCGTGCAGAAGATACTGAACCACAACAACATTCCGTTCACGATCAACCCGCGCCTGGTGCGCGGCATGGACTATTACAATCGCACCGTGTTCGAGTGGGTCACCGACCAGCTCGGTTCACAAGGCACGGTTTGCGGCGGCGGGCGTTACGATCCGTTGGTCGAAATGTTCGGCGGCAAGCCGACACCGGCTTGCGGTTTCGCGATGGGCGTTGAGCGTTTGCTGGAACTGATGCGCGCCAATGGCGAACAGGCCGTGCGTAATGAGTGCGACGTTTACCTGGTGCATCAGGGCGAGGCGGCACAGCTGCAATCGTTCGTGCTGGCGGAACGTTTGCGTAATGCCGGGCTGGATGTTGTGCTACATTGCGCCTCGTCCAATGCCGGCGGCAGTTTCAAATCGCAGATGAAGCGCGCGGATGCCAGCGGTGCGGCATACGCCATCATCATCGGCGAGGATGAAGTCGCTAACCATACTGCGACCGTCAAGACCTTGCGGGCCGACGGCGATGGCAGCGACAATGGCGAAAAAGCTAGTGCCGGCAATCAAAGTGTCGTACCGTTCGACGCGGTCAGCGATTATCTGGTGGACCAGATCGTCGGCGGCGACGATCATGACCACGGCGATCATCAACATATTCACTATCATCACTAAAATAAAATCATATGGCATTCGATCTCGACGAACAGGAACAACTGGCAACGCTTAAGGATTGGTGGAAGAAATACGGCAACCTGACAACCTGGGTGCTGATTATCGCCCTGGGTGCGTACGCAGGCTGGTCCGGCTGGAATTATTACCAGCGCAGCCAGGCCTTGCAGGCGTCGCAGCTGTATGACGAATTGCAAAAAGCGGTAACCGCCAAGGACACAGCCAAGGTCCAGCGCGCTGCTGCCGATATCCAGCAGAAATTCGGCCGTACTGCCTATGCCGGCATGGCCGCTCTGTCGGCTGCCAAGGTTGCCTTTGACGCCAACGACTTGAACGGCGCCAAGGAACAGTTGCAATGGGCGGTCGATCATGGCGCCGACGAAGACTATCGTGCGCTTGCGCGCGTGCGCCTGGCTGGCATCCTGCTGGATCAGAAGGCTTACGACGATGGCTTGAAGGTGTTGGCGGCAGACGTTCCAGCGCCTTTCGCCAGTGCCGTAGCCGATCGCAAGGGCGATATCCTGGTTGCACAGAACAAGCTCGACGATGCTCGCGTCGCCTATCAGCTGGCACTGGATAAGATGGATAGCAAGAATCCAGGTCGGCAACTGATTCAATTGAAACTTGATGCGATTGGCGGCGCTCCAGCCAAAGCCGCAGCCTGATAATTCGGAAAAAAGGAAGAATATGCGTATTGCAGTGAAAGTCGTTTTTGCCGGTGCATTGCTGATGTTGGGCGGCTGTTCCTTGTTCGCCGGTAAGAAACCGAGTAATCCTCCTGCGCCGTTGGTCGAGTTCACGCAGAGCCTCAAAGTGCGTCAGGCATGGACGTTGTCGATCGGCAGCGCTTCGATCTTCACTTTTTCTCCGGTTGCGGCTGGCGGCAGTGTCTATGCCGCTGCAGCTGACGGTACCGTGGCGCGCGTGGATGCTGCGACTGGCGTGGTGGCTTGGCGTATCAATGCCGGCATGCACCTGACAGGCGGCGCCGGCAGCGATGGCACTACTGTGGCCGTGGCTGGTGAAAAGGGCATGTTGCTGGCCTTCGATGCGCAAGGCAAAAAGCTTTGGCAAGCCCAGGCCTCAAGCGAAATCCTGTCGGCGCCGGCAGTTGGCCAGGGCCTGGTGATCGTGCGCAGCCTCGATAATCGGATTGCTGCTTATGATGCCGCGACTGGTGAACGTCGCTGGGCGGTATTGCGTACATTGCCATCGCTGACCTTGCGTTCGGCTCCTGGCGTCCTGGTTGTTCCTCAGGCAACTTTCCTGTCGTTGCCGGGTGGTCGTTTGTCGGCACTGAACCTGACCAATGGTGGTCCGTGGTGGGAAATGGCGATTGGCGATCCGCGCGGTACGACCGAGCTTGAGCGCATCGCTGATGCGTCCGGCACGCCGGTCATCATCGGTCGCCAGGTCTGCGCCGTTGCGTATCAAGGCCGGATCGGCTGTTTTGATGCCGGCAGCGGCACGGCCCACTGGGTCAAACCGTTTTCCAGCGATGTTGGCATCGGCGCCGATGACCGCACGATCTATGCTGCCAACGAGTTCGGCGCTGTGAGCGCGTTCGCTTTGGACGGCGGTGCGGTAGTATGGCAAAACAAGCAGCTCGCCAATCGCGTACTGACAACCCCGGCAGTGCTGGGCAATGCAGTGGTGGTCGGCGACTTTGAGGGATATATTCATTTCTTATCCCGTGAAGATGGCGCCCTGATCGGACGCGTTCGTGCAGACAGCAGTGCTGTGTTGCCGAACCCGATCGTAGTGGGTTCCAATGTGATTTTTCAAACCAAAGCAGGAACCTTGATCGCTTTTGCGACAGAGTAACAATTTAATGAAGCCAGTAATTGCACTAGTAGGACGTCCCAATGTCGGCAAATCGACGTTATTCAATCGTCTGACGCGTTCCCGTGACGCGTTGGTCGCCGATTTGCCCGGCCTGACTCGCGATCGCCATTACGGCGAAGGGCGGGTTGGCGAACGGCCATTCCTGGTGATTGATACTGGCGGTTTCGAGCCGGTTGCCAAAGACGGCATCATGCACGAGATGGCGAAGCAGACCAAGCAAGCCGTGGCGGAAGCCGACATCGTGATTTTCATCGTTGACGGCCGCCAGGGCCTGACCCCGCACGACAAGACCATCACCGATTTCCTGCGCAAGTCGGGCCGCTCGGTGATGCTGGTGGTGAACAAGTCCGAGGGCATGAAGTACACCTCGGTCACGGCCGAGTTCTACGAGCTTGGCATGGGCGACCCCTATGTCATTTCCGCTGCGCATGGCGACGGCGTTGCTGACTTGGTCGAAGAATCGCTGAATCTGGCTTTCTCCCAGCGTCCGGCGGAAGAAGCCGAGCCGGAAGACAAGGATCGTGGCATCAAGATCGCCATCGTCGGTCGGCCGAATGTCGGCAAGTCGACGCTGGTCAATACCTTGCTGGGCGAAGAACGCGTCATTGCATTCGACATGCCTGGCACCACGCGCGATTCGATCGAAATTCCGTTCGAGCGCGACGGCAAGAAATATACGCTGATCGATACCGCCGGCATTCGCCGTCGCGGCAAGGTGTTCGAGGCGATCGAGAAGTTTTCGGTGGTCAAGACTTTGCAATCGATTTCAGAAGCCAACGTGGTTTTGCTGTTGCTCGATGCGCAGCAGGATATTTCCGAGCAGGATGCGCATATCGCCGGCTTCGTGCTGGAAACCGGGCGGGCATTGGTGGTCGGCGTCAACAAGTGGGATGGCTTGACCAGCGACCGTCGCGATGAAATCAAGATGGACATGGATCGCAAGCTGAACTTCCTGTCGTTTGCAAAATTCCATTTCATCTCGGCACTGAAATCGACTGGCATCACACCGCTGATGAAGTCGATTGATTCGGCATACGCCGCCGCGATGTCCAACCTGACTACGCCGAAGCTGACGCGGGCCCTGATCGAGGCTGTGGAGCATCAACAGCCACGTCGCAAGGGATCGATTCGTCCGAAGCTGCGTTATGCCCACCAGGGCGGCATGAACCCGCCTATCGTCGTTATCCACGGCAATGCACTGGAATCGATCGAAGATAACTATAAGCGTTATCTTGAGAAGCATTTCCGGGAAACTTTTTCGCTAATTGGGACTCCATTACGCATCGAGTTCAGATCTAGTCGGAACCCTTACGCGCGCCAGGAAAAATAATTTTTCCATTGGCAGTAAATGAGAAAATCGTTTACATTCGTTAAACACCCACCGAGTCATTCACTTAGAATCTTATTGGTTCTATAAGCAGTTTGCGTTTGACTTCTAATCACAACAACACAGTGGAGTAGCCATGAGTAATAAAGGGCAATTGTTACAAGACCCGTTTTTGAACGCCTTGCGCAAAGAGCATGTTCCGGTTTCGATCTATTTGGTCAACGGCATCAAGCTTCAAGGCCATATCGAATCCTTCGATCAATACGTCGTTTTACTGCGTAATACCGTTACCCAAATGGTATACAAACACGCCATCTCAACCGTAGTTCCTGCACGCGCTGTCAATCTGAATCTTGAATCTGAAGCAGAGTAAACATTTGCTGCCGATTGCGGCAGCGCCACGATTGGTCCTATGCGTGCAGCGTTAGTCGGAGTTGACTTCGGCAAAGGCGACTTTGCCGCAAGTCTGGATGAGCTTTCCTTGCTGGCCGGCTCGGCTGGCGCTTTGCCTATCGTTACGATCACCTGCAAGCGCAGCAGCCCTGATGCTGCTCTGTTTGTCGGCTCCGGCAAGGCGCAGGAAATTGCCGATGCGGTGCTTGATGATGAGCTCGAAATCGTCATTTTCAATCACGCTTTATCGCCGGCACAGCAGCGCAACCTAGAGCGCGTTCTCAAAGTAAGGGTGCTGGACCGTACCAGCCTGATACTCGATATCTTTGCCCAAAGAGCCAAAAGCCATGAAGGTAAAGTGCAAGTTGAGCTTGCGCAATTGCAACATCTTGCGACGCGGCTGATACGCGGCTGGACTCACTTGGAACGGCAAAAAGGTGGTATCGGCTTGCGTGGTCCGGGTGAAACGCAGCTTGAAACCGACCGCCGCCTGTTGGGCGATCGCGTCAAGGCCTTGCGCGCCAGGCTGGACAAGCTACATCGGCAGCACGCCACCCAACGGCGCGCGCGCGGCCGTAGTGCAACCATTTCGATTTCGCTGGTCGGTTACACCAATGCCGGCAAATCAACCTTGTTTAACGCGCTGGCGAAGGCCGGCGTCTATGCTGCGGACCAATTGTTTGCAACCCTGGATACCACTTCCAGGCGCGTTTATCTGGGCGAGGCGGGCAGTGTGGTGATTTCCGATACGGTCGGCTTCATCCGCGAATTGCCTCACCAGTTGGTCGCCGCATTTCGGGCTACGCTGGAAGAAACCATTCATGCCGATTTGCTATTGCATGTGGTCGATGCCGCCAGTCCGGCCCGGCTGGAGCAGATCGAACAGGTCAACCTGGTGCTCAAGGAGATCGGCGCCGATCATATTCCACAGATTCTGGTGTGGAACAAGATTGATGCCGCAGAACTGGCGCCGGGGGTAGAACGTGATGAGTATGATAAAATTCAGCGAGTTTTCATTAGCGCGCAAAAAGGTATTGGTCTTGATTTGTTGCGTCAGGCAATCGCGGAATTCGTGACGCAAAATCCGGTGCTGCCGAATTATTCGATTCCGGTTACGGATATTGAAGAGCCGCTTGAATTACAGCACGAAGCACAGCATATTAAGCAGGTGTGAAACAGTCTGAATCATCGCCCCTAACACACGCCTCTAACGAGCATTCCAACCCCTTATTCATTTACTTAAAGATAACGATCGAATGCTTGGTACCTTATTCAAAAAACTTGGTTTGAAATTTTCGTTGAATGACCCGCAATGGGGTCGTAATTCGCAAAATGACAACAAGCAAAACAATGATGGCAAAAAGCCAAATAACGGTCCTCCGGATCTGGACAAGCTCTGGCAAGACTTTAATCAGCGCCTGAGTCGCCTGCTTGGCGGCAAGAGTGGCGGTGGCGGCGACTCCAGCGGCGGCGGCTTCAATCCGGACATGAAGGGCGCCGGTGTCGGCGTCGGTGCGATTGCCGTGGTGGCGTTCCTGTTGTGGCTGGCCAGCGGTTTCTTTACCGTACAAGAAGGTCAGACCGGCGTTGTCATGACGTTCGGCAAATACAGCCATTCGACCACGCCGGGTTTCAACTGGCGCTGGCCGTATCCGATCCAAAGCCATGAAATCGTCAATGTCTCGCAAGTGCGGACGGTTGAGGTCGGTTATCGCGCCAATGCCAAGAACAAGCAGCCGAAGGAAGCCCTGATGCTGACCGATGATGAAAACATCATCGACATCCAGTTCGCCGTGCAGTACACGCTGAAGAGCGCCTCCGACTGGATTTTCAATATCCGCGATCCGGAAGAGACGGTGCGTCAGGTTGCCGAAACCTCGATTCGTGAAATCGTCGGTAAGAACAAGATGGATTTCGTGCTGTACGAAGGTCGTGAGAAGGTGGCGCAGGATACCAGCCAGTTGATGCAGCAGATCCTGGATCGCTATAAGGCCGGTGTGCAGATCACCAATGTCACGATGCAAGGCGTGCAGCCTCCGGAGCAAGTCCAGGCCGCGTTTGACGATGCAGTCAAAGCCGGGCAGGACCGTGAGCGCCAAAAGAACGAAGGCCAGGCTTATGCCAACGACGTGATTCCGAAGGCTCGCGGCGCTGCTTCGCGCCTGTTGGAGGAAGCCGAGGCATACAGTGCGCGGGTAACTGCCAATGCCGAGGGTGACGCTTCACGTTTCAAGCAAGTCTTGACCGAATATCAGAAAGCGCCGGCAGTGACGCGCGATCGTATGTACTTGGATACCATGCAACAGATTTTTGCTAACACGACAAAAGTAATGGTTGATGCTAAAAGCGGGAACAATTTATTGTATTTGCCATTGGATAAGCTGATCGCGCAATCCGCTGCCAGCGCCACATCGGCCAGCAGCACCGCTGCCGGTGCAGCGTCCGGGACCGTTACGGCTCCGGCCTTGAAGGATACTGTGGTGCCGACGGAATCGCGGGCGCAAGCCGACGATCGCTCCCGTGATAGCCGCGACTCTCGTGATCGGGAGGGCCGATAATGAATCGTATTATCGTAGCTGTCGTAGGTGCATTCATCGCCCTGATGATCCTGTCGTCGACGATCTTCGTGGTCAATCAGCGTCAGTACGCCATTTTGTTCGCTTTCGGTGAAGTCAAGCAGGTGATCAACGAGCCTGGTTTGCATTTCAAACTGCCGCCGCCGTTCCAGAATGTGCTGTTCCTGGATAAGCGCATATTGACCATCGATCCGCCGGATACCGACCGTTTCATCACGGCCGAGAAAATGAATATCCTGATCGATGCCTTCGTCAAGTGGCGCATTACCGATCCGAAACTGTATTTCGTCAGTTTCGGCGGCGATGAAAAGCGCGCCCAGGATCGCATGTCGCAAATCGTCAAGGCAGCCTTGAACGATGAAATCACCAAGCGTACAGTGCGCGAAGTGATTTCCGGCCAGCGCGGCAAAGTCATGGACTCGATTCGTCAAAAGGTGCAGGATGAATCCAAGCAGATCGGCGTCGATATCATCGATGTACGTTTGAAACGTGTGGATTACGTCGACCAGATCAACTCCTCGGTTTACGATCGGATGAAATCCGAACGTCTGCGCGTGGCGAATGAATTGCGTTCGACCGGTTCTGCCGAGTCCGAAAAAATTCGTGCTGATGCTGACAAGCAGCGCACGGTGATCCTGGCAGAAGCCTATCGCGACGCAGAAAAAATGCGTGGTGAAGGTGACGCCAAGGCTTCGCAGATTTATGCCCAGGCATTCGGACAAAATCCGGAGTTCTACAAGTTTTATCGTAGCCTGGAAGCCTATCGCGCCAGCTTCAAGACCCGTCAAGATCTGATGGTGATTGATCCGAATTCGGAATTCTTCAAGTATTTCCGGAGCCCGGCTGGTGGCACTGCGGGTCCTGCCAAAAAATAAATAAGCCGCTTTAATTTACAGCGGTAAGCACTGCACAGGAATGGCGCCTCAAGCGAAGGCGCCATTCCTTATTTTCGAGGCGCATCTATTTGATTTTCCAAATAGTTGCGCTGCTGATTGTTAATGATATTATTCTGGCAAGATTTGAGACTTCAATTCTTGCAGAAAAATTTTTCTAAGATTCATTTTTTCTATGCCAAATTGGCTCCTCCCTGAAAATATCGCTGACGTTTTGCCGTCCGAAGCGCGCAAAATTGAAGACTTGCGCCGCCTGATACTGGATAATTTCCGTTTGTACGGTTACGAGCTGGTCATGCCGCCGATGCTGGAATACCTGGAATCGCTGCTGGCCGGCGCCGGCCAGGATACCGATTTACGTACCTTCAAGCTGGTCGACCAGTTGTCCGGCCGTACCCTCGGGATTCGTGCCGACATGACAACCCAGGTGGCGCGTATCGACGCCCATCTGCTCAATCGCGAGTCGGTTACCCGTCTGTGCTATGTCGGCAGCGTGTTGCATACCCGCCAATCCGGCTTGCACGCTACGCGTGAACCGCTGCAGATCGGCGCTGAAATCTATGGCCATCTCGGTCTGGAAGCAGATGCCGAAATCCAGGAACTGTTGTTGGCGACGCTGGCCTTGGCCGGGATTACCCAAGTGCGCCTGGATCTGTGCCATGTTGGCATTTTGCGCACGATCATCGCAGGCGACGAAGCTGCCAAGGTGAACGAGGCTGAGTTGGTGGCATTGCTTGAAGCCAAGGATTTGCCTGGCTTGCGCACTATTAGCGTTGATTACAAGCCGGAAACCCGTGCCGCGCTGCTGGCACTGCCTGGTTTATATGGCGACGCCAGTGTCCTCAAGCAGGCGCGCCAGGTGCTGCCTGCGCTGCCAGCCATCGGCAAGGCGCTGGATGAACTGGAAACCTTGGCCGAAGCGGCGGGGAAAGATTGCGTGACGGTCGATTTAGCCGATTTACGCGGGTATCATTACGAAAGTGGTTTAATTTTCGCTGCGTACGTGCCCGGCTTGCCGAATGCGCTGGCGCGCGGTGGCCGTTACGACGTTGGCGCCGCTTTTGGACGTTCGCGTCCGGCGACAGGTTTTTCTATGGATTTGCGGGAATTGGCAAGGCTGATTCCTGTAGCGGTACGCAAGCGTGCGATTCACGCTCCCTGGGGAGTGGAAGCAGGTTTGAAGGAAAAGATCGTTGAATTGCGCAAGGCTGGGGAAGTTGTGATCCAGAGTCTGCCCGGTCATGAAAACGATCAAGACGAGTTCGATTGCGACCGCGCGGTCGTGCTCGAAAATGGAAACTGGATTATCAAAAATTTGGACTAAGTGATGTTACAGAAAAGCACCGCAAAAAACGTCGTTGTGATTGGCACCCAATGGGGCGACGAAGGAAAAGGCAAGATCGTTGATTGGCTGACCGATCACGCACAGGCAGTTGTGCGTTTTCAGGGGGGGCATAACGCTGGCCATACATTGGTCATCGGCGGTCACAAGACTGCATTGCAGCTGATCCCGTCCGGCATCATGCGCCCAGGCGTGGCGTGCTACATCGGTAACGGCGTCGTGTTGTCGGTGCCCGACTTGCTGCGCGAGATCGACAAGCTGCAGGCTGCCGGCGTCGAAGTGGCGTCGCGCCTGAAGATCTCCGAAGCTTGCCCGATCATCCTGCCATACCACACCGCACTCGATGCGGCGCGGGAAGCGGCGCGCGGCGATGCCAAGATCGGCACTACCGGCAAGGGTATCGGCCCGGCCTACGAAGACAAGGTTGCCCGTCGCGCGATTCGCGTGGCCGACCTGCTCAACGAAGAACGTTTCGCGGAAAAGCTGAAAGCCAATCTCGAATACCATAATTTCGTCCTCACCAATTACCTGAAGGCGCCGGCCGTCGATTATCAAAAGACGCTGGACGATGCGCTGGCAACCGTCGAGCGCTTGCGTCCGATGGTGGCCGATGTATCGAGCGACCTGTACGCGGCTTACAATGGCGGCGCCAGCCTGCTGTTCGAAGGCGCGCAGGGCAGCTTGCTGGACGTTGATCACGGCACTTATCCGTTCGTTACATCGAGCAACTGCGTGGCCGGCAATGCCGCTGCCGGCAGCGGCGTCGGTCCGAACATGCTGCATTACATCCTGGGCATCACCAAGGCTTACACCACGCGTGTCGGCTCCGGCCCGTTCCCATCCGAATTGCCTACCGACCAAGGCGTCGGCAAGCATCTGGCCAGCGTCGGCCACGAATTCGGCACAGTGACCGGCCGTGCCCGTCGTTGCGGCTGGTTCGATGCCGCCTTGCTGAAGCGTTCGGTGCAGATCAACGGCGTGTCCGGCATGTGCCTGACCAAGCTGGATGTGCTGGATGGCCTGGAAACACTGAAGCTGTGCACCGGCTACACGCTCAACGGCAAGACCGTGGATATCTTCCCGGTCGGCGCTGAAGAAGCGGCGCTGTGCGTACCGATTTACGAAGAAATGCCGGGCTGGAGCGAATCCACGGTCGGCGCCAAATCGATGGACGCATTGCCTGCTACAGCTCGTGCCTACATCAAACGTATCGAAGAATTGGTAGGCGTGCCTATCGATATGGTTTCGACCGGTCCTGACCGTGAGGAAACCATCGTTTTGCGCCACCCATTTAAATAAAAACAATATGAATAAATCTGATGACAAGCACCTGTGGGTGTCGTGGGATGAGTATCACCGCATCATTGAAAAACTGGTCCTGAACGTCCACGCCTCCGGCTGGCAGTTTGACCAGGTCCTGTGCCTGGCGCGCGGCGGTTTGCGTCCGGGCGACGTGTTTTCGCGTATTTTCGATGTGCCGCTGGCGATCCTGTCGACCAGCTCCTACCGGGAAGAGGCTGGTACGGTGCGCAGCGAACTCGATATCGGCAAGCACATCACGATGAGCCGCGGCGCCTTGGCGGGCCGGGTTCTGGTGGTCGATGACCTGGTCGATTCCGGCGTTACGCTGGATAAGGTGCTGCATCACCTCAAGGAGAACTACGCTCCGGTGACCGAGGTGAAATCGGCTGTGATTTGGTGGAAGGCCTGCTCCTCGCTGAAGCCGGATTTTTACGTCGATTACCTGCCGACCAATCCATGGATTCATCAGCCTTTCGAAGAGTACGACAGCCTGCGTCCACATCAATTGGAAGCATGGAGTAAAAAGGGCGTATCGAGATAATCGAACGCGCTTACAAAGAAAGCCTCGTTGCTGATACAACGAGGCTTTTTTACATCCTGACCTTTATGCCAGGCTGACCCAGCTGGAATCCTGCGTGTGGCTGCGCAGCACCGCATCGATAAATTCCATTCCCGATACACCATCCTCGACCGTCGTCAGGAAACGACTGCTGTCGGGCGGGGGTTGGCCGTTGTTGATTGCAGCGATTTGCAGAGCGGCGTCTACGTACAGCTGGGCAAACGCTTCCAGGTAACCTTCGGGATGCCCGGCCGGCACGCGTGTGGCGTGCGCGGCCACCTGGCCCGATGCGCGGCCACGCGTGATGCATTGCGCCTGGCCGCCTTGTGGCGTGAACCATAGTTGGTTGGGATTTTCCTGGTCGAACGCCAGACTGGCTTTGCTGCCATACAAGCGCAACCGCAATGCATTTTCGCAGCCAGTGGCGACCTGGCTGGCCCACAAGGTTCCGCGCGCGCCGTTGGCGTAGCGCAGCATCACCTGCACATGATCGTCTACCTGGCGTCCCGGTACAAATGTGTGCAGTTCGGCCAGCAGTTGTGTCGGTGTCGCGCCACTGATGTATTGCGCCAGCTGATAGGCGTGGCTGCCGACGTCGCCCAGGGTGCCGGCCGGACCGTTACGGGCCGGATCGGAACGCCAGCCTTGCGCTCCCGGGTCTTGCTCACCGCTGGCAGCAGCAGCGGTGGCCGCCGGTATTTCAGCGGCCAGCCAGTCCTGGGAGTATTCCACCTGCAGCAGCCGCAGTTCACCTAGCGCGCCTGCCGCAACCAATTCCCTCGCATGGCGCACCAGCGGGTAGCCGGTATAAGTGTGGGTCAAAGCGAACAGCAGGTTCTTCTGACGCGCCAGTGCGGCCAATCCTTGCGCCTCTTGCAGGGAAATGGCCAATGGCTTGTCGCAGATGACGTGGATGCCTGCTTCCAGGAACGCCGTAGCGACTGGAGCATGCAGATAATTTGGCGTGACGATGGCCACCACGTCGATGCCGTCGGCACGGGCAGCTTCCTGGCGCGCCATCTCGACGTAACTGGCGTAACTGCGAGCAGGGTCGAGGCGAATCGCGGCGGCGCTTGATGCCGCGCGCGCCGGGTCGCCGGACAAAGCGCCGGCGACCAACTCATAATGATCGTCGAGGCGCGCCGCCATGCGATGCACAGCGCCGATGAAGGCGCCGTCGCCGCCACCCGCCATGCCCAGGCGTAGACGCCGTGACAGCCTGGTTTCCTGTTTGCCGTGATTAATTCCCATGGTTAGTCCAATCCTAATATTTGTGCAATCTGCGCCGGCTGTACCTGGCCATCGGCAAAATCGTCAAAGGCCCGTTCACTGACACGAATGATATGGTTGCGGATAAATTCCGCTCCCTCGGCCGCGCCGTCTTCCGGATGCTTGAGCGCGCATTCCCATTCAAGCACGGCCCAGCCGGGAAAATCGTACTGCGCCATTTTTGAAAAGATCGCCTTGAAATCGATCTGGCCATCGCCCAACGAACGAAAACGTCCGGCGCGATCTTGCCAGCCAGAGTATCCGCCGTAGACTCCTTGCCGGCCGTCGGGGCGAAACTCTGCATCCTTGACGTGGAAAGCCTTGATGCGTTGGTGGTAAATGTCGATGAACGCCAGGTAGTCGAGCTGCTGCAGCAGGAAATGACTCGGGTCATAGAGGATATTTGCGCGCGGATGGTGATCGACAGCCTCCAGGAAACGCTCGAAAGTCACGCCATCATGCAAGTCCTCGCCGGGATGCAGTTCATAGCAAAGATCGACGCCGGCATCGTCAAACGCGTCAAGAATCGGGCGCCAACGGCGCGCCAGTTCGGCAAAAGCAGCTTCGACCAATCCATGCGGGCGCTGTGGCCACGGATACAGATAGGGCCATGCCAACGCACCGGAAAAACTCACATGCGCGCGCAAGCCTAGTCGTTTTGAAGCGATTGCCGCGCAATGGAGTTGTTCTTCGGCCCACGCGGTGCGCGCCACCGGATTGCCGCGCAGTTCGAGCGGCGCGAAGCCGTCGAACATCATGTCGTAGGCCGGATGTACTGCTAACAGCTGTCCTTGCAGATGGGTCGACAGCTCGCTGATTTGCAAGCCGTGCCGGGCCAACATGCCGCTGATGTCGTCGCAGTAAGTCTGACTTTTGGCAGCTGTTTGCAGGTCGAACAGACGCACGTCGGTCGGTAGCTGCAGCGCTTTGTAGCCGAGGGCCGATGCCCATCTGGCCAGGTTTTCCAGCGTGTCGAACGGCGCTTTATCGCCCATGAACTGGGCCAGGAACAGGGCCGGACCTTGTATGGTTTTCATGGCGCAAATCCTTTCGTTGCAAGGGCGTTGCAAGGTTCTTGTTTTCAGTGCGGTGCTGCAGGTGGCAAGCCCGCTGCAGCACCGCAGTCGCTAGTTAAAACGGTGAATCCGGGAAGTAGAACTGCTTGGCGTTTTGATTGGTGATCAAGACCGATGGAATGATGGTGGTCGGTGGCAGCTTTTCACCTTTCAGGCGGGCTTCCGCCGTCATCTTGATGGCGTCGTAGATAAATTTCGGCGAGTACGAAACGTCCGCCTTGATCATCTTGTCGCCATCGATGATCTTCTTGACGGCGCCCTTGGCGCCGGCGCCGCCGAAGATTTCCTTGATGTCGCTGCGCTTGGCCTGGTCGATGGCTTTTTGTACGCCGACAGCCATGTCGTCATCCGCCGCCCAGACCGCATCGATCTGGCGGAAGCGCGTCAGGTAGTCTTGCATCACCTTGAAGGCATCGTCGCGATTCCAGTTGCCGAATTTTGCGTCGAGGATCTTGATGTTTGGATATCCTTTCATTACTGCGCTGAAGGCATCGAAACGCTCATTATCCAAGGTGGTAGGAATGCCGCGCAGAACCACGATGTTGCCTTTACCGTTCAGCTGCTTCGCCAGATATTCGGCGGGTAGCTTGCCGAACGCCGTGTTGTCGCCGGCGACATAGGCATCCTGGGCTGAGGTATTGGTTAGGCCGCGGTCAACCACCGTGACATATACGCCCTTGTTCTTGACTTGCGCCACCGGTTGGGTAAGTGCCGCCGACTCCAGCGGGAAGATGACCAAGGTGTTGATCTTGTTGACAGTCAGCATGTCTTGCAACTGATTCGCCTGTTCCGACGCAGTCGCCGAGGTCTTGACGATGATCTTCAGGTCCGGATGGGCTTTTTCCAGTTCTTTCTTGGCCTCGTTGGCCCACCAGACAATGCCGGCGGTGAAGCTATGGGTGGCGGTCGGGATGGCGACGCCTAGCGTCACTTTTTCGGCGGCGTGGACCGGCAGGGCGGACAGGCTCACTACGGTCATTGCGGTTGCGGCGGCTGCGGACAACAAGCCGCGGCTAAAAATACGGTTGATCGAATACATGGTATCTCCTCCAGGTAATGGTGCCGGTAGCGGCATCCGGTTTGAAATCATGAAATCCACAAACGATATTGATATCGATATTGAAATTGCGGGGCGACAGGTTTTTAGATGCACCTTTAATGTCGGCCGCGCTGGAAATACGCCACTGCGATGATGACGACGCCTTGTACTGCTGCATTCAGGTAGACGCTGATGATGCTGGTCAGGTTAAGAATGTTGCTGATCACGGACAACAAGATGGCGCCCACGACAGTGCCCACGATGCGCCCGGAGCCACCCTTGAGCGCAGTGCCGCCAACCACCACGGCTGCAATCGCTTCCAACTCCCACAGCAGGCCGGTGGTGGGCGAGGCGGAACCCAGGCGCGGCACATACAACACGGTCGCGATGCCGACGCATACGCCCAGCAACATGTAGGTGCAGGTCTTGACGAAGTCGACTCGAATGGCGGCGTAACGGGCCACCTGTTCGTTGGAGCCGATAGCCTGCACGTGGCGTCCGAAAGCAGTGCGATTCAAGATCAATGCGCCACTCAGCGCTACGGCGAGGAACACCCAGATCGGAATCGGAATGCCCAATATATTGGTGTAGTAGACCGGGCTGTACAAATCGGACAGCTGGTTGTCCAGCGTCAGTGCACCGCCGTCCGCCAGATAGGTCAGCACTGAGCGAAAGATGCCCAAGGTGCCCAGCGTGACGATAAAGGCTTCGATCTTGCCTTTGGTGATCAGCAAGCCGTGCAGCAAACCAAATGCCAGGCCGAGCAGCAACGCCATCACGATACCGATGACGACGATGGTGAGCGGTCCCGGTACAACACCGCCGACACCGGTCATCAGCATATTCATGAAGTAAATCATGCTGCCGGCGATTAACGCAGCCATGGAGCCGACAGACAGATCGATACCGCCCGAAATGATGACAAACGTCATGCCGACCGCGATGATGCCGATGAACGCAGTGCGGGTCAGCACGTTCATCAGGTTGTCGATCGTGGCGAAATCGTGGTTGAGCAGGGTGCCGGCGATACACAGGCCAATCAGCCCGATCACCGGGCCCAGGCCCTTCAGGTGATTAAGGTATTGCGTGAGGTTTTGCATGAGCCGGGCGGATGCGCGGGAATCAATGGGTGCCGGTAGCATGGGAAATCAACTCCTCTTCGGTCAACTGGTCGCTGGCTAGCGTGGTTTGCAAAACGCCCGCGCGCATGACCGCGACGCGATGGCAAAGACCGATCAGTTCGATCAGCTCGGATGAAATGACGATCACCGCTCGGCCTTCGGCGGCCAGGCGATGAATCAGGAAATAAATGTCGCGCTTGGCGCCGACATCGACGCCGCGGGTCGGCTCGTCCAGAATCACCACGCGCGGATCGGCATGCAGGTATTTGGCCAGCGCCAGCTTTTGCTGGTTGCCGCCGGACAGCATGCGTGCTTTCACCTGTGGGTTGCCGGTGCGGATATTGAATTCCTGAATTGCGCGGGTGAGGGCTTTTTTTTCAGACGTCAGATCCAGCAAAGGATGGCTGTAGCGCTCCAGCGTCATGATGGTCAGGTTTTCGCGCAAGCCAAGGTCAACGTGCAAGCCCTTGCCCTTGCGGTCTTCACTCAGGTAGGTCAAGCCGTGCTGCATGGCTTGGCGTGGCGTGCGCAGTTCGACCTCTTTGCCGTCAATGGTGAAACGGCCGCCACTGCGCGGGCGCAGGCCGATCAGTGCCTCCATGGCTTCAGTACGTCCGGCTCCGACCAGTCCGGCAAAGCCGAGGATTTCGCCGGCGCGCACTTCAAAATCGAGATCGGGAACCCAGCCCGGCACCGCCAGGTGCTCCACCTTCAGCAGCACTGGTGCATCTGGCGCCGGCAACGCCTTGGCCGGAAACATGTCCGATACGTCGCGTCCCACCATCAGGTTTGCCATCTGATGACGATCCAGGCTGGCGGTCGGTTCGCGGGTGATGAAACGGCCGTCGCGCATGATGATGACTTCATCCGTATGGCTTTCGATTTCATCCAGCTTGTGCGAGATATAGATGATGGTGACGCCTTGCTCCTTGAGTTGCGCCATCAATGCAAACAGTCTTTGCGTTTCGCTCGATGTCAGCGTCGCGCTGGGCTCATCCATGATCAGCAGACGCGCCTTGCGCGACAAGGCTTTGGCAATTTCCACCAGCTGTTTTTCCGCGACGATCAGGCTGCTGACCTTGGAGTCCGGACTGACGTTGAGGCCGACCTGGGCCAGGCAGTGCGCCGCTTCCTCGCGCATGGCGGCATCATCCAGCAGCCAGCCTTTGTGCTTTTCGTGGCCCAGGAAAATGTTTTGCGCGATCGTCAGATGTTCGGCCAGATTGAATTCCTGATGGATCAGGACAATCCCGCAAGCCTCTGCCTGGCGCGAGCCGGCGAAATGGCGGCTCCGGCCATCAATGATCAACTCGCCTTCGGTAATGCTTTCATAGCCGGCCAAAATTTTCATCAAGGTGGATTTGCCGGCGCCGTTTTCACCCAGCAAACCATATACCCGGCCCAGCTCCAGGTCGAAGCTGACGCCGTGGAGCACGCGCACCGCGCCAAAATCCTTGCGAATATTCACGAAGCGCACCGCAGTATCCATGGTTAGCTGCTCTCTCTCTGGACCAGATGATGATCAAGCAGCACGCCTTGCACCGTTGCCTCCGGGTCTGCCAGGCGTTGCAGCAACAGCTGCGCCGCAGTTTCCCCGAGCAGCCGCATGGGCTGGGCGATGGTGCTTAGCGGCGGCCAGGTTTGCGCGGCGATGGCGATATCGTCGAAACCGATGACGGCAACCTCTTCAGGCACGCGCTTGTTCAACTGGCGCATCGCGCTCAGCACGCCGATGGCTAGCGTGTCCGATACCGCGAATATGGCGCTGGGTGCATCCGGGTGCTGCATCATCTGCAAGGTGGCGTGTTTGCCGGCATCGTAGTCCAGGCTGTCGACTTGCTGACGCCATTCGGGACGCACCGGCAATCCGGCAGCTTGCATGGCGTCGAGGTAGCCGCGCTGGCGCTCGCGGGCGTAGCGAAAGCGTTGATCCGAATTGATTAATCCGATGCGTGTGTGGCCGCGTTCAATCAAGTGGCGCACTGCGTCGCCGGCGGCGCGATAGTTGTCCACGCCGACATACGGTACGGCGATGGCGGGATCGAATTCGCAACAGGCGACCCAAGGCAAGACGTTGGATTCGTTGGCCAGTGCGTGTTGTACGGTATCCGGATCGAGGCAGATCGCGCCATCTGCCCGATGTGTGCGCAACAGATCGAAATACGCGCTTTCGCGGCCTTCGTCGGCGCCGGTATCGCACAGCATCACGAAATAACCGTGCTCGCGCGCGACGCTATCGATGCCACGGACGATCTCCGAGTAAAACGGATTGCCCACATCCGGCACCATGGTCAGCAACAACCGGCTGGCGGCGGTGCGCAGGTTGCGGGCCAGATGATTCATGCGGTAACCGAGCGCCGTCACGGAGGCCAACACCTTGTCGCGCGTTATCGGGCGCACGCTATCCAAGTCATTCATCACACGGGATACGGTCGCTACGGATACACCGGCGTGCTTGGCGACAGCGGCAATCGAGACAGGGGTGTTTTTAAATGTCATGTAATGAAACGAGTGGGTCTGGTGTATTTAAATGTAATCGATTACATTCGGTTTATACGTGCTCGTCAGGCGCTTTGCAAGCTGAATTCATGTTGTGATGCAGCATCGCAATCAGGTGTAAAAGAAGGTAAAAGGGATGTGTGAGGGGAGGTGGCGTAGAGGAAGCGTAGGGGAAATGTCGTAGAAAAAGCAGAGCCCGGATATCACAGTAGTCAGACCAAAATAAAGGGATTTAACCATGAGCAGCACGGCAATCGGCAGCACTGCAGTCAGCACCGCACCATATGAACAGCACCCGCAAACCTGGCGCGCTGTCATTTCATCGTCGATCGGGAATGCATTGGAATGGTTCGATGTTTTACTTTACAGCGCCATGGCGGTCACCATCGCCAAGCTGTTCTTTCCGACCGAGAACCAGACCGTTTCGCTGTTGATTACCTTTGCGACCTTCGGCGTCTCGTTCTTCATGCGGCCACTGGGAGCGGTTGTTATCGGCGCCTATTCTGACCGTGTCGGCCGCAAGGCTGCGCTGACCTTATCGATCCTGCTGATGATGATCGGCACGTTGTTGATCGCCATCATGCCGACATATGCGCAAATCGGCCTGTTGGCGCCGGCCGGCATCGTTCTGGCGCGCTTGCTGCAAGGCTTTTCCGCCGGTGGCGAGTTCGGCAGTTCGACTGCATTCCTGGTCGAACATGCGCCGCACCGACGAGGATTTTTCTCCAGCTGGCAGGTCGCCAGCCAAGGCCTGAGTATCGTGCTGGCTGCGTTGGCGGGCGCGCTCCTGTCGTCGCAGCTTTCCACCGAACAGCTGGAATCCTGGGGCTGGCGTCTGCCGTTCTTCTTTGGCCTGTTGATTGGTCCTGCCGGCTACTACATCCGCAAAAATCTTGAAGAATCGCCTGAGTTTGCCCAGGCCAGCGCCACCGCCACACCGCTACGTGACATCGTGGCCAGTCAGAAAATGCAGTTGCTGATCGGTTCCGGCAGCGTCATCATGGCCACCGTGTCGGTCTACCTGGTGGTCTACATGCCGACCTATGCGGTCAAGCAACTGGGCATGACCTCGACGGCCTCGTTCAGCGCCACTATCCTGGCAGGCGTGATCATGCTGCTCTTCTCGCCATTGGTTGGTCACCTGTCCGACAAATACGGCCGCACGCCGTTCATGTTGAGCAGCAGCGTGTTGTTCGTCCTCCTGACTTACCCGTTGTTCTCCTGGTTGTCGCACAACCCGAGTTTCATCAACCTGTTGCTGGTGCAAGGCGTCATCGGCCTGCTGATGACCATGTATTTCGCGTCGATGCCGGCACTGCTGTCGGATATCTTTCCGGTCCAGACACGCGGCACCGGCATGTCCCTGAGCTATAACATCGCCGTGATGATTTTCGGCGGCTTCGCCGGCATGACGATCACCTGGCTGATCGCCGTTACTGAAAACAAGCTGGCAGTGACTTTCTATGTGATCGGCGGGGCGTTGCTGAGCGTGATTGCGACGCTTGCCGCACGTTATAAATTGCACCTGCGTTGATGCTTGTTTGAAAATGCATGACAGGCAGGCAAGTTGGCTTGCCTGTCATGCAAAAAATATTCGATTGTAAAAATAAACGAAAAATTGTTTCTATTTATGGGATTCGTGCCTACAATGGCGGAAGGTGAAAGTAAAACCTTATCCATACCCAAAAACGGAGACCAGACATGATTGACGTGGCAGTATTCGGCGCCGGCCGTATCGGCAAGATCCATGCAGGAAACCTGGTGCTGCAAGCCGGCGCCAACCTGAAATATGTCAGCGATGTCAATGCGCAGGCGGCGCAGGAACTGGCGACGCGGCACGGCGCCCAGGTCGCCGACATCGACCGTGTATTGGCCGATCCGAGCGTCGGCGCAGTGCTGATCGCTTCCAGTACCGACACACATGCCGATCTGATCATGCGCGCTGCTGCCGCCGGCAAAGCGATCTTTTGCGAGAAACCGGTCGACCTGACGCTGGAGCGCGCCAAGGCTTGCGCCCAGGCTGTCAAAGCTGCCGGCGTGACATGCATGATCGGTTTCCAGCGCCGTTTCGATCCGACTTTCGCGGCCCTCAAGGAACGCCTGGTTGCCGGTGAAATCGGTGACCCGGAAATGCTGGTGGTCACCAGCCGCGACCCGGGCGCGCCGCCGGTGTCTTACATCAAGAGTTCCGGCGGTATTTTCAAGGACATGCTGATCCACGATTTCGATATCTTCCGTTGGATATTGGAAGACGAAGCGGTCAGTATCTCGGCCACCGGCAGTTGCCTGACTGATCCGGCGATTGCCGAAGCGGGTGATATCGATTGCGCCGCTGTCACCATCCGCAGCCGTCGCGGCCGTTTGTGCCAGATCAATACCAGCCGTCGCGCCGCCTACGGTTACGACCAGCGCTTTGAAGTGTTGGGCAGCAAAGGCATGCTGCAGGCCGGAAACCACAAGCCAACCGAAGTGACAGCGTCAACTGGCAGCAGTGTCAGCCATGATCTGCCTGAACACTTCTTCCTGGAACGCTATCGCGCTGCCTATGCACGCGAGATTGCCCATTTCTTCGATGCGGTAGTCAACAAGGTTGCTGTGCGCACCACCATTGAAGATGGCGTAAAGGCGCTGGAACTGGCCGAAGCGGCGACGTTGTCGTGGCGTGAAAACCGTACCATCGAGTTGGCAAAATGAGCCATTCGACAACCCATGCGCCGACGCTGAGAGTCGGTATTGTCGGACTTGGCAGGTTGGGGCGGCGCCATGCGGAAAACCTGATGACGCGGGTTGCCGGAGCGACGCTGGTGGCCGCTTGCAGTCCGCTGCCGGCAGAACTCGAATGGGCGCGCGATACGTTGCAGGTGCCGCATCTGTATGCCGATTACGAAGCCTTGCTGGCGCATGACGGACTGGACGCCGTATTCCTGGTGACGCCGACCTCGCTGCATTCGCAGCAGATCATCCAGGCCCTGAAGGCCGGCAAGCATGTGTTTTGCGAAAAACCGCTGTCGCTGGACCTGGAAGATTGCCGTCGGGTGAGCGCCGAAGCCGCGCGCCATCCGCAGCTGAAAGTGATGATCGGTTTTGTGCGGCGCTTCGATGCCAGTTATCGGGATGCCTATAACAAGATCCAGCAGGGTGCGATCGGCTCGCCGTTCATGGTGTATTCGCAAACCTGCGATCAGTACGATCCCGATGGTTTCTTCGTCAAATTTGCGGCGACCAGCGGCGGCATCTTCCTCGATTGCAGCGTGCACGATATCGATCTGGCGCGCTGGCTGCTGGGCAATCCGCAAGCGGTCAGGGTCTATGCCAGCGGCACTACCGCCATCCATCAGGATCTGCAGCAATTCCACGATGTCGACAACGGCGTTGCCATCTGCGAATTCGACAGCGGCCGCATCGCAACCTTTTACGCATCGCGCACCATGCCGCACGGGCATGACACGATGACGGAAATTACCGGCACCGCGGGGCGTTTGACCGTGGGCAGCAATCCGCGCCGCAACCGCGTGGAAATCGCCGATGCACATGGTGTGCGCAACGAATGCCTGCCCAGCTTCTTCGAACGTTTTGAAGATGCGTTCCTGACGGAAGTCAGTGTTTTCGTCGATGCCATACGCCGGGAACAGAAGCTGGAGTTGACCTTGGCCGACGCCACGGAGGCAACCAGGATCGGTATCGCCTTGCGTGAATCGCTGCTATCCAAGCAACCAGTGTTGTTGTAACAACGAGGCCGGCGACCACGAAAGTGTGGTGGCACCGGCCTTTGTTATTTAATAAGAAGAGTTCAGCGGCTATCGATATGACGAACTATTCCTGCCTATTCATCATAGCCATCCATCGGGGTCGTTTCCTCGACATTCAATTCCAGCCTATAAGCCAGCGCAATGAACAGCGCCTGGCACAAGCACATCGCATTGGTCAGCGAACGGAATGCGAATGCGCTGCCTTCTTTTACTGTCAATAGCACCGATGCATGCCGCGCCAATGGGCTGAGCTGGCTATCAGTGATGACCAGTGACTTTGCCTGGTGATGGTGCGCCAGCCTGACGCAGGCTTGGGTTTCCTTGCCGTACGGTGTGAAACTGATGGCGATCACCACATCATTCTTGCCGATGCTGCGGATCTGCTCGCGGATCATGCCGCCCAGGCCGGACAGATGGTGCACTCGCTTGTTGGTGTGCTGTAGCGCATACACGATGTAGCTGGCGATAGGGAAGGAGCGGCGCACACCGATCACGTAGATGTTTTCCGCCTTCTGCAACAGCTTGACCGCTGCTTCGAACTGGGCATCGTCCATGCCGCTCAATAATTCATCGAGGCCGCTGCGGCTGGCGTCGATGAATTCGCGCGCCATGGCGCCGCTGGTCAGCGGCGTTTGCTTGGCGTCGATCAGCTTGCGTATGCGCTGCTGGTAGTTTTGCGATGGAATTGCCTGCGCAGTGTAGGCATCGCGGAAAACCGCCTGCATCTCGCTGAAGCCGCTGAAACCGAACTGCTTGGCGAAGCGCACGATGGCCGACGGCTGCACATTGCAAGTCTCGGCAATGTCGCTGATCCGCACCAGCATCAGGCTGCCGCGATGCTGTTCAATATATTTGGCGATGATCTTCAACTGCCGCGAAAGCGTGGCGTATTGCTCGGCGATTTGCAGCATCAACTGATCGACAGTCGGTGTATCTGCCATGGCATTCTTTCCTGTATGAATCATGTGGCAATTATAGAGATATTTTCGCTGATGAAAATAAAATTCTAAATTAAAATTAATTGAAAAAATCGTTGCATGTTGAGTGCGCTTGTTCTATTGTTGAGTACCGATGACGCATTCGGTATCGGGCGATCAGCCTAAACGGCAGTGGATAAAACAACAACGGAGATAACTATGCAACGACTCAGAAGCAAGGGCCGGGGACATTCCCTGATAAAGGCCTTGATGGTGGCGACACTGGCGATGACTTTTGGTGCAATGAATACAAGCTATGCCGCGAATGAAAAATTTGTTCTGATCAGCCACGCACCGGATTCCGATTCCTGGTGGAATACCATCAAAAACGCCATCAAGCAGGCCGGCGAAGATTTCAACGTCACAGTCGATTACCGCAATCCACCGAATGGCGATCTGGCCGACATGTCGCGCCTGATCGAGCAGGCTGCAGCGCGCCATTATGATGGCGTGATTGCCAGTATCGCCGATTTCAGTGTGCTGAAAAAAGCCATGGAAAATGTCACCGCCAAGAAAATCCCGCTGGTCACGATCAATTCCGGCACCCAGAAGCAAAGTGAAGAACTCGGCGCGATCATGCACGTAGGCCAGCCGGAATACGATGCAGGCCATGGCGCAGGCGAAAAGGCCAAGGCTGCCGGCATCAAGTCTTTCCTGTGCGTCAACCATTATGCAACCAACCCGTCTTCGTTCGAACGCTGCCGCGGCTTTGCCGATGCAATTGGCGTCGATTACAAGAAATCGACCTTAGACGCCGGCCAGGATCCTACCGGTATCGAGAGCAAGGTAAGCGCCTATTTGCGTAATAATCCCGGCACCCAGGCGGTGTTGGCATTGGGACCTGACTCCGCATCCCCAAGCCTGCGCGCACTGCAGAAAATGGGCTTGAAGGGCAAGATGTGGTTCGCCACCTTCGACTTGTCCGAAGAAGTCGCCAAGGGCATCAAGGATGGTTCGGTGCAGTTTGCGATCGATCAGCAACCCTACCTGCAAGGCTATATTCCGGTTGCTGTCCTGGCAATCATGACGCAAGACAAGATCACCGATGTCGCCGCCATCCAGGCCAAGCTCAAGGCCAATCCGAAATTCCAGGCGCGGTTGGCTGAATACGGTCTGGCGCCAATTTATGGTCCACGCCACATCAGCTCCGGTCCGGGCTACATTACCAAGGACAATCTCGATAAAGTGTTGAAGTACGCCGGCCAATATCGCTGATCCTCACCTGTCCATATAAAAGCATATACAAACGCATGATGCGGTTGCCCGCAACAACGGTGCGGGCAACCAATGAATTGAATCAAGGGGACGAATCGCCCGGGCGCTAGCTTGCCCGCAGCATTCCACCAGGCCCCGCAATAAGCCGCCAGTTTGACGTTTGATCCGGTCGCTGGCCAATACAAGCAGGAGATACAGTCATGAATTCAAGCAGTGCGCACGCTGACAAGCTAAGTGCCGACAGCAGCAGCCCAGCGCAGCAGAATAGCGCCCCGAAAGACGAGCGGGTACGCAAGGAAGGCTCTCTGAAGCGCTTCCTGGGACGTCCCGAGTTCGCCTCGCTGGCAGGAGCGATTCTGGTATTTATCGTATTTGGCATCGCCGCTGGCGATTCCGGCATGTTCAACCTGGATGGCGTGATCAACTGGATGCAAGTGGCCGCGTATCTGGGCCTGATCTCGATCGGCGCCTGCGTATTGATGATTGCCGGCGAGTTCGACTTGTCGATCGGCTCGATGATCGGTTTTGCCGGCATGATGGTGGCGATCCCGACCGTCTATTTTCATTGGCCGTTCTGGCTGGCGGTGATTTTTGCCTTTGCCGGTTCGATGGCGCTGGGCTACCTCAACGGCTATCTGGTGGTGAAAACCCGGCTGCCGTCGTTCATTGTCACACTGGCCTTCATGTTCATCCTGCGCGGCTTGACGCTGGCGCTGTCGATCATGTTTGCCGACCGTACCATCGTCAGCGGTGTCGGCGAATTTGCCGCGCATGACTGGCTCGGTAGCTGGCTGTTCACAGGCAATCTCGGTAGCGGACTGTTCCAGTGGATGGCCAGCCACGGCTGGATTGCTACGGTAGACGGCGGCAAGCCGCTAGTGGCAGGCATTCCCAAGGTCATCGTCTGGTGGGCGGTGCTGGCGCTGGGGGCGAGTTTCGTGCTGGCGCGGACCCGTTTTGGCAACTGGATTTTCGCAGTCGGCGGTGACGCCAATGCGGCCAAGAACGTCGGTGTGCCGGTCAAGCGTGTCAAAACTTCGTTGTTTGTGTTCACCGCATTTTGCGCCTGTTTGTTTGCCGTGCTGCAGGTGGCCGACGTTGGCTCGGCTGCCGCTGATCGCGGCTTGCAGAAGGAATTCGAGGCGATCATCGCCGCAGTGATCGGCGGCGCCTTGCTGACCGGCGGTTACGGCTCGGTAATCGGTGCCTGCTTCGGCGCGCTGATCTTCGGTGTGGTGCAGATCGGCATTACTTACACGAATTTGAATTCCGACTGGTTCCGCGTGTTCCTTGGCGTGATGCTGCTGGTCGCGGTCCTGTTCAACAACTATGTCCGTCGCCGCGTGACGGAGGCGAGGTAATCATGAGTGACATTATTCTGGCATTGGAAAACGTCAGCAAGTATTTCGGTTCGGTGATTGCGTTGCAGAACGTCACGCTGCGCCTGAAAAAAGGTGAAGTGCATTGCCTGTTGGGCGATAACGGCGCCGGCAAGTCAACCTTGATCAAGACGCTGGCCGGGGTGCATAAACCCTCGGAAGGGCAATACCTGGTTGACGGCAAACCGGTTTCCTTCAATTCGCCGAAGGAGGCGCTGGATGTCGGTGTAGCCACCGTCTATCAGGATCTGGCGCTGGTGCCATTGCTGTCGGTGGCGCGCAATTTCTTCATGGGCCGTGAACCGACCAAGAAAGTATTCGGCATCACTGTCATGGATATCAACTATGCCGCCGAGACAGCACGCGCCAAGCTGGCGGAGATGGGCATCATGGTGCGCGATCCGCATCACGCGATCGGCACCATGTCCGGCGGCGAGAAGCAGTGCCTGGCGATTGCCCGCGCAATCCATTTCGGGGCTCGGGTATTGATTCTCGATGAGCCGACCGCAGCGCTTGGCGTCAAGCAGTCGTTCAATGTGCTGAAGCTGATCCACAAGGCGCGCGAACGCGGCATTTCGGTGATTTTCATTACGCACAATGTGCATCATGCCTACCCGATCGGCGATTCCTTTACTTTGCTGAATCGCGGCAAATCGATGGGCACCTTCACCAAGGACAATGTCACCAAGGATGAAGTGCTGGACATGATGGCGGGCGGCGCGGAGATGCAGACGCTGATGAATCAGTTGGAAGGCATACAGGTTTAGGCCAGGTAAAAGGACGCATTCATGCTACACACTAATCAAAATTTTGCATCGGGGCGCAAGCTCGATGTGGTTTGCATCGGCCGCCTGGCGGTGGATCTGTACGCACAGCAGATCGGCGCACCGCTGGCCGATGTCACCAGCTTTGCCAAGTATCTGGGCGGGTCGTCAGCCAATATCGCATTTGGCTGCGCCCGGCTGGGCTTGAAATCGGCGATGCTGGCCAGGGTTGGCGACGAACATAATGGCCAGTTCCTGACTGCCGCTCTGGCAGCCGAAGGCTGCGATGTCAGCCACATCAAGGTCGATCCGGAACGACTGACCGCACTAGTGATGCTAGGGCTGAAGGACAAGGATACATTTCCCTTGATTTTTTATCGCGACAATTGCGCCGACATGGCGCTGGCCGAAGAGGATATCGACGAAGCCTTCATCGCTTCCAGCAAGGCATTGCTGATTACCGGCACGCATTTCTCCACCGCCCAGGTGCATCGCAGCAGCAGCCTGGCGCTGAAGTATGCGCGCCGCAATAATGTCCGTACCGTGCTGGATATCGACTACCGGCCGGTGCTGTGGGGATTGACGCAAAAGGGTGACGGCGAAACCCGCTTCATCGCCAATGACGGCGTGACCGCCCATTTGCAAGCGATACTGCCGCAGTTCGACCTGGTGGTCGGCACCGAGGAAGAATTCATGATCGCCGGCGGCGGCAAGGACATCATGGCGTCGTTGCATGCGGTGCGTGCGGTCAGCCAGGCGACATTGGTGGTCAAGCGCGGGCCGCTTGGTTGCGCGGTCATCCATGGCGCAATTCCGGCTTCGCTGGATGCCGGTTTCAATTACAAGGGCGTGCAGGTCAAGGTGCTCAACGTGCTGGGTGCAGGCGATGCCTTCCTGTCCGGTTTCCTGAAAGGCTGGCTGAATGGCGAGGACGACGAGAGCTGCTGCCGCTATGCGAATGCCTGCGGTGCGCTGGTGGTGTCGCGCCATGCCTGCGCGCCGGCCATGCCGACTCCGGTTGAGCTGGCTTATTTCCTGAAGCACGCCGATCACATGCAGCGGCCCGACCAGGATACCCATCTGCAGCGGCTACATCGGGTCACCGTGCCGCGCAAGGCTTGGGATGAAGTCAATGCGTTTGCCTTCGACCACCGTAACCAGTTTTTTGAACTGGCGCGCGAATCGGGTGTCGGCGAGGAACGGCTGCCGCAACTCAAGCAATTGCTGGTGCAAGCGGTGGCGGCCACGGAACAAGCACTTGGATTGCAAGGGAAAATCGGTATCCTGGCCGACGACCGATATGGGCAGGATGCGTTGAATGCGGCTACCGGACGCGGCTGGTGGATTGGCCATGCAGTTGAGTTGCCACTGTCGAATCCGCTGGAATTCGACTACGGCCGCTCGATCGGTTCGCACCTGTTGAGCTGGCCCAAGGAGCATGTGGTGAAATGCCTGGTGCAGTTTCATCCTGACGATGCGGTCGAGAAGCGCCTGGAACAGGAAGCGCAGATTCGCAGTCTCTACAATGCGGTGCAGATTAGCGGTCACGAATTGCTGCTGGAAATCATCCCGCCCAAGGATTTGCCGAAAGCCGATGACACCGTGCTGCGTGGCATAAAACGCCTGTACAACCTCGGCATCTACCCGGAATGGTGGAAGCTGGAATCGATGTCGGAGAAGCAATGGGCGGCGATCGACGCATTGATTGCCGAGCGCGATCCGTATTGCCGTGGGGTGGTGCTGCTTGGCCTGGCGGCGCCGGTGGAAGCGTTGGCTGCCGGCTTCCGTGCCTCGCGCCACAGCAAGACCTGTCGCGGTTTTATGGTGGGACGGACGATTTTCCATGAGCCGTCGAAACTGTGGCTGCAAGGACAGATCGACGATGCCACGCTGATGCAACAGGTGCGTGGCACTTTTGAGAAATTGATCGGTGTCTGGCGCGATAGCCGCAACGGCCTGGAGGTTACACCGGCCGAGAAAGCGGAGCGGGCAGCATGAGCGCACATCAAAAAACCATACGCCTGACCATGGCGCAAGCGCTGGTGCGTTACCTGGCCGCCTTGCGCATCGATACGCCGGACGGTGAAGTGGCGCTATTCGGCGGCGTGTTCTCGATCTTCGGCCATGGCAATGTCGCCGGGCTGGGCGAGGCGCTATATCAATACCGTGAACAGCTGCCGACGTATCGGGCGCATAACGAACAGGCCATGGCGCACGCCGCGATTGCCTTCGCCAAAGCCAATATGCGACGCCGCATGATGGCGGTGACCAGTTCGATCGGCCCCGGTGCGACCAATTTGCTGACCGCCGCCGCATTGGCGCATGTGAACCGCTTGCCGGTACTGCTGCTGCCGGGTGATATTTTCGTGTCGCGGCGTCCCGATCCCGTGTTGCAGCAGGTCGAGAATTTCCAGGATGGCGGGATTTCGGCCAACGATGCGTTCAAGCCGCTGTCGCGTTATTTCGACCGCATCTATTACCCGGAGCAACTGCTGACGGCCTTGCCGCGCGCGATCCAGGTGTTGACCGACGCCGCCCAGTGCGGTCCGGTGACGCTGGCCTTGCCGCAGGATGTGCAAGCCATGGCCTACGATTATCCGGTCGAATTTTTCTCTCCGCCCGTCGTCAAGTTCCGCGCTCAGCCGCCGGCTGCCGACGAGCTGCATGCGGCGCTGGAATTGCTGAAAAACGCGCAACAGCCGTTGATCATTGCCGGCGGCGGCGTGTTGTATGGCGAAGCCACCGAGGCTTTGCGCAGCTTCGCTGAAAAGCATGGTGTACCTGTCGCCGAAACGCAGGCGGGTAAAAGCTCGCTGGCCTGGCGTCATCCCTTGCAACTGGGCGCGCTTGGCGTGACCGGTTCGCCGGCTGCCAATGCACTGGCAGCCAAGGCTGACGTCGTGATTGCGGTGGGTACGCGCCTGCAGGATTTCACCACAGGCTCGCATTCACTATTTGGGCAGGCCAAGCTGTTGAGCATCAACGTCAATCCAGTCGACGCCATCAAGTGGCAGGGCACGCCGCTGCTGGCCGATGCCCGGCTCGGGCTGGCGGCCTTGTCGCAAGGATTGGGCGACTGGCGCTCCAGTGCCGGCTGGCATGCATTGGCGCTGGAACAGGCGAATGCCTGGCGCGCTACGGTCGATACCATCACCAGCCAGCGTGAAGTGGCGGCGCCGGCCTTGCCGTATGACGGCGAGGTGATCGGTGCGGTGCAACGCTCCAGCATCGATTCGACCGTGCACGATATCGTGGTGTGCGCCGCTGGCACCTTGCCTGCTGAACTGCACAAATTGTGGCGCACCTCGACCCCGGGCGGTTATCACGTCGAATACGGCTACTCCTGCATGGGCTATGAAATTGCCGGCGGTCTCGGCGTCAAGATGGCGCAGCCGGACCGGGATGTCATCGTCATGGTTGGCGATGGCAGCTACCTGATGATGAATTCCGAAATCGCAACTTCGGTCATGCTGGGCCGCAAACTGATCATCGTGGTGCTGGACAATCGCGGCTACGGCTGCATCAACCGCCTGCAGCAGGCTTGTGGCGGGGCGCCGTTCAACAACATGCTGGAAGATTGCCTGCAAGGGCCGCTGGGCGCACCGGCCATCGATTTTGCCGCGCATGCCAAATCCCTTGGCGCGCTGGCGGAAAACGTCAAGGGTATCGCTGAGCTGGAAGCGGCGCTGCAGCGGGCGCGGGCGGCGGACCGCACCTACCTGGTGTGTATCGACACCGATCCCAAGCGCACCACCGAAGACGGCGGCTGCTGGTGGGAAGTGGCGGTGCCGGAGGTGTCGCAGCGGCCGCAGGTGCAAGCTGCCCGAGCCGACTACGAACAAGCCCGCGGCAATCAAAAAGTCTAAAGAATTGCGAGAGAAACCATGACATTCAACGTAAAGATCGGCATCAATCCCATTTCCTGGATGAACGACGATTTGCCGTCGCTGGGCGGCGAGACGCCGCTGGAGGTGGCCTTATCCGAAGGCGCGCAGATCGGTTATCGCGGCTTCGAGCTGGGCAACAAATTTCCAAAAGAACCGGCGGCGTTGGCGGCGGTGCTCGGCAAGCATGGCCTGGAATGCGTATCAGGCTGGTATTCCGGACGCCTGGCGACTGGTTCGGTAGAAGATGAAATTGCCGCCGTTGGTCCGCATCTGCGCTTGCTGGCGGAGAACGGCTCCAAGGTCATGGTGTATGGCGAGGTGGCCAATGCGATCCAGGGCCGGCCCGATCCGCTGTACAAGCGGCCGCGTTTCCTCAACGATCAGGAGTGGCGGGAATATGCCGACAAACTAACCGCCTTCGCGCGCTTTACCTTGTCGCATGGTGTGCGCGTGGCTTATCACCATCACATGGGCGCTTACGTTGAGACGCCGGCCGATGTTGAGCGCTTGATGGCGCTCACCGGCGATGAGGTAGGCCTGTTGTTTGATAGTGGGCACATCACGTTTGCCGGCGGCGATCCGCTGGCAGTGTTGCAGCAACATATCAAGCGCGTCTGCCATGTGCATTGCAAGGATGTGCGGCCGGCGGTAGTGAAGATGGCGCGCAATGGAAATTGGAGTTTCCTGCAGGCGGTAATCAACGGCGCGTTTACCGTGCCGGGTGATGGTGCCATCGATTTTGATGGGCTGCTGCGCGTGCTATATCGGCATGGCTATGAAGGCTGGCTGGTGGTTGAGGCGGAGCAGGATCCGGCTGTAGCCCCAAGCTATCAATACGCCGACATGGGCTATCGCCATCTGGCTGAACTGGTTCGCGCCATCGAAGCCGGTAGCGAAAAGGAGGCGGCATGAGCTTGCTGGTCAAAGGAAAGGCCCAAGGACGCGATATCGTCAGCGTCACGCCGCAATCGGCCAATTGGAATTTCGTCGGCTTTACCGCTTATCGATTGGCTGCCGGAGAGCGGATTAGTTTCAACACTGCCGACCGCGAGGTCTGCATCGTCGTGCTGCGTGGTGTCGTCAGCGTGCAGGCCGGCGATCACACGTGGAAAGAGATTGGCGATCGACAAAGTGTATTTGACGAGCGTTCGCCGTATTCGGTGTATGTGCCGCACTCGCACACAGTGGCTGTCAGTGCGCACGCCGATGCCGAAGTTGCGGTTTGCAGCGCACCGGGCAATGGTGATCTGAGTGCACGCCTGATCGAACCGAGTGCAGCCAAAAGATCGGTGCGCGGGCAGGGCAGTAACACCCGTTACGTCTGCGACATCCTGCCGCAAACCGAGCCTGCCGATCACTTGCTGGTGGTGGAGGTGGTGACGCCGGGCGGTCATTCGTCGAGCTATCCGCCGCACAAGCACGATACTGACAACCTGCCGCAGGAAAGTTTTCTCGAAGAGACTTATTACCATCGTCTCAACCCGCCACAAGGTTTTGCCTTCCAGCGCGTCTATACCGAAGATCGCAGCTTGGATGAATCGATGGCAGTGGAAAACCACGACGTGGTGATGGTGCCGCGCGGCTATCACCCGGTAGTGGCGCCGCACGGCTACGACAGCTATTACCTGAACGTCATGGCTGGCCCCAAGCGTGAGTGGCATTTCAAGAACGACCCGGCCCACGAATGGATGCTGCAGCGCTGACCGGCTGATCAGCTGACGCTGGCGGCGCATCCATTTCCTGAATTTCCTGACTGTTGCATGGCAAGCCTCGTGCCGCCCTTGGCGGCAGAGACTCGTCTCGACTGTTGTACTTAGCAAAATAAACTTCAAGGTTAAATCACATGTCTAGCTTACCTATCATCGGCCATTTTATTAACGGCCAGTGCGTTCCATCTTCCGGCGAACGTGTCAGCGATGTTTTCAATCCGGCCAGCGGCGCGGTCAGCGCCAGGGTTGGACTTGCCAGCTATGCGGATGTCGACGCTGCTGTCGCCGCAGCGCAGGCGGCTTTCCCTGCGTGGGCGGCGCAGCCGCCGCTGCGCCGGGCGCGGGTAATGTTCCGTTTCAAGGAATTGATCGAGAAACACCACGATAAACTGGCGGCGATCATCACCAGCGAACACGGCAAGGTATTTACCGATGCCAAGGGCGAAGTGGTGCGCGGACTGGAAGTGGCAGAATTCGCCAGCGGTATTCCGCAATTGCTCAAGGGTGAATATACGGAGCAGATCAGCCGTGGCATCGATGCCTGGACCATGCGCCAGCCGCTTGGCGTTTGCGCCGGCATCACGCCGTTCAATTTTCCGGTGATGGTGCCGATGTGGATGTTCCCGATGGCCATCGCCTGCGGCAATACTTTCGTGCTGAAGCCGTCCGAACGCGATCCGTCAGCAAGCCTGTTGCTGGCCGAGTTGCTCAAGGAAGCCGGGCTGCCGGATGGTGTGTTCAACGTGGTGCAGGGAGATAAGGAAGCGGTTGACGCGCTGCTTGATCATCCCGATGTCCAGGCTGTTAGCTTTGTCGGTTCGACCCCAATTGCGCAATACATCTACGCCACCGGCTGCGCCAAGGGCAAGCGGGTGCAGGCCTTGGGCGGCGCCAAGAACCACATGGTGGTGATGCCGGATGCCGATCTGGAGCAGACCGTCGATGCCTTGATGGGAGCAGCTTACGGCTCCGCCGGTGAACGTTGCATGGCGATCTCGGTGGCGGTGGCGGTTGGCGATGTCGCCGACAAACTGGTCGCAGCTCTGGCGCCACGGGTGCGTGAGTTGAAAATCAACCAGGGCATGGACCTGGACGCCGAAATGGGGCCGGTGGTGACGCAGCAGCACAAGGACAAGATCCTGGCGTATATCGATGATGGCATCGCCGCCGGGGCAGAACTGGCGGTGGATGGCCGCAATTTCACATTGCCAGGCCATGAGCGCGGCTTCTTCATGGCGGGAACCTTGTTCGATCACGTCACGCCGGATATGAAAATATACAAGGAGGAGATATTCGGGCCGGTACTGTGTGTGGTGCGCGTGCCGGATTTTGCGGCGGCGCTGGCATTGGTGAACCGCCATGAGTTCGGCAACGGTACCGCGATTTTCACGCGCGATGGCAATACTGCACGTGAATACACTTCGCGGGTGCAGGTTGGCATGGTCGGCGTCAACGTGCCAATTCCGGTGCCGATGGCTTTTCACAGCTTCGGCGGCTGGAAGCGCAGCCTGTTCGGCGATCATCATGCGCATGGCCCGGAAGCGGTGCGTTTCTATACCAGGCAAAAGGCGGTGACCCAGCGTTGGCCTGCCAGCATTGCAGCCGGTGCCGAGTTTGCGATGCCGACTATGAAATAAGGCGCTTGTTGAGGGTTTCATATTTCACGACATGGTTACGGGAAATGGCCAGAGTTATCTGGGAGCGGAGTTTTTTTCGGCGGGGTTTTGCCGAAAATTACTCTGCCTCCGTTTAACGGGCCACGGAGTGAGTGTGGTGGTGCATCAGCTTTGTTCGTCTGATTCTAGTTAAAACGGTTGCTACTCCGTGGAAGCTTGCCGGGGGTAGCCCGGCAGCTACTCACTTTCTTTGCTTCGCCAAAGAAAGTAAGCAAAGAAAGGCGATCGCACAGCCGTTGCCCGCCTTCGGCGGGTCCCCAAATGCGCCGTGCGCCAGTCGGATGGGACACAAACTCGCTGCGCTCAAACATGTGTCCCATAATTCCCGACTGTCACCCGACTCATTTGGCAACGTCAGCATGCGAAAAGTCAAAAGCAACGGCAACGTCAAAAGCCAATTCAAAAGCAACGTCAAAACCAACCCCGAGCAGTTAAATGGGGGCAGAGTTTTTTTCACGGTCTCTTGCGAAAGTTACTCTGATCCCAGTTAGCTGCATGCGTTAAGCGACGCGAAAACCGGATTACGGCTTGGTCGCGTTTGATGAATTTCTCAATAATTTCATAAATTTGCAAAACACGATTGACCGAAGCTATCAAATGCACGTATTATTCGGTCTTCGGAATTGCTGCAAGCCTTACTAGGCTTCGCATTACGGCCCACGTGGCGGAATTGGTAGACGCGCATGGTTCAGGTCCATGTGCCGCAAGGTGTGGGGGTTCGAGTCCCTCCGTGGGCACCAGGTAACTGGTGTAGGAAGTGTAGAGAAACCGCATAAACAGTCATGTTTATGCGGTTTTTTTATTGTCGTTTTATTTTCGTGAAAAAAACATGCACGGCATTTCGCCTGCGGTCACATTGTTTGCGTTTCTGCCATACTGCACGATGTTTGGCGTGGGAAAAGCAGATGCCGTGTCATGCAAGAAAAACAATAACAACCTTGGGAGCTTCCAATGGTATTGATCATTTCGCTGGCCCTGGTAGCCTTGTTTGTCGTGTGGGGTGCGCTTGCGCCGATGAGCCTGGCAGCCGTGATGCAAATGGCATTGGGCAGCACCATCGCCAATTTCGGTTGGTTCTACCTGTTGTCGATGTTCGGGTTCCTGGTGTTTGCGTTGTATCTGGCGTTCGGCCGCTTCGGCACGATACGGCTGGGGGGCGAGGATGCCGAACCGGATTTCAGCCGCCACAGCTGGTTCGCCATGCTGTTCGCCGCTGGCATGGGCATCGGCCTGGTGTTCTGGGGCGTGGCCGAACCGGTTTCGCATTTTGCGACGCCGCCTAGCGGTCCAGCTGGAGGTCCTGAGGCGGCACGGCTGGGATTGCGCTATGCCTTTTTTCATTGGGGCCTGCATCCATGGGCTGCATATTGCGTGGTGGCGCTGGCGCTCGGTTTCTTCCAGTTCAACCGCAATCGCCCGATGCTGATGAGCACCACCTTCGAACCCTTGCTCGGCAAGCATGCGCAAGGGCCTTTGGGTAAAGCCATCGACATCCTGGCGGTGCTCGCTACCGCAATCGGCGTCGCCACCTCATTGGGTTTCGGAACGCTGCAAATCAGCAGCGGGCTGCATTCGGTCTTCGGGTTGCCGAACGGGCTGGCCTTGCAATTGACGGTGATTGCGGTGGCTGCCGGTTTGTATCTGGCTTCATCGTTGAGCGGTCTTGATCGCGGCGTGAAAATCCTCAGCAATATCAATATGGTGTTGGCACTGCTGCTGATGCTGTTCGTGCTGCTGCTCGGTCCGACGCTGTTCATCATGGATTCGCTGACCACTACGCTCGGCGACTACCTGGATAACCTGATCAGCATGAGCATGCGCATGACGCCATTCTCCAAAGGCACCTGGATCGCCGATTGGACTTTGTTCTATTGGGCCTGGTGGGTTACTTGGGCGCCGTTCGTCGGCACTTTCATCGCGCGCATCTCGCGCGGCCGCACCATTCGCGAATTCGTCACCGGTGTGCTGTTGGTGCCGTCGCTGATCAGCTTCATCTGGTTCGCCACGTTTGGCGGCGCTGCACTGCACGGCATCATGTTCGAGCATTTGCCGTTGGTCGATATCGTCAAGCAGGACAGTTCGCTGGCGCTGTTTGCATTGCTCAATCATCTGCCCTGGAGCACGCTGACCTCATTGGTCGCCATTATCCTGGTGTCGGTGTTCTTCGTGACGTCGGCCGATTCCGCGACCTTCGTGCTAGGCATGATGACCAGCAATGGCAACCCGGCGCCTTCGGCGCGCATCAAATTGGCCTGGGGTGTCCTGACCGCCTTGATTGCCGGGGTATTGCTGATGGCCGGCGGATTGAAGGGCTTGCAGACGACCTCCATCGTGATCGCGCTGCCGTTCATGATCATCATGCTGGTGATGTGCGCCAGCCTGTTTCGTGCGCTCGGCGAGGAAGCCGATACACTGGAGCGTCGCCGTCACGCGCGCGACCGGCTGTTGGAGCGGCTGCTGCGCGAACGCGAGGAAAGTTCTTCCTGATCCGGTCAGGCGTTATCGGCAGTGGAGAACACGACCAGTTCATAGGTCTGGTCGTTGCACTTGAACGGTTTCAAGGGCGTCATCTTCAAGCCTTTGACATGCGCCGCAAATGAATGCGGATTGCGTTGGTCGATAAATGCTGCGCCGACGTCGTAGCCGGCGCGCGCATGCGATTTTACCGCCGCGAACATCTTCTGCAAGAGGCCTTGACCGCGCCATTCTCGCCCTATGCACACCGGGCCGTAAACAAACACACGTTGATGATCCAGCGGCTTGCCGTTGAACTGCTGGCTTGGAAATGTCGCCAGCATTGCCTCAACCACGGGATGGCGCGGCTGCATGGTGGTTGGCACCATGCAGAGGAAGCCCGCCAGTTGTTCGCCATCTATCGCAACCACCACGCCCAATGCGCGGTTGATGGCCTCCAGTTGGGCTTCATCCAATTGCGAGACGATAAAACCTTGCTGTTGTTCAGCGGCGCTTAGTCGTTCTGGCCGGTTGGCCATTTGCAGCGCGACGATCTTCGGGTAGTCCGCGGCAACTGCCTGTCGAATTTCCACGTCCTGTCCTTTTAGATTTTCGCCGGCGCTGCGGGGCAGCCGCGCCAGTTCGATCCTGGTGGAATCGATTCGCCTTTCATGACCAGCGTCAACGCGCCCAGCTTGGCGTTGTCGCCGACTGAGGCGCCGTACAATACGAAGCTGCGCGGCCCCATATAGACCCGGCTGCCGATGTTGACGTGGTCGATCTTCATGACGCGGTCTTCGAACAGGTGGGTCTGCGGACAGGCCTGGGCGTTGAGTTCGCTGTAATCGCCGACGTGCACGCAATCGAACTCGGTGATGTCGGTGGTGTTCATGTAGACGCCGCGGCCGATGCGGCAACCCAGCAGGTTGAACGCCAGCGGCAACCATGGCGTGCCGCGCAGGTAATTCATGAAATTCGGGATCGCGATCCCTTCATACAGGTTGGTCACGCCTTCCGAGAGCCAGACGAAGCGTGTCCACATCGGCGTGCTGCATTTCTTGTAGCGTCCGATCAGCAGCCATTTGAGGGCGGCGATGAAAATGAAGCTGCCGATGCCGTACATCAATCCGGCGGTGGTCAGCAGCGAAATCACCTCGCCCCATTGGCCGGCACCGGCCAATGGCATCAGGTTCAGCACCACGGTATAGCCGACTGCAATCACGATCGCATGTGGCGAGACGATGCGGAAGCCTTCCACCAGTGCACGGCCGAGACGGCGCCGGCGTGATGGCCGGAATGTCAGGTGTTCGGGGAAGCCTGTGGTTTCCTCACGCGCCGGCAGGTTGATCGGCGGCGAACCGAGCCAGGTATCGCCCGGTTGCATGCGGTGATTATCCGGGGTGCGCGAATGGACGCCAATCAGGACGTTTTCCGGCAGGATGCTGCCGTCCGGCACGTAAGCGCCGTTGCCGACGAAGCTGCGGCGCGAGATGATGGTCGGCTTCATGGTCATCCAGCCGCCGTCGATCTGTTCGTCGCCCAGCAGGACCGCATCGGCGATGAAGGTGTCGTCGCCGAGCGTCAGCATGTCCGGCACCACGCCCAGCGCGGTCGAGATCTCGGCGTGCTTGCCGATCTTGGCGCCCAGCAGTCGGTACCAGAGCGGGGCGTAGACGGTGGCATAAACGCCGTGCAGGATGGCCAGGCTGGATTCCTGAATCTGGTTGACCAGCCACTTGCTGCAATAGACATTGCTGCGTACCGGCCAACTGCCGGCCCGCATGCGCGGCAGCAAGGTCCAGCGGATACCGGCCGAGAGCAGGGCGGTGCAGATAATCAACACTGCAGTGGCGGGGAAGGCCAGGACAAAATATTTGGCCAGCTGGAACGGTAGCTGATTGCTTTGCAACCATGGATAGCGATCGGTATCGTCCAGCCAGTCGATCAGGATAAAGCTCGGGAACACCGGCATGAAGAACAGGGTCGTGATCAGCAAGGCGCCGAACAGGAAGAATGCCGATTCGCCCAGTTGACGGCGGCGCGTAACCGGCGGCCGTGCGGGCTTCGACGCCTGGTCGAAGGCGCCGGCATCGCGCGCCGGCGAACCGGTCCAGATACGGTGCGCGGGGACGCTCTGGCCATCGCTCAAGGCCGATTGGCCTTCCAGGTGACCGTAGGTGCCGACGCGGGTGTTGCCTTCCATGACCACATAGGAGCCGATACAGCTTTCGCGCTCCAGCGTGATCGGTCCGAGTATCAGCTCACCATGCTCGATCCGGGCGTTTTCCAGGTTGACTGCATTGCCGATGCTGCAACCGTCTTCAACGGTCAGCAGATCATGGGCGCGCAGCGTCATCGAGCCGATCACGACTTCGGAGCCGATGCGAGCGCCCAATGCTCTCAACCACCAGGTGTTGAGCGAAGAGCCGCTCAACAGGTAAGCCGGCGCCGCTTCGATCAGGCGGTCGGTCAGCCACCAGCGGTAGTAGACGACGCCCCACAGCGGATAGCGGCCGGGTTTCAGGCGGCCGGCGATCAGCCATTTGGCGGCGATCGCAATGCCGAATTCAAGCAAAGTGGCGACCAGGAAAGCGCCGACAGATACCAGGATCGCCAACGGGATCGAATCGCCGGGGTCGCCGGTGAAGAAGTGATAAGTGAAAAACGGCGCCAACCACTGCATCATGCGCATCGCCACCAGCCATGGCACGGCGGCCGCCTGGGCAGCGCCGCACAGCCAGCGCTTCACATCCGATGGCGCGCTCCAGCTGGTATCGACCGCAATGCTGGCACTCGGCGTTTCCGCCAGCACCTTGGCGATGTTGCCGACGGTGCGGTTCATGTAGATGTCGCGCACTGTCACATGGGCGAAATCCGGATTGGTGCGCAATGCCGAGGCCAGTTTGGCGGCAAACAGCGAGTGGCCGCCGAGATCGTTGAAGAAATCGGCGCTGCGATGGATCGGCTGGCCGGGAAAGAGTTTGTTCAAGGCGGCGAACAATGCGATTTCGGCCGGAGTTTCTGGAATGTCCGAATCGGCCGTGTCGGTTGCCGCAGCGACTGCCAGCGGCCGCGCTTTGAGCGCCTTGCGGTCGATCTTGCCGGACGTCAGGCGTGGCATTTCGCTCATCGGCTCGAAGAAGCCTGGCACCATATAGGGTTGCAAACTTTCGCCGAGCGCGGTGCGCAGTTTGGCTGGGGATACTTCAGCGCCGCTTTCCGGCACGATGAAGGCGATCAACTGGTCGATGCCGTCTTCCTGGCGCAACACCACCGCGACGGTGCCGACACCCGGCTGGCGCGCCAGCACTTCTTCAATTTCGCCCAGCTCGACCCGGAAACCGCGGATCTTGACCTGGTCGTCGGTGCGTCCCAGGCATTGCACGCGGCCGTCAGCTTCAATCCGCGCCAGGTCGCCGGTGCGGTACAGGCGGCGGTCATGTTCGGTGCTGGACCAGGGATTGTCGAGGAACTTCTCCGCGGTCAGGTCGGGCCGCCCCAGATAGCCGGCGGCAACGCCGGGGCCGGTAATGCACAATTCGCCGACTTCACCCCGCGGCAGCAGGGTCAGGCCGTTTTCCAGCGACGGATTGATGACCAGCAGGCCGTAATTGGGCAATGGTCTGCCGATAGTGACCGGCTCGTTGGCGTGCAGTTCGGCCAAGCTGGCCGAGACCGTGGCTTCGGTCGGGCCGTAGGTGTTGAAAATCTGTCGGCTCGGTCCCGCCCAGCGGCTGACCAGCGCTTCCGGGCACATTTCGCCGCCCAGGTTGATGATGCGCAAACTCGGTACATCCTGATTGAACAGCGCCAGCAGTGTCGGCACCGCATGCAGGACGGTCACGCCGTTGGCGGCCAGTGCCTGCGGCAAGGCTTCCGGATCGGAGGCCAGTTCCTTGGGGGCGATCCAGAGCGTGGCGCCGACCAGGTAGCTGATCCAGATTTCCTCGAACGACATGTCGAACGCTACCGAAAATCCCTGGTAGACGCGATCGCCGGCGGTGATGCCAAGTACCGCATTCTCGCTGCGCAGGAAATGACAGATTGCACCTTGGTTGATTTCGATGCCTTTCGGCTTGCCGGTCGAGCCGGAGGTGTAGATCACATAGGCCGGATGGCTGCGTTGTACACCCTGGCGGCGCTGCAGCGGCGCAGCGGACGGCGCCAGCAGTTTTTCGGCGGTCCAAATGTTGCAGGAGAGCTTGCCCAGGCGCGGGCTGAATGCGTCGCAGCTGACGATGCCGGGCGCGTTGGCGTCTTCCAGGCAAACGGCGATGCGTTCCACCGGCGTATCCGCATCCAGCGGCAGCCAGGCGGCGCCGGCCTTGGCAATGCCGGCCTGCATGACGAGCAGGTCGATGCCGCGCGGCAGCCACAAGCCAACAATCTGACCAGGACGGACACCGGCTTCGATCAGGTGCGAAGCGACCAGGTCGGCGCGCTTGTTGAGCTCCTGGTAAGTGACCTGTTGTTCGCCAAAAACCAGGGCGATCTGTTCGGGGGTGCGGGCAGCAGTGGCTTCCAGCAGGTCGGCCAGTACTTCATCGCGTATCAATTCCGGCTGTGCCGGGCCATGCAGGATGTCCGGATTGGATGAAAACGCCGTTGCGGCTGCACTATCGACGGGCAAAGTCTGGATCATGTAGGAAGCAGGTGAGAGATAGCAAACCGGCAATAGTAGCACGGGAGATATGCGTGGCGAATGAACATTTGTATCTTTCCTGTATCGCTGTTATGCCTTGTTTCGTGAGTTGCTTCTTTATATATGTGCCCGCTACTTTGCTGCTTGTGCCACAGTGCGTCAAGCGCAATGCCGAGTGTGGAGCGCGACTACCATGATGGCTTGCTATCGAGAAACTATTAGACGTATGATAGGTGGGGCTGGTTATATTTCAAGCATGTTTTGTTTGTCGCCATTTCTTGTAATTCCGCTAAAGCTTTCTGACCGTTTGACTGTTATCGGCGAGGTTTTGTGATGCAGCGATCCAAGAAATTCCCAGGTATGGTAGGGACAAGCGGTTGGCGTTGGGTAAAGGTGATACTGCCTTTCCTTGCCGTGGTATGCATGCTGGTCTGGCTGCTGGCGTTCAGCATGAATATCCTGTCTTCGGTGCGGGCCTTTGTCGGCGGCGAGAGCCAGTGGTCGAAGGCGCAGAAGGAAGCGGTATTCCATTTGAACCAGTATGCGATCTCCCATGCTGAGGCCGATTTCAACAAGTTCCAGAAGGCCATGGCGGTGCCGGAGGGGGACCGCCGCGCCAGGTTTGAGCTGGATAAACCTAAACCCGACCTGAACCTTGCCCGCCAGGCGTTCATCGCCGGCGAGAATCATCCCGATGACATCGACGGCCTCATCAGCCTGTATCGCAATTTCAAGAACTTCAGTTTGCTGAGCGAGCCGCTGGCGATCTGGCAAACCGGTGACGGCTTGCTGCAAGAGCTGAGTGCGGAAGCCAGTCGCTTGCACGCTGCCATTGAAACAGGCAAGCCTGATCCGGCGGCAATGGCTGGCAGCATCGCCAAAATCAAGGAAATCGATGACCGGCTGACGCCGCTGGAGCGGGATTTTTCGGCCAGCCTGGGAGAGTCGTCGCGCCGTGTGCAGCGGCTGCTGCTGTTGACGACGCTGATCATTGCACTCGCGCTGCTGATTTTTGGCAGCTGGATTTCGCGTTTTTTCCTGAACAAGAGCGATCATTTCGAAGAAGCGCTCAAGGTCAGCGAGGAACGCCTGCAGTTGGCGATGCTGGGCAGTAACGACGGTTTGTGGGATTGGGACATCCAGGCCGATAACATCTATTACTCGCCGCGTCTCAAGGAATTGCTCGGCTACACCAGTGCCGATGGTGAGCCGACGCCGCTGCAGTTCCTTAACTGTATCTATCCATCCGACCTGGATGCGGTGCGCGCCAAGCTGACTTTTCATCTGCATGACAACTCACCGTGCGATATCGAATTTCGCGTGGTGACCAAATCCGGCGAGTTGCGCTGGGTGCGTTCCTGCGCACAATCGACCAGCAACGCCGCCGGCCAGCCGGTGCGCATGGCTGGCTCGTTTACCGACATCACTGCACGCAAGCGAGCCGAAGAACAGTTATATGCGGCCAAGGAGCGTGCGCAGGTGACGCTGGAGTCGATAGGCGAAGCGGTGATCACGTTGAGCACCGATGGCCTGGTTGAATACCTGAACCCAACCGCCGAGATACTGACGCGCTGGACGCTGGCATCGGCGCGCGGCTTGCCGTTGGAGAAAATACTGAATGTGGTTGGTGAAACCTCGGGCAAGCGGATTCCGGATCTGATCCACCAGATTCTCGATATCAACAATCCGATCGCCCGCGAAACCAACCTGCTGCTGGTCTGCAGCGATGGCAGCGAGGTCGCCGTCAACCTGTCGGCCGAACCGATCCGTAACCTGAGCGGCGAGACCATCGGTACCGTGCTGGTGCTGCATGATGTCAGCAAGGATCGCGAATATGCGGCGCAGCTGTCCTACCAGGCCAGCCACGACGAACTGACCGGACTGATCAATCGCCGCGAGTTCGAGCGGCGCCTGACGGTGGCCATGATTACTTCGCGCGACCAGCAACGGCAGCACGCGGTGCTATATCTTGATCTCGATCAGTTCAAGGTGGTCAACGATACCTGCGGCCACGCTGCCGGCGACGAACTGATCCGCCAGGTCAGCGTGCTGTTGAAGCAGCGCCTGCGCGACACCGACACGATGGCCCGGCTGGGTGGCGATGAGTTCGGCGTGCTGCTGGAAAATTGTCCGGTTGAGCACTCGCTGCGGATCGCCGAAGGATTGCGCCAGACCGTCGCCGATTTCCAGTTTATCTGGAACAACAAGCCGTTTTCGATTGGCGTCAGTATTGGACTGATCAACCTGGCGGGCGACATGCATACGTTGGGGCAAATCATGAGCGCGGTGGATGCCGCCTGTTACCTGGCCAAGGAAAAGGGCCGCAACCGGGTGCACGAATATCGGCTTGATGACAGCGAGTTGTCGATACGGCACGGTGAAATGGAATGGATCACGCGTATCAACGAGGCACTGGCCAATGAAAAATTCTGCCTGTACTCACAGGAGATCGTCGCCCTGGGGCAGTTGCAGAGTCCTGGCGCGCACTTTGAAATACTGCTGCGCATGTTGGACAAGGACGATAACCTGGTGCTGCCGATGGTGTTCATCCCGGCAGCGGAGCGTTACAACCTGATGCCGGCGGTCGACCGCTGGGTGGTGTCGACCGTGTTTGCCACGTTGGCGAAAATGCTGCAACAAGGACTTTGCCGGGAAATCCAGACTTGTGCGATCAATTTATCTGGCGCCACCATCGGCGATAGCGACTTCCTGGCTTTCGTGCGCGAGCAGCACGCCAAATTCGGCATTCCGCCGCAAATCATTTGCTTCGAAATCACCGAAACCAGCGCCATCGCCAATTTTGCCAAGGCCGCGCAGTTCATTCAGGAACTGAGAAGTATCGGCTATCGTTTCGCGCTCGACGATTTCGGCGCCGGCATGTCGTCCTTTGCCTACCTGAAAAACCTGCCGGTGGATTTCATCAAGATCGACGGCGGGTTCGTCAAGGACATGCTGAACAGCCCGACCGATTACGCGATGGTCGAGGCGATCAACAAGATCGGCCATCTGATGGGCAAGCAAACTATCGCCGAATTTGCCGTCAATGAACGCACGATCGCCACCTTGACCGAGATCGGCGTCGATTTCGCCCAGGGTTATGGCATTGGCAGGCCGCAACCGTTTGGCGGCGCGGTCGGCAACAGGCTGCTCGACACCACGGAAGCGCTAAAGAGACTGAAGCCTTTCCTGAAAACCTGACGCGCTAAGCCCAAGGTCTTCAGGCCAGGGCCGCTTTCAACATCGGGCGAAACGCGCGTGGATCGCATTTTTCCACTACCACGCGCGGTGTGCCGTGCCAGTCGGCAAAGCGTTGCAGCGTGGCGGCCAGGTCTGTCGCCAGCCTTTGCGTCTGGCGGGTGCCGGCTTCCAGATACAGCGCCTTGACTTCGAACACGCCGTCGCTGCGATGGGCCTTCGCATCCAGCCGCCCGGCCAGGACGCCGCGATGCAGTATCGGCAGTGTGAAGTACCCGTAGTTGCGTTTGGCCTCGGGCGTGTAGCACTCCAGCCGGTAATCGAAATCGAATAATTCCAATGCACGTTTACGATCCCAGACCACCGGATCGAATGGCGACAACAGGCTGGTCATGCTCGGCTTCAGGCGGCCGTCGGCGGCTGCGAGAGCCAGTTCGCGATGAGCCGGATGGATATACACCGGCTGGTCCCAGCCCTCTACCGTAGCCTTGATCAGGCTGCCGTCGCCCACCAGCGATTCGGGGTCGGGAGTGGGGCGGCTTTTGGCGGTGCGGAAGTAATCGCCGATCCAACTGGCCTTGGCCACGCCAAGCGCCTGCACCGCCTTCAGCAGCAAGGTGCGATGGGTTTCGGCGTGGGACGGCATGCGGGTATCGTCCCAGTCCGGCAGGATGCGCTCGGCCAGGTCGTAGATACGGTGGAAATTGTGACGGCGCGCGATCATCAGCCGGCCGGCGGTGAACAGCACCTCCAGCGAGCGCTTTTCCGGTTTCCACTCCCACCAACCGCCGCCCTTGCCGTCGGTGCGTTTGAAATCGGCTGAGCGAACCGGGCCGTGGTCCCGAATGTGGGCCAGCAGTTTTTCAATGGTGGCGCCGTGCTCGCTCATCCACTTTTCAGAATATTTCCAACCCATCGAGCCGGGATCGATCATCCGATGCCGGTACAGGCCGTAATCTTCGATCGGCAGGAAGCTGGCTTCATGCGCCCAGTATTCGAACAGATGGCGCTCCGCCAGCAATTCGTCCAGCCATGCCTGCGGATAGCTGCCGAGCCGGCTCCATAGCACCAGGTAGGGACTGCGCGCCACCACGTGGATGGTGTCGATCTGCAGCACGCCCATTTGGCGGATGACATCCAGCACGTCTTGCTTGACTGCTTTCTTGCGCGGCGGATTGAGCAAGCCTTGCGCCGCCAATTGCAATGCGCGCGCAGCAGGAAGTGACAGATGGAGTGTGTTCATGCGAGGGCCCGATCGAGGGGATGGTGCGGGCGGGCCCGACGCATGCCGGGGCCGCTCAACGGTACTTTTTTAGAGGTCGATGGCGCGCAGATCCAGACGCTCGCCCTGACGCGGCGGACACCAATAGTAGCTGCCGCTGATCGGTTGCGAGAAGCTGAACAGGGCGTCGACGATATCGTCTTCCAGCCCCAGCATGCGCCGCAGGACGTGCTCGAAGCGGTCGCTGCTTTCGCCGAAGGCAATGAATTCGGTGCCTTGCTGCTTGCCGTTATCCCATGGCATCGAATGCCGCACCATGAAGGCTTCGGGCGTGAAGCTTTCCTGTGCCGAACGCTTGACGTGCGCCGATTCCGGCGCATCCTCGATTTCCTCGTTGTCGCTGTGGCGGCGGCCGATGGTGGCATCGCGCTGCTCAGCCGGAAAGCCACGGAAGCGTTGCAGATCGTGTACCCAACGCTGTACCGCGACGAAGCTGGAGCCTTGTCGTCCTTCGCCTTCGGCGACCAGCGCAGCGGCTGCCGCGTCGTCATCTTTGGGGTTTTCAGTGCCGTCTTCGTAGCCGGTCAGGTCGCGGTTGTCGCGGTAGCGGAACGTATCCAGCGCATCGTCCAGAACCAAGGCTTCGCTCAGCAGATCGACCAGTTGTGCGGTGCGTTCGAACAGCGTGCTGCGGTCGTCGCCGCGCAACAGGATCCACATGGCTTGCTGGGTCGACGGCGCCTGGCAGCCACGGCCTTCAAGCGCCGGAAACGGACGCAGGCCGGCTACATGCTGGTCCAGTGCCTCGATCAATGGTGCGCCCAGGCCGACGATGCCCCAATCGGCCGCGAAGCTGTCGCGCAGGCGGGCCAGTGCCGGCCGCGGGTCCTGGCCGTTCAGGCGAAATGTGAGCGAGCGTCCAAGCGGTGGCAGCGGTTTGAGAATTCCTAGTTGGGCTACTGTTACTGACATGTGCAAAATCCTTGTTCGGAAAAAGGGTTTGATATTAGCGGATTCCGCCAATTTGTTGCTGGCGAGTTGAAAAATTGGGAGGGTCAATCGGGTGCAATGTCGTCGCCGCTTGCCTGGGTTGTCGCGGTGGCGGCTTTTGCGGCCTGCCTTTCCTGGCGTGCACGCAAACCCGAAATGATTTCTCGGCTCATGAAATAGTCATGCAACCGGGTTTTTTGATGCGGCAGCAGCTGGCTGGCGGCAATCATGTCGGGCCAGGTTTTCAAGGCTTTCTTGCAGACCTCGGATATCACGTGGCGCAGTGGCGGTTCCAGCATGCCGCTGCGGTTGGCGAAGGCGCGCAAGGTCAGCGGCGACAGGAATGTTCGTTTGGGCTGGCCATCGGCGAATTTGAGCGCGTGGCCGCTACCGTTCAGGTAGACGCCGTAGGCCACGACGTCATAGGCCGGCGACAGTTCGATGGCGCCGTCCGCCAGGTAGCGGATGCCGAAATTCTTCAAGTGGCCGTCGTAGTTGCCGATCAGTTCATTGACCGTGATCCGACGCAACAGCTCATGGCAGGCGGCTTCGCCCAGGCCGTCCACCGACTGCATCACCAGGGCCATGTCGGCATAGCTGGCGCCGGTGTATTTCTTGTCTGGATCGACGCCGAGTATCTGGCAGAAATCTTCGACATGCAGACGGCCCGGTTGATCGCGGTCGAAGCGCTGCACCGCCAGGAATTGCTGGCTGCCGCCCGGTGCGTAGCTGTGCTCGGCCAGGATCGCTTCCAGCGGCTGCAGGCTGGCTTGGCAGACCGTGACGCCGGCAGCTTGCGCCAGTTGCAGCGATAAATATTCAACCTCGGGCAGGTGGTCGAACTGGGCGGTCGGCAATTTGCCGATGATGTGGGCATCGCGGTGGCGAGTACGGCTGACGTAGCGGCCGCCTTCCTGGATCAGGGCCAGCTTCGGCTGCATACCGGAAATCGATACGCCATCGACCAGCGGCGCGGCGATGACACTTTCCTCGATCGCTTCGTGATCCTGCGTTACCAGGCGCGTCATCATGGCGCGTGTCAGCTTGGTCGGCACTGCCTTGACGGCGCCCGGGAGGTCGCGCCCGCAGGCGGCCAGCAGTTCGAAGTGATTGTCTTCGGCACACTGGCGCTCCAGCGCAATCTGCTTGCGCAGCACGCCTTCGGGCAGCAGGTTTTGAAAGAAAGGCGGCAACCGTTGCTGGCCCGGTGAGTTGAACATGGCTGCCAGCGGGTTGAGCAGCAGCGCGGCATCCTGTTCAGGACTGGCGGCGCGCATCGATAGCGACAGCGTTGGCCGCAGCGGATCCTGGGCATAGTCGGCGTCGACCTGGAAACGCACCATGTCGCCGTATTGAAACAGTATGCCGACCTTGCGCTCGCCAAGAAAGATGTCCAGTGCGCTCAGGTTCATGGCTGTTTTCCTTGTCGCGCCAAGGCGGCGGACACCAGGCTTTGCACTTCAGCCGGGGCGGCGGGTTTGGCGGTAATCGAGGCAGCCAGCGCTTTTGGCACCAGCATCACCTCCAACCCCAGCTGATCGGCCAGCGTCATCAGTGTGCTCAGGCGCGGATCTTTCTTGCCGGCCAGCAGGCCGCGTATCGTTACCGCGGTGAGGCCGGTGTTGCGGCTCATCTCAATGATCGGCAGCGCCAACTGATCCTTGGCCTCGCGGAGGGTGGTGGAAAGCTCTGACAGGGTTTTCATAGATGGTCAGTAAACTATCTTTTTGTTGATTATAGATAGTATAGTATCTTTTTCTTGAAAGGATAGTTAAATATCTTTATTTGTAAAAAAGATACTTTAATATCTTTTTTAAGAATCTGATTTCTGCGCGAAAACCACATAAGCATTGCCGAAAACCTTCGTTTTGGAAGTTGGGAGAATCGATTAAGTTAGGAACCGGCTACAGCACCATTTTTCATTCGAATAATTCGATTATCCAACTAATCAACCAACTCAAAGGGGATTTCATGATTGCCAATATTTTCAAACGGCTGCCGGCCGTGGCGGCGGTTTTGCTGCTGGCGCTGTTGTCGGGACAGGCTTCGGCCGCGGATAAAGAAGTCAATATTGCCTATCAGACGGTCGTGGAGCCGGCCAAGGTCGCCCAGGCCGACGGTGATTATGAAAAGGCCAGTGGCTGGAAGATCAACTGGAAGAAATTCGATAGCGGCGCCGACGTGATTACCGCCGTGGCCTCGGGCGACATCCAGATCGGTTATGTCGGCAGCAGTCCGCTGGCGGCTGCCGCAACTCGTGAGCTACCGATTGAAACCATCCTGATTGCGGCGCAGATCGGCCAGGCTGAAGCATTGGTGGTGCGGAATGGCAGCGGCATCAAGACGGCACAGGACCTGGTCGGCAAAAAGATCGCCGTGCCATTCGTCTCGACCACGCATTACAGCCTGCTGGCCGCGCTCAAGCATTGGGGCATCGATCCTGCCAAAGTACAGATATTGAACCTGCGTCCGCCGGAAATTATTGCTGCCTGGCAGCGCGGCGATATCGATGCCGCCTACGTTTGGGACCCGGCACTGGGCAAGGTCAAGGAATCCGGCAAGGTCCTGACCAATTCGGCAGAAGTGGCGAAGTGGGGCGCGCCGACTTTCGATGCCTGGATCGTACGCAAGGATTTTGCGCAAAAGAATCCGGATTTCGTGACAGCCTTTGTCAAGGTCACCGGCAAAGCCTATGCGGATTACCGCGCCCATGGCAGCGATTGGAAGGCCGGCTCGCCACAATTCGAGAAGATTTCCCGCCTGACCGCAGCCAAGCAGAGCGACATTGCTGAACTGTTGGCCGGCAGCGGTTTCCCGACATTGCCGGAGCAGGCGCAACTGCTGAGTAACGGCACCGTCAAGGCCTTGGCTGCGACCTCCGGTTTCCTGCAGGAGCAAAAGAAGGTGGAACGCGTGCTGACGGACTACCAGCCTTATGTCAATCCAGCCTTCGCCAAGGCGGCGATCCAGTAAGGAGTTGTAGATGATCCGTTTGCAATCGGTCGGTGTTGTGTATCCGACAGCCGGCCGCGAGGTCGAGGTCTTGCGCGACTTGTCGCTGGATCTGCACGATGGCCGCTTTACCGTGGTGATCGGCGAGTCGGGCTGCGGCAAGACCACCTTGCTGAACCTGATTGCCGGCTTCCTGCAGCCCAGTTCCGGCAGCGCCAGCATTGATGGCAAGCCGATCAGCGGGCCCGGCGCCGAACGTGGTGTGGTATTCCAGGGCGATACCTTGCTGCCATGGCAAACGGTGCGCGACAACGTTGCCTTCGGCTTGCGCCTGGCCGGGCAAACATTGCAGCAACGGCATGCCCGGGCCGACGAATACCTAGCGTTGACCGGTTTGCAGGCATATGCCGACGCCGCCATTTGGGAATTGTCGGGCGGTATGCGGCAGCGGGTCAGCCTGGCGCGTGCGCTGGCGGTCGATCCGCGCTTCCTGTTGCTGGATGAGCCGCTCGGCGCACTCGATGCGCTGACGCGCGAGCAGATGCAGGAGCATCTGCTGCAGGTCTGGAAAGCGTCGGGCAAGGGTATTTTCATGATTACCCATAGCGTTGAGGAAGCCTTGTTCCTGGCGACTGACCTGGTCTTGCTGCGCGCCAGGCCGGGGCGCGTCGACAGCGTACGCAAGCTCGATTTCGGCGAGCGCTTTGCGGCTGGGGAATCGGCTCGCAGCATCAAGTCCGATCCGCATTTTGTCGGCTTGCGCGAAGAAATCCTCGCGCAGCTGTTACATTCGCATCCACATCCACATCCACATCCACATCCGCATCCGCCCGCGAGCCGTATTGCGGCAGACAGAGTGAAGGAACTGGCATGAGCGAATTATCCGTGACCTTTGCGCCGCTGGAGTTGCCGCAAGACGGTGGCGAGCAATTGTCTTCATCGCAACAACAACGCCGCGCCGTACCGGTGCGGCGCCTTTCCGATCGCAGCGTGACGCTGCTAACCGTGTTCGGCCTGCTGGGATTGTGGTGGCTGGTCAGCGCCTTGGCGCTGGTGCCGCCGTTGTTCTTGCCGTCGCCGTTGGCGGTCCTGCAGAAATTCAAGTCGGTGGCGCTCGATGGGTTTGTTGACGCCACCTTGTGGCAGCACACGGCAACCAGCGTCGCCCGGGTGCTGGCGGCCTTATTGCTGGCAATCGCCAGTGCGATTCCGATCGGCATCCTGATCGGCCTGAGCAATCAGGCGCGGGCGGTGTTTGATCCATTGATCGAGTTCTATCGGCCGATACCGCCGCTGGCTTACCTGCCGCTGATCGTGATCTGGTTCGGCATTGGCGAGTTGTCCAAGGTGCTGCTGATCTACCTGGCGATTTTCGCTCCGCTGGCGATCGCTACCCTGCACGGGGTGCGGCGGGTCGACCAGAATCGTCTGCGGGCGGCGCAGACGCTGGGGGCTTCGCGTTGGCAATTGATCCGTTTCGTGATCCTGCCGTCGGCGGTGCCGGATATCCTGACTGGCGTTCGCATCGGCCTCGGCGTCGGCTGGTCGACGCTGGTGGCGGCGGAATTGATTGCGGCTACGCGCGGCCTGGGTTTCATGATCCAGTCGGCGGCGCAGTTCCTGGTCACCGATGTGGTGATCATGGGGATTCTGGTGATCGCTCTGATTGCTTCGGCATTCGAGTATGGTCTGCGTCGGCTGCAACGCAAATACGTGCCTTGGGAGGGGCGCGCATAGCGCATAAACGCGGGCTGGTTATTGCCAGCCCGCGTTTATCCTCTTAGTGCGGACTGGCGGTCGGACGCACCACGATCTCGCTGAGGTCAACGTCAGCCGGCTGTTCGATGGCGAACAGTATGGTGCGCGCCACAGCCTCGGCGGAAATCGCAATCTTGCGATAGGCTTGCATCCCCAGTCTGGCGTCGGGATCGCTGATGCTGTCGGCCAGCTCCGATTCGGTAACGCCGGGCGAGATGACGGTGACTCGGATATTGTCAACCTCCTGGCGCAAGCCATCTGAAATCGCCCGTACTGCAAACTTGGTGGCGCAATAGACTGCCGCGCTGGGCACAACCCGATGGGCGCCGATCGAAGCGACATTGATGATCTGGCCACTACCCTGAGCTTGCATGACGGGTAACGCGGCGGCAATGCCGTACAGTACCCCCTTGATGTTGACATCCACCATGCGCTCCCATTCGTCCACCTTCAGCTGCTCCAGCGTCGACAGCGGCATGACGCCGGCATTGTTGACGATGACATCGACCCGCCCGAAGCGGCTTTTGGCGAGCGCCACGATATCCTCAAGCTGGCTGCGCTTGGTGACGTCCAGGGCTTGATATTCCGCCACGCCGCCAGCCGTGCGGATCAGTGCTGCCAGGGTTTCCAGGCGTTCGGTACGGCGCGCACCCAGCACTACCCGGGCGCCGTGTGACGCCAATATGCGGGCAGTGGCTTCGCCGATGCCGCTGCTGGCGCCGGTGATGACGACAACCTTATCGTGAATTCCTAACATGTTTTTCTCCTTGTGATTCCGGGCGGGAAGCGCCGGATATGTCAGCACTGTAGGGCGCGTTGACCGGGCGCAGATAGCCGGATTCGCGCAACTTCTTGCACAATCCTCCAGATCTTTGGATGGGCGCCGCCGCGACGAATCGAAAAATAGTAGACTCAGGCTAACGCTGAAAATGGCAGGAAATGAGGCAAAAATGATTGATTCAGAAGCAATCTCGGCAGAGCGCGCGGTGTCGCTGCAGCAAATCGAACTGGCACGCCTGATTGCGCAATACGCCGCCACCGATGGGGTGCACCAGACGGCGATCGCGCCGCTCAATCTGGTGCGCGTGTCGCAGCCTTCGGCACCGACGCACACCTTGCACATGCCGGCCTTGTGCATCATCGCCCAAGGCCAGAAGCGGGCGATGCTGGCCGACGAGCTATATGTCTACAATTCCACGAATTATTTGGTCGTGTCGGTCGACCTGCCCGTCACGGGACAGGTTACGCAAGCCTCGCCTGAGCTGCCGTATCTGTGCCTGCGGCTCGATCTTGATCCGAAAGAGATCGGTGACCTGATCATGGGTGCTGAACCTCGTCCAAAAAAGGATGGCGCGCCGACGCGCGGCATGTTTGTCAGCAAAGCCACGACTAGCTTGCTGGATGCGGTATTACGTCTGGTGCAATTGCTGGCCGCGCCGCAGGATATCCCGGTGCTGGCGCCGCTGGCGATGCGCGAAATCCTGTATCGTCTGTTGCAGGAAGAGCAGGGCGGCATGTTGCGGCAGATTGCCATGTCCGATAGCCAGGCGCAGCACGTGGCCAAGGCCATCGAACTGATCAAGCGCGATTACCGGCTGCCGTTGCGGATCGATAGCCTGGCGCGGGAAGCCAACATGAGTTCATCCTCGCTGCACCAGCATTTCAAGGCAGTCACCGCGATGACGCCGTTGCAATACCAGAAGCAGTTGCGGCTGCAGGAGGCGCGCCGCCTGCTGTTCGCCGAGATTGGCGACGCCGCTACTGCCGGCCATCTGGTCGGTTACGAGAGTCCGTCGCAATTCAGCCGCGAATACAACCGCATGTTCGGCGCCCCGCCGGCACGCGATGCCGCCCGTTTGCGCGCCAGCGAACCGGCGCTTGCCAGTGAGGCCTAGTGTTCTTCGTTAGGTCGATTACGGCGGCGTGAGACGCTTTCCTGGATCGCTACCAGCAACAGCACCAGCGTGGTCAGGCCGGATATCATCAGCAGGTCGGTCCGATAGGCAAACGGAATCAGGATTGCCAGCAATGCCAGGCCGATCATGTGGGAAAACGGGAAGCGGCGGTACACCACGGTCTTGTAGATACCGTTGCCGAACAGGTAGGTCATCGGGCCGCCGACCAGCACTGCCAATGCCTTGGTATCAATGTGGCCGGGCGGATGGGCAATCGCCAGTTCGTTGCCGACGGCGGTGATGATCACGCCGGCGACGATAATCACGTGGGTGTAGTGGAAGTAGGCGCCAATCCGGCCTGGATCCTCAGAATGCACGATAGCCTCGGTGCCGGCCTGGCTGCTGGTGTCGAAATAGATCCACCACATCGCCAGGCTACCGAGGAAGGCCACCAGGAAGGCGATCAAGGTGGGCGCATCCCAGCTTGCCATGTGGCTGATGCTGGCGCCGGTCACCAGGATCGATTCACCCAATGCGACGATCACGAACAACTGACAGCGCTCAGCCATGTGACCGCCTTCAATGGTCCAGTCCCGGGTTTGCGAGCGTCCCATGCCGGGCAGCCACAGGCCGAACATCGGCGACACATATTCGCAAACCACAGCCAGCGCCCAGAACAGGAAACGGTAACTGCCGTCGGACGGGCCGCCGGCAATCCACAATGCGCCGGAGATGCACAGCCAGCCCAGCATGCGTTGGAAATTGGCGCTCAACGGGTGATGGCGCCCAAGGTGCAGCACCACGAACAAGGTGCGGCCGATCTGTATGGTGGCGTAGCACACGGCAAAGATCATGCCGCGTTCGCCAAACGCATCCGGCAGCACCGCCGACATCACCAGGCTGACCAGCATGATCGCCAACAGCAATATGCGGATCGGCATTGCATCGGGATCGAACCAGTTGGTGACCCAGCAGGTGTATTGCCACACCAGCCACACGGCAAACCACAGGACCAGGGTTTGCAGCGCGCCTAGCGGACTGAGATTTTCCAGCAAATGGTGCGACAGTTGGGTGACCGCGAAAACATACACCAGGTCGAAGAAAAGTTCGATGGAAAGTACTTTGGCTTCGTGCCCGTCGCGGGTCCGCAATAGATCTCCCTTGCCTAATATGCTCATTACTGCGTTCTCCCTTGTGGCGCCAATACGTAGCGCCAATATCGTCTTTTGCAAATAACCGACGATTACAATAAGGGATCGCTTAGTCTAGTGTCAATCGCGGGGCGGCGGCTTCTGGTGGGCGTTACCAGGCATTGAATGTCACGCATTGTGCACCTCGGCACGAGATACATCGTTCGAATGCAAACGCCGACGAGATTGAATGACCGGGTCGAAACAGGGAGGAAAGAGATGGAGGCAAACCACAGGAAGCTTCATTTCAAACGCTGGGAACAGATCGACTCGGCCACATATGCTTCTTGAGATCGAAAACAGAGGGGCTACACCTCGATCCAGCAGGCGAAGATTGGATGTCCTCCAATTACCATCGGTGGTCCGGAGCGCCTTGCCCGGAAGCCCGCCCTACGGAGTAGCCGTTCGACGCCGATGGGCGAGACCGTGATGAGTCGCTTGGCGCCGTGTGCTGCAGCGCAGGCAATTGACGCCTGCAGCAGCTTGACTGCAATCGGCGAGGAAAATTGACCAAGCGCGGTATTGCTCGGTTTGTTGAAATCCATCGCCGCAAAGCGCGACAGCTCCCACACGTCGGGTGTGCTGGGCGGCGCCGAATCCTCTAGCAGTTGCGGAAACACTTCGCCCAGCAGATAGGGCTGATCTGTGGGCAGCAGCCGGGCGCAGCCGTTTACCTGGCCGCAACCGTCCTGGGCGACCACATACACGGTATCGTCGCGGTCGAACTGGTCCAGTTCGGCGCCGTCTTTGGTATCCAGTTTCCATTGCAGGGTTTCAACGAAAACCTTGTGGCGATAGCTGGATATTTTGGAGAAAAGTTCATTGGATAATTCTGTTGCCGCACCGGAAATCACTTTCATTTTTCACACCTTGTCAAGTTTCAATGTCGGCTGATTTTGGTGTGCATGCTGGGTGCGCGTAACTGTCAAGGTTAACAGCTACGATGGCGTCGGCGGTCGCGCCAGCCGTTGCCGAAAACGATATGCTTGATCGGAATAGTGTTTGTTGAAAATTAGCGGCGCGCCAAAGCGTGTCGGCATGTCGCCGACATTGATCGAAAATCTTGAGCATGGCGCAGTGCTACAAAATGCCGAGCATCGCTGCCTTGATGGTCGCTGCGGTTTTATTTGTTGCGTTTAGCTTTTTCAGCGTGTTGGAGATGTGAAAGTTCACAGTGCGATCGGAGATGCCCATGATCCTGCTGATTTCTCCAGAGGTCTTGCCATCCGCGGTCCAGCGCAGGACTTCGATTTCCCGCGCGGTCAATTGCGTGACGGCTTCCGGCAGGTATTTTTCAAGCAATAGCTGTGACAATCCCTCGTGCGCGACGTCAACCAACCACGATAGCTTCAGCGCAATTCCGCGCAACTCCTTGCTGGAAACAGACTCATCCGAGCGCGACAGATTCAGCAATCCGCCAATGCCCTTGGCATCGTGGCAGGATTGCGCCCAGCCGGCATGCAGGCCATGGGAGCGCGCATCTTCCCAAAAAGACGGGCAGGAGGCGAAGCTCTTGTCGGACCATACCAGCGGCAAGGTCGAGCGCTTGCCATGCGATACGGTGGGGTCCACCTTGACGTACTCTTGCTGTGTATACCGCTGCTGCCAACTCGATGGGTAATTGTTGAGCATGATCACCTTGGGCTGGGCTACCGGCCACGGCAGGCGCATGCCGTAGGCGCAGTAATCGAAACCAAGCTGCTTGGCCAAGCCTGACAGGGTGGTGAACAGGGCCGGCACGGATGGCGCGCCCAGGATGGACTGAATTTGCTGTTCTTGCCATTCAACCATAACTACACTCCCGTAAAAATATATGTCTTTTCATGGAAGGAAATTCTTTTCTTATGCGCCCCGACGCGAATCAAGTCCAGGCGCATCGCATCTGCTAGCATTTTGGCTGCTTCAACCACTTTCGCTTATGCTTCTTTTGGCTTCAGTTGCGACACCAGTCTCCGGGCTTTGGCGCCACAAAAAAGTTTCCATTCAGAAATTTAACACATTTTAGTAATTTTACAATTGACAAATTGTAAATATTCGCGGAGTGCACATTCAAAAATATTTGTGGACGATTTTGTATTTTTTCCGTGCCGGAAATGCATGGCAGCAGCGAGGCGCTCATCGCCACATAGCCGAGCGCCGCTGATGCGGCTCAGGCCATGCAGGCGAACCGGCTTCAGATGAAGCGCATCTTGAAGTTCTTGCCCTTGATGTTACCGGTACTTAAGCGGCTGTAGGCGTGTTTGGCTATGCGCCGATCCAGCGCCACGTAGGTGACGAATTCAAATACGCTGATCTTGCCGACCTGTTCCTTGGTCAGGCCGACATCGCCGGTCAATGCTCCCAGCAGGTCGCCGGGGCGCAGCTTGTCCTTCTTGCCGCCCATGATGCACAGCGTTAGCATCGGCGCCGTCAACGGTTCGCCGTCAGCCGGTTCCAGGGTATCGAGGTCGAACCAGGCGACTGGACCCTGCTGATACTCTTCGATCAGCTTGACCCATTTCTTTTCGTTGGGCGCGCACAGGCTCAGCGCCAGCCCTCGGTCCTGGCCGCGTCCGGTACGGCCGATGCGGTGGATGTGGACTTCGGTGTCCTTGGAGACATCGACGTTGATGACGGCGCCCAAGGTCTGAATGTCCAGGCCACGCGCGGCGACATCGGTGGCAACCAGCACCGAACAGCTCTGGTTGGCGAAGCGCACCAGGATCTCGTCGCGTTCGCGCTGTTCCAGTTCGCCATACAGCGCCAGCGCGCTGAAACCCTGTTCACTGAGCTCGGCAGCCAGTTCGCGGCAATGGATCTTGGTGTTGCAGAAAGCGATGGTCGATACCGGTTTGTAGTGGTTCAGCAGTTGCGCCACAGCTGCGTTGCGGCCTTCGTACGAGACTTCATAGAAGCGCTGTTCGATGCGGCCGCCATCGTGCTGCGCCTCAACCTTGACTTCAACCGGGTGGCGCAGGAATTCTGCGCTGGCCTTGCGGATGTCATCCGGGTAGGTGGCGGAAAACAGCAAGGTCTGGCGGCGCGCCGGGCAGGCGCTGACGATGCCGGAGATTTCTTCGTAGAAGCCCATGTCGACCATGCGGTCGGCCTCGTCCAGCACCAGCGTCTGCACTGTGCTCAGGTTAATGCTGCCGCGGCCGATATGGTCGCGGATGCGGCCCGGGGTGCCGACCACGATATGCGCGCCATGCTCCAACGAGCCGATCTGCGGTCCCATCGGCGTGCCGCCGCACAAGGTCAGGATCTTGACGTTGTCGGCGAAGCGCGCCAACCGGCGCAATTCCTTGGCGACCTGGTCGGCCAGTTCGCGCGTCGGGCACAGCACCAGCGCCTGGATCGCAAAATAGGTGGGATTGAGCTTGTGCAGGATGCCGATGCCGAATGCCGCGGTCTTGCCGCTGCCGGTCTTGGCCTGGGCGATCAGGTCATGGCGCTCCAGGATCACCGGCAGGCTTTGCTGCTGGATGGTGGTCATCTCGTGATAACCCAGGCTGTCGAGGTTGCTGAGCAGCGCTGGCGCCAGGGGCAGGGAAGAGAAGGAGGTGGTTTTCACGATGATGTTGGTGGCCAGCTAAAAAGGGAGGGAAGTCTAACAGGCGGACCGGCTTAGAGCCAGGATTCCGTCGCATTTCGCCGCATATTATGGCTGGTTGTTGTCCGATCGTGCATTCATATTCCGTTTACATCTGCCATTTGTGCGGTTATTGCTCGTACAGTTCCAGCGGCAGCCCATCCGGGTCGCTGAAGAATGTAAACGGGCTGCCGGTGAATTCATCGATCCGGATCGCTTCCACTTCGATGCCCTTGTCGCGCAATTCCTGCGCCGCATCGGCCACGCTCGGCACGCGGAACGCCAGGTGGCGCAAGCCGCAGGCTTCCGGCCGGCTGACGCGCGGTGGTGGCGACGGGAAGGAAAACAATTCTATCTGGACGCCGTCCGGGGTGCGCAAGTCCAGTTTATAAGAGTCGCGCTGGTGCCGGTACGTTTCAGCGACGATCGTCAGTCCCAGCAGTTCGGTATAGAAATGCTTCGAACGCTGATAGTCCGAGGCGATGATGGCGACGTGGTGGATGCCGGAGATGTGCATGGATGAAAAAATGGGCGAATGACGAAAATTGGCCGCCAGCCGGAAGGCAGCGGCCATCAGTCATGACTATACCTTGGGTTGCAACTTGACGGACTAAAACTGCCCAATCCCGCTCAAACCCAGTAGCGCGCCAGCTGCCAGCACCCACAGTGGATGTATCTTGCTCTTGAACGTCACCAATGCACAGCCGGCGGCAATCGCTGCCAGGCCCCAGGTTTGTGCTGACGCTTCGGTAATCAGCGCCGCGCTGGCCGCCACCAGGCCGACCGTCATCGGCACCAGCCCGGCCTGGATCGTGGCGCGCCATGGCTTGTCCTTGAAGCGCAGCCAGAGATGCAACACCACGCCCGTGAGAAGCGAGGACGGGCCAAACTTCGCCAGTGTGGTGACCAGTACGCCAGGCCAGCCGGCGACATGCCAGCCGACCAGCGTCACGATCATCATGTTCGGCCCCGGCGCAGCCTGCGCCAAGGCAAACATGGCGCTGAAGTCTTGGGCTGTCATCCAGTGATGGATGTCGACTACCTGGCGTTGCATTTCCGGCAGGATGGTGTTGCCGCCGCCAAACGCCAGCAGAGACAGCTGGCTGAAGATGGTCGCCAGGGATACGAGTGTGTCGTTCATGATGGCAGCTTCCAGGTAATCAGCACGCCAAGCGGCGCCAGCACCAGCATGGTCGGCAGCAGCGGCAGGCGCAGCAAGGTAATGGCGATAAAGAACAAGGCCGCAATAATCAGCGGCACCGGTTTTTTCAGCAACGGCACCAGCATCTTCAATGCCATCGATATCAACAGCCCGGAAGCGGCGGCAGCCAGGCCGGCGAACATGTGGTTGAGCGCGGCGTCATGCTGGAAATGCTGGTAGAGCACGCCCAAGGCGATGACGATGGCTGACGGAGCGGCAATCAGGCCCAGCAGCGAGGCGATGGCGCCAGGGATGCCGCGAAAATGCAAGCCGATCGCTACCGACAGGTTGATGATGTTGCCGCCCGGTAGAAATTGGCACAAGCCGAGCAACTCGGTGAACTGCGTACCATCCAGCCAGCGTCGTTGCTCGACGATCATGCGGCGCGCCAGCGGCAGGACGCCGCCGAAACCGATCAGGCCGAGCGCCAGGAACCCGGTGAACAGCTCACGCGTGGAGGGTGTTGTTAAAGCCAGGTCTTCACCGGTGGCGACGGTTTCTGTAGTCATCTGCGATTTCTCATACTTCTCAAGCGGTTAAATATTGACGGTCACACATTGACGGTTACACATTGGCGATGATGAACAGCCGCTTGAACGGCAGCAGCGTAACGCCGTTCTCGCGTTGTGGATAGGCCTGGCGCATGGCTGCCGAATAAGCATCGCGAAAGGCTTCGCGCGGCCCGGCCGGCAATGCTTCCAGGTAGGGACGCAGGCTGGTGCCGGCAGCCCACTCGGTAACAGCATCGTCGCCTTTCAAGGTGTGCAGGTAAGTAGTTTCCCAGATATCCAGCGATGTGGCGCGTGCACGCAGCAAATCGTAATACTGGTCGGCATTGAGGATCGGCGGTTGCCGGCGCAGGTCTTTCAGATACGGTGCGAAGGCTGGTGAATCGGCCAGTTCCACCTGCATCTGCCGCAACGGTTCGTTGTGCATGGCCGGCATTTGTGCGGCCAGCCAGCCGCCCGGCCGTATCGACGACAGCAGGTGCGGGAACAGGCTGGCATGGTCCGGCAGCCATTGCAAGGCGGCGTTGGTATAGAGTACGTCGACTTGTTGCTGCGCTTTCCATTCACCAAGATCGGCGCGCTGGAAGCGGCATTCCGGGGCGGTTGCGGCGGCCTTGTCCAGCATGTTTTGCGAACTGTCGATGCCGAGTACATCGGCATGTGACCAGCGCGCCTTCAGCAAGGCGGTGACGTTGCCGGTACCGCAGCCGATGTCGACCACGTGCTTGGGATCCTGGTCCGGGACGTAGGCCAGCAGGTCAAGCGCAGGGCGCAGGCGCTCGTTGCCAAAATGCATGTATTGTTTTGCATCCCATATGTCTTTGGTGGTGTCCATGCTAACTCCTAGTTTTTGTCACAAGGTTGATTTGGGGAGGGACTGTCGGCTTCAGCTGTGCATGTATCCGGTGTGGTGCGCTGGCCGAAGCTGAATGCTGATCCAATAGGCGCATGTTACCGAAATTCGGTCTGTCGACAAATCGACTTTTTTGCCTCGTCGTTGTGATTTATAATCACAAGCATGTCTCGTCAACTTCCCCCATTACAAGCGCTGCGTGCATTCGAAGTCGCCGCCCGCTTTGAAAATTTCTCCGCTGCCGCCGAGGAGTTGCATGTCACGCATGGCGCGGTCAGCCGCCAGATCGCGGTCCTGGAAGCCTGGCTTGGCATGCCGGTGTTCCATCGTATCGGCAAACGCGTGCAGTTGACTGACGACGGTCGCCGCTACCTGCTCACGGTGCAAGCGGCTTTTGACAACATCGCAGTGGCTACCAAGCAATTGCGAGAGTCCGGCACTGTGAGGGTCCTGCACATCAACGCTTTGACGACCTTTGCGATGCGCTGGCTGCTGCCGCGCTTGAGCGGGTTCCAACGCCTGTATCCAGGGGTGGAACTGAAATTGTCGACCTCTACTTCAGACAAGCCGCTGGGCGAACTTGGCGAGTTCGACGTGGCGATCCGGCGCGGTCCCGGCCATTGGCCGAACTGCGAGAGTGGTGAGTTCCTGGAAGAGAGCGAACTGCCGGTGTGCAGCCCGGCACTGATAGCACGTTCGCCGATCAGGCAAGCTAGCGATCTGGCGCAACATACGCTGTTGCACTCCGATACGCGCCCGGATGCCTGGTCGAAGTGGCTGCTGTCCGCCGATGTCGCGCCGGCTTCATGCAAGAAACGCCAGTCGTTCGATCATTTCTACCTGGCGTTGCAAGCGGCCGTCGACGGCCTTGGCGTGGCGCTCGGACCGCTGCCGCTGATTACCGACGAGCTGGCTAGCGGCCGCCTGGTGACGCCGATTGCGGAGCCGGTGATCCGCGCCCGAAGTTATTGGTGGATCGTGGCGCGCCATCAGGCGCAAGTGCCGCTGATCAGGCATTTTTGCGACTGGTTACAGCAGGAAGCGAAGCGCTGACAAGTCGCTTGCGCGCTTCAGCGTTCTGTTTCGAGCCAACGAATGATGCATAATGGAAACAATCACTGTGGCAGGCGCGTACTGCATCCGGAGAGGTGCGACGGTTCCGTCACATGAGAAAAAACCACACATAAAAAATAAGTGAGGAGACAATTCATGCGCATCATCCAGTCGATCCAGCAATCGAAATTCGTGGCATTCCCAATAGCGACCCTACTCAGCCTGACGCTTGTTGCCTGCGGGGGTGACGGCAGTATTGAAGTCCAGCAGCAGCCGAAAGCATTCACCGCCGATGGCGGCGTCTCTGCTTTCTACACCTGGAACGGCACGACACCCGCTGCGCCGGGGGTGCTGTTGCGACAAGAGCCGCTGCCTGCCAATCAAGTCTTGCCGAATGCCTCGCAAGGCATCCGCATCCTGTACACCTCGACCGATGGCGACGACGGCAAGACCGCCAACTACGTTTCGGGCGATTTGCAATTGCCGAAAGGAATTGCCCCGGCCGGTGGCTGGCCGCTGATTGCCTGGTCGCATGGCACCGTCGGCGTGGCCGATGTGTGTGCGCCGTCATGGACCGTGCGCGACCCGCGCGATGTCGACTATCTCGATGCCTGGCTGGCGCAAGGGTATGCGGTGGTGTCGACCGATTACCAGGGATTGGGTACGCCCGGCCTGCATCCCTACCTGCATGCGCGGCCTGAGGCTTACAGTGTGCTGGACAGTATCCGCGCTGTTACCAAGGCGTTTCCGCAACTGTCCAGTTCAGTGGTGATCGTCGGCCAGTCGCAGGGTGCGCAAGGGGCGATTGCGACAGTCGGCTATGCGCCGTCTTATGCGCCTGAAATCAAGCTGTTGGGAACGGTGGCGACCGGCGTGCCTTACCAGCTGCAAAGCGTGCTGGCTTATCTGAACTCGTTGACTGCACAAGTTCCGACCACGGGATTTACCTCGGTGCTGGCAACGCTGGAGGCGTATGCCTGGCTGGGGTACGCGACTGCGGAAAGAGTGGTGCCGAATTTCGTGCTGGCGGATAACCTGACCGACAAGGGCAAGGCTTTCTATTCAGTAGTCGCCAGCCAGTGCCTGGCGCCCATCGAGTCTTACATCACGCAAAACAAACTGGTGACGTCGGATGTCTTCAAGGGCGATGTCACCAGTTGGGCGACTCAAACTTTACAGTCTTCGAATTATCCGACGGTCAAATTCGCGGCGCCGATTTTTGTTGGTACTGGGACCTTGGATACGGATATTCCGACTGCGGTCCAATATCTGTTCGCCAAGGATGCCTGCGCGGCCGGCAGCACCGTCGAGCAGCATTATTACGTCGGGCAGGATCACAGCGGCACGGTCAATGCATCGCTGGTGGATTCCGTACCGTTCGTCAAAAAACTGTTTGCCGGCCAATCGATCACCTCGAACTGTGCGGCATTGGTGCCGCCGCCGGCCAGCTAAGGCAACGGTTTCGACACCAGGTCCATGCGCCGCCGAATCTTCGTTTCGGCGTCGCGGTCGCCGGCAGTTTGGGCGCGCTGCGCCTGCACACCCAGCCAGGCCAGTAGTGGCCGGCGCCAGCCCTGGGCGGAGGCGGTTTCTGTCGCCGTCACGATTTCGGCGGGCGTCAGCCTGCCGTTCTGCAGCAGGGCGGCAGCTGCCACCAGGCGTGATAACGGATCCTTGATGTCATCCAGCCGGCTCTTGTCGGCAGATGCTGCGCTGGCGCTGACCAGTGCCCGATACTGCTGCGGCAACAGGTTCGCATCCAGTCCTTGCCATTGTCCATTCAGATAAGCGGCATAGCTGCGTTCACTGGCGTCGGCGTCCTGCGCCAGCGGCTGGAAACCGGCGCAATTATCCAGTTCCAGGCTGGCCGCACGGGCCGCGCAACGCACCAGTTCCGCGCGCGCCAGCAAATCGGCACGGCCGGTGCTGGCGATTTCATTGCGGGCGCGGGCGAATTCGAGATCGGCCACGCGGCTGTTGCCGGTCAGGTAGGCGGATGTAAAACTCTGCAGGGCGCCATGCGCGTTGCTTTGCCAGTCCGGCGGCGGTGGATTGCTGCCGCAGGCGGCCAGCAACAAGGTCAACGACATGGACAAACAGGAGGCGGTGATCTTCATGGCAGCTTGATCTCCGTATCGCGGGCGAAAGGCCATTTGCGGTTGATTTCATCCACCAGTTGCGTCACTTTGCGCAAACTGGCTTCCACTTCGGCGCGTAGTGCGCCCAGATCGTTGCTGGCCATATGCGCATTGCTGCCGATTGCCTGTGCTTCGGCCAGCACCGCATCGACTTTCTTCAGGCTGGCGCGGGTATCGCTGAGGACGCCATTCAATTGCACGATCGCGGCCTGGGTTTCATCCATCACGCCGCGTTGACCGAAAACACGCTGATCGGCCTTGGCCAGCAATGCATTGACACGGTCCAGTGCGACGACGATTTTCTTCGCATCTTCATCGCTGCCCAGTGCGCCGCCCAGCAATCCGTATTTCCCGGTAAGGCGGCCGGTCATGGTCTGCACGTTATCCAGGCTGGTATTCAGGCTGGAGTCCGCCGCTGTAATGGCTTGCAGGTTTTCCAGCAAGGCGCTGGCGGTCGCCACCAGGCGCGGGATCTGCGCTGCGGTATCGCCAATCAGCACCGTGCGCACGGAATCAGGCGGCAAGGGCGGGTCGGTCAGGACGCCTGAAAACGCCCGAATCCGAGTGTCGCCCACCAAGCCATGCTCCAACGTGAAGACGCTGGTGGTGCGCAGCCAGTTCGCATCCTTGCGCGGCACATCGATGATGATCCGGGCCTTGCCGTCCTCGCCCAGCTCGATGCGTTGCACGCGGCCGATCGGAAAGCCCGAGAAAGTCAGGTCCATGCCCACCAGCACGCCCTGTGAATCGTCGGAGATCAGCACCAGACGTTGGGTGCTCTCGAACACGCCGCGCGCGTACATCACATACAGCACAAAGCCACATATCAAGGCCGCCATCAAGGCCAGCAGCAAGAGCGCCTTGAGTTCGACGTTGGTAGACGTTTCTACGGGAGAATCGGGAGGCGATGTCATGAGTGGTGTGTTCCTTCTTTAGATGTATTTTGCCGCCAGCGCGCCAATCTCGATCAAGACCAGCACGAACAGCAGTCGGATTGCGCCGGGCTGGACTGTGGATGAAATGCTGGCATGCTGTCGCGACGCTTCAAGGATGGCAGCCATCGGAATGACCGCAACCGCCAGTCCGAAGAGAATGGTTTTCAAGGCAAAGCCGATCGTCACCGCCGGCTCAAACACGCGCCCGACGGTGCGGGTGTAGTCGACCAGCCCCCAGGGCGACATGCCATAAACATTGACGTAAGCCAGCACCAGGACGATTACGCCGCTGACCACCGCCAGGCTCAACACAGAGAAAGCGTTGGCGATGACCTGCGGCACCAGGTCTCGGCGCAATAGTGCGATATCTTGCCATTGCTGGCTTGGTTTCGATCCGGATTCGGCAAACCGCGCTGCGCCGGCATTGAACGCTAGGCCGGCGCGCAACGCCACGAACAATGCCGCCGACAGCGGTATCAATTCAAGCACCAGCACCCGCACCACCATCTCCAGCGCATAGCGCGACAAGCCATAACTCAGCGCCGTCACAATCACAATCCGGATCAGCACCAGGCTGAGCAGGGTACACAGCAAGGTGAACCAGGGCAGTATTTGCCAGGTGCCGGTATAGATATAACGATAGGTCGCACTACGGTTTGCGCGGTGGTAGGTGGAAGGCGAAAATCCCATCACCAGCGCCACTGCCGCCAGATGCAGCATGAGCCACCAGCTCTTCGCGGTGCGTACGACGGCCACACCCCATTGTTCGGGCTTGACGTTGAGATAAGAAGTTGGACGCATGCGGCAATGATAACGCAGCAATTCATGTCTGGCGTTGATCGATTCTTGCTGCTTTGCCAAATTGTGATGCGTTTATTTACATGAGGCGCCCAAACGCGATGAAGGTACGGGGCCAGCGTTACGGCATTATTTTGCTACAGCACCGGCCACGCGCTGCAGGGTTGTTTCATCAGCGGCCGGTCCGGCGCCGATGATATATCCCTTTTCGTTGATGTACTTGCCCGTGACCGCATCGACCAGCACCGGATCGGCGTTCTGGCCGGTCTGTGCGTCAAGCAGGACGATGCTTTCTCCTTCCGGGCAGAAATGCTTGTTGCCCCAGGTTAGCAGCGCCAGCAGTACGGGCCGGAAATCACGGCCGCGTTGGGTCAGGCGGTATTCGTAACGTGGCGGCTTTTCGCAGTAGAGATGACGCTCCAGCAAACCTTCTTCGACCAGCGCGTTAAGCCGTCGCGTCAACATGTTGGGGGCGATGTCCAGGCTCTTCTGGAATTCATCGAAACGCGTCAGGCCAAAGAAGGCATCGCGCAGGATCAGGATACTCCACCATTCACCGACCCGCTCCAGGCTGCGGGCGATCGGGCATTGCATGCTGCTGAAACTCTTGCGTTGCATGGTGGGTATCCTTTCCAGATTCTTGTGACTTTTACCATGATAGCAACTCTGGAGATGTTGCGGGACAAAACCGCAAGTGCGGACGCCTGGTTTTGTCTCTGGCTAACTGCTTCAGCGTTGCGGCGGCGCCAGGTAAATGCCGCTTGACAGGCCTTGCTTGACAGCACGCGTGATGTCGTCCGCCAGCACTTCTTCCAGGCCGCTTTCGACGCCGGCGATGGTAATCGCTGCGACCGCTTGCGGGCTGGTCTTGGGGAGATCCAAGCCGTGCGTCATGTCGGTGTCCATGAAGCCCACATGTAGACCGACCACCTGCGTGCCTTGTTCGCGCAGCGAAGTCCGCAAACCGTTGGTGAAACCCCAGGCGGCGGATTTGGACGCGGCGTACAGCGATAGTTCCGGCGAATTGATCCAGCTGCCGACCGACAGCACGTTGACGATGGCGCCGCCGCCGTTGCGCTTCAGGATTGGCGTGAAGGCCTGGCTCATGCGGATCGGGCCGATATAGTTGGCTTCCAGGATTTCGCGCGCGGTGTCGATCGCGGCGGGATCAAGGTAGCTAACGATACGGGCAATGCCGGCGTTGTTGATCAGCAGCGTGACATCGCCGCACTGCGCGGCCGCCGCGGCGACTTCTTCCGCATTGGTGACATCCAGCTTGATCGGGATCACCCCCGGCAGCTTGATGCTGGCCGGATCGCGCACGCCGGCGTAGACCTTGCTGGCGCCACGGGCCAGCAGTTCATGGACGAGGGCCAACCCGAGGCCGCGGTTGGCGCCGGTGACGAATGCAACGGAATCCTGGATTTTCATGATGTGTTTCCTTTATGTTGGTTGGGGCAATTCAGTTGAGGTAATGAACAGCGGTGGTGATTGGCTCGCAAAAGAGTATATGGATTTCATGATGATAGTTACTTTAGCCTAGTAACTATTATTATGCAAGTTACTTGAGGTGCAAGGCCGAAGTCATAAATCTGATGAGGTCGCTGGAAGAGGTCGCCAGTTGGGGGCGCACGCGATCAGTTTCAGTTGGTGCGGGCAAACAGCTAGCAGTTGTGGCGCGTTAGGGGGGAGGGATTGCGTTGTGGCTGTGAATGACTGATTCGTCAATAACGGATGTGCTGGGGTTGCGTGTATGGAGAATCACGCAACCCCATGCTTTTCAAGGGCGCTGCAAACAGGCCCTGGTGCTTCAAATTACAAAGAAGCCGTGGCTGCCATCTGTGGCAAGTTGCGCCACCAGGCCGTATTCCCAATCCAGGTAGGCTTGCATCGCGGCGACCGGGTTGTCGGTGCCTTCGTAAGGGCGTTGATAACGGTCGATGCGCGGCGAGGCGAGAGCGGTTTCGCCGGATTCCAATGGCAGTCCAGCGGCAATCCAGGCTGCAGTGCCGCCGGCCAGCACAAACACCGGCTTATCGGTCAGTTGTTGGGCATCGCCGGCGGCGTAACCGGCCAGCAGGCTACTGCCACAGGTCAGCACATAGCGCGTGGCTGCCGGGGTTTGTTGCAATGCTTGCGCCAGTTGCGAACGCAGTGCGAAGCGGGCGCCGGGAATATGCTGTTTGACGTAGTTGGCGCTACTGGTGAAGTCGAGCAGCACAGTGTTGTCGTTGCCAGATGCATTGTCTTGCAGCCATTGCGCCAGCTGTTGCGGCGTTACCGACTCATACGGCGACGTCGGCGGCAGTTGCGGCGGCGGATTGCCGCTGGCGCTGAAATCTGTCTGCTGCAAGCCATCGAGTACATACACATCCCAGCCCATTTGCGCCAGCCATGACGCACTCATGTTGGCGCGTACGCCATCGTCGTCGGCCAGCACGATGCGGGCGCCACGTACCGGCGCAATATGGTCGGTTTCTTGCACCAGTTGGCCGCCCGGGGCCGAACTGAAACCGGGTAAATGGCCGGCTGCATATTCTTCCGGCGTGCGCACATCGAGGCGATACGTGGTGCGGCCAACTTCTTCTTGCCAGCGCGCCAATGTGGCCAGGTCGGTCCGCCCGACACGAGCGCGATTGGCGACCTCGCGGCTAGAGGCGACTGCCTGCGCATGATTCTGGCTGCCCGGCGGATCTGTCGGACGGTCGGAAAAGCGTTGGGTTTTCCCGTGTTCCAGCTGCTGTCCGGCCAAAGTCCAGCCGATGGTGCCGTTGCGCAGGGCGCTGACCGGATTCGGAATGCCTGCATTGATCAGCGATTGGCTGCCGATGATACTGCGGGTGCGACCGGCGCAATTGACGATGACCCGGGTTTCCGGGCGCGGCGCCAGTGCGCGCACTCGCAATACCAGTTCGGCGCCGGGTACGCTGATGCCGCCGGGAATACTCATCGTGTTGTACTCGTCGAAACGACGTGCATCAAGCACCACCACATCGGCCTTGGCGTCCAGCAGCGCCTTGACTTCTGGCGCCGATAGCGACGGCGTGTGCCGTTGCGATTCCACCAGCTCGCCGAAGGCTTTGCTGGGCGCATTGACGTCGCGGAATATTTCGCCGCCGGCATCGCGCCAGCCTTGCAGCCCGCCGTCCAGCAAGTGCACGGCGCTATAGCCTAATCGATGTAATCTGCGCGCGGCCGGCAGCGCCAATCCTTCGCCATCGTCGTACACCACGATGGTGGTGTCGCGGCGCGGAATGCGCGCATAGGCTTCCAATTCGATGCGACCGACGGGCAGGTTGGCGGCGAACAAAGGATGGGCTTCGGCGAATGGCGCTTCTTCGCGCACATCCAGCAAAGCCAGTTCGCTGCGTTCCAGCAGGGCGGCGTGAATCTGCTGGAACGACAGCAAAGGGAAAGTGGCGATGTCAGTGGTAGTTGTCATGTGTTTTTCAATTCGATGGAGCGATCCCAAATGTTCGGCAAATGGGTATTGGAGTAACCGGAGATAAAGGGTTTGCGGCTGCCGTCTTCGGCATATACCGAGCGTCGTACTGCGCCGATGTTGGCGCCGTATACGTGGATGCTGATCGAGGCGCGATCGTCGAATGCGTTGTGTACCTTGTGGATGTCGCCGACCGTCGGTGAGATCGCCTCAACCGCGCCAGGCAACAGTTTGTGTGGCGCACCGTCGGCTTGCAGGCGGCCGTCGTCGAACGCCTTGTAGGGTTGCGAATATTCGGCGCCGCGCAGCATGCCGATCAAGCCCCATACCGTATGGTTGTGAATCGGCGTTGCCTGTCCCGGCCCCCAGACGAAACTGACGATCGAAAACCGCTCCGCGGAATCGGCATGCAGCAGGTATTGCTGATAACGCTCCGGCTGCGGTTGTGCGTAGGCATCGGGCAGCCAGTCGTCAACTGCAACCAGTTGCTGCAGCAAGGCGCCGCCGTCGCGCAGGATTTCTGCTTCGGCAGGCTTGCTGTCGAGCAGCGCCGCCAGCGCCGTCACGAACTCGCGCAGGCGCTGCGGATTGTGTGAGTCAGACATATTGCCCTTTCTTATTCCAATGCAAAGATCTGTAAGGCCGAGGCGTGCAGGTTAATGTCGCAGAAACTGAAGTTAAACGAATTATTTACTATTTTCTTATGCGTGCAATGCGCTTTGCAAGGTTCGCACGAGGGCGTCAGGCGGTGTCGCCGACATGAGAAATATTATGTAATTTTTTTATACTTGTATATATAAAATAATTCTTTTATTCATATTGTTGCAGCGATTAATATCGCCATGACTGTCTCGTATCGGCGTTTTTGTGCCGGCGCATCGGAATTTCACATCGCAAAGCATTCACTATGAGCATAATTACCTTATCCCATCCGAACGATATTTTTGTGGCATCGCTCAATCCGGATCGGTCTTGGTGGAACAAGCCCGGCGCACTGACTTCGTTCGGCTTGCATGTTGCCGCGATTGCCGCAGTATGGGGCTTGTCACAACGTGTGCTGCCGCCCGAGCCGAAGGAGCGGGCGATTGAACTGGTGCTGGCGCCGAAGCAATTGCAGCCGCCGGAACCGCCTCCGCCGCCGAAGATCGAGCCGCAAAAGCCGCAGCCGAAAGTGAGCAGCGCCAGGCCGCTGCCGGCGCCGGTCCCTCGCAGCACGCCGGTTGCAGCGGAAAAGGCGGAAATTGCAGCGCCACCGGCGCCGCCGGTCGTGCCGACGCCGTCAGAACCGGTCAAGGCCGCCGCTCCCGAAGCGCCGCCGGCGCCACCCAAGCCACGCGTGATCAGCAACGACGGCATCCCTAGCGACTACGTGAATCAGGTCTATAGCCGCATCAGCCGTCACACCAACTATCCTCGCGCTGCCAAGATGCGCCGCGAGGAAGGGCGGGTCGCCTACAAGCTGACGCTGAATCCGCAAGGCGAATTGCTCAAGTACGAAATCCAGACTTCCGGCAGCGAGACGCTGGACGATGCTGCGGTTGACGCCATCAAGAGTGCTGCGCCATTCCCCAAATTACCCGACCTGGGCGGCAGTTCCTACCTGCTGGCCGGGGCAATCGTTTTCAAAGTCAACTAACTAGACGCAAACCATCTTTTCAGGAGTACATCATGCATCCCACAGAACTTTCCGCACACTTATCCCCGCTACAACTCTTCCTGCAGGCCGACTTGATCGTCAAGTCGATCATGGTCTTGCTGGCGCTGGCGTCGGTTGCCAGCTGGGGCGTGGCGATTGAAAAACTGCTGCGCTTCAGCAGCCTGCAACGGCGGGCACGGGTCTGGATTGACGCCTTGGCCGGGCAGCGTTCCTTGACCAAGCTCGGCGTGGCGTTGAAGAGCCAGCCGGCCGATCCCTTCGCCAGGATTTATCGGGCGATTATCGGCGAATGGCATGAAAGCCATCAGCAAGGTTTGCATCAAAGCGAAGCCGAGCGCGATAGCCTGAAAGAACGCATCAACCGCGTGGCGCAGATCGCCAGCGGCATCGAGATAGAAAAACTGCAGCGCGGCTTGTCGGTGCTGGCGACGGTTGGTTCGGTGGCGCCTTTTGTCGGGCTGTTCGGCACTGTATGGGGCATCATGAATTCGTTCCAGGGGATTGCTGCCTCCAACAACACCAGCTTGTCGGTAGTGGCGCCGGGCATTGCGGAGGCGCTGTTTGCCACCGCGCTGGGCCTGGTGGCGGCGATTCCGGCGGTGATCGCGTACAACCGCGCGTCGGGCGAACTCAATAATTATGCGAATCGGCTCAATACCTTGATCGGCATCACCGAGGTGCAATTGTCGCGGCAATTGGAGTCTGGTGAGCCGCTGGCCGATATCGAAGGCAGCCACGATCAGCAAGGCAAGACCATTAGCCTGGAGCAGCATGCGCACAAGGGCGGCGCCAAACTGGTCGCGCAGGGAGCTTGAGATGGCAGTCAAATTATCCAATAACGTGACCGGCCAATTAGGCGGCCCGGTCAGCGATATCAATGTGACGCCGCTGGTGGACGTGATGCTGGTGCTGTTGATTGTATTCATGGTGGCGGCGCCGTTGATGGCGTCGGGAGTCAAGGTCGATCTGCCGACTTCGAATGCGAAGCCGTTGAAAGAGGAGAAGTTGCCGATTGCAGTGAGCCTTGATGGCAGCGGCAAGATTTATGTCGACAAGAACGAGGTCAGCAAGGAATCGCTGGTCGCGGCCTTGAAGCAAGCATCAGAAGGAGATCTGGAACGCCGCATCAACATCCGCGGAGATAAAGCGCTGGCTTACGGCAAAGTGATCGAGACGATGGGAGAAATCAACGATGCGGGATTTGCAAAGATAGCGCTGGTGTCGGAGCCAGCACCGGCGAAATGACCGGAAGCAACGAGAAAAGGCTGTCGCTGTCGTAATGATTGGATCAAATTAATTGGGGTCAGAGTCGAATTAAATTAATTTGACTCTGACCCCAATTAATTTGTTGTTTCGCTTGCGGCCATTTCTCTGGCTCTGGCGAATACCTGGTCCATGCGCCAGTGCTGGTTGGCGTATTGTGGGTCCTGGCTCCACTCATTCCAGCCGGAGTCGCGGCGGAATTGGCCTAGCAGGCCGGAGGCTTGGATGGCTGCAGGCTCTACTGCTACGGGGCGGTCGCAATCTGGGCCGACGTATAGGGCGTCGGCGGCGCAGTAGAGTTCGCACATGAAGCAGGTCTGGCAATCCAGTTGGCGGGCGATGACGGGTGCGGCGCCGGCTTGCAATTCGAAGACATTGGTTGGGCACACCTGTACGCATAGCCCGCATTGGGTGCAGCGGTCGGTGAGGATCAGTTCTATCATCAGGCTGTTTCCTTGTGTGGTTGCTTGCTGCTCGATTGCTCTTCGGCGGCAACCCATACCCGGTCGAGGCCGCCTGTCAATAAGCGATGCGCATAGTCTTCATCCTGCTGTGGAATGTCACTGCGCTGATGCATGCCACGGCTTTCCTTGCGTGCCAGCGCGGCGCTGTAGCACCAGCGGGCCGAGGCCACGAGTGCCGCGCTTTCGCGTGCCGCTACTGCAGCTAGGCCTGTTCCCCGCAGATGGTTGCTGACTTCGCGCCAGGTTCTGTCAAGGTTTAGTAATGAGTGTTCCAACCGGTCGCCGTTGCGAAACAGGTTTTTGTCTAGTGGGAGCATTTCTTCCTGCACGGCGGCGATGACGCTGCGGTTGTCGATCTCTGCGCTATTGCTGGTCGGCCGCAAACCGGCTTGGCCGCAGGCGCGTACCGGCGCATCGGCACGGCGGCCGGTTTTGCTGGCTAAAGCTGCCGCGCCTTGGCCGGCCCAGTGGCCGGAAGACAAGGCCCATGCAGAATTCTGTGCGCCGCCGCCGGAAGTGGCGCCGGCGATCAATTCACGGCTGGCAGTGTCGCCGGCGGCGAACAGGCCGCGTACGAGGGTCTGGCAATTGGCGTCGATGACTTGCAGGCCGCCAGTTCCGCGCACGGTACCTTCGCAGTGCAATGTGACTTCAAAACGATCTCGATACGGATCGATGCCCTTGCGCGCGAACGGCAGCATGACGTTGGGGCTGATCTGCGGCAGTTGGGCGCGGATGTCTGCGGGCGTGCGATCCAGGCTGCAATATACCGGTCCTTGCAACAGCGCCTGACCGAGGCTGGTGCTGGCTTGCGGTCCGCCCAGGATCGGCAGTTCGTGGCCGTCGCTATTGAAATAGCGGGCAAACGCGTAGGACATGGAACGCGTCATGCTGGTATGCGCTTGCGCCACTGTGTAATAGTTCGAGAACTCCATGCCTGACAAAGGCACACCAACTTCTGCGGCCATCAGATAGCCATCGCCGGTGTTGGTATGGGCGCCCAGCAGGTGCGAGCGGAATGCGCAACCGCCGGTGGCCAGCACCACGGCGGCGGCGCGTATGGTCCAGGGTTGGTCGAGCTGGCGTCGGATGCCGTTGGCGCCGGCGATTGAGCCGTCGTCATGCAGCAATAGTTCCAGCGCCGGACTGTGATCCAGGATCCTGACGCCGAGATCGGTGGCTAGGCGCCGCAATGCGCGCAGATACTCAGGGCCGCGTAATGCGCGGTATTGCGTGACGCCGTGCTGGTCGACCGGAAAATCGTAATACGCCGCCAGCATCGGCAGCGTGCGCCAGGTCTGGTCGATGATGCGCGCCATCCAGTGCGGATCGGCCAGGCCGCCACTCAATGCGTGACGCCGTTGAATGGCTTGCTGGCGCAGCAGCGGGTCGGGTGGCACCCACCAATGGCCAGGGCCGGCAGTGGCAGTGACGCCACTGCTGCCGAAATAGCCTTTATCGACCAGGGTCACGGCAGCGCCTGCCAATGCGGCGGCAATCGCCGCCCACGCAGCGGACAAGCCGCCGCCGATGACCAGCACGTCGCTGTCAAGTTGCAGCCGATCCTTGTCGCTTTGCGCCGACATTCCCATCTAGCTGGCCAGTGCCGGCTGCCGCTGCTCAACCTGCAACGCCTCGACCGCAGCCAGGATAGGCTCAGCCTCGGTGCGCACCAGCCAGTCGGGAGCGACGTCGACAAAGCGCACCGTGCGCTGGCGATCGATCACCAGCACGGTCGGCATCGGCAATTCCCAGGTGCCGGTCCCGGTCACTTCTCCGATCGGCTTGCCGCTGGCGACGCTGGCCTGTTGCGACGCCTGATCGAAGGTGTACAAGATGCCAAGCCGGCGACCGAGTGCATTGCCGAGATCCGAGGCCACATGGAAATCAAAATTGTGCCGTACTTTGATATCGACCAGGCGCTCCGGCACTTGCGGGCTGACTGCCACCAGTGTCGCGCCCAGTTTCTTTAATCCGGGCGCAAGCTGCCGCTGGTAGTAGGGCAGTGCGATATTGCAGGCAGGGCAGCCGGCGAAGCGGAAGAAGATCAACACTGCCGGCCCGTGTTCCAGCAGTGTGTCGAGCGTCAATGTGGCGCCGTTGACTTCTTCCAATTCGAAAGGCGTCAAGACGTCGCCGGTCTTGACGAAACGCCCGCGATTCACGCTGCGCACCAGCAACTGGCGTTGGTCGATGTTGATCTGCAACGCTTTCGGATCCATGGTGGCGACGCGTTGGGCGTGCAGGTCGGCGAGTAGCTGGCGTACTGATTCCTTGTTGTCTGGCATGGCATGCTCCAATCGAAGGGGGAATGAAAGTTCGGCTCAGGCGGCCTGGCGGCGCGCTGCCGTGTAACGGTTCTCGGGCACGGTCAAGCCGAGGTGGCCGCGCAAGGTGTCGTGCGTATAGTCCTGGCGATAGATGCCGCGCGCTTGCAGCAGCGGCACTACCAGTTCGACAAAGGCATCCAGCTGACGCGGCAGGGTTTCGACCAGGATGAAACCGTCGGCGGCTTCGCCGTCGAACCAGCGCTGGATCGAATCGGCCACATGTTCGGCGGTGCCGACGAACTCTCGGCGTGGGCTGACGAAACGCAAGGCGATCTGGCGCAGGCTCAGGTTTTCGCTGCGTGCCAACTGGACGATGCGTTCGGCGGTGCTGCGATTGCTGTCGTGGCCGAAGCTGGCGACATCGGGGAACGGTGCATCGAGCGGGTAGGCCGTGAAATCGTGATCGTTAAAGGCGCGTCCCAACATCGGCAATGCGTCTTCGATGCGAATCAGCGCCAACGCTTCCTGGTATTTGCGTTCTGCTTCTTCTTCGGTCGCAGCAACGATGCTGCGCAGGCCTGGAAATACGCCGATGCGCCGGGCATCGCGGCCAAAGGCGGTGGCGCGTGCCTTGATATCCTTGTAATAAGCCTGGCTTGATTCGAACGATTCGCTGGCGGTAAAGAAGGCGTCGGCATGGCGGGCTGAAAAATTGCGTCCTTCTTCTGACGCGCCGGCCTGGAAGATCACTGGTTGCCCTTGCTGTGAACGGCTGATATTGAGCGGGCCGCGCACTGAAAAGAAATCGCCTTGATGATTCAGTGTGTGCAGCTTGGCCGGATCGAAAAACTCGCCGCCGGCCTTGTCATGCGTCAGCGCGTCGTCTTCCCACGAATCCCACAACCCTTGCACCGTCTGCAAATGCTCGGCGGCGATGCGGTAGCGTACCTCGTGCGGCGGATGCTGCGGTTTGCCGTAGTTGGCGGCGCTGCCGGAAAGCCAGGAAGTCACGACGTTCCAGCCGGCGCGGCCACGGCTGATGTGGTCCAGCGAGGCGAACTGGCGCGCCACTGTGTACGGTTCGCTGTAACTGACAGTCAATGTACCGACCAGGCCTATGCGTGAGGTGACCACGGCCAGCGCCGACAGGATGGTCAATGGTTCAAAGCGGTTCAGGTAATGCGGGCTAGATTTTTCGGTGATGTGGACGCTGTCGGCAACGAACAGGAAGTCGAATTTCCCGGCTTCCGCCAGCCGCGCCTGGCGTGTATAGAAATCGATGTCGATGCTGGCGCCCGGATGGGCGTCGGGATGGCGCCAATCGCCCCAGCCGGGGCCGACGCCGTGCAGCATGAAACCGAGTTTGAGTTGTCGTTGTGTTGTCATGATGTCTCGTAAGTAATTTGGGTGAGGGAGAAAATGCCGCGATCTTGCCTACGGCAGTTTGAAAATATCGGTGTCGGCCAGCTTGGCGGCGTCGACGCGGACCGGAAACAGCTTGGCTTCATAGAAAGTGTCGGCAATTTTTTGCAGTTGCTCGACGATATGGGCGTCGACCGGTACCAGTTGAGGGTGTTCGCGCTTGAGCACCAGCGCCACCACGTCGTCCGGTAATCCGGTCAGTTTGGCGAACACGCGCGCATACTCAGTCGGATGCTGGATCACCCAGTCGTTGGCGCGCGCCAGCCGTTGCAGGACGTCGGCCAATGCCGCCCGTTTACCGGGATCGGCCAGTGCCTTGTCCGAGGCGGCGATCAGGCCGGTGCCGCTGTAGATGCCCACGCCGTCACGCAGCACGCGCGCGCCATGCAGTTCAGCCGCCGCCTGGTAGGTGCCGAAGGTAGCCCAGGCTTCGATCTTGCCGGATGAGAATGCCACCGAGGCATCGCCCGGCAGCATGAAGCCGATGGTCAAGTCGTGCTCGGTCAATCCGGCTTCGCGCAAGGCGCCGAACAGGACGTACTGGGCGACGCTGCCGCGCGCCGATGAGACGATCACCGTGCGGCCCTTGAGATCGGCGACGGTCTTGATCGGTGACCCGGGTGGCACCAGTATCGCTACGCCGGTGGCAGCTGTTGGCGACACCGCCGCTGCTATCAGCTTGATTGGTGCGCCGCCGGCAGCAGCTGCCAGTACCGGCGTATCGGCGGCCGGTGCGGTATCGACATCGCCGGAGCGCACCGCTTCGAACAACGGCGCCGCGCCCTGGAAGCTGGCCCATTGGATCTTGTAAGGCGTTCCTTCCAGCACGCCCGCAGCCTCGGCCTTGGTGCGCGTGAAATTCACCTGGTCGCCCAATACCAGTGTGACTTTGCTGAGGTCGGGCGGACCGGCTTCGGCAACCGGCTTGGCCTGCTTGCCGCAGGCGGCCAAGGCCATGATTGCCAGCAGCGACAGTCCGGCGTGCCGGACGCGTTTAGAAATCATAGGAAGCCTTTGCATAGTAGAAGCCGCCGGTCGGTGCAAACGGCGATGGTCCGTAGTAGAAGCTGGAGCCGCCGGTGCTAGGATCGCCGGGGCCGTTCTTGTCTGGGCGCACATCGAACAGGTTGGCCGCGCCTATGGTCAACTTGATCGATTTGGTCAGCGCGTATGTGATGTCGAGATCGGTAATCCACTTGGCGCCGAACTTGTAGGCCAGGGTCGGCGTGGTTTGCCAGATGTAGGAGCCGTAGCGAGTAGTCTGCAGGTTGACATCGAAATCCTTGACCAGCCAGCGGCCAGCGAGGATCAGCTTGGTGCGCGGCTGAGCCGAAGTCAGTTCACCGATGCCGCCGCTGGCGGAATAGCCGAACCAGGTCAGGCTGCCGCCGGGATTGGCGCCGAGTCCGCTTAGCTGGGCCGGCGTGGCCTTGATGCCGGTGATGTCGGTACGATTCCAGTTGAGTCCGGCATTCCAGCGCACTACGCCGAGGCGGCCGAAATCGGTGGTGGTGTCGGCCACCAGATCGAGACCGCGGGTACGGGTGTCGACACCGTTGGCGAAGTATTGGACCCATTCGGTGCCGGTCAGGCCATTCGCCTGCAGCAATGGGGCCAGCGCCGGGCCGAACAGATAGCCGGTGCGGACGATACGGTCCTTGATGTTGATCTGATAGGCATCGAGCGTGACGTTCAGATTGTCGGTCGGTTTCAAGACCACACCGAGGCCGAAGTTGACCGATTTTTCCGGCTTCAGATCCTGCGCGCCGAGCGCCCGCGCCAGCGGCGAATCATTGAGCAGCAGTTTCGACAGGCTCGGCCCGACCGCGCCTGTGACTGGATTGATGTTGGTGCGATTGTCGGTCTGGGCGTAACCGATCTGCGTCAGCGACGGCGCCCGGAAGCCGGAACCGATGGTGCCGCGCACTGCGATCTGCGGCGTCAGGTCATAGCGCGAGTTGAGCTTGCCGCTGATGGTGTTGCCGGCGCTGTCGTCGTAGTGCTCGCCGCGCACGGCAACGTCGACGAACCATTTGTCGGTCGGGTAGAAGCCGACATCGGCGTAGGTCGCCAGCACATTGCGGCGGATGTTGGCAGCGTCCTGCGGCGCCAGCGCGATTGCGCCCTGTGCGCCGACGGCAGCCGGACTGCCGACGTTAGGGTTGCCAGGCTGGTCGCCCGGCTGGAAGATATAGCCGCCGTTGATATAGCCGAGCGGATCGCCGGCATAGGTGGAAAAGCGCTCGCTGCGCTGTTCCAGGCCCCACGACAGTTGCACCGGTTTGGCCAGGCCGAGGTTGAAGGCCTTGGTGAAGTCGGCGTTGGTGGTCCATTGCTCGAACTGGAAGGTGGCCAATTCATCGAAGCTGGTCGGCGAGGCCGGCCCCAGCGATGGATTGATAGTCAGGTTGCTGTACTGGCGCACGTGATTCTTGCCGTAGCCTGTACTAAAGTCCCAGTTCCAGCCATCAAATATCCCTTTGGCGCCCGCGGTCACCTGGAAGTCATAGGAGCTGGCGTTATTCAGTGGGAAATACCCGTCCGGGTAAATCTGCGTGATGGTGCCGAGTCCGTTCGGACGGCGGAAGTTGTTGCCGGCGACGACATTGCTGGTACCGGCGGTGCCGAACGAATACACGGTGATGCCGTTGTTGAGCGGCAGTTCGGCGTTATACCCGATGTTGTAGGCTTCGACGCCGGGGTCGCCGTTGTGCGCGCCGTCGCGATTCCAGGTGGCGTTCTTGGGATTGCTGGCAGGAGAGTAGACGGTGGTGTTGGTTGCCGGCAGGTTCCACCACGACTGGCCACGTTTGCGAGCATCCGCGCTCAGGTGAATGAAGCCGTCGTTGGGCAGTTCGAAGCCAACGTCGCCGCTCACCTTGCGGTTGCTGAGATCACCGTTGCCGCCATACAGGCTGCCGTCCTCGACGCTGATGCTGCCGCCGTGGCTGCCGGTTTTAAGCACCACATTGACCACGCCGGCGACCGCGTCCGAGCCGTATTGGGCGGCCGCGCTATCCTTCAATACTTCAATATGATCGACCGCTGACAGCGGAATGGTATCGAGGTCGACCGCATTGACGCCACTGCTGTCGCCGCCGCCATTGGTCAGCAGCGCCGAATTGTGGCGCCGCTTGCCGTTGACCAGCACCAGTGTGTATGCCGGCCCCAAGCCGCGGTTGCTGACCGGGCGGATCACCGAATTGACGCCGGCGATGTTGGTGCCGAAATTGAAAGAGGGCAGCAGCCGTGCCAGCGCTTCGCTCAATTCGGCGCGGCCGGTATGCTGCAATTGGTCGCCGCTGATGACGTCGATCGGCGCCGGGCTATCGGCAACGGTGCGCTGCTCGCCGCGCACGCCGGTGGTGACCACCACATCCTGCACCTGGCCGATGCTGGTGGCGGTTTTCTTGCCGCCGGCCTGGCTGTCATTGCCGGCCTCCTGTTGCGCATACGCCAGTCCATAGTTACCGGCCAAGCCGGCGGACAAAAGTGTGGCAACGGACAATGTGCGTACCCGTCGGCGCTTGCGGTGGTGCGATGACTGCATGAAAAACTCCCCTGTGTGGTTGATGTGGTGAAGCGGTGTCTTGCGGAGTGATGCAACAGGCCCTGTGGCCGGGCCTTGCGACGGCTGTCGACGCTGCACCAACTGCATACAGAGGCGCATCGTGAAGAGATGATATGGGGAGTTTAATTATTACAAAACGAATTATTTATGATATTCAAATATGAAAATTGAGCATAATAAAATGCGTTGAAAACGGGTCGCGTCAGCGACTGCAGAATCGGCAACAGCAGTGGCAACGGCAGCGGAAACAGATCGGGCCAGGTGCGATAGCAACCCGGCCCGATCTGTCTTGTTGGCCAACAGCGCCGTTATTTCAACTTGAAGCTGGTGTCGAAGCTTGGCCCGACATCGAGATGGCGCGGAATCACGCCGGCACCTTCGTAGACATCGGCGGTGCGCTGCTGGGCGCGGATCACTTCAGCATCGATCGGCACTGGATGCAGCTTGGCCCGGGCGTAGATGTAGGTCAGGACTTCCTTCGGCAGGCCGGTGATGCGCGCCTGCGCCTCGGCCACTTGCTCAGGATGCAGCAGCGCCCAGCGTTGTGCCTGCGCCCAACGCTGCAGGAAATCGGCAAGGATCGCGTGCTTGTTGCGGATGGCGTCGTCGGTAGCGGCCTGGTAAGTATAGGAGTCCCGCAAGCCGACCGCATTGACGATCACTTTGGCGTGATCGTGCAATTCTTCGATGGCGACATAAGGATCCCAGGTCGACCAGGCATCCACTGCACCGGCCGACAGCGCGGCCTTGGCGTCGGAGGGGTTGAGGAAAACCAGGTTCACGTCGCTGGTCTTGAGGCCGGCTTTTTGCAGCGCGACGATCACCAGGAAATGGCCGATCGACCCGCGCGTAGTGGCGATGCGCCGGCCTTTCAGGCTGGCGACGTCGGTGATCGGCGAATTGGCGTTGGCGACGACGGCAAGTCCTTCTGACTGTAATTTGGAAGCGCTGACAGCACGCGCCCTGGCGCCGGCCGCCAGCGCAAAGATCAGCGGCGCATCGCCCAATGCGCCGGTATCGATGACGCCAGCGTTGAGGGCTTCGCCCAACGGTTGGGCCGCAGGAAAGTCGGACCACTCAATCCGGTACGGCAAATCCTTTAGCAAGCCTGAAGCTTCCAGAATGCCACGCGTCCCTTGTCGCTGGTCGCCGACTCGCAATACTTCCGTGGCAGCCGCATGCGCGGCGCCATGGCAGGCCAGCGCCACGATCCCGGCTAATAACCAGTGCCAGCTCGGTAATACCTGATGTCGTACAGAGGTTGTTTTCATATTTTCTTTCGTTGTGTTTAACGCACGCAGCTAACAAAAAACTCCGACGCCAGATGACTCTGTCCATTTTCTGTTGCCATGTCGCGAATCATGAAACTCTCGATAACGGGTTGTTAAAACCTGTTAGCGCAATTTTTTTACATCCTCCGCCGTGACGACATCAGCGTAGTTGTTACCCAGATGAGTGCGCGTATAGTTGACGACCTCCGCCACCTGCGCGTCGCTCATGTATTTGCCGAAACTGGGCATGCCATGTCGGCCATGCAGCACGTTGTAGATCGGATATGCCGCGCCGGCCAGGCGTGGATTGTCGGCCAGCGCCGGGAAGTGGCCGGCGCCCGATGCGCCTTCACCTTTCGCCATGTGGCAGCCCTGGCAGCTGGCGCGGTACAGGCTCTCGCCGTCTTGTTCGACGAAACGCCATCCTTCCGACAGGGCGACGGCCGGAGCGTCGCTGGCGGCTGAGGCCGGCAATGCAAAGAGGGCGGATAGCGGGAGCAAGGCAATACACGCAAAGCTGAGGATTGCCACCCTGCGATGGTTTTTTTGTGTTTTCATTATTTTCCCGTTCAAACCTTGGACTTGATGCGCGCATGCAGACGAGTGATTGCATCGAGCGACGACAGCACCGCGCCTTCCTGCCAGGCCGGAATGTAGGAGGCGTGCTCGCCGGCCAGCACAATGCGGCCGTCGATTTGGCACAGGTTCTTGTAGTGCTGCTTGCGCAACTCATCGGTCCATGTGCCGAAGCAACCGTTGATGAACGGCACCCGGTTCCAGCTGACGGCAACGCCGTTGTCGAATTCCTGCAAGTACTGCGGATGCACCTGAGCGCCTTGCTGCAGCGCCAGTTGCACCCGTTGCTGCGGCGTCAGCGCGCCGAACTCATAGGCATTCGGACCCCATATATAGGCGCCTAGCAGCACGCCCTTGCCAGGTTGGCCGTAGCCGGTCGACGGGTAGCTGATGGTGGAGATGGCCTGGTCGGTATAGCTGATGCCGCCGTAAATATGTTCATCCTGTTCCCAGAAGCGACGCTTGAACTGCAAGCCGACCTTGACTGAATTCTCGTACGGCACTGCCTGTATCGCATCTTGCAACGGCTGGCTGACATTGATTTCGATTTCGCTCAGGATCGATAGCGGAATCGTGCACAGCAGCCAGTCGGCCTTGGCTTGCCGAGCTGTGCCACCGTTGCTGTCGGCATCGTTGTAAGTGACCGTGACGCCGTTTTCACCCTGTTCGATTTTGGTAACCTTGGCGTTGAACTGCACCAGGCTTGCTACCTGGCGATACACCGCCTGGGCGATCTGATCCATGCCGCCGACCGGCTGGAAAATCGAACTCTGGAATTCCTGGCCGCTGCCGGCCGACAGCTTTTGCCACAGGCCGGATTGCAGCAGTTCATCCAGTTTCAACGGCTGCGATGGCACCGCCTCTGGCATCAGGCCGCCGCCATGGTCGACATCGTAGCCGCGGCGGTCGCTGGTGAGCGGGCTTGACAGATAGCGGTAATCCTTGTCGAGCGCGCCCCAGCTTTTCAAAGACTCCAGCAGCTTCTCCTGGTCTTCGCGCGACAGTGCCGCATCGAGCTGGTTCTTGTTGACCGCCTTGCCCAACAGTTCCGCCACATAGCCGTGGTAGTCGGCCTGCACCTGGCGGTAGCGCTGCGGTTTGCCGCCGTAGGCCTTTTTGGCATGCAGGTAGGCGTTGTAATTGACCTGGATGAATGGCTCCAGCGGTACGTTCAGGCGCTTGGCGTAATCGAGTATCGCGTGATGGTTGTACGGAATCCGCCAAGGGCCGGGATTGATGTAGTGGCCCTGGTCGAATTCGCAGCGCTGCTTGGCGCCGCCCAGTTCGGTATATTCGTCGCCGCCGCGGATGGTCCAGGAGCGGCCGCCGGCGCGCTTGTTGTATTCCAGCACCTTGACCTGGTAGCCGGCCTGCTTGAGTTCATAGGCGGCCACCAGGCCGGCGATGCCGGCGCCGAGGATCAGGATGGTGGTGTTTTTCGGTGCACCTTGTAACTTCAATGGCCCGTTGTATGTCGACTCGGCAGCGAAGCCGAGGCTGGTCATTGCCTGGTACATGGCGGCGCCGCCGGCAGCCTTGCCGACCAGCGATAGCAACTGGCGCCGGCTGATGGTGTTTTGCATGTTTGTCATAGGGTTGTCGGTTATTCCGCAAAGATGTGCGCCTGGTTCATCGGATCAGAACTTGTAGTTCGCTCTCAGGTAGTAGAACGCGCCATTGATGCCAATCTGTGACGAGTAGATGTTGTACTGGGATACCCCGAGGTAGCGGTTTTCAGGCGGCAGCTTGGTCGGATAAACGTTGAACAGGTTGTTGGCGCCGAGCGCCACCTGGAAGCTGTTGGTAAATGAATAGCGCACTTCCAGGTCGGTGATGAACTTGGGCGTGTTCTCGATGTGGTTGAAAGTGGTGGTCGAGAATGCGTTCGGGCCGGTGTAGTAGGTGGCCTCGGTGGAGGTTTTGCCGAAACGCGTCACATGCAGGCTGGTGCCCCATTTATCCTTGGTCCAGACGCCGCCCACGATCAGCTTGTTGCGGGGCGTGGCACTGGTCAGGTAACCGATTTGCTGCGCGTTCAGCAGGATATTCCCGTTGGCGTCCTTGGCGACCCGCGTGACGCTGGTTTGATTCAGGTTGGCGCCAAAATCCCAATCGATCTTTCCCCATTCCTTGAGGTTGGTCTTGTAGCTGGCGACAATGTCGACGCCACGGGTGCGGGTATCGACGCCGTTGGCGAAGTAGCTGGCTTGCACCGAGGTCAGGCCGGACGGCAAGTTGAGGCCCGAGGAAGTTAGTGCATCGATCGCGGTCTGGCCGGAGTAGCTGCCACCCTGGACGATACGGTCCTTGATGCCGATTTGGTAAGCGTCGACCGTGATGCTGAGTTTGTCGACCGGTTCGGCGACGATGCCGACGTTGAAACTGGTCGATTTTTCCGGCTTCAGCGGTTGCGCTCCCAGGCTCCTTGCCGCGGCTGAATTGACGCCAAGCAGGCCGGTGGCGCTGGTCGGCGATACCGCCAGGCTGGTGTAATACTCCTGCGCCAAGGACGGCGCACGGAAGCCGGTACTGACCGTGGCCCGCACCGCCAGGCGCGGATCGAGTTCATAGCGTGTCGAGAATTTGCCGTTGGTAGTGTTGCCGGCATCGCTGTAATGCTCGAAGCGGCCGGCCAGGTCGACTTCCCATTGCGGCGTCAGCTTGGTGGAAAAATCCGCGTAGCTGGCCAGGACGTTGCGCGAGAAACTGCCGACACTAAGTGCGCCCAGGCCCGGCAAGGCCTGGCTGCCGCTGCCGAATGAGGACGCGGCATCGCCGGCGCCGACCTGGTAGGTTTCCTGCCGATGTTCGGCGCCGAGCGAGATATTCAGCGGTGCCGGTAGGAAGCCGATATCGACCGGCCGTCCGACGTCCAGGTTATTGGTCCACTGGAAATTCTTGTATTGCGCCAGATGGAAGCCGGTCGGCGTGCTACCGGTGGCGGCGAACAGGCTGGTGTTGGCGGAGTCGGTCATGCCGATATTGATGTCGTCGCCGCCGTAGGTCGAACTCAAATCCCAGTGCCAGGCGCCAAGTTTGTCGCCGCGGATACCGCCGGTCAGCGAGTAATCGTTTTCGCTGCTGGTCTCCTGCGGTGTAAAGCCGTTGGGATAGATCGACGGCAGCACTGTCGGCAAGCGGTAATTCTGATAGCTGGCGCTGGTGCGGTGCGCATAGGTGCCAAAGCCATACAGCTCGACGTCGTCGTTGATTGCATAGCCGGCATTGAAGGCGACCGATTCGCGCTTGATTTCAGGATCGCCAAGAATCTTGTTGATACTGGTGTTGGTGCGGCTGTCGATTCCGCCACGATTGGTATGGTCCTGATTGCGGTACTCGGCGCTCAAGTGCAGGAACCCGTCGCGGCCCAGCTCGGTGCCGATGTCGGCGGCGCCGCCAAAGTTCAGGCCGTCGCCGGCATTGTACTGGCCGACGCTGGTGGTGGCGCTGCCGCCGCGGCTGGACGATTTCAGGATGATGTTGATGACCCCGGCGATAGCGTCCGAGCCGTATTGCGCCGCGGCGCCGTCGCGCAGGATTTCAATATGGTCGACCGCGCTGACCGGGATCAGGTCGATATCGACCGGCGTCGAGCCTTGCTGCGGACCGGCGTCGGCGGTGATGTTGGCCGAAGTATGGCGCCGCTTGCCGTTGACCAGCACCAGCACGTGGTTGGGGCTGAGGCCGCGCATGGTGAGGGCGCTGGTCAGGTTGGCGGCATCGGCGCCCATTGCCTGGCGCGTGATTGATGGCGACAGCTTGACCAACGCGTCGCGCAGGTCGGTCTGGCCGGTTTTTTGCAGTTCGGCGGCGCTGATGACGTCGATCGGACTCAGGCTTTCACGCGCCGCCTTTTGCGTATCGCGGGTGCCGGTGGTGACTATCACGTCCTGGATGTTGCCTATGTCGGTGCTCTTGTCGGCACCGTCCGCGGCTAACGTCGGGCCTACTGCAAATATGCCACCGACAGCGATGGCGACGCCGGTGAGTTTGATTTTTTTGCGTTTCGAATGAGTCTGGTGACTAGATGCAGCTGACGACATACTTTCCCCTTGCTTGCCCGGTTGATGAAATAAGTTGGAAATATTTTTTTGATTGATGGATTATTTTTATGCAGCGATTTTGTTGACGGCTGCGCTACTCTGGGTGTGGCGGTTTTCCACAAATTTCAGGCCCAGGTTGCCGCGTAGCGTGTCGTGTTCGTATTCATTGCGGAACAGGCCGCGCGCCTGCAGGATCGGCACCACCAGATCGACGAAGTCATCCAGCCCGTTGGCGCCGGCCGTGCCGATGATGAAACCGTCGGCAGCGCCTTGCTCGAACCACTTTTGCGCGACATCGGCCACCTGCTCCGGAGTGCCGATGAAACTGCTGCGCGGCACCGCGAAGCGCAGGGCGGTCTGGCGCAGGGTCAAGTTTTCTTCCTTCGCCACTTTCTTGATCTTGTCGGTATAGCTGCGGTAGCTGTTGCTGCCGATGTCGCCCAGTTCCGGGAATGGCGCATCGAGCGGATAGACGGAGAAGTCGAGATAGGTGAACGGACGTCCGAGTTGATCCAGCGCCTCCTCGACGGTGATCAGTTCGACTCGCTCCTGATACTTGCGCTCGGCTTCCTCTGCGGTGCGGCCAATGATTGGATCGATGCCAGGCAACACCAGGATTTCTTCCGGTGTGCGGCCGAAGGCGGCGGTCCTGCGCTTGATGTCCTGATAGAACTCGCGCGCCTGCTCGAAGCTGTCATGGATGGTGAAGATCGCATCGGCGCTGCGGGCCGCCAGATTGCGTCCGTCTTCCGAACTACCGGCCTGGAAAATTACCGGCTGGCCTTGCTTGGAGCGGGCAATGTTGAGCGGACCCTTGACCGAGAAAAACTCACCCTTGTGCTCAAGCGAATGCAATTTTTTCGGATCGAAGAAGATGCCTGCTTTGCGGTCGCCGACGAAGGCATCGTCTTCCCACGAATCCCACAGGCCTTGCACCACTTCCAGATGTTCTTGCGCCAGCTTGTAGCGCACGTTGTGCGGCAAATGCTCAGTCTTGCTGTAGTTGAGCGCAGCGCCTTCCAATCCGGTGGTCACCACGTTCCAGCCCGCGCGGCCCTGGCTGAGCAGGTCGAGCGAGGCAAACTGCCTGGCGGCGGTGTACGGTTCGGTGAACGATACCGACAGCGTGCCAACCAGCCCCAGATGCGTGGTCACCGTCGACAGCGCGGACAAGGCTGTCAGCGGCTCCAGTCGGTTCAGAAAATGCGGCGCCGATTTTGGCGTGATGAAGGTGCTGTCGACGATGAACAGGAAATCGAACTTACCGGCTTCGGCTTTCTGCGCAACCTGCTTGTAGTGCGCGAAGCTGACGCTGGCATCGAGCGCCACTTGCGGATGCTTCCAGGCGGATTGCGTGGTGCCGGCGCCCTGGATGGTGGTGCCGAGTTTTATCTGACGTTTTTTTTGTGCGGTATTTTGCTGTGCATTGGTCATCTTGCTCTCCGTTGTGATGAGTTGATGAACCGATGGTACACATCAAATAATAATAAATGAACGTAATTATTGTTCTATCTAAATATGCATATCGAGAATGAAAATGGAGGTGCGACGTGTGATTTGAAATGGCGAATTTAGGCATTCCTGGATACAGGAAAGGCGTGACGGATGAGTTTGTGATGAGACGCGGAGCCGTGCGCAGCACAGCTCCGGTATTGATGTCGGACTACGATCCCGATGGGATGAATCAGTCGCCGTTCAGCGCACTTTTGCTGCGGTGGCTTCGATTTCTATCAATGCTCCGGGCAGCGCCAGGCCGGCAATCTGGAAGGCCGAGCGCACCGGCTTGTTGGGCTGCTCCTTGGTTGAGAAGAACTTGGTGTAACCGGACTGGAAGCCGGCGAAATCCAGCTTGCCGTCCTTGCGCGGATCGCCGACCAGAAATACTTTCAACTGGATGATGTCGCCTAACGTGAGTCCCTGGCTGGCCAGTGCGGCTTCGATGCGGCGGAACACGGAAACGGTTTGCGTCTCGGTATCGCCGAATGCCTCAAACGAACCTTTCGGCGCATCCTTGTTGCTAACTTCCGGCAAGATGCCGCTCAGGTAAATGGTGCTGGCATTCGGCGGCACTACCACTGCTTGCAGGATCGGGAAATCGGAATTCGGCAAAGGAATGCGTTTGATTTCCTGCGCGCCGGCAGTGGCGGTGGCGAGCAGCAGGCCGCCAAACGCCAGGCCCAGAAGAACATTGGTTTTTTTCATGCGTTTCTTTCTTTACGTTGAGAAGGAAAGGGTAATCAGCTCAGCACGCTGCTAAAGCTGCGATCCCATAAGCCGCTGACATCGATACGGCGGTCGAGCACCTTGTTGTCGGTGAAGACATCGGCAACCTGTTGCTGCGAGCGGATTGCCGCATCGTCGATCGCGACCAGTTCGGTCGGCTGGCTCTGCTGCTTGCGTTGTTCGTCGAACAGCCATTTCGGCAGGCCGGTAATTTGCGCCAGCTTGGTAGCGTAGGCATCCGGATTGTGGTTGATCCATTGATACACTTTACGCTCGCGCAGCAGATAGTCGCCGATGGCGGCATGTTTGATTGGATCGGCAATAGCCTTGGTATGCGCTGCCAGCAGGTAGTTGCCGGACAGGTAGCCGAGCCCGGTCTTGACGATACGTGCGCCTTGCTTACGCGCCAGCTGGATCAGCGGGCCGTAGATGACCCAGGCATCGAGCTGGCCGCTCTGAAATGCTGCCAGTCCGTCTTGCGGCGACAAGCTGATCGGCTTGATGTCGGCAAAGCTCAAACCCTTTTCCTTGAGGAAGCGCAGCAACAGGTAATGCGAAGTGGTTGAGCGCACATAGCCGACACGCAAGCCCTTCAGGTCGGCGGCATCGCGGATTTTCGATTGTTGCGGCACCAGCAGCACCTGGTTGTTGACATCGCCGCGCAGCACCGCAATCAGCTTTAGTGGCGCACCGCTTTGCACCGAAAAAATTGGCGGAATTTCACTCATGCCGCCGAGATCGATCGAGCCGCCGGAGATGGCTTCGACGATCAGGTTGCCACCGGCGAATTCGGCGTAGTTGACGCGATAGGGGAAATTATCCGTACCGACATCTTTGTAAAAGAAAGATGCATCGCCTTTGTAGGAGGCGACCCGCAACAAGGTGTCGCGTGAAAACGGCGCGGCCAATGCGTTACCCGCACCGAAGCCCAGGCTCAACCCGAGTCCAGCACCCGCGCTGGTCTGGAGAAAACGACGGCGGCTGAAGCCTGCCGAGTGGTGGTGCGTCATCGTTATCCTTTATGCAAATGATGAGATTCTTGAGTTCGCCGGTAAGCGCTGCTTCCGGCACGCATTAATCGAACAGGTCCGGCTCTTCGCGTGTCACCACGTCCCACAAGGGCTGGAAGCTGAACCAGCCGCCGGCATCGCTGCCGATCTGTGAAGCAGTGTGTTGCGCCACCGCCTGCGATAAAGGCTTGGTGGGGCCGGCGGCTTCAGAGATCAATTGCGCCTGGGCGGCGTTTTCCATCGCGATATAGCGCCACACTGCGGATTCGACCGAGCCGCCAACTGTCAGCAAGCCATGGTTCTGCAGGATCGCCGCTTTGTGGTTGCCAAGCTTTTTGGCGATGCGTTCGCCTTCGCTGGTGTCGAGCACGACGCCGCTGTATTCGGAAAAAATTACATGGTCGTTGTAGAAAGCGCAGGAATCCTGGGTCAGCGGATCGAGCAAACGCCCCTGCGCCGAGAACGCCTTGCCCCACAAGCCGTGCGAGTGGGCGGCGGCGATCACGTCAGGACGCGCCTTGTGCAACTCGGAATGGATGGCGAAGGCGGCGCGGTTCAGTAAGCCGTCGCCGTGCAGGATCTTGCCGCTGTGGCTGACCAGCAGCAGATCCGAGACGCGGATGTGGCCGAAGTAGACGCCGGCCGGATTGACCCAGAAATGCTCAGGATTTTCCGGATCGCGTGCAGTGATGTGGCCGGCGCCGCCCATGTCGTAGCCGTAGCGGGCGAACAGGCGGAACGAGGCGGCCAGCCGCTGCTTGCGGTGCAGCCGCGCGGCTTCCAGCGTTGGCGGCGGTGGCGGCTCGGCGAAGATGATGTTGCCGTCGGCATCGCGCGGAGCCGAGTATATGGCAGGCCTTGGCGGCGGATTGCCGACTACGCGCAAGTGCGGTTTGGACAGCGGCGCGCTATGCAGGGGAGAGGTGCTCATGATGTGCGAATCCTTGGATGTGGAGGGAATGTTCAATAGCCGCGCGCCGGATCGACGATGTCGGTCAGGGGCTGGCCGCTGCGGAAGCGCTGCAGGTTGCCGAAAAACTTGTCCAGCAATGCCTGCACGATGTGGTCGGTGCTCGGTGAAATATGCGGCGACAGGCGAACCTGTGGATGGCCATAGAAACGATGCCCGGCCGGCAGCGGCTCCGGCTCGGTCACGTCCAATGTCGCCAGGCCGACACGGCCGGCATCCAGCGCTGCCAGCAGCGCCTCGTCGTCGATCAGGCTGCCGCGCGCGATGTTGATCAGGTGCAGGCCGGGCTTGGCCTGCGCCAGCACCGCATGGTTGATGGCGTGGCGGGTGGCGGCGGTGGCCGGCGCCGCCAGCACCAGGTGGTCGGAGCGGGCGGCCAGTTCGGCCAGGCTGGCGACGCCTTCGACGCCATCGATCTCGAACGGCGCATCCGAGCGGCGCAACGCCAGCACCTTGATGCCGAGCACCTGCGCCCGTTGCGCCAGCGTGCGGCCGATCGAGCCGAAGCCATACAGGCCGAGCACGCTGCCTTGCACCAGCGACAAGGTCCGGCGTTGCCATTGCGAGGCGTCCTGCAACCAGATATCTGGAATGCGTTTGGCAGCGCTGAAAATCGCCGCCAGCACGTATTCGGCGATGGCGTCAGACGCTGTGCCGCGCGCCGAGGTGACTACCGGGCCTTGAAACAGCCAGGCCGGGTAATAGTCAATGCCGACCGAAGCCAGTTGTACCCAATCCAGTTTGAACGGCCAACCGTCCGGGACCGGCGCGGTCTGGGCAGCGCTGGCGCCGCCGCCTTTGCTGAAAGGCAGGGCAAACAGCACACTGGCATCGCCAGGCAGCGCGGCCAACGGCCCCGGCGCCAGGTCGATGACGCGCACGCTGGCTTGTTCGGCGATGCGCAGATTGACAGCCGGGTCAAACTGGCTGGCGACGACGATTTCACTCATGCTCGGTTCTCCGTTCAGGCCGCTTGCTGGGCCGGCGTTGCTGCTGCCGATTCGCGTTCAGCCACGGCGCGGCGCACCAGCGGGATGAGTTCGCGCCCGTATTGCAAGGCGTCGGCTACCGGGTCGAAACCGCGGATCAGGAACGTGGTGATGCCGAGATCGTAGTAATCCAGCAGCGACTCGGTCACCTGCTCCGGCGTGCCAACCAGCGAAGTCGAATTGCCGGCAGCCTTGGTCAGGGCGGCAATCCCGGTCCACAAGCGCTTGTCGACCACCGTTCCTTGTGCGGCGGCGGCCAGCAGGCGTTGCGAGCCGACATTCTTCGGTTGTTGTGGACGGCTGGCAAAGAACACATTCTTGTTGGCGTTGGCCGTCGCCTGTTCCAGGATATGGTCGGCACGCGCCCAGGCTTGTTCTTCTGTGGCGCCGATGATCGGGCGTAGCGACAGGCTGAAGCGGATCTTGTCGGCGCGACCGTGACGACCGGCGGCGGCGCGCACCTTGTCCACGGTTTCCTTGACTTGCGCCAACGACTCACCCCACAGCGCGTACACATCGGCATGCTTGCCGGCGACTTCGATGGCGACATCCGAGGAGCCGCCGAAATAGATCGGCAGGTGCGGCTTTTGCTGCGGACGGACGTTGGCGTTTTGCCCTTTGAGACGGTAATGTCGGCCTTCATGATCGAAGGGCGCAGTAGCGGTCCAGGTTTTCCGGACCACATCGAGATATTCGTCGGTGCGCTGGTAGCGCTCGTCGTGATTCAGGAAATCGCCGTCACGCTGCTGCTCGGTGTCGTCGCCGCCGCTGATGATGTGCACCGCCAGCCGACCGTCGCTGAACTGATCGAGCGTGGCCAATTGGCGTGCCGCCAGCGAAGGCGCGACGAAGCCCGGCCGGTGCGCCAGCAGGATGCCGAGTCGTTCGGTTTCGTGGGCGATGTAGGCGGCGACCTGGAAGCCGTCCACCGAGCTGCTGCTGTGGGCCACCAGCACGCGGTCGAAGCCGGCGTATTCGTGGGCGCGGGCGATGGCGCCGACGTAGCTCTTGTCGATCACGGGACCGTGCGGCAACAGCGTTTCAGACGCTTCCTGGGTGGCGGAGATGCCGATGAATTCGATGCTCATGTTCAATCCTTGTCAAACAGATGGATGATCAGGCGGCGCGCACTGCGGTCGTCTGGGGTTGCGGCTGGGACTGCGGTTTTGCTTGCGGTTGCTGCTGTTGGACGGCCAATGCCGCTCGTCCGCCGGCAACCAGGATGGTGTCGTTCTGCGGTGTGTGAATGCGGCTGCACAGCACATTGCGGTAATGCCGCTCCAGGGCATTGCTGCGCGACAGGCCGGGATTGCCGCTGACCTCGATGGCCTTTTCGACTACCGCGATGGCCTGCGTGGTGACCAGGTATTTGAGCCGGCCACCATCGCCGGGCTGGGCCAGGCCGGCAATCGCCGCATCCAGCAGGACGCGATTGGAAAACAGCCAGGCGTCGAGCTGCCCGACCACTTCCTGGAAGCGCGGCAAGGTCGCCAGCGGCACGCCAAGATTGCCTGGCACCCGCGTCTGCAGCCACTCCACCAGCCAGTCGCGGGCGGCGCGGGCGACGCCGTCATAGATAGCCCCTAGCAGCACCGACATCCATAGCAGCAGAACCGGATCCAGTTCCGGCGCGCTGCCGACCGGCGCGACATCGACCGCATGCTCGGCCGGCACCAAGACGTTGTCGAATACGACTTCGTGGCTGCCGGTAGCGCGCATGCCAAGGTGATCCCAGCTCTCGATGATCGAGATGCCCGGCGTATCACGGTGCACCAGCCAGGCGCCGACCAGCGGTTCCGGATCGTCGCTACGGGCCCAGACCGAGAGCCAGGTCAGGCGCGGAATGCCGGTCGAGTACAGTTTGCGGCCACTGATCAGCCAGCCTTCGGGGACCCGTCGCGCCACGGTAGCCGGCAGGCCGCCGCGTGCCGGCGTGCCGAGTTCGGGTTCGACCCGCAACGCATTGATCAACGCGCCGTCGCGTACTGCATCGACCGCCACTTGCCGATACAGGTGCGGCGGCCAGCGCGTAGTACGTGGGGTTGCCGTGTGCTGCAGATATTGCATGGTCAGCACCAGCGCGGTGGATGGGTCGCCGTAAGCCACTGCGGCAATCACCTTGCGCGTTTGCGCCAGGTTGGCGGCGAGGCCGCCAAATGCCCGTGGCACTGTCAGCGCTAGCAATCCGTGTTCGTGCAGGCGTTCGAAATTTTCGTGCGGGAAGCTGCCGTCACGGTCATGCTGGGCGGCACTGGCGGCAAATTCGGCACTCAAGGTGGCCAGCAGCTGATCGAATTCTGGCGTGTCGAGCTGTGATGCGATCTGCGTCGGCAATGGCGTCAAGGTGTTGGTTGGCATGGGTTCAGATGGAAAAATTGCTGAGGTTGAAAGGGGCCGCGGGCGACGGCTGTTCGACTCTTTCCGATTGGCTCGCCACCAGATGCAGCGCCGGCTTCGGATCGGCAATAACTGGGTCCAGCTCGACACCCAGCAGTCGCAGCAACTGCGAACGAACTTGCTGGAATGCGTGGTTTTCGGCGCTACGCGGGCGTTGCTGGTCGATGCGCAGATCAGCGACGATGCGGCCGCCGTCCAGCACCAGCACGCGATCGGCCAGTAGCACGGCTTCGTCGACATCGTGCGTCACCAGCAATACGGCAGGTTGATGCACACGCCACAGCGACAGGATCAATTGGTGCATGCGGATGCGGGTCAGGGCATCGAGCGCGGCGAACGGCTCGTCGAGCAGCAGCAATTGCGGTTCGCGCACCAGCGCCCGCGCCAGCGCCACGCGTTGCGCTTCGCCGCCGGAGAGCGTGCCTGGCCAGGCATTTTCACGATGCGCCAGACCGACTTCGGTGAGAGCCTGGCGCGCCCGTTCGCGTGCGTGGTCGATGTGCAATCCCATCACGACATTGCGCCAGGCGCGTTTCCAGGGCATCAGGCGCGGTTCCTGGAACACCGCGGCACGCGCCGACGGTACTTGCAGCTCCCCGGAACTGATCTTGTCCAATCCGGCCAGCGCGCGCAGTAAGGTGGTTTTGCCGGAGCCGCTGCGGCCGAGCAGGGCGATGAATTCGCCAGGCCGGATATCGAGATCAAGCCGATCCAGGATCGTGTTGTCGCCAAAGTGCTTGCTCAGTTGGCGGGCGCGCACGGCAGTGTTGTGGTTTGGTCGGATGGTTTCCGGCTTGGCGACTTCATCTTGCAGGCGCTCTGTATCTGTAACTGAAAGTTTGGCGGTCAGCATCGTCAATCCTTGATGAAAGATGGGCGCCAGGCCAGCGCGAAATGTTCGATGCTGCGCACCAGCACGTCGGTAAACAAGCCCAGCAGGCTGTAAGCCAGCAGGCAGACCACGATGATGTCGGTGCGCATGAAATCGCGGGCGTTGTTGATCAGGTAGCCGAGGCCGGCGGTGGCGTTGATCTGTTCGACGATCACCAGCGATAGCCAACTGATGCCGAGCGCATAGCGCAGGCCCAGCAGGAAGGAGGGCAGAGCGCCGGGCAGGATCACATGCCATATCAGACCTAGCTGGCTCAGGCCGAACAGGCGGCCAGCCTCGATCAGCTTGGCGTCGATGCTGCGAATGCCGCTGTACAGCGTCAGGTACATCGGGAAGGTAGTGGCAAAGGCGATCAGCGTTACTTTGGTGACTTCGCCGATGCCGAACCACAGGATGAATAACGGCACCAGCCCTACGAATGGTAGCGTGCGCACCATTTGCATCGGTGAATCGACGATCACTTCGCCACGGCGGGAGAGGCCGGCGATCAGTGCCAGCGCGGTGCCTAGCGAGAGTGAAATCGACAGGCCGGTCAGCACCCGGCCGAGCGATACCAGGATATTGCTGCCCATTTCGCCGGACGCCACCAGTGCGCCGAAAGTACTGCCGATTTGCGACGGCGCGGCCAGGATGCGTTCAGGAATGAAGCCCAGCCGCGATGCGATTTCCCAAAGCACCAGGATGGCGATTGGGCTGGCGGCGCGCGACAGGAATGCCAGGAGGCGGCGTCGCAGTACTTGGCGCAAGGCCGGTTTATTGGTCTCGGCGGGCGTCGGCTGCGCTGCGGCCGGAAGAGAGCCGGGGAGTGAGGCGGTAGATATCGACATCGTGCTTGCTGATCCGTAAAACAGTTGCCACCGGTCGTCGAAACCCTTGCCTGGCGCCTTGAGGCGAACAGTGCGGTGCGACCGTAAAACGGATCATAAGCGGTGCGATATTATGATAAAACGAATTATTTATTATATGAAAATATGAATTTTGCGAATAATGCTGGCGCGATCTGAGCGACGGATCAAGCCCGCAGCCGGCGTCGCGGTTCGGCGCCTCCGCTGTGCTCTGCGCTGCTGTCGAAGGTGCGCGCCACGGCGCTGCCAAACAGGTCGACCGCCTGCTGCTGGCCACTAGGCAGGCGTGTTTGCTGGATCAGCCAGATGTCGAGTAGCGGTTTGAAATCGGTGACACTGACCACATCCAACTGGTCGCGATAACGGCTGCGCGCCAGTTGCGGTTGCGGCATCAGGCCGAGTCCCAGGCCGTTCGCCACCAGGCCGAGTTGCAGGTCGGCGCCGAAGGTTTCGAGGTTGATCTTGAACGACAGGCCCTGGCCTGCCAACGCCCGCTGCAAGCCGGCGCGGAAGCCGCAGCCATCGGGATTGAGAACCCAGCCACGCTCATGGCAGTCGGCCAGCTTGTAGCTGCGGCGCGTCATTTCGCCCTTGGGGGCGACCACAATCAGTTCGATCCGTCCCAAGGTCTTGCCGCTGACGCCATCCGGCAGCACTTTGGTAGCCGGGAATAGCGCGGTAGCGGCATCGAGTTCACCGTTGGCGACCTTGTCGACCAGTTGCGAACCCCAGCCGGTTGACACCTGGGTATTCAGTTCCGGAAAACTATCCTTGATTTGTCTGAGCGCATCCAACAGCGCGATGTCGCCGATCGACTGGATCACGCCCAGGCGAAAAACGCCGCTTGGCAAGTTGTCGTGGGTGACCAGATCGCGCAGCGATTCCACTTCGCGCAGCACTGCGCGGCATTGTTCGTACACCAGCTTGCCCATCGCATTCGGCCGCGGCGGCTTGGTGCTGCGGTCCAGCAGGTCGATTCCCAATGCCTCTTCAAAACTCTGGATGCGTCGCGTGATGGCTGGTTGCGTCAGCTGCAGGGATTCAGCCGCAAGGCTGATGGATTGACAGCGCACGACGGCGACGAAGGCATCGATATCATCTATCTTCATAAGAAATTCGCATATATCCGTGAGTTATTTATACGGATTTTAACAGCAACATTGTCATCGTGGATTGGCATTTTCGTTTGGACCATATCTGATATTGGCGAGATGAGACCGAGGGTCTATGCCATATGGATATAACGATTTCTTCTGTTGCTGTGTCGCCAGCGCGCCAGATTCCTTGCGCGCTTGCCGACATACTTATCATCGTAATACGGCTGGCGCTGCACGAAACAAAAAGACAGGCAGCGACCGAATGAATCGGCACGGGGAGAAACAATTGAAAGCAACGACAGGTAACACAGAACAACGACGGCAAGCACGGCTGCGCCAACGCAGCTTGCGCATTTCAGTGATATTGGCGGCGATCTCCGCTGCCTATCCGGCATATGCGCAAACAGCCGACGGCAACGCGGCAATCACAATCGCTTCGGCCAAGACCGACGGTGAATCGGAAGCGCTGCAAACGGTGACCGTCAATGCGCGCCGCCGCGATGAAAATCCGCAGCAGGTGCCGGTAGCCATCACGGTACTGAGCGGCGATGCGTTGGCCGAGCAACGCGTTTATAAATTGCAGGACCTGCAACAACTGCTGCCAAGCACCACGGTATCACTGGCGCAGCCGCGGCAAGCCAGCATCAGCGTGCGCGGTATCGGCAATAATGCGGGCAACAGCGACGGCATCGACGGCAGCGTCGGGCTCTACCTGGATAACGTGTTCCTGGGTCGGGCCAGCATGGCGGTGACCGATTTGCTGGATATCGACCAGATCGAACTGCTGCGCGGACCGCAAGGCACCTTGTTCGGCAAGAACACCACCGCCGGCGTACTGAACATCAACACGCGCCAACCGACATTCGAACACGACAATAGCGTCGAGGCGTCGGTCGGATCACGCGGCTATTATCAGACCAAGGCTACGTTGTCCGGGCCGTTCAACGACACCTGGGCCGGGCGCCTGACCGTTTCGCAGACCGGGCAAGACGGTAACGTCACTAATATCAGCAACGGCGAAAAACTCAACGGCGGCACCCGCCGAGGTATCCGCGGGCAATTGCTGTACCGTCCCGATGACAATTTCAGCTTGCGCCTGATCGCCGATTACAGCGAAGAAAATTCCAGCAACGGCGTGCCGCTGTTGTACAGCACCGGACCGACGGTCAACGGCGTCAACAAATATCTCCAGCTCAGCAGCAAGTTAGGCAACCAGCCGGTTACCAATCCCGGCCAGTATCAGCTCAACTTCAACGGCAATCAAAGCCTCAGTGTGCGCCAGGGTGGCGCGTCGGCTGAAGCCAACTGGAAGCTGAGCGACGGTTTCAAACTGACTTCGGTAACGGCATGGCGCTTCTGGAACTTCAGTCCGGTGAACGGGGTATTTGCGCCAACGCTGACCAACTACGGCACCCAGGTCAATGATCACCAGTTTTCCCAGGAGGTCCGGCTGGCATCACCGACCGGCGGCGCTTTTGACTACGTGGTCGGTGCTTATTACTTCAACCAGCACCTTTCCAACCAGACCTTTCTCGATTACGGGCCAAAGGCTGACATCGGCATTACCGGCGTCAATCGCGGCGTGCTGAATAACGTCACCTCGATTTCGCCCGGGCATATCGATACCGACAGCTATGCGCTGTTCGGCCAATCGACATGGCATATCAACAACCGCTTCGATCTGACGACCGGATTGCGCGGCACGTATGAAGAGAAGAGCGGGGAGGTAAGCCGCAATGCGCCGCTCAATGCCAATCCAGCCACCGCGCCTTATTGGAGTGCTTACGGCCTCAGTGCCTACGACTCCGGCAATTTGAAGATTAATAATTTCAGTCCGGCTGCATTGTTGAACCTGAGTTATAAAGTTGACCAGAATGTGCTGGCCTACGGTTCGCTGTCGCATGGCGAGAAATCGGGTGGGCTGGGCATCGTTGGCGTATCCAATGCGCCAACCCTCGGCAGCAACTCGTTGCTGATTGCGCCGGAGCGCGCCAATGCGGCCGAACTGGGCATCAAGAGCAGCTGGCTCGACAAGCGCCTGCAAGTAAACGCCAATGTGTTCTGGACCGGCGTCAATAATTACCAGGCGACGACTTTCCTGGCCGGCGCCAACGGCGTCAGTTTGCCGACCCTGATCAATGTCGGCAAGGTGCGCAGCCGCGGCGCCGAGCTGGAAATACAGGGCAAGCCGATCAAGGGCCTGACACTTGGCTTCAACACCTCGTTCATCGATGCGACTTACCTGTCCTATGACAAGGCGCCTTGCCCGGCCGAAGTGGCCAATTTGCCTGGCGCGCCGGCCAGTTGCAATCTTACCGGGCAGCGCGTGGCGGGCGTGCCGCGCTGGACCGCCAACCTGTCGGCGGAATATCAACACCGCGTGAGCGACAACGTCGATCAGTACGTGACGGGCAGTTACGCGTTGCGGTCGTCAACCCGCGGTTCAGTGGATAACTCGATCTATTCGGAGATTCCTTCCTACGGCCTGGTGAACCTGGCCACCGGCTGGCGTATCGTTCAAGGCGACAAATCCTGGGACCTGTCGCTCTGGGTACGTAATCTGTTCGACAAGCGCTACTACCTGTCGGTCTATTCGGCCGGCGCTGGAACCCAGGCCAGCGGCTTGTACTACAACGCTGCGGTTGGCGATTCGCGCACTGTCGGCGCCACCTTGCGCTACAACTTCTAGAAGAACGGGATTCTTGATGAGTATTTTCTGGTTCCTGCCTACCCACGGCGACGGTAACGATTTGGCCGGCGCAGGCGGCGCGCGTCCCGCCAGCCTTGCCTACATGAAGGAAATCGCGCAAGAGGTTGACCGCCTGGGTTACTACGGCGTGCTGATTCCCACTGGCAGGTTTTGCGAAGATTCCTGGGTGGTGGCCTCATCGCTGGTGCCGTTGACGGAAAAGCTGCGCTATCTGATCGCCATCCGGCCCGGCATCATATCGCCGACGCTGGCAGCGCGCATGACGGCGACATTGGACCGCTATTCTGACGGACGTCTGCTGCTCAACTTTGTCACCGGCGCCGATCCGGACGAAGCGCATGGCGACGGCGTATTCCTGGATCACGACGAGCGTTATGCCGTGACCGACGAATTCCTGCATATCTGGAAGAACACGCTGCGCGGCGACAGCGTCAGCCATCAAGGCAAGCATCTGCATGTGGAAAACGCCAAACTGTTTTATCCGCCGTTGCAGAAGCCGCACCCGCCGGTGTATTTCGGCGGGTCTTCGCTGGCGGCGCAAGACATTGCGGCCGACCATGTCGATGTCTACCTGACCTGGGGTGAGCCGCCGCAGGCCGTGGCGGAAAAGATCCGGCAAGTGCGGGAGAAAGCAGGGAGCAAGGGCCGCAAGCTGCGCTTCGGCATCCGCCTGCACGCCATCGTACGGGAAACCAGCGCCCAGGCCTGGGCCGACGCCAATGCCCTGATCGCCCATGTTTCCGACGACACCATTGCCGCCATGCAGAAGGCATTCGCGCGTCTCGACTCGGTCGGCCAGCAGCGCATGATGGCCTTGCATGGTGGCCGCCGCGATCAGCTGGAAGTGTCGCCGAACCTGTGGGCCGGCATCGGCCTGGTCCGCAACGGCGCCGGCACCGCACTGGTGGGCGATCCGCAGACGGTCGCTGATCGCATCCACGAATACGCGGACCTCGGCATCGACAGCTTCATTTTTTCAGGTTACCCGCACCTGGAAGAAGCGACGCGCTTTGCCGAGCTGGTTTTTCCATTACTACGCTCGGAGCTGCTGCAGCACTGATTCCATCCCTTCTTATTATTGAGAGTTTCATGATGCATTGCATAGTCGCAGAAAATGGACAGAGTCGTTTGGGGTCAGAGTGAAGTTTCTGCAAAAAAGCGCGCAGAAAGTTCACTCTGACCCCAGTTAGCTGCGTGTGTTAAGCGCGATGAAATTAAGTGCGACGAAATCAAGGTTACGGCTTTTCGGGTTTTACGAAACTCTCATTAATCGACACCACAATCAACATTATTCCATGCCGCCATTTCATATCGCTTCCGTGGTTTCGCAGTCGCCTGCCGGCAAGCACACGTTCTATTACAAGGATTGGGGTGACATCGCCAATCCAAAAGTACTGCTATGCCTCCACGGCCTGGTGCGTGCAGCCGACGATTTCGATTTTCTCGCCGAGGAGTTGCGTCGCGACTATCGGATTATTTGTCCCGACCTGGTTGGACGCGGCCGCTCCGATCGCCTGCGTGACCCGCAGCATTACCAGGTGGGGCAATACGTGCAAGACATTGTGGCGCTGCTGAGCAGTTTGCAGTTGTCGCAGGTCGATGTGCTGGGCACCTCGTTGGGTGCACTGGTCGGCATGGTGCTGGCAACGCTGCCTGGCGCGTTCGTCAGACGCCTGATATTGAACGACGCCAGTCCGCAGCTGCATGCCGAAGGGATGCGCGCACTTGGCGCGCAGATCGCCCGGCGCCTGCAGTTTTCGTCCTTCGAGGAAGCTGCTCAACATGTCAGGAAAATATCTGCCGGGCAGGGCCCGCACAGCGATAGCCAATGGCAGACGCTGGCGCGCAATGCATTGCGGAAAACCGCGGAAAATACCTGGGAATTTCATTACGATCCGGCGCTGTCGGTGCCGCTGCTGGCGGCAACGGAAGAGAGCGCCAGGCAGGGTGAGCAGGCGCTGTGGGAAATCTACGATGCGATTTCCTGCCCGACCTTGCTGATACGCGGGCAGGAATCGACGCTGCTCAGCGCGGAGATAGCAACGTCCATGACGCGTCGCGGCCCGCAAGCCGAATTGGCGCAAATCGCGGGAGTGGGGCATGCGCCGACTTTCCTGCACGCCGACCAGGTTGCCGTGGTCCGGCATTTCCTGCTGCGATGAACGGCATATACGGAAACCGCATATGCAAGGAAATTATGATTACTTTCATGATTCAGGCCGTGTTCGTATACTCGAACCGCATACGCAGGCAGCTTGCCTGAGCGCACTTGGCGGAGAACGATACATGATGGTTGTCAATGCATTGACCGTGGAGCCGGCAAAGAACGTGACCGGTTTTACACCGCGGAGCGATGCACCGCGGTTTCCCGATGCCCATCCAGACCAATGGCAGCGCATTTTGTCGACGTCCTTGCAAAAGCAGTTCAGCGGCTGGACGCCTGCAGCGCTGCTGGCATTGCAGGAGAGTGCCCGTATCCAACGGCACTTTGACGGCACGCTGGTGTATGCGGAGGGCGATACGGCGGAACATCTGCTGCTGGTGATCTCGGGTGCGCTGGAACTGTCGATCGGCAATGCGGAAGGAAAGCGCGTGGTGATGAACTACGTGTCGCCGACCGAAATGAGCAATTTCATCCCTGTGCTGGACGGTTCCAGGATCGTGCATGAATACCGCACGCACGGCAAAACTGTGCTGGCCTACATACCGAAAGCGGCATTTTTGCAGCAACTGCAAGCTACACCGAGCCTGATGGCGGATGTGGTCAGGCTGCTGTGCGACCGCAACCGGCAATTGCAGGACTATCTGGGCTACCAGGTCCTGGGCAGCTTCCGCAGCAAGCTGGCTGCGCGATTGCTGCATCTGGTCAAACAATATGGCCGGCCCGCTCCGCATGGCATCGATATCGACCTGAAGCTGTCGCAGGAGAACCTGGCTTCGCTGCTGGTGACGTCGCGCCAAAGCGTCAATCGCGAATTGCGCTGGCTGGTGGAAAACCACATCGTCGCCATCGAATACAACAAGGTGACGGTATTCAACTTGCCGGCGTTGCAGCGCCTGAGCGCAGTCTAGCTGCCGTTTGGCGATCATTCGACCGCTTCGCAAAACAAATTCTCTATCCGTCAATCCATCAATTCACAAATCACCGTCATTCTTCAGGAAAAAAGACATGAGCATCGTATATAAAAAGAACAAACCATCCGGCAAGCGCCGTCATCTTCTGCAGGCGGGCCTGGGCCTCGCCGCCGTTGCGCTGTCACCGTTGCTGGCGCATGCGGCACAACGCGAATTCCGTATCGGCAATCAGAAAGGCTTGCTGAGTTTGCTGAAGAAGCGTGGCACGCTGGAAAAGCGGCTGGCGCCGCTGGGAGTGAGCATCAAGTGGATCGAATTCACGGCCGGACCGGTGCAGCTGGAGGCGCTCAACGTCGGCTCCATCGACTTCGGTGATGTCGGCGAGGCGCCGCCAATCTTTGCCCAAGCCAACGGCACGCCTATCGTCTATGTTGCGGCAACGGTGCCGCGTCCAGCGGTCGAAGGAATCCTGGTCCGGGGCGATTCGCCGATCAAGACGGTAGCTGACCTGAAAGGCAAGAAGGTCGCACTGAACAAGGGGTCGAATGTGCATTATTTCCTGGTCAAATTGCTGGAGAAATCCGGCCTGAACTATAGCGATGTGAATCTGGTCTGGCTGTCGCCAGCCGATGCGCGGGCCGCATTTGAAAAGGGCGCGATCGATGCCTGGGCGATCTGGGAGCCGTATCTGGCTGCAGCGGAGCAAACCTTGTCGGCGCGCATCCTGGCTGACGCCACCGGCGTGGTCAAGAATCGCGCCTATTATTTTTCATCGAAGGACTACGCACGCAACAATGCCGATGTACTCAGTATCACCATCGATGAATTGAACAAGATCGACGTCTGGGGCAGCGCCAACCCCAATGAACTGTCGGCCGAGCTGGCTGCAGTGTGGGGCATCCCGAAGCCGATCGTCGATGTGCTGGTCAAGCGCTCCTCGTTCGGCACCGCGCCGATCACCAAGTCAATCCTGGCTGAACAGCAAGTCATTGCCGATACGTTCTTCGATTTGAAGCTGATTCCGAAGAAGATCGATGTACGGGATGCCGCACCGGCCACGTTAGGCTGAGCTTGCAAAACAGCCCTTGCAAGGAGGGCTGGCAAGTTGTTCGAGCAGACGCGATTTACACCGGCACGTCACCCTCGACCGTGGTGCGATACAGGGTGCGCCGCAGATGCTGCGGCGTAATCGGCGCATAGTGAACCGTGCTGCGGTTGTCCCAGAAAACGATGTCGTGCGCGCGCCATGTGTGGCGATAGACATTTTCCGCTCGGATCGTGTGTTCATGCAGGAATTTCAGCAACGCCGCGCTTTCATCGGCAGGCAAGCCGATGATGTGCGAGGTGAAGCCTTCGCTGACAAATAACGCCTTGCGCCCGCTTTCCGGATGCACCCGCACTACCGGATGATCCACCTCAGGTACTTCGTCGATCTGTTTCTGTGTCAGGTCGGCACGCCACGGCGACAGCTTCTGCAGGCGCCGATAGCGATACACATACGAATGCACCGCACGTCGTTCTTCCAGTGTTTTCTTGACATCGGCGGGTAAGGTTTCATATGCGTTGAACATGTTGGCAAAGCTGGTGTCGCCCTGTTCGGGCGGCAGCTCCTGCGCGTGCAGTAGCGATCCCAGGCTCGGCTTGGGCATGTACGACAGATCCGAGTGCCAATCGGCACCGGCATCCACCAGCCCGATCGGCTGGCCATTTTCGATGACGTTGGAAACGATCAGGACTTCCGGATGGCCTTGCAGGTGGAACCGGTTCAGTACATGCACTTGCAGCGGACCAAAGCGGCGGCTGAACGCCACATGCTGCTGCGGTGTGATGCGTTGGTCGCGGAATATCACCAGGCCGTATTTGACGAACGCCGTGCGGATGCGCGCCAGATCCGTGTCCGACACTGGCTGATTCAGATCAAGGCCGATGATTTCGGCGCCGAGTGGACCATTGACCGGCAGGATGTCGAATGTCTGTCTGGAGATTGCGGAAGAGAGTGCTGCTGGCATGACGGACATGAATGTCTCTGGTATGGGAATCGGCGGCCGCATTGTCTGCGGGAAGATGCGGCGTTAAAACAACATTACAGCCGTTTTGGCATGACATCCGCAAATAATCATTTCTCATATCCTTATGAGTCTCCGGCTGCGCTGAATGCCTTCGTGGCGCGATTTGCCGTCGATATGAATGCCATCAGACAACTACTCATTTCCTGCTAACAATAGATGCCGTGGCTGATAAAAAAATCAGTCTTTGAGCTAAGACAATTCCTATATCTTGTTTTTTTGATTTCTGAAATGATGTCATTTTTAACATTCATTTTTCCTGTTTGCTGGAGATTATTCCGTGCAAACGGCGCCTGGAAAATCAGGCGCGCCCAGGAAAATTGATGCGTTTTAATCGAGATCATCCCTTGAGAACCGGCGAGGGTAAAGGAAATCCCATGACAAGACTCACGACATCCAGATTTCACCGCATCGGAGCCGACCTATATCAGTATGGTCGCATTACCTTTGATCACCTCATCATTTGTGCACTAGTCGCAGTGGTCGGCATCGGTGTTTTTTCAGGAATGAGGAAATTGACACGCGATCCGGCTTATATCAGGAGCGGGGTGGTGCGCGCCAGGGGCAACAGATCGCCGGTGATCGGTGTCGACCACACGGAAGAACAGGATGCGCCGCTCCGGATCAAGAGCAAATGGCCTGAGGAATCTGATAAATAATTTTTGGCAACAAGTAGCAAGAAGGAAAAGTATCTTGAGTATAGGAAGCAGGCGTTTTCTCACTACGGCGCGGCGGGAACTGGTGAGGTTGTTCAGTCTTAAGGACGACAAGGCAGACGATCAGGAAATCGATCAGGCTTTGCGCGCCGGTATTGAAATGAAGGGCACCAATCTGTGGGTGCTGATGTTCGCGATTTTCATCGCATCGATCGGTTTGAACGTCAATTCCACCGCCGTAATTATCGGCGCGATGCTGATTTCACCGCTGATGGGACCGATCATGGGGATCGGCTATGGCGTTGGCGTGTACGACTTTGATCTGATCAGGACGGCGCTGAAGAATCTCGGCATCGCAGTGTTGATCAGTTTGTTGACATCTGTCGTCTACTTTTTAATCACGCCGTTGACGGAAGCGCAGTCAGAGCTGCTGGCGCGGACCACGCCCACTATCTGGGATGTCCTGATCGCCTTGTTCGGCGGTCTGGCGGGAATTGTCGGCGCCACCCGTAAAGAAAAATCCAACCTGATTCCGGGCGTGGCGATTGCCACGGCATTGATGCCGCCGCTGTGTACCGCCGGCTATGGCATTGCCAACGGCAACTGGGCCTATTTTGGCGGTGCGTTCTACCTGTTTACCATCAATAGTGTGTTCATCGCCTTGTCGTCGGCTTTGGTGATCCGGTTTTTCCATGTCAGGGAAAAGCATTTCGTCGACGCGAAAACCAGCGGACGGGTAAAAAGATATGCGTTGGTGGTTGCGTTGCTGACCGGGGTGCCGAGTGTGTACCTGGCTTACGTCTTGGTCCAGGATGAGGTGTTCAAATCGAAGGCGGCGCAATTCGTTGCGCACGAAGTCGCTTCCGACAAAACCTACGTCACGCAATCGCGCATCGATCCCAAATCGAAAGTGATTGAACTGACCGTCATGGGCGATTTTCTGTCGCAAGGCAGGCTTGCCGCGATTGCCGGGCGCTTGCCTGGCGCCGGCTTGTCTGCCGCCAAACTCAAGGTACACCAGCAGGCCGACCAGCAAAAAATTGATGTCAGCACGCTAAAGAGTGGAGTGTTGAGCGATCTCTACACAATTAGCCAGCAATCCCTTGAAAGCAAAGAGAAAAAAATCCAGGAGCTGCAAAGCGCGCTGAATTCACGCGAGGAACTGCAAGTGCAATTCAGGAGAGTGCCGGACGAACTACATGCGATTTTTCCTCAAGTGACGGAAGTCTGGCTGTCTGAAGCACTGGACTGGACCCAGGGGACGGGTCTCAAGGATAGCCCTGTGGTGGTGCTGAACGTCAAGGTAGCCAAGGCGTTGTCGGCTGAAGACAGAAGCCGAATAGAAAACTGGCTCGGCGCCCGCATCAGGACCAAGACGATCAAACTGGTTGTCGAAACGGCGCCGGCCGAAGCCGGCACGCCATCAAAAAAACTGACATCCGACCGGCAAGCCGGTAAAGCCCTGCGTCGAGGATGAGCTGGTTTCAGTCGAGCGATGAAGCCGGGCCGAAGAATTCGAAACGGCTTTGCGCTGGCGGCACGCCGATCTCGCCCAGATAGCGTTTGATGGCTTTCATGAACGGTTTCGGCCCGACGAAGTAGGCATCAACGTCGGTCGACTCCGGCATCCAGCGGCGCAACTGCTCGCGGTTGATCTGGCCGACGGCATGCGGCGGCTGGTCTTGTTCACGTTGCTGTTCATAGCAAAAGAAACGCTTCAGTTGTGGATGCCGTTGCGCCAGTTCGTCGATTTTTCGGCGGAACGCATGGGTTCCGCCATGGCGCGCGGCGTGGATGAAGTGCACCGGCCGGCTGCCGCGCAGTGCTTCTTCCAGCATGGCCACCATTGGCGTGATGCCGACTCCGCCGCTGATCAGCACCAGCGGCTTGTCGCTGGCAGTCAGCGTGAATTCGCCTGAAGGCGGAAACAACTCAATGACCGAATTTTCGTTGACCTGATGATGCAGGTGGTTCGATACCAGGCCGCCGATTTCGCGCTTGACGCTGATACGATACTGGCGCGCATTGGCCGCCGCCGACAGCGAATACTGGCGACGCATTTCGACGCCGTCGACGAAGACGCGCAAGCCGATGTATTGACCAGGCTGGAACGCCAATAATGGCTTGCCATCTTCCGGTTCGAGGTAGAACGAGGTGATCTCGTCGCTTTCCTGCACCTTGCGCGCCACCACGAAATTGCGGGAGCCGCGCCAGCCGCCGGCGGCAGTCGCCTTGTCATCGTAGATTTTTGCTTCAACGCCGATCAGGATGTCCGCCAGTTGCTGGTATGCCTCGCCCCAGGCTTCAATGACCTGGTCGGTGGCGATGTCGGCGCCGAGCACTTCGCGGATTGCGCGCAACAGACAGTCGCCGACCATCGGATAATGTTCCGGCAGGATCTGCAGCGCGACGTGCTTGTTGACGATGGTCGACACCAGGCCGCCCAATTGGTCGAGGCGATCGATATGGCGGGCGTACATCAGGATGCCGGCGGCCAGGGCGCGCGGCTGCTCACCGCTGCCTTGATGCGCCTTGTTGAACAAGGGCAGCACCTGCGGATAGTCGCGCAGCAGCATTTGATAAAAATGCGTGGTCAGCGCTTCGCCGCCGCTTTCCAGCAGCGGGACAGTGGATTTGACGATGGTACGTTGCGCGTCGGAGATCATATGGGCACCTTTATGGAGTGGTTGATGGACAAATCGAGAGTCAAAAATTGTGTCTCGTCATGTTCAGTTATTCAATATCTGTGCCAGGAGTAAAATCCTTTATAATCAACGCTTTATAAATTAATGAAGTCAAATTGACGCAAGTCATATTGACTTCAATAGAGTCGATATGACTTCAAAAATATTGCTTGATGCGTTGATTCCGCTGGTCGCCGATCTATCCCGTGAAATCAGCGACGGCGAGCGTTACCGGCGTTTGCTGGATGCCATGCGCACGTTGTTTCCCTGCGATGCGGCGGCCTTGCTGCGGCTGGAAGGCGATGTACTGGTGCCGCTGGCTACCGATGGTTTGAGTAGCGATACGCTGGGACGTCGTTTTCGGGTTGAAGAGCATCCGCGCTTCGCCGCCTTGTTGGCCGGTTCCGCACCGACCAGGTTTCCGGCCGACTCGCCGTTGCCCGATCCCTATGATGGCTTGGTGGAAGCGCACTCCGGCCTGCTGGAAGTACATGATTGCATGGGTTGCCCGGTCACTATTGCCGGCCGTCCCTGGGGCTTGCTGACCCTCGATGCGTTAGGCCCGAATCGTTTCGATCTTGTCGAAATGGCGTCGCTGCAGGCGTTTTCCAGCCTCGCCGCGGCAACCGTCAACGTGGTCGAGCGCATCAGTTTACTGGCCGAAACCGGCGAACAGGAAAGGCAGCGCGCCGAGGCCTATCAGCTTGCCGCCAGCCAGAGCCGGCGCGAGTTGATCGGTCAAAGCGTCGCCCACAAGCGTCTGTTGCAGGAAATCCGGCTGGCTGGTCCGAGCGACATGACGGTCCTGATTAGCGGCGAAACCGGGGTCGGCAAGGAGCTGGTTGCCAATGCCATCCATGCGGCATCGACGCGCGCGCATAAGCCGATCATCAGCCTCAACTGTGCGGCGTTGCCGGAAACCCTGGTCGAGAGCGAATTGTTCGGCCATGTGCGTGGCGCTTTCTCCGGCGCCATCAGTGATAGGCGCGGCAAGTTCGAGATGGCGCATGGCGGCACGCTGTTTCTGGATGAAGTCGGGGAACTGTCGCTATCGGTCCAGGCCAAGCTGTTGCGGGTCTTGCAAAGCGGGCAATTGCAGCGCGTCGGCTCGGACGAGGAGCGCGTGGTCAACGTGCGGGTAATTGCCGCGACCAATCGTGACTTGAACGAAGAAGTGCGGTTTGGACGTTACCGCGCCGATTTTTACCATCGGCTCAGCGTCTATCCGATTGCGGTGCCGCCGCTGCGTGAAAGAGGTCACGATGCATTGCTGCTGAGTGGTTTCTTCCTTGAGGAAAATCGCGCGCGGCTGGGCTTGCTCAGCCTGCGGCTGGCGAGTGACGCGCAAGAGGCGTTGCTGGCTTACACCTGGCCCGGCAATATCCGGGAGCTGGAGCATCTGATCGGACGTAGCGCCTTGCGTGCGTTGGCGCGGCATCCGGAACGGCCGCGCATCCTGACCTTGCGCGCCGCCGATCTCGACCTGCGCCATGAGGCGGCGCTGCTGTTGCCTGTGGATGCCGAGGCCGAACCGGCAGTGGACGGCGGCTTGCGCGAAGCGGTGAGTGCCTTTGAACGACGTTTGATCAGTCAAAGCCTGGCGCGCAACGGCAACAACCTGGCCTCTGCTGCGCGTGAACTGGGCGTTGATCGCGCCAATCTGAACCGCATGGCAAAACGTCTCGGATTGAAGTGACGCCGATGCGGAGTGTGCCGCCATGCGCCATCCCGCACTTGCCGTACAAGTCAACGTGTTGCGGTTGGCGCGACAAATCCAGTCTCGCCCGGCCCGGGCGGCGCCGGCTTCCGGCCGAACACCAGGCTTTGCGGTTGCTGCTGGACGTCCGACAGCACGTGATCCAGCGTATGCGAGCTGCGCGAAAAATCGGTGATCATGCCGCGCAGCGGCGGCAGCGTATCCTTCAGGTCCTGGCTGGCTTGGCTGAGATCGTCTGCGGTTTGGCCAATGCGATCGAGCGTGCCAACCCGGCTGCGGATTTCCTGCGTCAGGCCGTTCAGGTTCGCCAGCAGCGGATCGACGCGCGCCAGGGCCTTGTCGGCGTGGGCGCTGATGCCAGGTAGCGTCTTCAGCGTCGGTTGTAGTTCGGCGGCGAGGTCGGCGATGCGGCCCGATGCTGTCTTGAGATTGCTGATGGTCGCCGATAACTCTGCCAGGTTGTCGTCATCGAGCAGTTTGTTCAAGCGCTTTGCCGCCTGGCCGGTGTCGCGCAACAGTTCCTGGCCTGAATTGCCGACCTGGTCAAAAAACGAGGGGCGCATTTCGATGCGGCCGATTTCGTCGGGATTGAGCGCCAGTTTTTCCGGTTTGCTGCCATCGTCGTCCAACTGCACGAAGGAAAGCCCGGTAATGCCGAGATAGCTCAGTTGCGCATAGGTGCCTTGATTGATGGGCGTGCCTTTATCGACGCTGATCTTGACCAGGATCAGGTGCGGATCGGTCGGCGAAAACTGGATATCCTTGACCTTGCCGACATCAACGCCGCGCAGCCGCACCGGCGCGTTGCGGTTCAAGCCGGAGACGGGCGTCCGTGACAGCAGCAGGTAATCCTGCTGGTCGACGGCATTGCCGTTAAGCCGGATAGCAACGAATATCAATCCGATGCAGAGCAGCACCAGGAACAGGCCGGCGGACAGGGCGTGGGAGCGGTTTTCCATTGACTACCTCCTTGTGTCTTACGCGGCATGCAGGCCGACGCCCATCTTGTCGCGGAAATCCTTGACGTTTTCCTGTTCACAGCGCTTGATGTGGCCGAGGAAGAAATTCTGCACGAACGGATCGGGATGCTGCACGATGTCCCATAGCGGGCCGACCGTCAGCAACTGCTGGTTGGCGAGGACGGCAACCCGGTCGGACAGGGCTAGCAGGGTGTCGACATCATGGGTCACCATCACCACGGTGAGGTTCAGCGCGCGCCGCAGCGATTCGATCAGTTGCACGAAGCCGTGGCTGCGTTCGGGATCGAGGCCGGCGGTGGGTTCGTCGAGAAACAGCAATTCGGGATTGAGCGCAAGCGCGCGAGCCAGGGCGACGCGCTTGACCATGCCGCCGGACAGTTCGGCGGGCATCTTGTTGGCGCTCATGGCGTCGATTTCGACCAGATCAAGCTTCATCATCACCAGTTCGCGGATGACGTCTTCGGGCAAGGCCTTGAGTTCGCGCAGCGGCAGGGCGACGTTGTCGAACACGCTGAGTGCTGAGAACAACGCGCCTTCCTGGAACAGCACGCCCCAGCGGTTGCGCGTCTGGCGCAGGTCGCTGTCGGCGCAGCCTTGGAGGGGGACGCCGAATACCTTGATGGTGCCGCGGCTGGGGGCTTCGAGGCCGAGCATCAGGCGTAGCAGGGTGGTTTTTCCGCTGCCGGAGCCGCCAATAATGGCCATCACTTCGCCGTAATTCACGCTGAGCGTGAGGTCGCGGTGGATGATGGTGTTGCCGTATTGGGTCCATACGGCGTTGATGTCGATGATGACGGTTGGTGTGTCCACTTTTTTTGCCCGCTAGAAGATTTTTACGATTACGTTTTTCTAAAATCTTTTCTATATTGTTGCTTTCTGCTTTCTGCTTTCTGCTTTCTGCTTTCTGCTTTCTGCTTTTTTGCCTTTTTCTTTTTCTTTTTCTTGTCTCTGCCGGTGATGCCCCGACAACGCAGTTAAATGGGGTCGGAGTTTTTTTTCGCGGCTTTTTGCGAAAATTACTCTGACCCCTTTTAACGGTCTACGGAGTGAGTGCAGTAGTGCATTCAAAAGTGGCCGTTTCGTCGCTATTTAATACGTACTCTACTCCGTGGATACTTGCCGGGGGCGGCCCGGCAGCCGCTTACTTTCTTTGCTTCGCCAAAGAAAGTAAGCAAAGAAAGGCGATCGCACAGCCGTTTCCCGCCTTCGGCGGGTCCCCAAATGCGCCGCGCGCCAGTCGGATGGGACACAAACTCGCTTCGCTCAAACATGTGTCCCATAATTCCCGACTGTCACCCGTCCCATTTGGCAACGTCAGCATGCGAAAAGTCAAAAACAACTACAACGGCAAAAGCCAATTCAAAAGCAACGTCAAAACCAACAACAACGTCAAAATCAACTCCACGCAGTTAAATGGGGTCAGAGTTTTTTTTCGGCGGGGTCTTGCCGAAAATTACTCTGACCCCTTTTAACGGACCACGGAGTGTGTGCGGTGGTGCATAAGTCGTGTGCATCCAGTGCTGCTTAAAAAGGCTACTACTCTGTGGAATCCGCCGGCGGCAGCCCGGCAGCGAGTCACGTTTCTTGCTTCACCCCCCTAATCGATATTTAATCGTCTCTTAAAACCCCACATTCGAAAAAATCACCGCAAAAATCGCATCCACAATGATGACGATGGTGATTGATGTGACTACAGAATCAGTCGTACTCGCACCCAAGCTTTCTGTGTTTGGCTTGATTTGCAAGCCGTAGTGGCAGGCGATAAGGGCGACCAGCATGCCGAATACGGAGCCTTTGCATAGGCTCAACCACAGGTTGGCGATGGGCACGGCGGCGGGGAGGCCGTGCAGGAACTGGCGGTAGCCGATGTCTAGCTGGAGGTAGGCCGATAGCATGCCGCCTAGCAGGGCGGCCATGTCGCTCCAGATGATCAATAGCGGCAGCGTGATGGCAAGTGCGATGACTTTGGGCAGTACCAGACGTTGGGTGTGGGAGATGCCCATTGCCGAGAGGGCGTCCAGTTCGCGGGTGACGCGCATGACGCCTAGTTGCGCGGTCATCGAGGAGCCGGAGCGGCCGGCGACCAGGATCGCTGCCAGGATCGGGCCCAGTTCACGCACGATGCCGAGGCCCAGGATGTTGATGATGAAGACATCGGCGCCGTAGTTTTTCAACTGGATCGACGACAGGTAACTCAACACCACGCCGACCAGGAAGCCGACCAGCGCCGTGATAGCCAGCGCCTGGCTGCCGGTGCGGTGGATGTTGGCGGAAATTTCGCGCCATGGGATATCGGCCGGGTGGCGCAGCAGGTAGAGCAGATCCAGCAGCAGATTGCCGGCCAGGATCGTGATCGCATACAGGTTCCTGCTGAACGATAGCAAGCCTTGGCCGAGTTTGACCAGCAATCCCAGTCGATCACGCGGTAGTGGCGGTGGCTCCGGGAACGGCTTGGTGGCCAGGTTGGCGAAAATGTCTTCGTATTCCGGCTTGAGCAGGACATCCGGCCGCCGCCGTCCCCACATGCGCCACAGGAACAATGCGCCGGCGGCATCCAGCTGCTGGATGGCGCGCAGGTCCCACCTGGCGTTGGTGTCCTTGGCATATTGCGCCAACTGCGGCCGCAAGATGGCGGCATCCGGCAGGATCTCGCGCAACAGCCAGGTGCCGCTGACTTCAATCCGGTTGAGACCGTCGGCATCGGTCACGCGCTGCAGGCGCGGCGGGTTCAAGATGATGGCCATGAATCCGCACTGCATATCGGTGGGCAAACAGGGCGTTCGCTGATCATTCGTCACTCTCCGCCAATCTGGATCGGGTCGGGAATTTCGCGTATTGAGCATGAATCAGGCTACTGTTGCCGATGTTACGCCTCAACGCGCATAAATAGAAGCTGCCTACCGCATTCGGCAGTTGAACGAAATTACCGCCGCGCGATCTGAAAAACGGCTTTTTCATTCAATCGTTACAATGACACACGCCTGCAAAGCATTTTTACGCTATCCAAGGATAAATCAAATATGCGTCATCCATTAGCCGCTGGCCTGTCCGGCTTTTTGTTAGCCACCGTGTTTTCCAGCGCGATGGCGCAGGCGCCCCAAGCCGCGCCAACTTACGGCCCTGAGCTGCAGGGCTTCGCTTATCCCTATGCGTTGCAACATTACATTTTCGAATCGCAGGGAGAGCGCCTGCACATGGGGTACATGGATGTTGCCGCCGCTGGCAAGCCGAATGGCCGCACTGCTGTGCTGATGCACGGTAAAAATTTCTGCGGCGCGACCTGGGAGCAGACCATCAAGACCTTGAGCGAGGCCGGCTATCGGGTGATCGCACCGGATCAGATCGGCTTTTGCACCTCCTCCAAGCCTGAGCATTATCAATATTCGTTCCAGCAACTGGCGCTCAATACGCATGCGCTGCTGGAGCAGCTTGGCGTAAAGCAGGCCACGCTCATCGGCCATTCCACCGGCGGCATGCTGGCCACCCGTTATGCCTTGCTCTATCCCGAGCAGGTCGCGCAGCTGGTGCTGGTCAATCCGATCGGCCTGGAAGACTGGAAAGCGCTGGGCGTCCCATACCGTACTGTGGACCAATGGTACGAACGGGAACTGAAGCTGACTGCCGACAGCGTGCGCAAGTATGAACAAAGCACTTACTATGTCGGCCGCTGGAAGCCTGAATATGAACGCTGGGTGATCATGCTGGCGGGTCTCAACCAAGGGCCTGGTCATCGCCTGGTGGCGTGGAACTCGGCGCTGCTGTATGACATGATCTTTACCCAGCCAGTGGTGTATGAATTCAAGAACCTGACCATGCCGACGCTGCTGATGATCGGCGATGCCGATACCACCGCGATAGGCAGCGACATCGCGCCACCAGAGGTGAAGGCGAAGATCGGCCATTACAACTTGCTGGGCAAGCAGGTTGCCAAATTGATTCCGGCATCAACGCTGGTGGAATTTGCCGGCAAAGGCCATGCGCCGCAGATGGAAGATCCTGCTGCCTTCCATCGAGCCTTGCTCGATTGGCTGGGATATCAGTGAGCCGACGTTGAGTTGTTGTGACGCATTATTGACTAAATGGCATCCAAAGAATCATAGCGGCTAGCCGCTGCCATGCTGCGACGCAAACTTCGACGGTGTTTCTAAAAAACGTGCGGCTTTGCGTTTGTCATGGGTAGAATCTGGATTGCAATTCTCCGCTCGACATTCACCGTTCGAAAGAAAATCATGCACAGCGCCGCCGAAGAAAGAAAGCAGCAGAAACTGGCAGAAATGCTCCAATTCGCCCAAGATCGCTTGTCGCCGGAAAGTTTTGCGCCGATGCAGACATTCCTGAGCAATTATTACTCGCAAGTTGGCGAAGAACAGATACTGAGCCGCGACGTCGCCGATCTTTACGGCGCTGCGGTAGCACACTGGCAATTTGCGCGGCATTTCAACAGCGGCACGCCGCGCGTGCGTATCTACAACCCGCGCATCGATGAAAATGGCTGGGAATCCGGCCATAGCGTGATCGAAATCGTCAACGACGACATGCCGTTCCTGGTTGATTCGGTCACCACCGAAATCAATCGGCTTGGCCTGACCTTGCACGCGGTGATCCATCCGGTATTCCGCGTTTGGCGCGATGCCGCCGGCCAGATCGAAAAAATCCAGAGTGCCAGCGAGAGCAGTGGCGCGGATGGCGGCAAGGCGCAGCTGGAATCGCATATCCACATTGAGGTAGACCGTTGCACTGAAACCGCCAGGATGGACGAAATCCTGGCCGGCGTGACCAAGGTGCTGGGCGATGTCCGCGCTGCGGTGGAGGACTGGCGCAAGATGCAGGCGGCGGCCAGCGATGCCATCGACGAATTGAAGGGGAATGCGAGCACCGACGTTGCGTTGCAGGCTGAAGTTGCCGAAGCGCGGGCGTTCCTGGAATGGATGGTCGACGATCATTTCACTTTTCTCGGATATCACGACTACGAACTATTGACCAACGCTGGCGAAAACTATCTGCAAGGTGTGGTCGGTTCCGGGCTGGGCATACTGCGCGATATCTTGAGCAGTAGCGACGGCGCCGACATGACTAAGCTGCCGATTGCGGCGCAAGGTGTGATCGATGCCCGTTCGCCGATTTTCATCACCAAGGCCAACATGCGCTCCACTGTGCATCGCGCCGGTTATCTCGATTACGTCGGCGTCAAGCGTTACGATGCAGGCGGCAAGGTGATTGGCGAACGGCGCATGGTTGGCCTCTACACATCAACCGCCTACACCGTTCCCACCGGCGAGATTCCGCTGGTGCGGCGCAAAGTAGCGGCGGTGCTGGCGCGCGCAGGCTTTGTGCCGAAGGGGCACTTGGCCAAGACTTTGGCCACCATCCTGGAGCAATATCCGCGCGATGAACTGTTTCAGGTCGACGAAGATGAACTGTTCGATACCGCGATGGGTATCCTGCGGCTCGAAGAGCGCCAGCGCACCCGCCTGTTCGTGCGCCGCGATGCGTTCGGCCGTTACGTATCCTGCCTGGTGTTCGTGCCGCGCGATCGTTTCAATACCGAACTGCGCGAGCGTATCCAGAACCTGCTGCTGGAAGCCTTCAAGGGAGATAGTCTGGAATTCACTCCGTTGCTGTCGGAGTCAGTCCTGGCGCGCATGCAATTCACCGTGCGCACCCAGCCCGGCAATGTAATCGATGTCGATGTCGCCGAACTGGAAGAACGCATTGTGCAGGCGACACGGCGCTGGCAGGATGATCTGGCCGAAGCCTTGCTGGAGCATCGCGGCGAAGAACAAGGCAATCGCCTGTTGCGGCGCTACGCGGCGTCGTTTCCGGCCGGTTTTCGAGAAGACTACGCAGCCCGTTCGGCGGTGCGCGATATCGAACTGCTGGAAACGGCTCGCCAGAATACCGGCTTGGCGATGAACCTGTACCGGCCGATAGAAGCCGGGCCGGCTTCGTTGCGCCTGAAAATCTATCGCGCCGGCAAGGCGATGGCGTTGTCGCAGAGCCTGCCGATGCTGGAGCACATGGGCGTCAAGGTCAATGAGGAACGACCGTACAAGATCGATTTGCAGGATGGAGAACCGGCGTGGATACACGATTTCGGTATGCAGACCGCGGATGACAGCGAAGTTGAAATCGACCGCATCAAGGATGTATTCGAAGATGCGTTCGGCCGCGTCTGGAGCGGCGAGGCAGACAATGACGATCTCAACCGGCTGGTGCTGCGCGCACGGCTGACCTGGCGTGAGGTGACTATCCTGCGCGCCTACGCGCGTTACTTGCGGCAGGTCGGTTCGACCTTCAGCAACGCCTACATCGAACAGGCGTTGACCGCCAACCCGGCGATTGCGCGCAAGCTGGTGGAACTGTTCCTGGCGCGCTTCGATCCGACGCAGGCCAAGGATGCCAGGGCGGAAGCAAAGGTTGCAGCGCTATTGCAGCAAACCGAGGCGGCGATGGATCAGGTGCCGAATCTCGATGAAGATCGCATCCTGCGCCAGTTCCTCGGCGTAATCGGCGCGACGCTGCGCACCAACTATTTCCAGCGCGGCGCCGATGGCAAGCCGAAATCCTATCTGTCTTTCAAATTCGATCCGGCGAAAGTGCCGGGCCTGCCTGCACCCAAGCCGATGTTCGAGATTTGGGTGTATTCGCCGCGTTTTGAAGGTGTGCATCTGCGTGGCGGCAAGGTCGCCCGTGGCGGTTTGCGCTGGTCCGACCGGCGCGAAGATTTCCGCACCGAGGTGTTGGGGCTGGTCAAGGCGCAAATGGTCAAGAATGCGGTCATCGTGCCGGTTGGCTCGAAGGGCGGCTTCGTGCTCAAGAACGCCCCGCCTGCCAGCGATCGCGATGCTTATCTGCGTGAAGGCGTTGAATGCTACCAGACCTTCTTGCGCGGATTGCTCGACCTGACCGATAACCTGGTGGACGGCAAAGTCGTGCCGCCGCTCGATGTGGTGCGCTACGATCCTGACGATCCGTATCTGGTGGTGGCTGCCGACAAGGGCACTGCCAGCTTTTCCGATTACGCCAACGCCATTTCCGCCGAATACGGTTTCTGGCTGGGCGATGCGTTCGCCTCCGGCGGTTCGGTCGGCTACGATCACAAAAAAATGGGGATTACCGCAAGAGGCGCCTGGGAATCGGTCAAACGCCATTTCCGCGAGCTTGGCGTCAATACCCAGGAGCAGGATTTCACGGTGGTCGGTATCGGCGACATGTCCGGCGACGTGTTCGGCAACGGCATGCTGCTGTCGCAACACATCAAGTTGCTGGCGGCTTTCGATCATCGTCATATTTTTCTCGATCCGAACCCCGATCCTGCCGCCAGTTTCGCTGAGCGCGAGCGTTTGTTTGCGTTACCGCGATCCAGTTGGGCCGACTATTCGGCAACGCTGATTTCAAAAGGCGGCGGCATCTATCCGCGCACACTCAAGACGATTCCATTGTCGCCTGAAGTACAGGCCGCGCTTGGCATCTCCGCTGCAGAGTTGCCGCCTACCGAACTGATCCGCGCTATCCTGCTGGCCCAGGTGGACCTGCTCTACAACGGCGGCATCGGCACCTATATCAAGGCCAGCCGGGAAACCCACGCGCAGGTCGGCGACCGCACCAACGATGCGATTCGCGTCAATGGCGCTGAACTCAATTGCAAGGTGGTGGCCGAAGGCGGCAATCTCGGCTGCACCCAATTCGGCCGCATCGAGTTCGCCCAGAAGGGCGGCCGCATCTGCACCGACGCCATCGACAATTCGGCCGGCGTCGATTGTTCGGATCACGAAGTCAACATCAAGATCATGCTGGGCTTGATCGTCAGTGAAGGCGAGATGACCGAAAAGCAGCGTAACAAGCTGCTGGCGGAAATGACCGAGGAGGTCGGCCTGCAAGTGTTGACCGATAACTACTATCAGACCCAGGCCCTGTCGGTCGCCGGCCGCCGCGCGCCGACCCTGCTGGAGCCGGAGGCGCGTCTGATGCGCTTTCTCGAACGTGCCGGGCGGCTCGATCGTGCCGTCGAATTCCTGCCGTCGGAAGAAGAATGCGCCGACCGCAAAACTGCCAAGCAAGGATTGGCGACGCCGGAGCGCGCGGTGCTGATGGCGTACAACAAGATGTGGCTGTTTGAAGAATTGCTCGCTTCCGACTTGCTGGAGGATTCATTCATCGCCGGCTCGTTGACCGCCTACTTCCCGCAGCCGTTGCGCGCGCGTTATCCGGAGGCGATGCAGCGTCATCCGCTGGCGCGCGAAATCATTGCGACTTACCTGGTCAACACGTTGACCAACCGGGTCGGCAGCACCTTTGTGCACCACCTGGCGGAAGAAAGCGGCGCCAGTCCGGTCGAGGTGGTGCGCGCCAGCGTCATTGCGCGCGAGGTATTTGAGTTCGAGGAAATCTGGCATGACATCGACTTGCTCGACAATGTCGTGCCGGATGTCTTGCAGGCGCAAATGCTGGTCGATGTCGGCGGCCTCATAGAACAAGCCAGTTTCTGGTTCCTGCATCGTCATGGCAAAGGCGAAACGATCAGCAGCACCGTCGAACGCTTCCGCCAGGCCGCCAACCAGCTCGGCCCGCAATTGGTGAGCCTGCTGGCCGCCAGCGACGCCGAGGCGCTCAAGGCCAAGCGGGACAAACTGATACAGGCCGGCGTCTCGGAAGTCTTGGCGCGGCGGGTCGCTAGCGCTGAGTTGATCGGCGCCGTGCTGGATATTGCCGAAGTTGCCGCATCAACCGGCCGCAGCCTGGAACTTGTTGCCAGCGTTTATTTTGCACTCGATCTGAACCTGAATTTCGGCTGGATGCGCGAGCGAGTCAGCGCTTTGCCGGCGGAGACACACTGGCAGACGCTGGCGCGCAGCGCGCTGCAAAGCGATCTGACAGGTCTGCAGCGAACCCTGACCGCCAATGTGATCCAGCTGTCGCCGGCACTTGAACAGGCGCAGGAAATGGTCGACGCCTGGCAAGCCTCATGCAAGACACCGCTGGAACGCTACCGCCGCCTGCTGACCGATTTCCAGATGGGCGGCAATGTCGACCTGGCGATGCTGTCGGTGGCGGCAAGGGAAATGCGGGAATTAAAATAATTGCGAGGCTGAGTTGATGAACGCGTAGGGTGGGCATGTTTTTTTTGCCCACGCGCTGTAAGAGTGACTAGCGTGGATTGAATTGGCGCAACGCGTGGGCACGGGGTGCCCACGCTACAAAGCGATTGATTTGCGAGGAAAGGCATGGCAATGCAAGCGATTCTGTTCGATACCGACGCATCGATCTGCACCATCACACTGAACAAGCCGGCCAAGCGTAACGCCGTCGATCGCGCAATGGCTGCGGAATTGCATGCTGCGTTTGAGCGCTTCGAAGCCGACGCTTCGTTGCGGGTAGCGATACTCACCGGCGGCGGCAACCATTTTTGCGGCGGCGCCGACCTCAGCGCGATCGCCGATCCTGAATCGCGCAATGAACTCGATCCCGAAGGCGGCGGCAGCGGGCCGATGGGGCCGACGCGGATGGCGTTATCGAAACCACTGATTGCGGCCGTCAACGGCTATGCGGTGGCGGGTGGACTGGAGCTGGCCTTGCTGGCGGATTTGCGAGTGGCCGATGAGGATGCCGTATTCGGTGTGTTTTGCCGGCGCTGGGGCGTGCCGTTGATCGATGGCGGTACCGTGCGGCTGCCGCGCATTGTCGGCATGGCGCGTGCGCTCGACATGATCCTGACCGGGCGCCCGGTCAGCGCCAAGGAAGCGTTCGACATGGGATTGGTGAACCGTCTGACCCGAACCGGCGGCGCACTGGCCGAAGCACAGGAACTGGCGCATCAGATTGCCAGCTTCCCGCAGCAATGCATGCTGACGGACCGGCGCTCCGCGTATGAACAATGGAATTTGCCGCTGGATGAGGCCTTGCGGCATGAGGGCAAGCAAGGCGTGCCGATTGTGCTGGCCGAAGGCGAGGAGGGAGCCGCCAAGTTCACCTTCGGTCTCGGGCGGCATGGGCGTTTCGGCGATTAGTTGATTCGAGCGGAGATGCCTTTGAACGCCATAATCAAGCCGCAGCTGGCTTCAGCCAATTTTGTTATGATGTTTCCTTTTGAAAACATCGCCTGTGGGCAGCCATCGACGATGTGAATTGCAGCTGTTTTCCCGCTGTTTTGATACCTGCATACTCAGACGATGGACATGACGCAACTACTTGGCCCTGCATTCAAACTCGTTGAAGAAATAGATGTTTCGCAACTCGATCAGGTCGGCGGTTTCGGCCATCGGACTCGGCCGCTACTGGTGAAGGGCGCGTTGCGCAACTGGCCGGCCAGCCAGAACTGGTCTTTTGAAAAATTGGCTGAACTGCGCAACAAGGACGGTTCCGAGCCAACTCGTAAATTCCAGAACGGCCTGGTCGAACAAGGCGAGACGCAGGAGCGCCCGCTGTTGCCGATCGCGCCGTATTTACGAGAACTGGCGGGCCTGGCCGGCCAGCCAGTCAGCGAAGATGTGGGCTTGCTGCCGAACCGGCGTCGCCGACTGTTGCAGCCTGGCGAGGAATTCCACCTCAACTGGGCGCACATGCAGTCATTCACGCCGCATCGCAACTACCTGGCGCAGTGGAGCATCCTCGAAGATTTTCCGCAGCTGCGCAGCGATTTCGACATCCAGAGCCTATGGCCCGGCTGGCGCTGGACCTGGGAGTCGGTGTTCATCGGTCCGGCGAATACCCACACGGGGCTGCATCGCGATGTGCCGAACAACTGGTTCTGCCAGGCGCGCGGCGTCAAGGAATTCATCATGTTCCCGCCTTCGGAAGAAGCGTTCATGTCGCCGTCGAAGAAATACGATTGGGGCGCCACTTTGAGTTCGATCAATATCGCCCGTTTCGACGAGCACCCGGAACAATTGCGTGCGCTGGAACAGGCCAAAGGCTTGTATGTACGGGTCGAGGAGGGTGATGCCCTGTTCATTCCGAAGCGCACCTGGCATGCGGTGGTGTCACTGGCGCCGTCCATCAGCCTGGCGGTGTTCGGCCTGACCGCGCCGGAGATATTGCTGGAAGGCGTGCCGACTGCCACCAAGGACCTGCTGCACAATATGCATCTCTATCGCTGGGGACATTGCATTTGCCATAAGCACCTGGCATAGGAGCTGCCAGAAAGGTGCAGGAAACCGCTGAACTTTGTTGTTTCAGCTTTCCTGCATCTGTCTTGACGAATAGCCGTCAATCAAACAGCCCTGCACGATCACACATCTTTCCACTGACGGAAAACTGCTGCCTGACCGCGATACACTCCTTGGCGATCGACAAGATTCCAGAGAGTGCCTTGCTCTATCCAGAAACGTCTTCCCGATTTCGCGATACGCACTCCCTTGTAGTCGCTCACAAAACCTTGAGTCCGCACCAGGCTCATCAGGCGTTCGCGCTCCTCCCGGTTCTGCTCTTCGGCTGAAAGCCGCGACTGCAGAGCGGTCATTTCTTCCCAATTGTATTCAAAGCATCGTTGCGCGGCCCTGTTTGCGTAAACAAAACGCGGCGCCGGATCGGTGTTGTGCGCCAGCACGCAGAACGGCGCGTCTTCGTAGAGCCAACGGGCAGTGTCGGCAAGCGGTGCGTCCAAAGGCAACAATGATGCGCCGACCAGCCGCTTGTGGCTCTCCGTCAGCAGCGCAAAAAAATTGGAATCCAAAGCGAGTGATGTTGACATGTGAAGATATCCGTTTATATCCGTTGAAAAGCGTGTGGGCGATATGGTGTGATGATGACATGTTTTTTTGCGGTCGTTTCTCCTGCGCTTGCTCCGGTGCCGGCATTCAGCCCCAAGCGTTGTCGTTGACATGATTTCTCCCTGAGTGGGTGTTGCGGCGAATCTTGACCATGGTCAATGCTGTACTGCGTGCGTCTGTCTAAGATGCCATCACGCTGTACAAGAAGACAAATCAAGATAACTGACGAGACAACCGACAACAGGAGGCGCAATGGCAGCAGTCATATCCGAGCTCAAGGCCGTGGCAAGTACGACGGCCGATGACACACTCAAACGCAAGAGCCGGGAAGCTGGCGTGGTATCGGGAGGGCATCTGGTGGCCCGGGCGCTGAAGAATGAAGGCGTCGATACGATATTTACCCTGTGCGGCGGTCACATTATCGATATTTACGACGGTTGCATCGACGAAGGCATTCGCATCATCGATGTGCGCCATGAACAGGTGGCAGCGCATGCCGCTGACGGTTATGCCCGTCAAACCGGCAAGCTGGGCGTGGTGGTGACGACCGCCGGTCCGGGTTGCACCAATGCCGTGACCGGTATTGCTACCGCCTTCCGTTCTGAAAGCCCGGTGCTGCATATCGGCGGCCAGGGTGGGATTACCCAACACATGATGGGTTCGCTGCAGGATTTACCGCATACCGAAATGATGCGGCCGATCACCAAGTTCTCCGAAGGCGTGCGTTCTACGGAACGCGTGGCCGATATGGTGTCAATGGCGATCCGCGCCTGTTTCGCCGGCGCTCCTGGCCCGGCTTACCTGGAAATCCCGCGCGATGTGCTGGATCGTGAGATCGATATCAGCAAGGCCGTGATTCCAGCAGCGGGCCAATACCGCGC